>ONKQ01000080.1 GCA_900318465.1 uncultured Bacteroidales bacterium
GGGCGTTGTGTCCGGGGCAGTGGGCGCCCGCCTGCTCGACGGGGCGGCCGGAGTGGACGCTGCCGTCGGGGTAGATGACATAATGATAGCCGATGTCGTGCCAGCCGAGGCTGCGATGGTATCTTCTTATGCTCTCCACGGTACATTCGGCATCGGGGCGTGTGGCGGTGCAATGGATGATGATTTCGGTGATTTTTCGCATGGGGTTTCCTTTTTGTTTTTGCAAGGCACGAATGCCTTGGCACGGGACGGATAATTTTTCTTTCGGCGATACAATCGCCTTGCAATGGACACAGGGGCGAGGCTTCTTTGCAAGACCTGAAGGCCTTGCCACGGGACGCATTCTTTCGGGGGAGGACGGGTTGGGGGCATGGCTTGGAAGGGGTTAGGCGGTGAGGTAGAGGACGTTGACGGTGTCGCCCTTGGCATAACGCTCAGGGTCTTTAAAGGTGAGCTTGTTGTCGGCAAGGGTGTAGTCGGCGGGCGGCTGCATCAGGCCGTTGACGAACACGGCGACGGCACTCTCGGCAAAGGGCGGTTTGGTGAGGGTGATCTCGGCGGTGTAGTCCATGCTGTCGAGGGTGAGGACGGGAGGATTGGGAAAGGCGATGGTTTTCTCGGTGGCCACGACCTTGCCATTGGAAAGGGCGAGGCTGACGACAGCCTTGGTGGTGGTGCCGCTGCCAGCGGTGTTGGTGGTGTTGACACCCGTAACTGGGAGGGCGGTCTTGGCTACCTTGACAGCGGTGCCTTCCTTGGTGACGGCAGAGACATACTTGCCACTCTCAGCATTGCCGCCGGTGACGGACTGGAGGGCTCCGTCCATGGCGCCGCTGACGGCATTGTCTATCTTTGCGCTTGTTGAGGCAGCGGTGGCAAGTTGTTCGGTCAATGCAGACCAATCGTCAGATATTGCGGGCGATACTACGCCGTCGATTTGTTTAATTTTTAACTTTTGCATGATTCTTAGTTTTTCTTTTTATTTTTTTGCAAAACCTTAAGGCTTTGCCACTGGACGTATTTTCTTTTTGCGTCCTAATTGATGACAGGGATGGCTTTGAGGATTATCTCATCGCTGCTTTCTATTCCAGGTAGTTCGAAGCCGTCGGCGGTATCGTCGCCCGCCAGTTCCTTGTAGTCCCTGACTGGTAAGTATCGTAGTCCGTTGACAAAGACCTCGGAGGTGCCAGGTACGAAAGGCTGGCGGGCGATGAAGATGCCGTTAATGAAGTCGATGCTGGCGGCAGGTATCTGTTGCGGCAACAAGTCGGACATGCGGACTTGTGCGGCGTTGCCGTCGGAGTCGTAGCCCATAGTACGAAGCTTTGGAATGTCGCGACAGTCGGCGACTGGCAGGGTGGTAATCTCTAAGTCTTCCACGGGACAAGTTAATTTTGAATTTTGAACATTGAATTTTGAAATTCTTTTTGCGGCGGCTGAAGCCGCCTACACGGAACACATCTTTATCGGATGCCGGTGAGTGTCAGCCGATGGCCACGGAGGACGATTGAGCGGCCTCCGTGGAGCAGACGGCTAATTACGGACAGTCAGGGCGTAACTTCGAGTGCGGCGACCTCGGGCTTGAGGTAGACGGCAGCGGAGTTGATGCCGCCATAGCTGTTGACCGAAGCCGTGAAGGCAGTGCGTCCCTGATAGGAGGCGAGGGCGGCGTTCTCAACAAAGAAGAGCTGTGTGCTGACGCGGAGCGTGCCGTCGCCTTCCTCGCGGCTGTGCACCCATGCCGCCGCCCCGTTGGTGATGGCTACGGAGGTGGCGAGACAGTTGTCGGCCACGGAGAATCCGATTTTGTCCACCACGTCCCAAAGCTTGGCATCGGCGGCGGTGTCGAGGACGACCTTGTAGCCCTTGATGGTGGCGCGAGGGGTACGGGTTACGCTGTCGATGGTTTGCCTGCCGTGGAAGAAAGTGAGCTGATCGCCCTCCAGGAAAGAGTCATTATTGTCAATGACCGCCTGTGAGAACTGTCCGACGGTGGTGTTGGCATCGATGGCGAGGGTGCCGAGGGCTACGCTGCTGACGAGGATGTTGGAGGCGTTTTTGGCCATTCCAATGCTGGGGAGGCTGCCGCGAGTAATCTGGTATGGTGCGAGGATGGCACCGCCGTTAAGCCGTATGGTCTTGGTGATGTAGACCTTGACCACATCAATGTTGGCCTGGATGAAGGCGTTGTAGACAGACATCTGCGGAGGCAGGTTCTCATAGCCCTTGCGGAGCATGGCATCGAATTGCTTGTAGATGGCACCAAGATTGGCCCACTGTGCGCGGCGGTCCATCTGCCTTGCGCTACGGCGTGGAATGACGGGCTTGACAGGCAGTTCGCTGACAACCGTGCCAGTCCTGGTCTGACGGTAGAGCAGTTGCCCCACCTTACCGCTGATTTTGGTATTTACACCGAAGATTTTAGCCATAAAGGTTTCCTTTCTTTAATTTTTGTTGTACTTTCTTTTCAGTCCTCTTGGCGATGCCCGATATGTGCACCTGTCAGGCTTGGCTTTGAAAGACGGGGCAAAAATAAAGCGGCGGGAAACAATGGGGTATGGATTTGTCCTCTTTCTGTACTGATTCTATATGGATAAATACCTGTTTCTGTACTGTTACATGTGGTGTGGACAAAGGGTAAAATAAGGCTTGCAAGGCAGGTTTTTGGAAAAAATTGGGTAGATGAGATTGATATATTGAAAAATACAAAATATTAATATTCAATTTATTTATCTAAAATATCAAAAAATATTTTGCAGGAATGAGAAAAAGTTGTACTTTTGCATAAACATACTTACCTCGTTTCCCATAAGAACAGCGCGCTCAAGGTAAGTTTTTTTATATAGTCTTTTCCACTGGGGTGACACAACGGAGTTTATTGACGGGTGCAGATTGACGGTGTGTTGGTAAGATTGTCAGCGGTTTTCTTTCGAGGACGAATACGGCAATCTGTGTGGTGGTTCGCTACTTACGGAAGTCAAGCGGATTTGTTCTTGTAGTTTACTTTTGAAGAGGCGGATTACCGACGACAAAAATGAAAAGATATAAAACACAACCCTCCCCGAGACGTAACTAATGGCGTTTCGGGGAGGGATTTTTTGACGTGGGGTGCTTACGGCTTGCAGAGGTGGCGGCAGATAATCATTTATTCTCCACTATTGTTTGCTCTGCTCCAATCTGCATATCCCAACTAGAGTGGGTTGATGCCGGAGCGTGTTTTTACGACAGACCTAAAAGTTGAGATGCGATGCAGCACCTTCTCGTTTTCCAAAAACATTAAATATGATTTGATTTGGAACTAATCATTGAAACATATAAATTACATTATTGTATTTATATCAATTAGTTATATGCGATACCATTGCTATAAAAACATTGCAAAGTTAATGAATGAAGAATCTTTTGAATGGAAGGATTTCTGGGATGGCTTCATCGCTATTACAAATTCGTGTACTTACAAAGCAGCCATCCCCTCCAGAATAGGAGGGGATGGCTGCGAGAACTCTTATGGTGACTATCAAGCCTTTATTAATTTAAGGTAATAGATGCCGTCAGTGGATTTGATTTTAAGGATATAGTAACCTTTAGAGATGGTATGTATGTCCATTGTGTTCTTACCCGATACAGAAAGCAACACTTTGCCATTCATATCTATCAGCGTGAGCGTCTCTATGCTGTTGGCTTCTATTCCCACCACGCGTACTTCGTTACCAGCGGGATTGGGCACTAAATACGGCTCGGACTGTCCAACGTCAGACATCCTACCGAAATCCTGCCTACTGGTCTTTGCTCCGTTCACAATCTGATCCAAAAGGTCTTTAACCTTCACGCAGACTACGGCAAGACACAGTTTGTCGTCGTCGCATATCAAAACATGGATGCAAACCACCGAGTCGCCCGATTCCTGCATCTGTTGGAGCCTTCCATAATCGAGGACGAGCAGCCCCGTGACGGTGGGCAGCGAAGTCGCGTCGTAGTCTACCACCTGGCTGGGCTCTGAGTACACACCCAGGACAGAATTGGTTCCCGTAGGCAATGTCAGTTTGAATTTAAATGCTGCCGAGGCATTGGGACTGCTGATTGTGGGGTTGTATAGTATTTCGTCGAGTTTAATTTCGCAGTCTGTCCCAACACATGCCGAGAAATCGATGGGCATGGAGATTTCCCTTTCGCAGTCCAATGAAGTGCTGATGAGGCTGAAGGCGATGTGGGAAATCTGAAGGTTGGTAAGCCTGAAACCGATTTGGACAAAGGCTGTAGCACCGGCACCGATAGTTAACGGCAGTGGGCTACTAATGACAGTAACTCCAGACATAGTACTTATCTGGTCGAAGATGACAGGAGCCGAGGATTGGTTCGTTACCTCCATAGTCAGAGTGTAATAGAGCTGGCAGTCTTTTATATAACATTCATCCTTGCCCAGCGGCATTACCTGTATGCTGTCGCAACCGCACATATCATCCTCCTCAATGGTAAGCGTGGGGGATTCTATCTCGCAATTATCGCCAAATCTAACATTCATGCTGTAATTGCCGTATTGTGGCAATGGTAGGTAAATATTATGATTGTTAGTCCCGTTGGCAATCCATCCTCCTTCAAGCGACCATACCCACTTCAGCCCATCCGGACTTAACATATAGACAGGGAGTGTGTCTGGAAGACATCTTGTATAGCATCCCGTGAGCAATGCATCGAAATTGGGTGCATGGGTGATATAAATCCTGCTGGTGTCGCTCCTGCAGCCGCTGTTCTGGTCTACAATGAAAGCGGTAGCATATCCCGCAGAGTAATAGTTGGCCTGATTGCCCAATGAGCCGTTGCTCCAGCTGGCGTATCTGTCGGATACGAGGTTGACCGGTGGCTTACAGATACAACTATTTTCGCCAAAGCTCAATACGGGTGGGGCTGGAGTTTTATACACATGGAAAGTCATGGTTGCCGTTTCCTCGCAATTTTGGTTGTGGATGGTTAAAGAAATCGTATAGTCGCCATCTGTTGACGGAACGAAATATGGGTCTGTTGAATGGGGATTGGTTAACGATACTGTTGTCCCTGCTTTTGTCAGAGTCCAGTCGTATGAAATATAGCTATTGTGTGTAAAACATGAAAAATGTATTTCTTCGCCAGTACAATGTTTCTCAATGTCTTTGATGAGAACTAGCGGCTTGTCGAAGAATCCCACGTTCACCTCTCCTTCTCCGATACACCCGTTCACGTCAACAACTCTGACGCTGTAGTCACCAGTATAATGCGTGTTATATTCATAAGCGTTGCCTGTCAGGTTTGAGGGTGTGGGAGTGGGTGAAAACAAATAACCTGAAGATTGAACTTGGTTATAAGAATAATGAGAATTCGTTTGAGAGTTTTTATAAACGATTAATCTATCGTCTCCCATACATACTGGATTGGTGGATTCTAATATAAGATGTCCCTTCTTAAGGATATCCGAATAGATTTTATATATTCTGTTTTTACTAGTAGTACATCCATTAAAATCGGTTATCTCTAAACTTACTATGAACTGCGTTCCCATTGTTCCGTAATAGGTGTGATCTTGATGCGAATGATTAGATATTGCATTATCACCAAAATTCCATAGATAACTGTTAGCTGTTCCAGAAATCTCGGCCGAAAAATTAAATGGAACATCGGCGCACAAATTGGTTCTATCAGGATTTATTCTGAAAATGGATGCTTGGGGATATAAGGTAAACAGCGTGGAAACGGAATAGCCACAGTCTTCTATTCTCGCAGTAATAATGAAGTTAGTTTCAACCGTAGGTAAAACTATATTATTGATGCTATATGTATAAACACCAGGCAGCATTGCATAGTCTGCGTTGTTGAAGTTGAAATAGAGAGTTCTGGACCCTTCAAAAGCAGGGTCATAGTAATAAGAGTTATCAGTAACCACTATCCGGGAGTTCTCGCAGTCGTATCGTGCGGAAACATTGAGTATGTATTGTACCAAAATTGTTTTAGAAGCATAATGACAATTATCACATTCATCGTTGGTTGTGGCCTCTATGACATGGTACCCGACGGTGGTGTATTCCACTCTGAACATCGTTGAGGAAAGTTGTGTGATTTGTGCATTCTCATCATCGGTTGTGATAATCCATTCGCACCCGACATCCTCCAACTCAATTCTCACCACAGCACCGCAAACATCAGTTATCATTGTGGATTGTTCGCAATCGTCCAATATCTTCTTGCACACCTTATTATCGCATCCTGTCAGGTTGTTTGTAATGGTCAGACAGTATTCTCCTGTTCCGATAATCGGGCATGTCATTGTTGTAGAAACGGGCGTACCGTCGTATGTCCAGGAATATGAGTAAGGGCTTGTCGCAGTGTTCTCGCTGTCATAATTCATTTCCCGTGAGAGGATGTTCCCATTTCTCACTATTACGAAACTGGGCTTGCGTATGATGTGAATTAAAGACGTTGCGTGAAGATTATTGCAGAAATGGGTGTTGTCATTTGTATTGTAGGTGAGGTCAATGGGAATATTCCCGGCTTGAGTGAAAGTGTGGCTTATAGGATTCGAAGAACCAATATTTATTCCACCCACTTTCCATGACTCCGCCTCGAAGGAGGTGCCACAGTTGGCACATGTTGCTGTTAGCGTTACCGCTTCCCCTTGGCAAGATGAGGCAGGATTAATGGTTACGACAGCATTATTCTCTCCCACCACGACATTATAGGCTACCGAATCTTTCAGTCCGTAGCAATAATGTCTTACAAGGGACAGGACGAATGGCGCATATATGCCATTTTCCATTGTGTTGACAATGACATCCACCGATGCCTCCGTTTTGTCACCAATGACGCTTGCGCGGTTTTCTGGCTGCACCTTCCATTCATAGAACACATTGTCCTGTAGGGGTGCATCGAGATGCATTATGGATTGAGGACAGGCATATAACGTTTCGGGTACTATACTCGCAAGCTCGAAGGCTGTCACAGTATGGACGGCAGCCTCCGACCTGCACCCCGTGCGGTTGTCGACGGTAAACACATTGACATTACACACCTCGTCGCCGTATGGGACTGTGAAAATATTGTTAGAAATGGGCGTCAAGGTTGCCTGTGAACATGGCGCTGCCCATTCCAGATGGCAGCCCTCGCCCACACCAGCTCCACTGCTAATAGTCAGGTCAAGTGAATTGTTGCGGCACACGATGTGTTTGCCCTCTATCATGCCCACGCTTATTGCCTCCGGGGGAGCATTGACCTCGACATAGTATACGGCCTCGTTGCAATAATTATCGCTTGAGGCGGTGATGGTGTAGGTACCAGTCTCTAAAAACTGGTATGAGAGGGTGTTGCCATCCGATGTCTGACTTATGCCGGAAGGGGAAAGTATCTTCCATTGTAGAATACCATCCGGCTCATTGGTGCTGTAGGTATATGAACTATTGAGACATACAATTTTCTCTCCATTGATGACAAGTCTTGGCAACACATGGATGGTGTCCACTTGGGAGGTAAACCCCACACAACCCAGAAAATCGCAGCCATAGTTGACGGTGATAGTATATACACCGTTGGAATCGAAGGTGATGATTCGCTCGTTTATGTTGTCGCCGTTGACTATCGTCACGCCGGTCGAGGGCTGTACTGTCCAGTCGTAATAAGTGCTGCCCCACAATGGAAGACTGTATTTGAAGAATTCTCCCTGGCAGAGTTCTTTCTTTCCCATTATGCCGATGTTATCGGATATTATGGGTATCTTTACGGACATAATACTGTTGCACACATTCTCATCGCAAAATGCACCGTCGAGTCCGATTGTCCCATAACCGCTGGCTGGATTGTCCCACAGCACCTCAACGGATGGAGTGCCCTGGCCTGTCGTGATGACACCCCCATCTACAATCCAGACGTAAGGACTACATGCAACGTTGAGAGCCGTGTATTTTGCTGCCGTTCCCCCACAAACAGTGCCATAACATGACAATTCAAGATTTTTTCCGTCCTTGAGTTTGATGCGGAATGTCTCGGTGGTATCACACCCACAGAACGAAGTCAGAATGTGTTTCACTATCATTTCTGTGTTTATGTCTTCAAGCGTGTAATTTCGAGTGCTCTCAGTGCTAATGCTGCTTTCCCACAGGAAACCCGTAGCAATGGTCTGGACGTTCACGCTGTTGTCGATGAATTCCACAGAGCCGCCTTTGCATATTTCGATTATTTTGTCACCATTTTCGTCAATGTAATAGCTTGGCAGAGTTTGCGTGTTGAGGTCAGGTTTACTGATAAGGACGACGTTCCTTGTCAGTGTGCATTCGCTGCCGTCTGAAAGGGTAACCGTTATCTGCAATTGTCCGAAATCGCCATTGCCCCATTTGATGGTTACGCTTTCACCATTGTCGTTCGAAGTTATATCACCGCCTATTGCAGTCCACAGGTAACTTTCCATTTCTGTTCCGGTGGGATGGTCGGTCAGTGCGGTGTACGTCACCTCATCACCCTTGCAGGCAGCTATGGCGTCTGCATAGTTGTTTTCTTCTGTCAGCAGTTGCGGATAAAACTGATCAAGGTAAGATGTGAGGTCACATTCCTGCTGGGGGCCGAGAATTGTCACCATGCAGTTTTGCTGGATTTGATTTGTGTCGCTGCTTGTAATGGGTATCGTGGAACAAATTGCTTGTATCGGCACCAGCGAGAGCAACAAGGTTAGTGTAATGATAATCTTTTTCATGCTTAGGGTTATTTTTTAATAATTTTCTTTGTGGATGTGCCATCAGATGTTACTATTTTCAAAAAATAAATGCCATCATTCAGGCCGTTTATTTCGATTACCGACTGACCGTTCAGGGAAGATCCTCTCTTGACAAGAACGGCTTCTCCCTTGACGTTGTAAAGCACCATATCAGATATGTTTTTCCCTGCCTTTACCATTATTTTGTCGGATGCAGGATTGGGGTATACGGAAATGTCTTTATTCTCAATGCCGGCGATATTCACATCATGATTTGTGTTTGTGTCTCCCCAAGGATGCAGCAGCGTGGTGTCGTTGAACAACGTGATATAAACATTGCTGCAGCCGGATGCTCCATGCAATTGTGTCGTTTCGTCAAAACTGATTGACCCATTGTAGCAGCCCGTGAGCAGAACATCGCCATTGTTAGGATTGATAATCGCGCGGCTGTGGTCTCCCACATAACGGGACACGTCGGGGATTCCAAAGTTTGCGGCACTGATTAGTTCCCCCGAATCATTATACCGTAGTAATGCGTGTCCATAATTTTCCGTATGGAATACACTATCTTTAACAACTAAATCGCGGTTATATCTAACTGTAAACATCACTTGATTGTTCATCGCTATCAAGTCTTTGCGTTCAGCAAATTCGGCAGTTCCATATCTTGTGCTTTTCGTTATGCCATAAGAAATATGTTGCCCTGTTTGTGCATTGAGTTTTTCAAAGAAACATTCCATCTTGGCTGGACTCAGGGAGGTGGAACCGACAATGATTAAATCGGTATAGTTTGAATCAAATGCCAATGTACTGCCTGTCGTGTCGTAGCCGAAGGCCCCGAGTACATACAGATGATTGTTGTCTGGGTTTACCGCACACGAGAAAAACCCCGAACTGAAATGACGCGTCCTACTATTCGAACGCCTGAAAAGCTGATGTAACCATTTCACAGTGCCTGAAGAGTCTATTGATAATACAAAACCCACATCGTTTACACCTGCATCTTGTATGGTCAACTGCCCATTACCATTTGTCGCCATTGAGCATTGGAAGGTGGAATCTTCATGAGATGAATTTCCCAGATAACCAGATAATATAATATTTGTATTATTTTCAGCACATAGATTAGAATAGACGATATTGTTTTCGTAAATGGGGCTTCCTGTTCCAATTGTGCTGATGGTGTCAAACATGGCTTTATCCCACAACATTTCAAACGAAGGCGATATTTTTAACACCATACATTTCGCCGACCCATCTTCGAAATTGTCTAAATCGTATCTGTATCTATGGTCATCCAATGACAGAAAGACGGAATCCCAATGCCAAACATTGCTCGTTATGTGGAAGATATACATCTGACCGCTATTGTCAATATAAAATGGATGGCAGTTCGTTCCAAATGAAGACTGATTGTAATATCCGCCTGAGAAATAACTGAGAACTGATATAAAATGCTCGTCTGTTTTATTTCCATCAAGGTCAAATGTCAGTACGGCTGTATAATTACCCATACTTCTTGGATAGGTAGGGTTTTGGCTTTGATTCACATTACCCATTAATAACGTGTCTATGTACCATAATCCCTCACCGCTTCTTGTTGGAACGAATATTTCTGTCTGTATTACAATTGCACTGTCGCCAACCAGCTGCATCCAAGATGGATTGGAACCCTGTGTGTGACCTTGTTGTGTGTATTTAATAACCTTGTGCCACAGCAGATGCCCTTCGGGGCTGAGTTTGGCAATCAGCGTGGATTTCACATCCGTCATGTAGAACTGACGTTGGGAATAGGTCAGCGAATCGGGGTCGGGCATTGGCAGCAGCTCCACCCCGTCGAGCGTCGCGCCATATCCGAAAGTGCCGAGAATATAGATATTGCCCTCCCGGTCGAAGAGGCTTTTCACAATCGTGTTCGACGGCACACCGCTGATATTGTCGCCGCTGGTCCAGCCTTTCGCCCACTGGAACTCCTGGGCCTGCATC
>ONKQ01000131.1 GCA_900318465.1 uncultured Bacteroidales bacterium
CATCACCGAGGCTGACCCCGAAATTTTTGATCTTTTCCCGAGCCTGACCTTGCTCGAAGGCAGCATGGACGAGTACCGTCTCAAAGGGCATTGTCTTATCTCCGAGTCGCTCGCCAACCGCGCCTTCAACGGCGATGCCATCGGCAAACCCATCCGAATCACCTATTTCGACGATAAAATCGAGAGCATGGTCTGTGGCATTTTCAAGGATGCTCCCAACTCAATGATGCCTAACTCCGACGTGCTGCTCAACCCCGAGTTTAACACATTGCCCAACCAAAAGCCTTTCAGTTCCATTGGACAATATATGACCTTGATTAAAGTTCAAGAAGGCACTGACCGTGAGCAATTTGCAAAGAAGGTCGAGGAGGTCGGACTGCCTAATTACTCCGATGGTTTCGTGAGTGCCATGCCGATTTACACTTTGCCGGAAGTCTTTTTCAATGACAACCAATGGATGTTCAAAGGAGGTAAAAAGCCGGTGATGCAAACACTGACCGTGGTGGTGTTGCTGCTGCTCGTTTCGGCCATTTTCAACTACATCAACCTCAACATGGCCCTTTCGGGAAAACGCGCCAAGGAGATGGCCACAAGGCGGCTTCACGGTGCCACGAAAGGGAGAATCGTTTTAAAGTATATCCTTGAATCCGTGTCGTTTACGGCTGTGTGCTTCGTGCTGGCGTTTTTGTTGGCCTGTGCCTTGTTCCCGATGATGAACGGTTTGCTGAAAAACGTTGGGGGCGGCGATATGAGTATCGATGCATCATTGGGGCAGTTTGTACTGATCCGATTCGACTGGACGGTGGGCGTTGTGGCAGTTTATCTTGCAGCCATAGTGTTGGTGGGCGTGCTGTCGGGCATCGCACCTGCTGCCATTGCCTCGCGTTTCGAACCGATTGACGTGGTGCGTGGCACCTATCGGCTTCAAACCAAAAGAGTGTTCAGCAAGATTTTCATTGTGTTCCAAAACACAGTCACCATCGTCTTGATTGCCATGGCGATTCTGATGATGGCGATTCTGATGGAGGCGCAGATGCGGCACATGATGAACCGTCCCACCAACATGCGTTCAGAGGGCTTGTATTCGCTGCAATGCTGGGTAAAAGATTATTCTGATATTGCGCCGCTCATCGACCGTTTGGAAAAGATTCCGAATGTGAATGCGGTGGGCTACGGTCGCGGTTTTGCTGGGCAGATGAATATGGGTACCACTGTGACCACGCCCGAAGGCGAAAGGGTGAACTTGCAACTTATCTTATGCGATGAAACATATTTCAATATGCTTGATTTGCAAGTTGTTGAAGATTTCGGACTACGTACCAATTCGGTATGGATGTCAAGGACTTTGGCCGAAAAACTCGCTTTGAGCGACTCAACGGCACATTATTACACACGCAACATGCATATCAACGGCAGCAATCCCGAGACTGTGGGCGGAATTTATGAGGACATCCCGACACGCTCGGCGGCATCTTCTGAACCTAACCAATTTTCGGCGGTCATCATTGCACGAGCGGAAGACTTGATTTGGGGCAATGGTGTAATGATTGATGTTTCAGGCGATTACAAGGAGACCGAAAAGGCCATCATGCAAGCCTACGCCGACTATTCCGAGGAAAAGAACGGCACATACGTGGAACCAGCGCAAAACGGCTATGTGAAAGACCTTAACAATTTGTTGCTGCAACCTGCAAAAATGGCCATGCGATTGCTGGAATTGTTCATGTTGCTTTCGGTGCTAATTTCCTTGCTCGGCCTCGTGGCCATGAGCACTTATTACAGCGAGCAAAGCACCAAGAGCATTGCCGTGCGCAAGGTGTTTGGCGGCACCGTTGAGAGCGAGTTGTGGCGCTCGGTGAAGGATTACATGGTTTTGGTCGGCATTGCCGCCCTCATAGGCATTCCGCTCGCCGTTTGGTTCTGCGGCCGCTATTTGGAACGCTTCGCCTACCGCATTGAGCATTACGGTTGGGTCATCGCCGTGGCTGCCATCCTTGGCATGTTGATGGCTTTCCTGTCCGTCCTTTGGCAGACCTTGAAGGCTGCGCGGACAAATCCGGCGGAGGCTTTGAAGAAGGAATAATTCTATGTACAATGAAAGGAACTACGAATTACACTAATTTGACGAATGGTAAAGGAATTTTGCGGCTTGCGCCGCGAATGGGGACGAATTTGTTGCCGCTTCGCGTCACTGCGAGGCACGAAGCAGTCCAGATTCGTAACCATTCAGGCGCTTGCGCCTCAAATTCTAAAAAACGAAATTCGTATCATTCGTTCAATTCGTAGTTAAATAATAAACAATTAAACAGTTAAACAATTAAACATTCAACAATATGAAATCATTTTTCAATTTTTTGAAACGGAACAAACTTTACGCCCTCATCAATCTTTTGGGCTTGACCATCTCAATGGCATTCGTGCTGCTCTTGGCCGTGTATGTGCAGAAACAACTCTCCACCGACGCCTTCCAAGAGAACGCTGACAGAATTTTTGTCATCACCAACGAGGAAAGCCTCAATATGGGCTATTGGTTAGACAAGCACTTGCGCAACCAATTCCCCGAAATTGAGAAATCGTGCGCGGTTTGTAACTATTCTTTCAATGAGGAGTTTAGCATTGACGGCGAGACCGTCTATGGTAGCCTCACCTTCGCGGACTCGTGTTTCTTCGAGATGTTCAGTTACGACCTTGTGAAAGGCTCGAAGGCCGATTGGAAAATATCAGGTGACCGCTGCATGGTGAGCGAGGCGTTTGCCAACGCGCATTTCGGCGACAAAGACCCCATCGGGCGACAAATCATACTGGAAAGAAACGATGGCTACCCTATGGTGGTGTGCGGCGTTTTCAAGGACTTCGGCAACAGCATCATCAA
>ONKQ01000030.1 GCA_900318465.1 uncultured Bacteroidales bacterium
CACCCCCTCAAGAGGGGGACGCCTGCCGGACGCTTGTTTTGCGCCGCATTGCGCGTCCCCCTTTTAAGGGGGGCAGGGGGGATTCAATCATCTCACCACAATCTTCTGGACCTTAACGTTCTCTCCATTGATGAGGCGAATCATGTACACGCCAGGCGCGGCGTTGATGGCCTTGCTGACGCTGCCGTTGACGGTCTCGCTGCTCAGGATGCGGCCTGTCACGTCGATCACTTGCAGGGTGGCTTCACCCTCGTTGCCGATGATCCAGTTGCCGTTGCTTAAGAAGGCGAAGTTGTCGCTGTCGTTGTTGACGCCCGTGCAGAACACCAGCTTGAAGCGGCTCGAGTAGTCGGTCGTCGTGGCGTTGAAGGTGTAGCTCGGGGCTTGCAGCAGGTCGACATCCATGCCGGTCATGTTGTCGATGAGGTGCAGGTAGCTGAAGCTGACTTCCTCGGCGTTGAAGCTCAGGGTGTAGGTGCCGTTTTCGTTGGCGCGGAAGCTGAGCGGCATTTCGCCTTGGCCTTCGCTGCTGACAATGGCAAATTCCTTGTTGTCTTGCGGGAAGTAGATGTTGGCTGCGTTCTCACCGAAGTAGAACTTGCCGAGTTGGCTGCCTTCGTTGAAGCTGAGAACGGCCTTGTCCATGACAGTGTTGTTACGCACGTTGGCTTGGGCAAGGGCAACGCTCAGGTTGCCTTTGCCGTTCTGCGCAGAAGGAGCATCTTTGCTGAAGGTGATGGTTTGGTTGGCTTCGGTAGCTTGGACCATGATACCCGTGCAAGGCGCAATGGTCGTTGTTTGATAAGCGTCCACTGGTTCAATGGCTGAACCATTTTCATTCATCTTATAGTATGACTTGTTGACGTAGGCGTTGAAAGTGTACGGGTTGCCCATGAGGTTCCAGCCATGCATGTTTGCATCGGGGTTCTCTTCATAATAGTTGAGGCCAAAACCAGCACCTTCTTGTGTGTAAGCCCTGATGTTGCCCGTGAAGTTCAGGGTGACAGTAGCTGCATTGGCATAGAGATAGCCGTTGCCATTAACAAGGTTGAACGGGGCTTTCCTGTAGTTCATCCATTCTAAGCCGATACCCTCTACAATAGTAGGATTCTGATTGAACTTGTAGAGGTCGTAGGTGGCAGATTGTCCTGTAGGAATAGTGGCTTCATAAGCGTCAGTGATGAGACCTGCAGAGGTAGGATTGAGATTACTGTTGTATATCGGCAAAGCGATGAAGTTCCAGCCGCCTTCTTCAACAGTAGCACCGTGGGCGTTGATGACCTTCTGCACCGTGGCCCTGACCGCTGTGTTAGTAACGAGTTGTCCGCCGTCGGCGATGGTGAGGGTAGGTGTGGGTGTGCCAGAGAAAGTAATCTTCTTGGCTTCGGCCACGCAGCCGTTCTCAATGGTGGCATTGGCACGAAGAATGACCTCGTCCGTTGAAACAGGCAATTGAGCAGGTGCCCAGTTGCCATAGGTGCCCCACTTGCCGTCGTTGGTGGCATTGGTGAACACCATGTTGCCTGCGGCCAAAGTGGTGAAGCTGATAGGTTCGCAATATTCGCCGCTGGTGCAGTTGCTCTTCACATGCACGTCATACTTGGTGCCGGCGTTGAGGCCAGTGAGTTGGAATGATTGTTCTTCAACATTGGTGGTGGCATCTATCCAATCACCAGTAGTAGTAGGAGTGCCAACTGTCACATTGTCGATATGTAAGTCGCAGTCTGGTCCTGAAACTGTCTGCTCGCAATAGAAAGCTATTTTCACATTTTTATTCGCAAATGTTGATAGATCAATAGTAGCAGAAGTACCTGTATTACTGATATTGTTGAGGACATAAGATGAACCACTGTTGTTCCATTCGCGAAGAATACTCCATGTGGCCATATTGTCATCAGAAATTAATACGACAAATTTCGAGTATTCATTTGGCATTTTAGCTGCATCTGGTGCATTATTGTTGTTATAGGCTGTAAGTGCAGCATCGAATGTTAAAACATTACCCGTCTCAACAGCGATACTTGGAGTTACCATCCAATATTTGACACTAGTATTCCACAAATTGACTTTCCAGTTGTATTCTCCGAGTCCGTATGAGGAATTATTCCAGCCACTAGAATTGGCTGTCAAAGTTGTTGAGCCGGATAGAACCTCGTCAGTCAGCAGGGTATTATAACGTGCCCAATCGGTTGGGAAAGCTGTGTTGTCGAATGTCTCAGTGAAAACGGAGGTAACGCCTGCCGCTGTTCTATATTGCACCGTGTAGCTGTCAACATCATCCGAACCAACCCAGCTGAGGTCGGCACTGACGGAAGTGAGGTTGGTGGCAACAAGGTCGGTAGGTGTCGGGCAGGCATCGAGGGTCTCGAAGTAGCTATCGGTCAAGGCAACCCAATCGCTATAGGTGGTTTCTTCGTTCCAAACGTGCTTGGCACGAACCCAGGCGTAGTATCTCGTCGTGGCATCCAGACCTTCCAACACGTATGGAGCTTCAGTGGTAGGCAGGGTGGTAATGTTCGACACAGTGGCCGTGGTTTCAGCCGTAGGAGCTTCAGGAGCAGTCTCGGATGCCACATAATAGAGTTCCCAAGACTCGAAGTCGCCACCGCCAGCGTTCCAAACGAGGTCGACCTTGGCAGAAGCGGGATTGGAAGCCACGAAGTTGCTCGGGGCGGGCGTGGCAGCCAAAGTGGTGAAGCTCACACCCTTGCGGCTCCACGGGCCGAAGTCAGGCTCGGCGGCGGTGCCGCAGTTGGCGCGCACATATACATAATAGGTGCTCTCTGGATCCAAAATCTTGTCTAAGGTGAAAGGATGGGCTGTAGCGTCGATGATGGTCACCGTCGTCACATCGAAATTGGCCGTGTTCGGGTCGAAGTTGGTCTTGCTGTAGGCAATCTGCCAGAGGGTCTGTTCTGCGTCGCCGGCAGTCCAAGTGAGGGTGGCTGAGTGGTTGGTCACGTTGCTGCTGGCCAACTCCGAAGGACGGGCGCAGGTGGAGATTTGCTCCACGGTGAGGTTGTCCATGTAGGTTGAAGTACCATATTGGTTTTCACCGCGCAGGATGATGTAGCAGGTGCCACTCATGCCAATGGGAAGTTCGTAGGTGTACCAAGCGTTTCCAGTGGCTTCGGCAGGAATGATGCCGCTTGCCACACTATACAGACGTGGGATGAAAGCCAACTCGGTGGCACCATCAATTTCACCGTTGGTGCTTGCATACACTCTAATACCCTCTCCTGTTTTAGTATCGTAACTGCTGGAGCGGTACACATCGATAACGAATTGATAGCCGTTGTTCGGCAATGTCATCTCAGGCAGTCTGAGCTTGGTGAGTGTGCCTTCGGTTTGGTCGGGCAGTTGCAACTGGTGGGTGGTGTTGCCGCCAGTTGTGGTGGTATAAACCTTGAAGATACTCGTCCCTTCCCCGGAAATATGCTCGTTCACCCAGCAGGGGTGGCTGAAGTCGCCAGCGCTGTAGGCTTCGAACTTCTCGCTCCACGGGAAGTCGGTGATGGCAGCACATTCGGTGACAAAGCTATAATCTACTACAACGCTTTCGTTGCCGCCGTCATAGAGGGCTTTCACGCGGAAATCGTAGAACGAGCCGGGTGTGAGGCCGCTCAGGTCGGCGTATGTCGTGGTGACTGATGTCCATGTAGTAGGCCATTCGCCTGCGGCAGTTTTGTATTGATATTGGTAGCCCGTCGGGGTGGCACCTGTTACAGTCCAAGCGATGTGGGCCGAGGTGGTCTCGAAGGTGCAGCTGGCCTCGTCAATGACGGGATACTTGTAAGGCGTGGGTTGGTAGTTGAAAGTGACTTTGGGGAGAGTGGAGGCGCGGCTAGCTGTCCAAGTATAAGAATAGGTACTATACGAATAGCCATAGTAGCTATAAGCTGTGGCATTATTGGCTGAAGCAGCAACCCACTGAACAGTGTTTTCAGTTCCAGTTGTGGTTACCTCAAAACCAATCATCAAATTGCCGCCATTGTATCCGAAAGAGTTGTCTAATTCAATGACCATTTGGTTGCCGCTGACACTGAGGCTCCCGCTATACACGTTGGTCATGTCGTCAAAACTCAGAGGTTGGCCCGAAGTGGGATTTGTTGGGAAGTTTGCGTTTTCAACTTCTTTCACATAAACGGCAAATTCGGCGTTGCCCCAGTTCACATTGGGGTAAGAGCTTGTTGAGTAGAACGTCAGGCGTTTGACGGTTCCGCCAGCAACGTCGGTCAAGCTTGTGGCAGGAACGATGAATTGGCTCGTATAGCCATCACCGACATAGTAGTAATAGAATGGCGCATAAGAGGTGGAGTTGGTTGCGTTCTCATTCACAGTGAAATCCACATAATTAGTCGGCGTAAACTCGGCCACATCGCTCCATACGCTGGTGGAGCCGCCGCCGCAGTCGGCTTGCACGCGGGCGTAGTAGGTTTGCTCGGGGGTGAGGGTGGTGGCGTGGAAGGTCACGTTGTTGCCATCAACGACAAAGCCTTCGGTAAACTCGACCACACCCGTGGTGAAGTCAGCATCGGTGGCTATTTGCAGCACCCAAGCCGTTTCGTCGTAGCCCTTCACCCAACTGAAGTTGGCATCAGTGCCCACGCCGGTAACGGTGGTGGCAGTGAAGTTGGTGGGGAAGGCGCAGGCATCGAGGGTGCGGAATTCGGTCTCGATGGGGTCGCTTTCGCCTTCGGCATAAGTGGCTCTCACGCGGACAACATAGTCGGTGCTGGCAGTGAGGCCAGTGGGTTCAACGGAGAGGTTGTTTTCAGCATTAATCCATGGTGTAGGCCATTCGTCGCCCGAAACCTTGATTTGGTATTCATAGCCCGTAGGCGTGCCTGTGGCGGGAGCCTCCCAAGAAACGGTGGCTTGACTTGCAGTGATGTCGCTCACTTGGATGTTGCGCGGCTTGGGGGTGGCGGAAACCACGGCTAACAGCTTTAAGTTGGGAAGGGAAGTGGTTGTGCCTCTGCTGTTAAAGCTGCTCCAATTGCCCTCATTAGTGTTCGGGTTGGGGTCGTTATTGTCATTATATGCATAAACCACTTGGTTGCTGGAGGTGGCAGTATAGTAAAAAGTAGTTGACTTATATGCTCCCTTGCTGTACAGGGCAATCACAAGATTGCTTGAACCATCGTAGTCGAAAGACGTAGTGAGTTCGAACTCATTCCAGCCAGCGGTGATGTTCCACGTGCCGGAATACACCTCGGTAAGGTCGTTGATCGAAACGAAGTCGCTGTTACTTGAGAAGCTGCTCTTCGTGGTGTGACCCATATAAATAGAAATCGTGCGTGCATTAGAATTGGCAGCCGAGGAGTTGAACGCTATTTTGGTGATTTCAGAGGCTTGAAGTCGTAATTGTGAGGCCGTGTAAATCATCTGGTCGTAGCTGTTATTGTAGTTGCCGTACAAAGGAGCATAACCATTAGTGCTTGTCCCTGTGCCAATTATAGTATAGGCAGACGGCTTAAACTCGCAGGTGTTGCTCGGGTTGCTGTAATTGGGAGTGCAGCTGGGACAATAGGCCTTGATGCGGGCGTAGTAAGTCTGTTCGGCGGTGAGACCGGTGAGGGTGTAGGCGTCATTCACCAAATCGCTTTGGTTGATGGTCACTGTGGAGGCACCACTGAAGTCAGAAGCTGTGGCGTATTCAAATTGCCATTGGGTTTCCTCATCGCCGTTGGTCCAGGTGAAGGAGGCGGTGGTGGCGGTGTATTCCGTGCAAGTCAGGTTCTTGGGTTTGGGACAACAAACAGGCACAGGACCAGTGATAGTGGCAGCCCAACCAGCGGCAACAGAAGAGCCATCAGATTTCCATACAATGGTCATAGTGCCAGAGGAGGCAACATAATCGACACCAGTAGTCAGCGTTGCCGTTGAGCAACCTGTTTGTCCTCTGGCAAGCAACGTACCCGTGCTTGCATTGCCATCATAGATGTGCATGTGATCCCAATCGCTGCAATTCGATGAGCTTTCGGTTACGAATTGGCTGAAGTTGATGGTGATGTCGCCTTCGGCCGTCAGCGTGGCAGTGTAGTTCTGGCTGGTACCATAATCACTATTTGGGCCACCGGAATCATAGAAATTGTACGTTGTGTTTGACTCAATGTTTTGCGTCACGTTTCCCGTAAGGGTAATCGTGTTTTGTGCATTCGCTGCCCAAGGCGCGAAGAGCGCGAGCAGCATCATGATGAGTAAAGATTTTTTTACCATGATTTTTTGATTTGATTTGTTAATTATTTATGTTTTAATTGTTTGAATTTCAATGAAATGCCATATATTGTGGCAAAATATCTGGCCTCAAAGTTAGTGAATTTATTGATATGGTGTAGGTTTTTTTGGAAAAAATTGTGGTTTTTGGCTTTCGGGCTTTTTGGAGGGGGTGGGAAGACCGTTGGCAATTGGCTGTTGGCTGTCGCTTCCGTCATTGCGAGGAACGAAGCAATCCAAGGGTTGGGGGCAACTACAAGCCTAACTTCTCCTTGGCCAAGTCGGTAACCTTGATGATGAAAGAAAATTTATAGGAGTGTGAAGAAAGGTTATTCTTCTTCGTTCACATTCAGTTTAAGCAAGTCGAAATACATGAGGCGCGTGTTTAGAGGTAGATGGGAAACGCCTATACCCATATATTTGGCTTCTAATCTCTCATCGTTGATAAGATATTGGAAGCCGTTTTTTTCGTAGAAACGAAGTGTATCAGGTCGGTTCAGGGCATCAACGATGAGAAAGCGGCATCCCGTGCGGTTATTGGTGCGGAAAAGCACCTTGATGAAGTCCATGATCGCTGAACCGTAACCGCGTCCTGCAAAGTCCTTGCTGGTGCCAAGTCGACCGATGAGCACTGCGGGAAATCGTTTCAGGGTCTTGTCACGCAACTCGGTGTCGGTGAGGAATTGTTCTTTGTATTCGTCAGTGATGCGGTTGGTCAAACGAATGCTGTCATTCGAAAGCGAAAAGGCGGTAACTATGGTGTCAGGTTGGCTTTTGAGGCAGAAAAAGTAAGTCTTGCCAAGAAGCTTGCTCTGGTTAATCAGGCAGTCTTTTGAGAAGAACTCGTCAAGATCGTCATCGTCACACGAAAAAGGCTTACATTGGGCAAGTTTTTTGACCGAGGCGCGGAAAATGTCACATTCTATGAGTAGTTGCTCAACGGTCATAACATGCCAATGGTTTTGAGGTATTCGGTAACGATTTCAGCCTCGTGTCGGTAGTCTTGCGTACCAGGGTTTTGCTCAGTGTTGGCAGCTTCTCGCTCAAATCGTAATGCTGTATCCCCAAACAATGTGGGTATCGCCCTAATTGCTGTTGCCATGGTTTTGTTCCTTTCAGTGTATTCAGGTTCACTACTTCCACTCTGCCCAAGGCGCGAACACCACGAGCAGCATGGTTAGTAGTAAAGATTATTTAATCATGAATTTATTGATTTGATATGTTAATTATTTAGGTTTAATCATTTGAATTTCAATGAAATGCCATATATTGTGGCAAAATATCTGGCCTCAAATTTAGTGAATTTATTGATATGGTGGAGGTTTTTTTTGGAAAAAATTGTGGTTTTTGGGGTTTGGGGCTTTTTGGAGGGGGGTGGGAAGACCGTTGGCAATTGGCTGTCGCTTCCGTCATTGCGAGGAACGAAGCAATCCAAGGGTTGGGGGCAACTACAAGCCTAGCTTTTCTTTGGCCAAGTCGGTAACGTGTTTCCGGGATTATAGTTTTTCGATTTCTTCGATGGATAATTGGGTGGCTTCGGCAATGATTTTAATGTCAAATCCCATGGCTTTCATCCTTTGTGCGATTTGGAGTTTTTCTTTTGTTTCGCCTTTTGATAGGTATGTTTCCAAAGTGCTATTGTAATCCCAGTACTCCTTTTGGCTGGCCTCGTATTGTCGGCTTTCTTCTATCATGGCGTGTTCAGTTAAGTATATGAAGGGTACAAAAATACAAAAAAAGGAATGTCAAGAAAATAGTGGGAAAAATGGTGGAAAAGTTGGCGAGAAAACAAAAAAGCGACACCCCATCCGTTTCGGGTGCCGCATTCTCTGTCCTTGTCATTGCGAGGAGGAACGACGAAGCAATCCAGGGTTTAAGTAGGTTTTGGATTGCCACGCTTCGCTCACAATAACGCTAAGCGTTCCATAGTTATCTCACAACCACCTTTTGGACTTTGACATCGTTGCCGTTGATGAGGCGCATGACGTAAACGCCTGCGCTGAGGTCATTGGTGCCGATGATAGCACTGCCATTGATGCCCTCACTTTTGAGGATGCGGCCAGTGACGTCAATCACCTGTAACGTGGCGTTGCCTTCGTTGTTGATGACGAAGCTGCCGTTGGTGTAGAAGGCGAAGTTGTCTTCCACGGCGTTGCCCGTGCAGAACACCAGCTTGAAGCGCGAGGCATAGTCGGTCGTGCGGGCTTCAAAGCTGTAGCTTGGGGTTTGGAGCAGGTCGATGTCGGTGCCGGTCATGTTGTCGATGAGGTGCAGGTAGTTGAAGCTCACTTCCTCGGAGGCGAAACTCAGGGTGTAGGTGCCATTCTTCTCAGCCTTGAAGCTGACAGGAACTTCGCCCATCTCGGCGGCTCTGACCACGGCACAGTCCGTGCCGTCCATTGGGATGTAGAGCTTGCTGAGGTTGTCGCGGAAGCAGAATTTGCCGAGATTTTGGCCTTCGCCAAAGCGGATGCGGGCCATGTCGAGCTTGGCGCGGCCTTGGGTCAAGGTCAAGTTGAGTAGGCTGCTCCTGCTGCCTTTGTCAAAGGGGTTCTCTGTCAAGAATTTCAGGTAGCCCGAGGCTCCATACTGCACGAAAGCACCTTCGCAGGGCGAAAGGGTGACCGTCGACGAAGAGGCCAATTCAATGTTGTTGCCCGCTTCGTTCATCACATAGAAATCGGCTTCATAGGGATTGCCATTGAGGTCGGTGTAGCAGAGATAGCCGTTGCACACGAAAGGGTTGCCTACAAGTGTCCAGCCGATAAACGGGGCAGTCGAGTGCGAGTCGAAAGGCATGGGCAACGTGAGCTGTTGGTTCCTGCTGGCCCAGACAGGGCCTGTAAAAACCAGGGTTTGGTTTGAACTGTTGGCATAGAGGTAGCCGTTGCCCGAACTCATGTTGAAGGCTGTCGTGTGGTAATTGCGCCACTCAGCGTCTTTGTATGAAGCATTGAACCTGTAAAAGTCATAGCTGCCATTCAGCAGGTTGCTCACGTGGGGGTAACCAGGATAGTTGCCGATATAGGTGGTGTTTTTGAGCGGGCTGGAGATGAAATAGTAATGGTCGTTATATCCAGTGTAGGCCACGATTTCTTTTTCCACGGCAGCTTGCAGGCTTTCGGTGTTTTGGTATAGTTGTCCACCGTCCTTGATGGTGATGGAGCCTCCTTCGATGGTGGTGTTGCCTGCCTCGGCGATGACACCAGCCGGAATAATGGCATCGGCAAGGATGAAGACATCGTTGTCGGCGGTGGGGATTCCTGCGGGCAGCCAGTTGTTCTCATCGTTCCAGTTGCCATCGTTGACGAAGAGCATTTTACCTTCACTCAAGGTAGTGAAGTTGGCGATAGTGGTCCATTCGGAAGTGAGGTCTCCGCACACGCCTTGTATTTGGTATTCGTAGGTGGTGTTGGCTTCGAGGTTGCTGATTTCTGCGAAGGTCTCCGTGGTAGTCACGGTTATCCAGTCGGTGGGTTGCAGTTCGCCCGTGTCGATGCCGAAATCATCGATCAAGAGGAAGTCCTTGTTGTAGTCAACATGGTGGAGGGCGAGGTAGCCTTGCTGACCGTTAAATGCGCTCAGGTCGACGGTGACTTCCGTCCAACTGTCGGTGGCGTCTCCGGGTGTATACAACAGTTCGAAGTCTTCAATGGCATTGCCTGTGGTGGAGACGCATACGTAATAGGTCTCGTGCCAGGTGCCGTCATCGATCACCCAAAAATGAAGTGTGCCTTCGAGGGCAAGCTGCGGGGTGATGAGCCAGTTGTCGGCGTTCAGGGCACCCGGGTTCCAGCTCCTCGTCATGGCTGTGTAGTTGCCGCTATGGGCAGCCCAAGCGTTTCCGGAGAAGTTGGAAGGGTCGTAGGCGTGCCATCCTGCGCCTTCGCCTTCGGTGTAGACGGTCCAGTTGTCGAGACCATCCTCGAAGCCATCAAAGAAGCTGTATTGGGTCTGGGCGGTGATGCGGTATCTGAGGTTATAGCTCTCGCATTCGCCCGACCAGTTCAGCCTTGCCATGTTGGATGCGGCAATCACTTGGATGTCGGTGGGTTGGGGGCAGTCGCGCGACTCAGCTCTCGCCATGCTGAAGCAAGCCACAAAGAGCAAAGTAAGGAAACATAAAGATATCTTATTCATAATGATGGATTTAAATTGCACAGAAACTGTTGTTTTAGAGGCTGCAAAAATAAGAAAAATATATGTTGCCTTGTAAAATTGTTTTAAATGAAAAAAAGACTGGCAGCTTGCGCCACCAGTCTTCTTGAAAAAAAAGTGAAAAAGGAAACATTCAGTATTAATCCTCGTGTTTGCGTTTGCCTACGAGGTAGGCTGCGCCGAGGGTTGTCAGCAGGGCGATGCCGCTGCCGAGGGGAGCGGCAGGCTGGTTGTTGTCATGGCCGTGGCCGGGCAGCATGGGGTTGCCGTCGCGATTCTGGCCATAGATGGTACCGCCGTTGTTTTCAATTGCTTCACCGCGTTGGAACAAGCCGCCACCATTGTTGTCGGCGAAAGAGGCCATGCCCACGCCGAGGATGATTGCGATTGTCAGTGCTAATTTCTTCATCGTTGTATTGTGTTTAGTTGCTTAATCGGTTGAATTATTTTTTCCACAAAACCTACAAAACCTGCTTTTTGTCAGGTCGGCTTGCCAACCGGCTCGCCGACGGGAAGCCGCTGGTTAGCGGGCTTCCCATCGATTTGCTTTGGTTTTGTATGTTTTGATAGTTTTGTGACATTATTTTACCACAATCTTTTGGACTTTGACATCGTTGCCGTTGATGAGGCGGAGCATGTAGACACCGGCGGCGGCGTTTACATTAATGCTGGCACTGCCGTTGATGCTCTCGCTCTTCACGATGCGGCCAGTGACGTCGATCACTTGCAAGGTGGCTTCACCCTCGTTGTTGATGACGAAGTTGCCGTTGCTGTAGAAGGCGAAGTTGTCCTCCATAGCGTTGCCCGTGCAGAACACCAGCTTGAAGCGCGAGGCATAGTCGGTCGTGCTGGCCTCGAAGCTGTAGTTCGGGGTTTGGAGCAGGTCGACGTCGGCACCGGTCATGTTGTCGATGAGGTGCAGGTAGCTGAACGAGACTTCCGAGTTGGAGAAGCCCAGCGTGTAGGTGCCGTTGTATTCAGCCTTGAAGCTGACGGGCATTTCGCCCATCCCTTCCGAGTAAACCACGGCATAGTCCTTGCCGTCCATCGGGATGTAGAGCTTGGTGCTGTTGTCGTTGAAGCTGAGTCTGCCGAGGTTGCGGCCTTCGCCGAAGCGGATACGGGCCATGTCGACCTTGGCGCGGCCTTGGGTCAGGTTCATGTTGAGGACGCCGCTTCTCTTGGCGGGAGCTGTTCTGCTAAACGTGACCGTCTGAACATCGGATTCAGCCTGCACGAAGATGCCCTGGCAAGGTGCAATCTCATTGTTGGTGGTAAGTGACAACGAATCGCCAACAATCTCGTAGAAGTCCACGGTTTGTCCTTGTTCAGTGAGGACGAAAGCATTGCAGACAAACGGGTTGCCCACAAGGTTCCAGCCGTTGAAGCGCACCCTGATGTCGTCGTCGTAAATCAGGCCGACTTGGACGTTTTCATCGCTTCTGCGCACTTCACCAGTGAATCTCGGCATTACATCATTGATGTTGGCATAGAGGTAGCCCTCGGTGTTGACTAACGAATAGGAGCCGTGGATGAGTCCATGGTAGTTGACCCATTCAAGATACTCATTCTCGTCGTTGTGGTTGCTTTGGTCGAACTTGTAGAGGTCGAAAACGTTGTTGGTCATGTTTTCTACTGCCATGGGACTAATGGGGTCTCTCAGGGGCGAGGCAATCAGGTAATAATTATTTTTTAGTCCGTCGCCATAGCCAATGATGTCCATTACCACAGTGGCAACGACGCTATCTTGGTCATGTACCAGTTGTCCACCAGGCTCGATGGTCAATGAACCATTCTCTTCGAAAGTGATGTTGCTTGGACGGGCAATACAACCAGCGGGGATGATGACCTCGGAATTAGCAGGAATGGTCACAGGTGTATTCTCTTCCGGCACGGTCCAATCGTCAGGATTATTCCAAATAATGACATCCATGGTGGTGAAGAAGGCTCTTTCGCTCCATTCAGTAGTGCCATTAGTCATGTTGCCCTGCACCTGCCATTCGTACTCGGTTTCAGGAGTGAGGCCGGTGATTTCGAGTGTTCTGGCATTGACATTGGAGACGGTTTCTTCCCAAACATCGATAGCAGCAGCATTGTAAATCTTGAAGTTATCGATGAAGATGGATGCAGCTTGCGATGCAGCAGTGGCCTTGAAGGCAACGTACTTGACGCCGTCGGGAAGCACCTGGCTGTACTTGACGGTATATGCGCCATTCTGATAAGATACAGTCGCTGCTATAGGATTGCTCCAGGTAAATGCAGTGGCGTCGTTGGTCGTGGTCGAGTAACCCACCTGGAAGGTGTTTGCTTCATTCAGGTAGAAGTGGTAGAACTCAAGGGTACTTCCACTGGGGTACGCGGGCAGTGCAGGAGAATAAATGAAATCTTCCGCTGTCGTTTCCCAACCCATTGCGAGGACAAAGTTGCTAGTCTCTGATAAATTATAAACCGGATCCTCTATGCCATAGATAGCCTTACTAAAGGTCCATCCTGCTCTATCCTCTTCTGTATTGAAAGGATTAAAATAATAGAGGGGATTCTCGCGATACCTCACGTTGTAGCTGTCCTGCACGCCATACCAATTAAGAGTGGCAGCAGTGGCCATCACATCAGCCTGCAGGTCGAAAGGAACGGCATCGACCGCATATGTGGTTAAGCTGGTGCCTACCCATGCGCTCTCGCCGTCCTCACCGCCACACACGACCTGCACTTGAACTTCGTATGAGGTGTTGTCAGTGAGTTCAGTGAGGGTATACGGGTTGGTGACATCTTCGATGAGAGTCCAGGGGTTCACAGCTTCTGGTTCAGTGATGGTGATGTCGTCGACAGACAATAGGAACTGGTCGGTGCAGTTGAAGTGACGGATGGCCACATAACCTTGTCCGCTATAAGCGCTTAAGTCGGCAGAGTATTGGATAAATTCCGTAGTAGATGCAGTCCATTCATTCACCATTACGAAATCATCGGGATTGTTGTTGGAGTTTGTGGAAACAAAAACGCCGAAATGCTCAGCTACATAACTCATATTAGAACCATGCGCATAGAACGAAATCGTACCTCCCAAGTTAATCATTGGCGAAACAAGGTAGTTGTCGGGATTGAGTGCTTCGCCACTGGTTTCACTAGAGTTTCTATAGGAGCCTGAAATAATCAAATCGTTGGATGAATTATGACCAAGTCCTGAAGCGTTTCCACTATATATATAAACTTCAGCTTGTGAGCCTAACACCCAATTGTATCCGTCCTCGTCGGCATCGATGGTTGTCCAGTCGCCCATGCCGCTCTCGAAGCCTTGCAAGAAGATGCTTCTGTAGCGCAGGTTGTAGCCTGTGGCATCATCGTTACCCGTCCAGGCAATATTAGCCGAGTTGGCGGTGATGTTGCTCGTGGTCAGATTGGTGGGTGTGGGGCAAGCAATGTCGGTGGTGAAGCTGATGGGGCCAACCTCGGTGCTGGGGCCTTCGCTGCCGCAGTCGCCTTGCAGCCAGGCCTCGTATTCCGTCTCGGCAAGCAGGCCTTGCAGGGTAACAGTTTCCTCAGTGATGTTGCTGGCATACTGCATCTCGCCGGCAGGCACTGCAATGCCGATGGCCACATTGTCGAAGTGGAAATTGTTGTCATAATTAGTGACTTCGGCGTGTCCGAAGAAAGCGATGTAAGCGGTTTGGCCGGCGTATGCGCTCAGGTCGATGTTGCCAGAGTTTTCGCCAGATGTTGAAACTTGGTCAAGGACATACTCCGAACCGCTGTTGTTCCATTCGCGCAGGATGGTCCAGTGTTGCATGTCATCAGTCGAGATTAATACGGCGAACCTGTGCGTGGGGCTGTTGGGCGCCGGGGCAGCCTGTGTACCACTATAGGCTGTGTAAGCCATATCGAAACTGAGGGCGTATCCGTCCTGAATCTCCATGCTGGGGGTTATCAGCCAATAGTTTTTGACACTGCTGCTGTACATGTTCATATAGATGTGTGTGTCGAACACGCCATTGCTTGTGCCCCTGTTCCAGCTTGTATTGTCGATTAAAGTGGCGGTGCTGTCAGCGTTCAAAGCACCAGTTTTGTAGGACCAACCCTCAGGATTTGAGTTAAATCCTTCTTCAATGCCAACTATGTAAGCCGTAGTTCTGTATCTCACTTGGTATTCGTTGCTGGTGCCTTGCCAGTTGAGAGTGGCGGTGTGGCCCGTGAGACCGTTTTCTGCCACGGCGAAGCCAGTGGGGGCGGGGCAGGCAACATCGGTGGTGAAGCTCACATTGTCAGTCCAGTCGCTGTAACCATCGTCGCCGCAGTTGGCGCGCACCTTCACGGTGTAGGCCGTTTCAGGCGTCAGACCCGTGAGGGTATAGGTATTCTCCGCCACGTCAATGAGGTTTTCCTCATCGTCGTTCACGCAAATCTGCCAGGCATTGCCATCGCTGGTCCAACTGATGTTGGCAGTGTGGGCAGTAACGTTGCTCACGGCAAGGTTGGTGGGCCGCATGCAAGCGGGTTCTTCGCCGGGTTCATAGTCGAAGGTGGTCTTGGGCAGGAAGTTCTGCTGGTTGATAGAGCTACCATAGCCGCCCATGGAAGCACCAGTGGCAGAAACGCCGTACCAGGAGCAGCTTGAATAAGTACCAGAAACCGTTTGGAGGAAACCAATCATCAGGTTGCCGCCCATGTATTGATAAGGAGTATCAAACTCAACCACCATTTGCTTGCCGCTGATGCTGAGGCTACCAGCGTTCTTGACCTTTGTCATGGTGCCGTAGTCAGCGAGTGCAGACAAAGTGGTTTCGCTGGTTTCGGTCATGTAAACCTCAAATTGGGCAGCGCCCCAATTCTTGTCGGCTTCAGCATAGAAGGTCATCTTGTTGATCGTGCCCCAGGCCATGTCTGTCAAGTTTTCGGCAGGAATGATGAACTGGCTCTTGGTGATATTGTCAACATAGTAACCATAGATCGGCACATAACCATTGGTGGTGGTTCCGTCGTTCACGGTGATTTGGTAAGCGTTGGTGGGGGTGAAGGTCACCACGTTGCTCCAATCACTCTGTTCGCTGCCGCAGTTGGTGCGTACCTTAGCGGTGTAGGTCGTTTCGGGGGTAAGACCAGTGATCGTGTAAGGATTGGTAGTAGCAGGAATGAGATTGGTCTCATCGCCATTGAGGCAAATCTGCCAAGCATCGGCATCTGAGGTCCAGCTCAATGTAGCCACGGTGCCATCACCAGGAGTGAGGGCAACGTTCAAGCCGCTGGGCTTGGGGCAAGTAGCAGGAGGCAAAATGCTTACAGCATCGATACCAAGGCCATAACCATAGTTATCGGTGTGCTCGAAAGCGATTTGGTAGGTGCTGCTCGGGTTGGGCAGGGCAATCCCTTCTTCAGTGGTCCATAACCCATAGGCATTGGTGTATTCCTGTAGCATAGTCCATGCCTCACTAGAAGAAGTGCGGTAGTAAACCCTTAATTCGTCAATGTCACCAGACCATGAACGCTGAATGTGCATAAAGCTCAATTCGGCTGAAGCAACCGTTGAAAGGTCGATTTCAGGGGTAATCAGTTTGGTGACATTGCCAGTTGTGCCATGCGTAATCTTGGCATTGTAGGAACCGTGGCCGGCACCAGTGCTAGTGGAGTAGTCTCCTACTCCAACTGACCAGCTACCAGGTCCATCTGTGGTCCAGCCCGCAGGCATCGTTCCACCTTCAAAATCTTCGCTGAAAAGCGAAGTCTGTGCATTGGCTGCCCACGGCACCAATAGGGCCAAGAGCAGCGTCAATAGTAATGACTTTTTGATCATAATGATTTGAATTTAGTGATTAATTGATTGATTTATAGATATTTAATTTAAATTTATTACAATAATATAATGTATCGCGGCAAAATTAGGAAAAAATCCATGTATAAAACAAGAAAAATTATTATAAAAAATGTGTCTGACGAGTGGTAAACAAACCATGAGACAAGAAAGAGGGCGACCATTGTTTTTAGTCACCCTCCTTGTTGTCTTACATCACTAAGTTTTTACCGCTTCACGAACCGGCGCGTTTGCACGGTGCCTTCTGAGGTCATTTTCAGGAGGTAGGTGCCGGCGGGCAGGGCCTCAAGGTCTAAGGCGAAGGATTTTTGGCCTACGTTGGCATGATGGAGTAGGGTACCAGTCATGTCGTAGACCTCATAATATTCGATGCGCTCTGTGCTTTCCACTTGCAGCCTGTCGGTGGCGGGGTTGGGATAGACGGCAAGGCGAGTGGCGTTGAGGTCGGCAACATTGTCGTAGGTTCTGTAAAGCATCACGTCGTCGATGTTCAGCATGAACTGGTTGGAGCAGTTGAAGTGGACGATGGCCACATAGATGTCCTGCCCTTGGTAGGCCCTGAGGTCGACATTGTAATAATGCCATTCGCCGGGTCCTTTGGCGGTCATGTCGGTTTCCCACACGATGGTGAAGTCGTCCGCATTGGTATTTCCTGTCGTTGAAACGGCCACGCCGAAATGCTCGGCGGGATTGTACACATCTTGTGCGCAAGCGATGAACGTAATCTCTTCGCAGTCAAGTTTGTAGGGACTTACCAAATAGTTTTCGGGATACAGGACGGTGCTGGTGTAGTCGTCATACGAGGCCGAGGTGACGCTGAATTTGTTTGTCTCGTTGCCCCAGTTCTGGCGCAGCTGCCAGTTGTAGCCGTCGCCGTCCGCATCGATGGTCGTCCAGGTCAGGATGCCGTCGTTGAAGTCGAAGAAAAGGTCGCCCGCCGGTGGCACTGGCGGGGGCGGAAGCTCGCCTTCACCCAACATATAGATTCCAATCAGGTTGGGGCTCTTGTCGACGTCGCCGAAGAAACAGACCGAGCCGTTGCATTCTCCGATGTAGGCGCCGCCTGCGGAACAGGCATATCCCCAGCCCGGGGTGACGGAAAAGTCGAAGATGTAGTTGGGATCCATGCTGTCGGCTTCAATGAGGTAGTCGAACACATGGGCGGTGAAGCCTTCCACGGCAAAGAGGAAGAGGTGGGCAATGCCGTCCTCGTCGGTGAAGTAGCCGGTGCCATGCACGGTATGTCCGCCGAGGTTGTGGGGCGTGGCGGTCTTGATTACGTTGCCGTTGCGGTCGACGAGCTTGAGGTCGAGGTGGAGGTTGGGACTGTTGCCCGTGGCCCTTTCGCCAACCCAGAAGGCGTCGTAAACGGGGTCGTAGGTGCAAGTGCCAAGTTCGTTGAGGCTCGTGTTGATTTGCCCGACCAAGGTCTTGTTGTGGAGGTCGACGCACCAAATTATGCCCGAATGCGCGTCGCAGCCATAGAAGTATTGGCCGTCGTAGGTCATGTCGCGCATGTAGTTGTCGGAATTGTCGATGCCAGGAATGTCGAATTCGTCTAAGAGGTTGCCGTCGAGGTCATACTTGTAGAACATCCACAGCACCGACGATGACTTTCCCCATGCGCTGGTGTAGATGTACTCGCCATCGTAGACCACGCCGTGCTGGCGGCCTGTGGAGCATGAGAATGAGGTTACGAAATCCCACATGTCGCGTGGGTTTTGCTCTTGTGCTTGGGCTGTCCACGAACCGACGGTTGCGAGGATCAGCATAAGGAGTAAAGAAACTTTTTTCATAGTGGTGTTTGTTTTGAGTTGTTTTTACGACCGCAAAGTTAGGTTTTTTTCAACAAAGGCAAGTGCTTTGACTATTTTTCCAAAAATATTGTGTGTTTTATGGTTCGAAAAAACAGTACTTTTGTGGCCGTATTTGGAATCACTTTTAGATGCGTTTGCCTATGAAAAGAAGACCGTTGAGAAAAGCTTGGATGGTGCTGCCGATGTTGGCGTTGGCCGCAAACGGCATGGCTCAAACTGCCGAGGCAGTGGGAGAATCCAACTCGCTGCAACCGCAATTGTACAATCCTGGCCACAGCAAAGTCCCCATCTGGTTGGATTGGTCGATGGGCGGAAATTTTGCCGAATGCTACGATGTGGGAACCGTTCCCTTCCGCTACAAAGGCTTTGGCGCGAATGCCAAAGGGGGCATCACCATCGAATGGGGCCGTTGCCATGTGCAAACCGAGGCCCAAGGCTTCTATACGTTGCTTTCCTCTCCTGCCGGAACCGCCATCGACGCTAACTTTTCCACCGAATTTCTCTACCGTTGCGCTATTGTCAAGCGCTTTGGTTTTTGGGCCGGTGGCTCGCTGCAAGGCTTTATGGACATCAAGGACATTCCTGCCCTGATGAACGCTTCGTGGAGTATGACTTTGTTTGGCAACCTTTGCGCCACGGGGATGGTGGAATGCAATTTTGCTTTCACCCATGAGGGCATGTACAACTTGCGCCCCTTGCTGACCGCATACGGCAAACTGAGCCTGCCATTAATGGGTGTCGCAAGTCGTCCGGGTTATTCCTACATCGGCCACCCGACCATCAACGAAGACCCGGTGCTTGTCGACAGTGAGCTGTTTGCCAAATTCTTTCCTGGCGCAAGCACCGAATTGGGCCTGTTTTTGAACCTGCCCAACTACAACCGCATCGGGCTTTCCTATCGTTGGGACTACCTTACAACGGGCAAAAAAGGCACCTACCGTTTCGACCATGCCCTCCATGCCATCAACTTGTCCTTTATGTTCAGAATCAATTGATTGACGCTATGAAAAAACCACATATCCTCGTTCTTTGTCTTTTGGCCTTCGCCTCTTGCGAAAGGGCCTTCATGGAAAAAGACGAACCCCAAAATCCGGTCAATGTGTTCGACTATCTTTGGAACCAAGTAGACCAAAACTACACCTTCTTCGACGTGAAAGGCATCGACTGGGACTCGGTGCGCGAGGTGTATCGTCCCAAGGTCGACGACTTGATGGGCAAAGACAGCCTCTTCCGTGTGTGTGCCGCCATGCTCAACACGCTCCGCGACGGCCACACCAACTTGATTTCGGGCTTCGATGTGTCGCGCAACGACTCGGTGTATTACAAAATGTATGCGGAGAAAAACATTAATGAAGAAGTGGTCATGCTCAACTATTTGACTGTCGGTCACCACACCACGGGAAGCTTTTTGCACCATGCCATCCGCAACGGCGAGGTGGCTTATCTCCGCTATTCCTCGTTTTCCAATGGGCTCAGCGAGGCGCTTATGAAATACATGGCCAATTATTACAAGGACTGCAAAGGCATGATTATCGACCTGCGGCAAAACGGTGGCGGCTCAATGGGCAACGTTGCCGTGATGCTCAGCATTTTCGACAACCACAAGCAGCCCTTGTATCAAACCCAGACCAAAGCAGGCCCAAGCCACGACGAGTTTGGGGCCATGCAGACGGTGTATGCCGCCGACAGCAGCCTGTTGGGTAAAACGCCCTACACCAAGCCTGTGGCCGTCCTCGTCGATCGGGGTTCGTACAGCGCAACCTCGTTTTTCGCCCTCTGCACGATGGCTTACGACAATATCAAACTCTTTGGCGACTACACAGGCGGAGGTCTCGGCATTCCCAACGGCGGCATCCTGCCCAACGGCTGGACGTATCGTTTCAGCACCACGAGGACTATGGACATGGAAGGCCACAACTACGAAAACGGTGTGCCGCCCGACGTGCGCGTCCTCCTCGACCCCGTTAGCACCGCGCAAGGCATCGACAACGTGATTGAGGCTGCTGCGGAATGGATTCTTGAGTAGTTGATAGTTGAAAGTTGATAGTTGAGAGTTGAAAGTTGACAGTTAAGTAAGTGTTCAAAAATCAAATTGCTATATCTTTTGACTTCGGGACTTCGTGACACGAGACTTCGGGTGTTTGTTCAACTCGGAGTCTCGCAGTCAAATATGTAAACTAAATTTGTTCATCTACTTATTGGGTAAAACATAGGGCTGCAACGTGTTGCAGCCCTGGATTTTGGTGACGATGTTTTGTGTCGATGTGGCTTATTTTTTCTTCTTCTCTTTTTTCCCGAAGAGAGAACTAATAGCCGAGGAAGCCCAATCGCTAAAGAAATGCTTGAGCGAATAGAAATCCTTGCATTCGGTGAATGCGTAGGAAATGTCCGCTTCTTTTTCCTTGATGCGGGTTTCAGTGTTCCAGATGGCCATGTCTACACCATCCTGGGTTTTCAAGCCCTCCGGCCTGTTTTCTTTCTGGTAGAAGACATCGGTAAACATGGCGACAAAAGTGTTCTTGAAGATTTGCTTGCGCAGCAGGAAAAGCACCAAAAGGGCAAGCAGCAGCACGCCTACCATGATGAAGGCGGCCAATGCATAGCTGTGCAGCAGTTCCCCAATCCATAAGACAACCGCAAAAGACAAGGTTGTGATTACGGCACCGACCACAATCAAGATAAGCAGGAGCCTTGCAACGGCCGATGTGCCTTGTGAAAGCCCTTTGATTGTGCGCAGCTTCACATCGTCTATCTGCGCATTGATGTAGCCAGTGGTCTCATGGACCAACTTGTCGGCAGGAGCTGAAAACTTTCTCATCTCTTAGGCCAGATTGGGTTCAACATCGTCTTCGGCCTCCTTGGAAGCTCTGATGTCGGAAATCTTTTCCTTGACTTTGTCAACACAATCTTCCGCAGTCTTCTTTATCTTCTTGCGGGTTTCTTCTCCTTTGTCGGGAGCCAAAAGGATGCCAACGGCGAGACCGGCGGCCACGCCACCTAACAATGCAAATAATGTACCTGATTTCATAAGCGTAAAATTTAAAGGATTAAGGATTAAGAGTTAATTAAAAGTTAATATTGCGGCAAAGATACACCTTTTTTGTAATAGACAACCAGTTTTTACAATATATTTGGAAGCCGCGCGTTAAATCGGAAGTTTTTAAACATCTTTTGTTGAAATGAAACATCATTATTTTCGCCGATGGCTCGTAGTCATCGGCTTGACATTGGCAGTTTTGCCAAGTTTTGCGCAGAAGCACACCATCAGCGGCTATGTGATGGATGCCGCCAGCAAGGAAACCCTCATCGGGGCGACCATTTTCGACAAAAACTCAGGGAAAGGCTGTGCCACAAACAGTTATGGATTCTACACCCTGACTTTGAACCAAGGCCAAGTGGATTTGCAAGTCTCGTATGTGGGCTATGTGCAGCAAAACCAAACCCTCGACCTGAAGGAAAACCTAAACCTGAACTTCACGCTCACCACCAACACGACCTTGGATGAGGTGGTGGTGGAGGCTACCCGTGCCACCGTCAGTGCCCGCAGCCCGCAGATGAGCGTGGTGGAACTGCCCGTGCAGCAAATCAAGAGCATCCCGACACTGTTTGGCGAAACCGACGTGTTGAAAGCCATTCAGTTGCTTCCAGGTGTCCAAAACGGCTCGGAAGGCTCGGCAGGCATGTACGTGCGCGGCGGCGGTCCCGACGAGAACTTGCTCTTGTTGGATGGTGTGCCCGTCTATAATGTCAACCACATGCTGGGTTTCTTCTCCGTCTTCAACCCCGATGCGCTGAAGAACGTCACTTTATATAAGGGCAGTTTTCCGGCGCATTTCGGAGGCCGCCTCTCGTCGGTGGTCGACATCCGCATGAAGGAAGGCGACATGCAGAAATACCACGGCAACGTGAGCGTCGGCGTGATTTCGTCGAAACTCAACTTTGAAGGCCCGATTGTGAAGGACAAACTCTCGTTCAACCTGTCGTACCGCCGCACCTACGGTGACCTGCTCATCAAGCCCGCCATGTGGATTGCGATGTTGGCAGACCCTGATATTGGCCGATTCAACGTGGGCTACTATTTCTACGACTTCAACGCCAAGCTCAACTGGAAAATCTCCGACAGGGATAGGCTCTATCTGAGTTTCTACACGGGCGATGATGGCATCTATTTCGGCGTGAAGAACAAGGACTATATCACCAGCCAATCCGAATACATCAACAGGATCAAACTCGACTGGAAATGGGGCAACAAGGTGGCTGCCCTGCGCTGGAACCATGTGATGTCGCAGCAGCTCTTCATGGATGCCTCTGTCGATTACACGCAATATCGCCATCGTCTCGGCTTCAGCATGATTGAAGAATCCAACAGCCTGATACAGAGTGAAGAATCCCAAAGGGAAGAGTTCGACTTGGCCTATAAGTCGGGCATCAACGACCTGACCGCCAAGGTCGATTTCGACTATACGCCCCTGCCGAACCACGAGATTCGCTTCGGCGGCAACTACACCTATCACACTTTCCGCCCCGATGTGCAGTCGATGAAGATGATTGGAAACGAAGTGGCTTTCCTTGACACCGTCACCGGCTCGCCCAACGTGTATGCCCATGAGACGGCTCTTTACGCCGAGGACAACATGACTTTTGGCGACATCTTCCGCATGAACCTCGGCGTCCACTATTCCACCTTCACCGTCGAAGGCAAGACCTACCAGAGTGTGCAGCCGCGCGTCAGCACCAGCCTGATGTTGGCCTCCAACCTTTCGCTGAAGGCGGGCTATGCCTACATGACGCAATACGTCCACCTGCTCAGCAACAGCAGCCTCAGCCTGCCCACCGACCTTTGGGTGCCCGTCACCGCGAAAATCGTCCCCATGAACGCCCATCAGTGGTCAGTCGGGGCATTCTATGAGCTGCCGCGCCTGTTCGACATTTCGATTGAAGGCTACTACAAAACCATGGACAATCTCTTGGAATATAAGGACGGCGCGTCGTTTTTCGGCTCGACGGAGAATTGGGAAAACAAGGTCTGCATGGGCAAAGGTTGGGCCTACGGTGTGGAGTTTCTCGTGCAACGCTCTTTCGGCAAGACCACGGGCTGGGTCGGCTACACTTGGGCACACGCCAAGCGGCAGTTTGACCGCGAGGGTCAGATGATCAACAGCGGCAAGGTGTTTCCCGCCAAATACGACCGCCGTCACGACATCAGCATCACCGTGCAACACAAGTTCAACGAAAAGTTCGACCTTAGCGGCACATGGGTCTTTAGCAGCGGCAACTGCGGCACCCTCGGAACGCAAATCTATTCAGGTCTGCCCAATGAATACGGCGGCATTCCTACAATCAATGCTTTGGAACGCAACAACTTCCGCTTAGGCAACTACCACCGCTTGGACTTGGGCTTCAACTATCACCATCATCCCTTCAAACATGGTGTAGGCACCCTCAACATCAGCGTCTACAATGTCTATAACCACCAAAATCCTTTCCTCGTTTATACCGACTATGACTGGGACGAGGCCGGCCAGCAGGAAGTGAAGAAACTCATGCAAGCCAGCATTTTCCCCATCATACCGTCCATCAGCTACAGTTACAAATTCTGAATTAATATGTCACATTAATATGTCACAAAACCTACAAAACAAACAAAACCTAAAAAAGAGTGTGGCGGCTACACAACCGTGTCGCCGCCGGAAAGCCGCTGGTTGGCAGGCTTTCCCCAACCCAATAAAAAGTTTTGTCAGGTTTTGAAAGTTTTGTGAGAAAAAAGAGAAATATGAAAAAAGTTATTTTGTTATTAATCAGCGTAATACTCTTGGTTTCATGTACCAAGGAAATCGAATTCAAGGGCGAACAAACCGACTCGAAATTGGTCATCAACAGCATTATGGAACCAGGGGAACCCGTTAAGGCCTACATAAGCAAGAGCATTTTCTTCTTAAACAACAACGCCGACATGGTTGCGCCCGACGACCTGATGGCCACGCTTTATGTGAACGGCAACCTCATCGGCGAGATGACAAGGCAATCGGATACGATTTGGGCGGGATACGAGTACGTCGATTTGGACAGTGTGAAGCCTATTTATAAAACCATTCCCGCTTTCGTCAACGATTACCGTCCCAACAAGGGCGATGTGATCAAAATCACAGCCACGGCCAACGGCTTCGACGAAGTGGAAGGCACGTCCAGCCCGTTACCGAACAACGTGGATTTCAGTATTTCCAAAAGTGAATTAAAGTATTGGGAAGCAAACGAATTCAGTGACAGTGTTACGAGCATCACGGCCATTTTCGACATCAACATCGAAATCCGCGACCCCAATCCCGGGCAACTTGATTATTTCAAGATTTCCAATGAACGTAATGACTACAGCTACGGCGACGACCGCAATTCTTTCACCTTCTACTTTAGCTATGACGATCCCATTTTCGGGGGTAGTGGCGAAAATGGCCTTCTTGACGTTAGTTTTGATGCAAGAACCGAAGGTGTGTTTACCGACCAACTCTTCGATGGCAGGTCGTATCCCGTCAAATTGCTGCTCTATGCCTATATTTACACGGATGGCACCATCGACCCCTCATTCTATAATGCGCCCATCTGTGTGGAGCATCTCAGCAAGGAATACTATTATTACCTGAACACCTGCGACCAAGGCGACGAAATCACGCAGTTCTTTTCAGAGCCTGCACAGACCTACACCAACGTCACCAATGGCTATGGCATCGTTGGCGGCAGGATTATGGACACCGTTAGGTTCCCCTTGCCCGTTGAGGAGCCGTGATTGACAAAAAGAAAGACCGCAACACTCTGCTGCGGTCTTTCTTTTTAATATAAGTAACTGTTCAAAATTAAACTGCATTATTCTTTGACTTCGGGACTGCGGGACACGGGACTTCGGGTATTTGTTCGACTCGCAGTCCCGCAGTCTCGGAGTCTCGCAGTCTATTATGTGAACTAAATTTGTTCATCTACTAACTTGAAAAACTGGTGCTGTTAGAACCTGTAACGGATGCCGAGGGCGATTCCATATCCGAATCCGCTTGCAGCACCTAACACATCCCATTGCGGACGGGCATCAAGGGTGATTTGGAAAGGAATGGCTTGGAAGTTGTACTCCAATCCAGCTTGGGCAAGGAAACCAAGGCCGAGGTTGCTTTCTTCATACCCATTCCAGAAACCGGCATTGGCACCGATACCGGCAAACCAGCCGAAGTTTTGGGTGAAGCCACCCGTCCACTGGTAAACGGCGGAAAGGTTGTAGTAGCCATAGCTTTTGTGGGTGTTCCATCCCAGGTCCAGTTCCAAACGGTTGTTGGCGTTAAAGCCGTGTTGCCATGAGAGTTCAGCTCCAGAGCTGCTGCCAAATACGCCACGGATACCGATCCAATTCTGTGCGTTGGCGGCGAAAGCCAAGCCCAAAACAGCCACCAAGATAAGCAATACTTTTTTCATTTTTTTTGAAATTTGATTTGTAATTAGTTGATTTGTGATTAATTATTCTTCATAAATAACATGCAGCAGCACATCGCCGACGATGCCGAGGGTGGTTTTGTCAATGTGCTCAAGGTTGTCGTTCACGGTATGCCAAACATCCGGAAAACACCCGTTGATGCTTGAAGGTTGCAGGTCGATGATGTCGATGGTCGGGATGCCCGCGATTTGGTTCATCGGGATGTGGTCGTCGCTGATGAGCGTCCCGAGTTCGTTGGAGAAGGCATGGCGGTAGCCCAAATCAAAGGCCCTGCGCCAAACATTGTTGCTCACCCAAGCGGCATAGCCCTGCGAATAATATTCTTTCTGGAAGTTGGGATTGGAGCCGCCCACCATGTCCAACAAGATACCATAATAAGCCTGATAGCCATAGACATGCGGATGCTTCGACCAATATTGCGAGCCTAAAGCCCAGTGGTTGACTTCTTCGTCGTAATAGTCCATCGCCTGGTCTTGATGCGGGCCGTAGTCCTCAAGGTCGAAGAAGACGATGTCGATGCCAAGACCCTCGCGCAAGGGCATCGATTTGAACTGACGCGCACATTCCAACAACACGCCCACGCCGCTCGCACCATCGTTGGCGCCGTCGATGGGCGTATGGGTGTTGGCCTCGTTGGGGTCGTGGTCGGCAAAGGGGCGCGAGTCCCAGTGGGCGCAAAGCACGATGCGCTTCTTGGCGTTAGGATTAAAAACGCCAATGAGGTTCTTCCCATCGATGCCGCGACCATCAAAGAGTCGTGTGCGGAAATCCTGCACAATGACAGTATCGGCAAACGCAGTCAGCTTTTCCGTAAGCCATTGGGCACAATTGGCATGAGCCTCAGTGAGCGGCACACGCGGCCCGAAACCGGTCTGCATGGCCACAAACTGGTAAGCCGAATCAGCATTGAATTGCGGCACGGTGGCGGTTTTCTTGGTTTCTTGCTTGCCCTTAGGCTCGTTAGTCTTGGGCTGTCTCTCGCCGCAGGAGGCCAATAGGAGGGCGGCTGCAAAGATTATAAGAAAGGTTTTCTTCATGTCTAATGGTTTTGAGGCGGCAAAGATACATTTTTTCGAAAAATTTTCCATTTTTTCTTTGCAATTAACATTTTTTCTACTTTTGCCTTTGGTAAATTCACCTTCATTTAATTATAACTAAAATCAATTCACAATGAAAAAGACTGTATTATTGATGGCCGCCCTAATGTTGGGTTCAATGGCCTTCGCTCAGACTGAGAAGACGCAAGCCGTCGACCAGTATGGCAACACAGTGGACGTCAAGACGTTGGAGACTTCGAGTCGCGACGGTATCTTGGTGTTCGAATCAAAGGAAAAAGACTTCAAGTTCTGGTTTGACACCAGGGTGCAAGTCGATTTCGGTGCCTATTTTGGGCAGCAGGTATGGGCTGATCCCATCGGTAACGGTGCCAGCATCCGCCGCGCACGCTTTGCCGTCAAGACGCAAATCACCCGCGATTGGTATGGTGAGGTCGATATGGAATTGGCCAACGGCTCCTTCGAGCTGAAAGACGCTCTCGTGCGCTACAACGGCCTGAAAAACTTCCAATTCAGCATCGGTAGCATGAAGCCTGATTTCTCGATTTCGCGCAACACTTCCTCGCGTTACACCGAGTTCATGGAACGCCCGATGGTGGTCAATGCTTTTGCGCCCAGCCGTCACCTTGGTATCTTTGCCAAGTACACCAACAAGTATTTCTTCGGCAGTGCCAGCATCCTGTTCCAAGAGATTGAAGGCCAAGAGACCCGCGACTTTGTGGAGGCCAACAACAAGGACTACGGCATGGATGAAGGCCTTTCCTACGTGGGTAAGATGGTTGTGCGCCCCGTCAATGAGGCCGACTATGGCATTCACATTGGCGGTGCCATCATGTACGATACCCCCAAGACCTCTGATGAGACGGGCGTTTATAGTGCCACCCGCTTCAGCTGCCGCAATGCCACCAACATCAGCCGCAAGAAGTACATCGACACCGACGACATCAAGAACACCGACCACAACCTCATCGCTACGGCTGAATTGGCTGGTCACGTGCAAGGACTTCGTTTCGAAAGCGCTTGGATGTCGGATTGGACTTATATGAAACCTGAAGTTGGCATTGACAAGCCCTATCATTTCCAAGGCTGGTATGTCGAAACCGGCTACCTCTTTTTTGGTGGCAAGCAGAACTACGACTCCGATGGTGCCAAGTTCAACCGTGTACGCCCGGGTCAATCATGGGGCGACATGGAACTGGCTCTCAAGTATGAGTTCTTGGACTTGAACGACTTTGAAGGCCGTCCGACCGAGAATGCTATCTTTGGCGGTTCCGCTGAGCTTTTCGGCGCTGCCCTCAATTTCTACCTCGGCAAGAACGTGAAGATTGCCCTCAACTACCAGTATGTCAACAACGACCGCTATGCCAACGGCAAAGGCAAGCTCTATGTGGGCCTCGATGCCGATGGCAACCCGACCAAGGACTTCACCAAGGTCGTGGCCAAAGACGGTGAGGCTGGCGTGAACTACCACATGTTGCTGGCCCGTTTCCAAGTTGCTTTCTAAACCAATCTATTGTCTAACCTTTTAAAATTGAGAATAATATGAAAAAAATAATGTTTGTGGCTTTGGCCCTTTTGATGGGTCTTGCTTCTTGTGTCAAGGATAAACAATATCCGGGCATCACCATTTCCAATGTTACTTACAATCCTACAGCTGTCCAAGCGGATGATGATGTCACAGTGACTGCAACGATTACCTGCTTCAAGGAATTTACCGCTAATCTTGTCTATAATTATACTGATGAGAACGGTAATTATCTTGATGGTGGGAGTCCTATCAGTGTGGCAATGACAGGCGGTAGCGAGAAAGATTCGTTTGTCGCTACGATTCCCCATTTGCCCAATGGCACGAAAGTCTCTTTCTGGATTGAAGCCACCAATGATGAGGCTGTGGCAACTTCTCCCATCATGGAATATGAAGTGGGTGCTGTTGCCATCGACTACAGTGTTCTCCGCCTCAACGAACTCAACGGCAACGACAAGTTCATTGAAATCTACAACGCTGGTGCCGATGCCATCAACCTGAATGGCGTTTACATCGAGAAGGATGGTGTCCAAAACTGGCTGGCCGACAACACGGTGAAAATCGAGGCCGGTGGTTATGTGCTGCTTTACAGCGAAGACGTTACTATAGATGGTGCCGCCCAAGCCGGCTATCCCGAGAGCCTCACTTTCCACAGCGGTCTCTCCGCCAAGAAGAACGTCCGCATCCAGCTCTTCACGCCTGCTGGCGTTTCCATCGACGATTTCAATTTGGTTGACATCGACCAGAACGACCCTGCCTACATCCCCGCTCCAGGCTCCTACAGCCGCAATGCCGATGGCAACTGGTACTATGCCGATGCCACTCCGGGTGCTGTCAATGTTGACGGTATAGTTGCCCTTCTCGGCCTCGAAGGTGGCGTGACTCCCGAACCTCCGACTCCCGAAGAGCCCGACTACACCAACCTTGTCCTCAATGAACTGAATGGCGACACCAAGTTCATCGAAATCTACAACATGGGTAACCTCGACCTCTCCATGGAAGGTATGTACATCACCAAGGACGGCAATGAAGAAGATATTAAGTGGACGGGCGATGCCACCCATATTGTCCCCGCTCATGGTTATCTAGTGCTTTATAGCATTGATACCCAAGCCGACCATCCGGAACTGGGTGAGAACATGTTCTTCAACAGCGGTTTCTCTGCCAAGAAGACGGTGCGCATTGCCCTCTACATGGCTGACGGCACCGAAAGAGACGTGTTCACCAGAGGTACAACTGGTGAATGGGGACAGACCATCTCCAACGTGGCTCCTCAATCCTACGCCCGCACTCCCGACGGTGGCGACTGGAAATTAGCCGAAGCCACACCTGGCGCAGCCAACCCCGCCGAAGGTGAAGACATTCCGCAGGAATAAATTGGCTATTAGCCATTAGCCGTTAGCTATTGCCAACCGTGACGCTGGCTAATAGCTAACGGCTAAAAGCTAACAGCCCAAAAATCTTTGAATCTTAAATCTTTGAATTTTAAATCTTTAAATCTTAAATTCCCAATAATGGCAAAAGAAGAAATGAAAATCGGCGAAGTGTCGAAGCCGAGATTTGAGTTCCGCTCCTTCGGACAGTGCTTCTGCGAGGCCCACAAACGCATGGCCCGCCTGTCGATGCCCGTCCCTGAAAAGGTTTGGGAGCGCCTCAGCGACGAGATTTACATCATCTCCCGCAAAAACGACATCAACAACACCAAGATTCGCGACGGCAAAATGGACATCAAGACTTTCGTTCAATCCGTCGACGGCCTCGAACAATGGAATCCCCTCATGAAGGGCGAGTTCCCCATCAGCCGCGAGGTGCTCGAGAAGGAAGTGTTCCCTGCTTTCATGGTCGAGATGCCCAAGCTGACCAAGGACACCTATACCTATGATGAGTTCATCGCCATGGTGAAAGCCAACCCCGACCTGGCTGCCGTGCGTGTCCACAAACGCCGCTTCGGCTACATGGTCAACGACACCATCTGCGAATTCGGCGAGGTGCTCATTAATGGCGCCAAGGTGGTGACTATTAACTCCGAGTCGACCGAGATCGAGGACATCAAGAAGACCATCAAGGACTGTGGTTTGGAAGGTGTCGAAAACATCAACTATTTACAGGCTATCAAGCGTGTCATCGGCATATCCGACAAACCGCTTGCAAACGAATAAACGACTATGGCACAAGAGATTGAAAAAAAGTTTTTGGTTAAGGGTGACTTCAAGACCGAGGCTTTCAAGGCCACGCGCATCACCCAAGGCTACCTCAGCAGCGTGCCCGAGCGCACCGTCCGCGTGCGTGTGAAGGGCGACAAGGGCTTCATCACCATCAAGGGCATCGGCAACGCCTCTGGTGCGGCTCGCTTCGAGTGGGAGAAGGAGATTCCCGTTGACGAGGTGCAGCAACTCCTTGAAATCTGCGAACCTGGTGTCATCGACAAGACCCGCTATCTTGTGAAAAACACCGACGGCAAGCACACTTGGGAAGTCGACGAGTTTTATGGCGACAACGATGGCCTGACCGTCGCCGAGGTGGAACTCACAGACGAAAACGAGCCCTTCGACAAGCCCGCATGGCTCGACGAAGAGGTCACCGGCGACCCCAAGTATTTCAACTCCATGTTGATGAAGAACCCGTATAAGAACTGGAAATAATACGTGACGCTTGCCGTCATTGCGAGGAACGAAGCAATCCAGTGTTTAAGCTTTCTGTCTGGATTGCTTCGTCGTTCCTCCTCGCAACGACGCAAAGCGAAAAGTAGAAACATCAACTCTCAACTTTCAACTCTCAACTCTCAACTCCCATGGCATTCGACCCGCTTGACATGAACAACTACAGGATCGAGAAACTGCCCAAGATGCAGAAATCGTCCTTCGAGATTTGGATGGCACGCCTCGGCGGCCCCTTGGCCATCATCGCCTTCATCGCGATTTATTGGTGCTGCCATATCGGCTTCATCGACAACCTGAACACCGAAACCCTGACCGCCAAAGCCCTGAAACGCTGCAACGAAATCGGTTTCGATGAATTCCTCCGCACCAACTACGCCATGCTCGCCATCTTCGTCGCGGGTCTCATCCTCTGGATGACCGAAGCCATCCCCAATTACCTCACTTCGCTGCTCATCATCCTCGGCATTGTGCTCTGCAACGTCACCACACAAAAGGACGCCTTGGCCCAACTCGGTCACCCCGTGATGTGGCTCAACATCCTTTCCTTCGTCTTGGCCAGTATGTTGGTCAAGACGCAATTTGCCAAGCGTTTGGCATTGGCTTTCGTCATCAAGTTCGGCAAGAGTGCCAAAGGTGTGCTGTGGAGTTTCTTGATTATCAACTTAGTGCTGTCGGCTTTCATTTCGGCTACCACGGTGAAGGCCACCATCATGCTGCCCATCTTCATGACGGTATGCGCCATCTATGGAGCATCGAATGGCAACCGCAACAACTTTGGCCGTAACCTCGTCATTCAGAATCTTTTCCAAGTGAATATCGGTGCCAATGCCTTCTATACGGGCAGCGGAGCCCACTTGCTCGCCATCTCGCTGATTGCCGGCTTTGTCGGCAGCTGCGACTTCGGCTATTCCGACTGGCTCATCTCTTGCGGCCCGATGAGTGTGCTTATCCTCATCATCGGTCTGCTGCTCGGCACTTACGCTTTCTTCCCGATGAAAAAGGAGGAACAGAAGCCCCAAATCGAAGGCGGCTTGGAGCGGCTGAAGGAGGAATTGCAAGCGATGGGAAAGATGAAACCTGAAGAATACAAAGCCGTGGCTATCTTCGTGTTGGTGCTGTTTCTGTGGGTCACCAAAGGCACTTTCCACAACATTGACGAGACTATTGTCGCCTTGTTGGGTGCCGTCCTTGCCCTTTTGCCGGGCATAGGCGTGGTGAAATGGAACGACGTCGACATCCCGTGGCACCTGATGCTGTTCTCGGCGGGTGCTTATACCCTCGGTTCGGGCCTCAATGCCACCGACCTGCCCAACACTATGGTCAATGCGGCCTTCGACAGTCTTGGCATCACGGCCAACACCCCCTTCTGGGTGCTGTATGTCATTCTCACTTTCTTGATGATGTATTCGGGTTTGGTTTTCCAAAGCAAGACCATCCGCACCATGGTTTTCGTGCCCATCGCATTGGGCGTGGAGGCGCGTTTCGGTTTTCCCGTGATGAGCCTCAGCCTGCCTGTGGCTATGCTCATCGAGCATTGCTACGTGTTGCCCTTCAACAGCAAACCCGCTGCCTTGCTTTACAACACCAACCAATACAGCCAGACCGATGCCTTCAAGTTCGGCATCACCATGATGACCATCTCGTGGGTACTCATCCTCGTTTGGGGCGAGACGGTGCTCCGCTGGATGGGCATCACTTCTGGGTTATTCTTCTAATCTTTAGTGTTTTATCTGCTCAAATCCCTTGCCGTAAGCCCCCATCACGGTGTTCATCGTCATGAAAGCCTTGGGGTCTTCGTCTTTCACAATCCTAAGAATTTGCTGCGACTCGCGCTTGTGCGCCACCACCATCAAGATGGGGCCTTCGTGCTTGGTGTACCATCCCGTGCCATTGATGACCGTCACGCCACGTTGCATTTCATTGGTGACACGGTCGGCCACTTTCTCAGGCTCAGAAGTGAAGATGAATGCTTGTACGGTTTGTTTGTTGCCCGTCAGCACCAGGTCGATGCAATAGCTGCACACCCCCATTACGATGAAACCATAAATGATGGCTTGTATCTTGTCGTTCTCAATGACAAAATAGGAGCAAGAGATAATCACAATATCTATAAGCAAGATGACCCTACCCTGAGAGACATTGCGGTATTTGCAAATCATCATCGCAATGATGTCGGTGCCACCCGTGCTGCCGCCTTGGGTAAAGGCCACACCAATGGCCAAACCCGCCAAGCCGCCACCGAGTATGGCCGCCAAAATCTTCTCTTCGACAAAGGGTTTCAAGGCACCCACAGCGGTTGGATCCGTTTGATACAGCAACATTGGCTCTGTAATATAATGCTGCAGAAACGACATAAACAGTGATGCCATGATAATGGAATACACCGTCTTGATGCCAAAAGAGGGCCCCAAAACCTTAAGTGAGATGAGCACCAAGATGGCATTAATGACGAAAACGGAGATACCCGTCGAGATGCCCGTAGCATAGAAAATCAAGGTGGCGATACCGCTGACGCCACCGCCCAACACATGGTTAGGGATAAGGAAGGCCGTCCAGCCAAAGGCCATCACGAACAAGGCCAAAGTGATGATGACATAACGTTTTACCTCTTCTAAAACTTGTTTGTTCGATGCTTTCATAATTCGTTGAGTTTTATTGGGCAAAAGTAATACATTTTATCG
>ONKQ01000113.1 GCA_900318465.1 uncultured Bacteroidales bacterium
GGCGAAGAAAAGGAAGGCGCGCGCCACCAAGGCGGGATTGAGGAAATTCATGCCCGTGCCACCGAAGACCTCCTTGCCGATGATGACGGCAAAGGCCACGGCCAGAGCGAGTTGCCACAAAGGTGTAGTGACCGGCACAATCATCGGGATGATGAAACCTGTAACCAAAAAGCCTTCGTTCACCTCATGGTGGCGTATCTGCGCGAAGGTGAATTCGATGCCCAAACCGACGATATACGACACTGCCAACATGGGCAACATTCTCAAGAAGCCAAACCAAAGGCAATACCAGAAAAAATTGAAAGTTGAAAGTTGAAAGTTGAAAGTTTCTGGAACTGCTTGATAGTGTTGATAGCCGATGTTCCACATACCAAAGAGCATGGCGGGAACAAGGGCGATGACGACCATGATCATGGCGCGTTTCAAATCGATGGCGTCGCGAACATGGCTGCCTCGCTTGGTGACCCGATTGGGTGTGAAGGCAAAGGTTTCGAAGGCCTCAAAAGTGCTCTGAAGCCATGCGAATTTCCCGCCCTCCACAAAGTTCGGCTTGATTTTGTCAACAAAACGACGTAGGTTATTGAACATTATAATCCCTCCTTTCTCAGTTTTTCCAATGCCTCGCGGATGATGGCTTGGATGTCGGTTTTCGATGTGTCGATGAACTCGCAAAGGGCGAAGTCTTCAGGCTCAACCTCGTAAATGCCAAGGTTCTCCATCAGCTCGATGTCACCGATGATGCAAGCCTTGATGAGTTGAGTGGGATAAATGTCGAAGGGGAAAACCCGCTCGAAATTGCCCGTGAAGACCAAGGGACGCAAGTCGCCATGGGTGTTGGTGTCGAACTTCCAGAAGTTTTCGAAGCGCGGAAGCTCAATACCCATAGGCTTGAAGGTGCTTTTCGGCATGAAGCCGCTGAGGAAGGTGCGCGAGAAGCTGAACTTCCTGAAGCCAGGCATCAGCCAGCCCATGAAGTCGTAATAGCCATCAGCGGCGATTTGTGTGCCACTCAGGATGTCACCTGAAATGACACGGTTTTCCTTCGTGGCATCGTTGGTATCCATCTTAGGATATTCATTGTTAAGCAGTTGGGCTTTAGTAATCTCAGCCAAACAAGCCCCAAACCTTACACGGTAATAATGTGGATTCTTGATATTGGGTCCGGCCACGGCGACAACACGCTCAGGCTTGTAAATGCCCGTGGCAACCAATTCACCCAGCACGGCAACATCCTGAAGGTTCATCGTCCAGATGATTTCTCCTTTATTAATAGGGTCAATGTGGGCGATTTGTGTGCCGATGTTCCCGGCAGGATGAGGACCTTTGATGTAATGAGTTGAGAGTTGAGAGTTGAGAGTTGAGAGTTGCTTTGCCAATCTTTGATTGGGACGGAAACAAATATGGACTTGTCCGTTCGTCAATTTTGCCAGCGCCTCAAGGCCTTTTTTGAGTGCCTCTTCCCTACCTCGCATGATGAAATCGTAATCAGGTGCCAGAGGTGCACTGCTGAAGGTGCTGACGAAAATAGCCTTGGGCTTGTCATCAGGGTTGGCGACGGTGCCAAAAGGCCGTTGGCGCAGTTGGGTCCAAAGGCCGCATTGCAGCATGGCTTCTTTGATTGCATCTGCCGTGGTCAAAGCTGCTGTCGCGGATTTGTAATCCGCGACGGTCGAGCCTGCGGATTTGAAATCCGCCTCAACAACCACCTCCAGCAATTTCCTTTTCTCGCCTCTCACGATGGCTTTCACCTGCCCACTGACGGGCGAAGTGAAGCGGATGCGTTCATCACTCTTGTCGCAAAACAAGGCGTCGCCTACCGCCACCTTATCGCCTTCCTCGACCAGCAATCGCGGCGTGAGGCCCACAAAATCAGTGGGCTTCATGGCATAGGTCGTGATGCTGCGTGCATCGGTGAGGCGTTTCTCAGCCGCTCCACTGATGGGCAGGTCGAGTCCTTTCCGTATCGTTATGGTCTCAGGCATTTTATTTGAGGTTAAGCAAAGGATAAATCTGCTTCACAAAAAGCTCCTCGGCATTCTCTTTGGTGGCATGATGCAGGAGGAAACCGTCGTCACACAGCGTCATGTTCGGCATCTCCTCGTTCATCATTGATCCAGTCTCGCACTTTACATTCACGCCGTTGATGCACTCGTTGAAGCAAAAACTAGCTTTCAGTTCAATCAAGTCTTCGACATCGTATTTCTTCAGCAACCTCTTGAATTCCTGAATCACGTCGTAAGAACCATTGAGGTGACACGAACTTCCAGTACAAATCTTTATTATCATCGTTACCTTATTTATAGATTACACTTTGTCATAATTGGCATTTCCATACCTTGTTTATTATACTTATGCTACCCGCCCCACTTATTCGATATGTTTTTATCGTATCTGAATCTCGCTGCAAAATTACGACAATTATTTTGATTTCAACGAAAAAAAAACAAAAATTTTCAAAATTGAGGTTTTAGGGCTGTCTTAAACTCTTAAGTTATTTATAATCATTTATATTCCAATAGATTAAGCTTAATTTTGAAGAATAGTTTTGAATTATTTCGTTTTTTTGCTTCAAGTATTTGATTTCTTTGTACTTTTGCAAACGATAAAAATATATCGATTATAAAATAGTAATTATTATAATTAATTGAAAATCAAAACACTTTAAGCTATGACAGCCAAGACAACAAGTAAATTCCGCACCGAGAGCGACCTTCTCGGAAGCAAAGAAGTGCCAGAAGATGCACTCTATGGTGTACAGACAACACGCGCCATCGAAAACTTCCATATCAGTGGCAATCTGATGGTCAGTTACCCCAATTTCATCAAAGGTATGGCCATCACGAAGAAAGCCGCAGCACTTGCCAACTATGAAGTGGGCATGATCACGGTCCAACAAGCCAACGCCATTTGCCAGGCTTGCGACGAACTGATTGCCGGACAGCACCACGACCAATTCCCGATCGACATGATACAAGGTGGTGCCGGTACCTCAACCAATATGTGCGCCAATGAGGTGATTGCCAACCGCGCCCTTGAAATCATGGGCCATCAACGCGGGCAATATGAGTTCTGCTCGCCCAACGATGTTGTGAACGCTTCGCAATCCACCAACGACGCTTATCCTTGCGCCATCCACATGGCCATGTTCCTTGAACATGAGGAGTTTCTCCCCCATCTGACCCAGATGATCGACGCCTTGGAAAAGAAAGCCAAGGAGTTTGCCGAAGTCATCAAGATGGGCCGCACCCAATTGCAGGATGCTGTCCCCATGACTTTGGGACAGACATTCAGTGGCTTTGCCGCCTCGCTTCGTGGCGAACTGCGCACTTTGAACAGCGCCGCCCGCGAGTTCCTCACCGTCAACATGGGTGCAACGGCCATCGGTACGGGCATTTGCTCCAAGCCAGGCTATAGCATGGCTTGCATCAAGGCCTTGCGCGAGATTACGGGATGGAGCATCCATTTGGCCGACAACCTCATCGAAGCCACTAGTGCAACGAGCTGCATGATCCAATACAGCGCGGCCATGAAGCGCCTCTGCATCAAGATTAATAAGATGTGCAACGACCTCCGTCTGATGAGTTCAGGCCCTCGCTGCGGCTTCAACGAAATCCACCTGCCCGAACGCCAGCCTGGTTCTTCCATCATGCCTGGTAAGGTCAACCCGGTCATCCCTGAAGTGATGAACCAAGTGTGCTATAAGGTGATCGGCAACGACATGACCATCACCTTTGCCTCCGACAACGGCCAACTCGAACTGAACGTGATGGAACCCGTCATCGCCTACAGCCTCTTCGAGTCCATCCACCTGCTCACCAACGGCCTTGACACCCTGCGCAAATACTGCATCGAAGGCATTGTTGCCAACGAAGAGCATTGCCGCAAACTGGTTGAAGGCAGCATCGGCATCGTCACCATGCTCAACCCCATCATAGGCTACAAGCAATCCACCAAGATAGCCAAGGAAGCCAGCGAAACCGGTCGCGGCGTCTACGAGCTGGTCCTTGAGCACAACCTGCTCACTAAGGAACAACTCGACAAGATTCTCCGTCCCGAGAACATGCTCAAGCCCATCGACATTAAATTATAGGAATAGAATAATTGCTTTGAATAACGGTGTCGCTTCATACGGCGCCGTTATTTTTTTGTGTTTTTCGCTATTTAGAAAATAATTCATAAATTTGCAGTCCAATAGTAACGAAACACAAGATTTAAAACGATAAACAAT
>ONKQ01000021.1 GCA_900318465.1 uncultured Bacteroidales bacterium
CGAAATCCCGAAGGGCGACCGTGGCACCGACGTTATCCTTTACATCAGTGACGATGCCGCCGAGTTCCTCGAAGAAGGCCGCATCCGCGAACTGCTCAACAAATACTGCAAGTTCCTGCCTATCCCAATCCAGTTCGGCACGCGCAAGGTGCAGGAGGAAATCAAGGGAGAGACCGACAAAGACGGCAAACCCAAGACCAAGGAAGTGGAGAAGCCTTGGATCATCAACGATGTGGCGCCGCTGTGGAAGAAAGCCCCGACCGACATCAAGGACGAGGAATACAACGACTTCTACCACACGCTCTACCCGATGAACTTTGGCGAGCCGCTGTTCCACATCCACCTCAACGTGGACTACCCCTTCAACCTCACGGGCATCCTCTATTTCCCGAAGGTGAAAAACCGCTACGAGTTCCAGCGCAACAAGATCCAACTCTACTGCAACGAGGTCTTCGTCACCGACAGCGTCGAAGGCATCCTGCCCGAGTTCCTCTCGCTACTGCACGGCGTGATCGACTCGCCCGACATCCCGTTGAACGTCAGCCGCTCGTTCCTGCAAAGCGACCAAAACGTGAAGAAAATTTCGACCTACATCACCAAAAAGGTGGCCGAGAAACTGGAAGAGCTCTTCAAGAAAGACCGCGAGGCCTACGAGAAGAACTGGGACGACATCCGCGTGTTCATCGAATACGGCATGATGAGCGACCCGAAGTTCTACGAGCGCGCCGAGAAGTTCTTCCTCTTCAAGGACACCGACGACAAATACTACACCATCGAGGAGTACAAAACCTTGATTAAGGAAAACCAGACCGACAAGAACAAGGCCCTCGTCTATCTGTATGCCACCGACAAGGACGACCAATACACCAACATCGAGAACGCCAAGGCCAAGGGCTACAACGTCCTGATGATGGACGGCATCCTCGACCCGCATTTCATCAGCGCCTACGAGCAAAAGGAAGGCGAGAAAGGCGGTGACAGCCGCGCGATGTTTGCCCGTGTGGACTCCAACACCATCGACAAACTCATCGTGAAAGACGACAAGGAAACCGCCTCGGGCCTCGACGACAAGCAGAAGGAGACTGTGAAGGCCGCCTTCGAGAAGGTCATCGACAAGGTGAAATTCAACGTGGAGTTCAGCAACGAAGGTGCCGAAGCCGCTCCCGTGGAGGTCACCCAAAACGAGTGGATGCGCCGTATGAAGGAAATGGAGCAGATGGGCGGCGGCCCAATGTCGTTCTACGGCTCGATGCCCGACAGTTACACGCTGATGCTCAACACTAACAGCCCTGTCATCACCGGCCTCTTGGGCAAGGACGAAACTGCACAGGAAGCCACCATCCGGCAAATCTACGACCTTGCTTTGCTCTCGAAGAACTTGCTGAAGGGCAAGGATTTGAGCGAGTTTGTCAAACGGAATCTTGAGAAACTTTAATCAAGAATTGGAGAAATCGAAGATTGGCATACGCCGAATCGGTGATTTCAACGAAGTTAATTTGAGAAACAGAAATCCCCGCAATGCCATTGATTATTGGTGTTGCGGGGATTTTCATCATTCCATAAGGAATCAGTCAGCATCTTGTACTAATCGAACATAGCATTTATTATGCCTATATTCATTTGTTCCAACAAAAATAAAACCCGGTAATGTGCTAATCTCAAATGCACAATTCAAACCATACTCGTCATTCTTGTCGTTATAATTTGACGACCAATAAGCACACCCGCGTTGATAGATAGGCAAGAGCACCAAACCATATTGATAATGCAAGGCGTTCCAATCAGTTTCAGAGATGACATTGGTGATAAAAGGGCTGAAGATTTTCTTCTTGTTTATTTCAACGAATGAGTACACAGTAGGGTCCCAATCATCTGGAAAAAGGATGATGCCAAAAGCATTATTAACCACGGCATGGGCAAAACGTGCCCCCGATGTAGTAGTACGCTTATCGAAAATGTATTCCCATTCGTCCTTGGTCAATGTCCGCCACTGACCCGTTTGATTGCCTCCGTTTCGAATGCGATTATATCCCCAATCAGCCTGACCAGTATGATCATATAAATTAGCAACCGAATCGCCGTATGCAAAATAATCAGCATCATTCTCACTATTCGACCAAGGCTGATAGCACACCGCACCATGATTGTAGCCACTTGTGCCCCACGCAAAAGCATCAATCCATTCATCATAGTTTTCATCTATCACGATATAGTCATTCCTGTCTATACAATCGTATTGATTCCATGCGAATTGCCACGTGTTGGATGAAGGTTGATATTGCAAGTTGCCTTGAGAAAAATACACCTGCTTGTTTTCGTTAATGGAAAACAATCCATCAACAGCCCCCTCTGGAGCTTGTTTTTGAGGTTCCACCGGCTGCTTGCCGCATCCCACCGCAAAAACCATCATCAGCATTATGGCTGCCATTGCCTTCAAAGTTCTGTTCATATCGATTATGTTTTAGTTGTTTGAAACTGCAAAGAAACGAAAAATAGCGCGATATGGCAAGTTTGTGATGCGAATTTGAGGAAAATGATTATTTTTGCAGGTGAAAAACAAACCAATATGGAATACACGATTCTGATTCACAAAGATGCAGAAGGAGGTTGGTACTGCGGCCAATGCCAACAACTTCCTGGAGCCATCTCACAAGGCAAAACCCTTGACGAGTTGATGGAAAACATGAAGGATGCCATCCAACTTGTTCTGGATTATAACAAGGAGCAAGCCCTTCATACCTTCGAAGGCGAGCGTTTCTTTTATCGGAAATTGGCCCTCGCGTGAAAAGGAATCTGCTCATTAAACATTTGACGCAAAACAACTGCACTTTGTATCGCGAAGGGGCAAAGCATAGTTTGTATGTCGGTTCCAACGGCAATGTCGTTGCCGTGCCGCGCCATCCCGACATATCGGACTACACAGCAAAAACCATTTGCAAACAGTTAGGGATTCCTGTAATCAACTACAACTGATTTACGACCTCGCTTTGCTCTCGAAGAACTTACTGAAGGGCAAGGATTTGAGCGAGTTTGTGAAGAGGAATATGGAGAAGTTGTAATCAACAATTGGAGATTTAGAGATATTAGAATCCCCGAAGCGTCTTATGGCACTCCGGGGATTGTTTTTATTGTAGTAACACAACATCACTTTTCCTCAAAGAATCGGAACGGGAAATGGTCATGTATTTCCTTCTCCTCTTCATACAAATCCACCTCGTCCAAGTGTTTCAAATACTTTTCCATGGCATACTCGTCCTTCAGCTCTTCAAGGGCTTCCAAAGCAGAAATAACAATCACTATATAATCATCAAATAGCATGGCATCGTCCATCTTAAAACGAATGACATTATTCAAATCTTGTTGCATCAGACCCTTCAACATGGATTTGCTGTCCTCTCCTTTCGCTAAAACGCCATTGATTTCATATGCATCCAGTCCTATTGATACAACATTTATTTGATTTGGGATGGTACAAACTCCATCGAGCATTTCTCGATAAATCGAATCGCCCCTAAACCGACCTTGCATCCACAGGGGATGCAAAGACACATATGCATAATCCTGAATGTCAATCTCTGGATTCTTCGGAACAACCGCATATTGAATTCTAGGTGTTTTTATATCGGCCAGCACCTGCATAACCTCATTTACATCATTCATTTTCAAAGATTTGTCGACATTCAAACGACAAATCATCAGAGGGACATCAGCTTTATTAAGAGAAGATTTCCATTCTTCCATAACTTTCTTAAACGATGGAATATCCAAAACTTCGCCATCTACAACAATTATCCTATTTGGTTCAGTTGAATCTTTAGGTCGAACTAAATACACATTTTTGGTAGCAGAAAGATGCGTCCATTCAAACAAATCTGTTTCAGGTAATTCCATAGTATAAGTACCCTTCGGCAGACCAAGAACACTATCAATTTGAACATTTTCGACTTCAATGTTCTTTAAGTCTTTCGGATTGTTGCATCCCACTGCAAAAACCATCATCAGCATCAGGGCTGCCATTGCCTTCAAAGTACTCTTCATATCGATTATGTTTTAGTTGTTTGAGATTGCAAAGAAACGAAAAAAAGCGTAATTTGGCAAATTTGTGATGCAAATTTGAGGGAAATGAGTATTTTTGCAGCAAGAAAAAGTAACTATGGCCACATCCAACACGATATTCTCCAACTACCGCCCCAACGGACACCATATCAACCCTTCGTTGCTTTGGGAGTACGACATGAGCACCTTTGATTGGCAACGGTCTAAGGCTTTGGTGGCACAGCGTGTTATAGAATTAGGCTGGCCAGAGGATTTCTATGGTGCTTTCGACCTTTATGGTGGTTTTGAAGGCTTCCGCGAAATCATAAAGAGCCTCCCTCACCTTTCGGACATCGACATCAATTTCGTCTGCCATTACTTCAACCTGCAAAAGGAGAATCTGCTATGCTACACAAGGAAACAGTCGAGACAATTTGATTCAAAATACTTTAGGGAGCATTGCCGACTTCTTCAAGGCGATTTTGATTAGAAGGTCATCGCCCACCGACTGAACGAGATGACAGCCTACCCCGAAAAACATTTCACAAACTTATAAATCATCTCTCACAACCACCGCCCTAACCGTCTGTCCCCTATTTCGGTCGCTGCTGCCGCACAGGTGGCATTGGCTCGAATTGAAGTGGAAGCCCCAAGCGCGATAAGGAAATTCCTTGTTGAGCGTCACCGACCAATAAACGCCGAGGTCGGCACCATTGAACTCACTTTCCCACCAATAGCCGGCAGCGGGCAGGAAGAGGCTGTTGCCATTCTCAGCTGTGAAACGCCAGCCATTCACGCCATTTTGGGTAGTCCATACAGAAGTCGTGTTTTGGAACATCTCATCCCATTCGCCGATGGTGGGTATGCGCCAGCCTGCGCCCCATTGGGCCAAGGCCACGTCATCAGCGGGTTCCAAAACGGTCAGGCTGTCGACAAAGCCGTTAAATCCAAAATCGGGATTGGTGCAATACTTGTTCAACTCATACCGCTCATTGAAAAAACGGCCATATCGGTAACTTTTCCAGTCATAGATTTCCTTGGGCGCGGTCTCGCCCCAAGCAAAATAATCGCCATAGTCCTCAGGCGTATCTGCACCTATATTGCAAGTGGCCCACAAAGTGCCGCTCGGCAAGCCCAAATCAACAAATTCGTGGCCATTCAAAGTGCTGCCGTTATCGGCAATGCTATCGTTTTCGCCTTCATTTCCGCTATTGTTCGGTTCATCGGGTTTAGTGCAACCGACCGCGAAAACCATCATCAGCATAATGGCCGCTATTGACTTGATTAACCTGTTCATACCCATTCATTTTTGTCGTTTTAGGTTGCAAAGAAACAAAAAATCGCCTCACAAACGCCAAATGGCTGGAAAATGACTATTTTTGCGGTCAAAAGAACGATTATGTCAAACGCCATCAACATACTGAACCGCGAGGAAGACCGCCGCGTGGTGGAAGCCATCAAGCAGGCCGAACTGAACACCTCGGGCGAAATCAAAGTGCATATCGAGAACATTTGCCGAGGCAATGTGGAAAAACGCAGCCTCGTGGTTTTCAACAAATTGAAACTCAACGAGACCCAATTGCGCAACGGCGTGCTCATTTATTTGGCCGTCCGCGACCACAAGTTTGCCATCCTCGGCGACGAAGGCATCAACAATGTGGTGGAAGACAACTTCTGGAACGACGTGAAAGACCTGATGTTGAGCCATTTCCGCGAAGGCCGTTTCGCCGATGGCCTTGTGGAAGGCATTATGCGCTGCGGCGAGAAACTCAAGACTTATTTCCCCTACCAATCCGATGATGTTAACGAAATCCCCGACGAAATCTCCTATGAAAACAATTGAAAGACATAAACTGGCGCTTTTATTCGGTTTACTTCTCGTTTTGCTCACTTTCGGCACAACGCTGAAAGCCCAATTGCCAAGTCCGCCCAACCCGCCACGCTTGGTGAACGACTACACGGGTACGCTTACCGCCCACCAAGTCAATGTTTTAGAGCATAAATTAGTGGCCTATAACGACAGCACTTCGACCCAAATCCTCGTCCTCCTTGTCGACGACCTTCAGGGCTACAGCGTCGAGCAGTATGCCACTGAAATCGGGCACAGTTGGGGCGTGGGACAAAAAGGCAAAAACAACGGCGCAGTCATCCTCGTGAAGCCCAAGAAAGGCAGCGAGCGCGGCCAAGTGAACATCAACACGGGCTACGGCATCGAGGAATATGTCACCGATGCCACAGCCAAGCGCATCATCGAAAAGGAAATGATTCCCTCTTTCAAGGAAGACGACTACTACACGGGCATCGACAACGCCGTCAACGTCATTATGGACCTCTGTTCGGGCAAGTTCACGCAAGACGAATACACCAATGGCGGCGAAGGCATACCCATTTGGCTCATCCTCATTTTCATGATTGCTCTCTTCCTCATTTTCCGTTCCAGCAACGGCAACCAGAACTATTCCGGCGGAGGCACCCGCACCATCTGGATTCCGATGGGCGGAGGTTTTGGCAGTAGCGGAGGTTTCGGAGGTGGTGGCGGAAGTTTCGGTGGCGGTGGAGGCTTCGGCGGCTTTGGCGGCGGCGGTTTCGGCGGCGGTGGAGCATCGGGAAGTTGGTAGTTTGCAGTTGATAGTTTACAGTTGATAGTTGAGAGTTGGGAATTGTAGGGCTGTCACACTTTGCAGCCGAGAAATCTTGAAATCTTGAAATTTGAAATCTTAAATCAATAAATGTCAGAACCCATTATAGAAATCAGAAACGCCTCCATTTTCCAGCGGGAGAACCTCGTTTTGTCCAACGTGAACCTCACCTTGAACAAAGGCGAATTTGTCTACTTAATCGGTCGCACGGGAAGCGGAAAATCCTCATTATTAAAGACTTTATACGGCGAATTGCCCGCCCGCGACGGCTACTTCAACGTGGCTGGCTACGATCTCACCCGCCTGCGCAAGAAAGACATTCCCTATCTGAGGCGCAAAATCGGTATCGTGTTTCAGGACTTCCAACTCCTTTTCGACCGCAACGTGGAGAAAAACTTGGAGTTTGTGCTGGGTGCCACGGGATGGACAGAAAAAGCCGAGATTTCGCGCCGAATTGATGAAGTTTTGGCCAAAGTCGGGCTAAGCGACAAGCGCAAAAGTATGCCGCACCAGATGTCTGGAGGCGAGCAACAAGGCGTTGCCATCGCCCGCGCCCTACTCAACGACCCCGATGTCATCATCGCCGACGAGCCAACCGGCAACCTCGATCCCGAAACCACCCTTGAAGTGATGAAACTCTTGCGCCGCATCAGCGAAAACGGCCAAGCCGTGCTGATGGCCACGCACAACTACACTTTGATGCAGAAATACCCCTCCCGCATCGCGAATTGCAAGAATGGGACGGTGATTTGTTCCGAAATGGAGTAGAATTGCTTAACTACGGATTATACAGATTTTACAGATTTCCAACCATGAATTTGAAAGACGCAAGCGTCAAATTGGTACGGATTGTTGCAGCGTTAGCTTATCTGTAATAATTGGATGCTTGCATCCCAAAAATTTCGGAATCCTATCCGTCAAATCCGTGAAATCCGTAGTTTATGAAAAAATCGCTTGAATAATCTTCTGAGCATTCGCCTCATTATCATAAAGTTGCCGCATCTGATTGTCGCGCTCTTCAATGTCCTCCTCCGTAAAGTCCTCCTCCATCAGCCGCTTGATTTCCGAAACCATTTGCTCATAATCATCGGCCACTATGCAAAGGTTTTCCAACGAAGTACCACGCACCATGTCTGAATTGACCAAACAGAAACGACCGTTGTAAAGCGCATTCAACAACTTCAATTTCAACCCAGTAGGCTGGTTTGTAACCAAAACATTGACCTGTGCTTGCCGCAAAAGGTCAATCATTTCGGCATCCTCGGGATTGGCCGCCAAAGTCACATTGGAATATTTCTCAGCCATTTTTTTCAACTTGTCTGAAGGCTTCAAACCAGCTACAATGCAATGCAAATCCAACTTAGCAAAGACATTCTCTATCAGCCATTTGGCTGCTTCTTCGTTCTCCTTCACCGACAAATTCCCATGATACAAAACGTACTCTCCCCTGCCCGTTTCCGAACACACCGAATCGGCGGAATTGAAACCCGGAACAAGCGTAGTCTTGCCATATTTTTTGGCGAAATAATCCACGTCTTGCTGCGAGATAGCGAAAACGCCCGCCGCCTTGCGCAAAATCGGTTCGTAACGCCTTAGCTTCCAGGCCTCTGCAAGATAAAACAACTTCTTCCAGCAACATTTTTCCGACTCACCCAAGGCATAATAATAATCATGTTCCACATTGTGGGCACGAACGTATATTTTTCTGTTTTTCAGCCGTTTGTCGGAAAGAATCGCCGTCGTGTGCAAACCTTCACAAAGAATCGGATAATCGTCTTGCAACAAGTCCCGAACCAATTCTTCAGACCGTCTCGAATTAACGATAAACGGCGTAAGGCTCAACTGCTTTGCGAAGGAAGTATCTCGTTTGTAATACTTTACCTCATGGCAACGTTTCAAGACCTCCTGCTCTCCCCTACCATACTCAAAACAATGCAAATGCACCCTCACACCAGCCTCCGACAAAGTCTTCACTCGGTAAAACACATCAATGACCCCGCCGTAATTGGCAGGATAAGGCACATCGAAAGCGATGATATGCAAGTGGTTTTCAGTCATAATGGTGGTAGATTTCAAGCAGTTTCTGTTCCTCGTTCTCCCAACACAAATCCTGCGCCGCAACCGCTAAATTCCGTTTCCATTGTTCCCTTCTCGCCTCATCCGACAACGCCTCACGAATAGTTTTGGCAATGGTTTCCGGCTCATGGTTTTCAATGAACAAGCCAAGGTCATATTGTTTGATAATCTTCTCAATTTCAGTTAAATGTGAGGCAACAATCGGAACACCTGCTTGAATGAAATCAAAAAGTTTGTTAGGAAGACTGAAGCGATAGTTGAGGTTGGTGTCCTTGTCCAAACAAAAGCCCAATTCGGCCAATTGCGTGTAAGCCATCATTTGTTGGTAAGGCATCCTCGGGAAAAAGCGCACACAGTCTGTAATCTTCTGTTCCTCAACCATTTGTTTCAAAACAGGAAGCACATCTCCACCACCGATAATCATCAGGAAACAGTCGTCCAAAAGTGTCATCGCTTGCACCAATTCCTCCGCCCCTCGCTGGATATTGATGCCAGAGCCTTGCAGTATTAAAAGATGTTTGTCCAAAGGCAAGCCCAAAGCAATTTTGTCACCTTTGGGTGGCAAAGCCTTTCGTGGCGGTATATTCCTGATAACGTGAACTTTGACACCATATTTCTCACGAAAAAGTTCGGCGATACTGTCGCAAACCGTAATCATTTCGTCCAACTTGGGCACCACGAAGCCTTCGATTCGTTTCCAAACGCGCTGCACCTTGGGCCGCCCGACCAATTCAGGCGTTTCGGTAAAATACTCGTGGCTGTCGAAAACCATTTTGCTACCCTTCAAACGCGAAATGAAATAGTTGGGCAAAACCGTGTCCAAGTCATTGGAAAGCAAAAGATTGGCGCGATGAAACAGCAGGAAGAAAAACAAGCGAATGTTGTATTCGGCATAGAAAAGCGGTCCTTTCTCGAAAAGCAGTTTCATTCTTTTCGTGCCGTAAGGTCTTTCGTCCATCGGCGGACTTTTTCGCTGCTTTCTTCCAACCAAAAGCACCTCATACCCAGCCTTTTGCAAAGCCAAGCACGACTTATTGACCCGTTGGTCAGTAACCAAGTCGTTGATAACCGATACGATAGCGCGTTTCATAACCATTCAAGCAGTTGCCCCAATCTCGTACAAATATTCGGGTGCAAAGTCGGCACCGTTTTCCCATTCAATCGTGTTGAAACGGATGGAAAAACGCTTGAAAAAATCTTTGTCAAGCAAGGGGCGAAAAGCCTCTCCTCGCAAAGAATTGGCTAAATCGACAACTCGGACTTCATCGTTGTTGAACCACAATCGTATTCTATAATCGCCTAAATACTCGGCTTTGTTGATTTCGAGGAACATAGCAATCATTTTAAAGGGTCAATCTTGTCCAAAGGCGAACCATTTTGCGCCTTTTCCCAATTCTCAATCAATTCATCACGGTGAATGTCAAGCCATTCCAAAATCATACGCAAAGCACGACCTGGCATTTTTCCTGTAACTACACCATCACGAATATTTACTGTAACCTTGTAATCACCATACCAAGCATGAAAATGCGGTGGAACATGGTCATCGAAATTCATGAAAATGACGATTCCATAGAAGAAACTGATTTGCGGCATGACTGAAATAATTTGCCGCAAATATACAAACATTTTCAATTTGGACGAACTTTCACAGATTTCACTTACTTTTGCGCCATGAAAACCAATGTCAACCTCCAGCCCTACAACAGCTTCGGCTTCAATACCGTAGCGAAATATTACATCGAAATCAATGACATTCAGCAACTTGAAGCATTAATTTCAAGCGATGTTTTCAAGCAAGAAAAGCATCTTGTCTTGAGCGGCGGCAACAATGTATTATTTCAAGACGATGTTTTTGACGGTTTGGTCATCTTCATCAACACAAAAGGCATCGAAATCCTTCGCGAGGACGGGAACGAAGTCGTCGTCCGCGCCCAAGCCGGCGAGAATTGGCCTGATTTCGTAAAGTTTACGGTCTGCAAAGGTTGGCATGGGTTGGAGAACCTTGCCCATATTCCTGGAAAAGTGGGTGCGGCACCCGTGCAAAACATTGGTGCATACGGTATGGAGTTGAAAGACAGCTTCATGCAATGCGAAGCCTTTGAATTGGAAACAGGAAAAACCAAGGTTTTCGGCAAAGAAAAATGTCGTTTCGGCTACCGTGAAAGCATTTTCAAAAACGAACTGAAAGGCCAATTCATCATCACTTCGGTGGATTTCTTGTTGAAAAAAAACGCACCACTCCACCTCGATTACGGCAACATCAAAGCATATTTGGAGCAAAACGGCATCGTAAACCCGACCTTGCAGCAACTCCACAATGCCATTTTCGCCATCCGCGACGCCAAACTGCCTGATGTAAAGCAGATTGGCAGCGCGGGCAGTTTCTTCAAAAACCCTGTCATCAGTACAGAACGGTTTGAATCGCTGCAAAACACCTACCCCACCATTCCGCATTATCCTGATGTTAACGGAATGGTGAAAGTCCCCGCCGGATGGCTCATCGAGCAAGCGGGATGGAAAGGCTGGCGCGACGAGCATGTGGGCGTGTATGACAAACAAGCCCTCGTCCTCGTGCATTACGGCGGCGGAACTGGCCACGACATCGTGGAACTTGCCCGCAAAATCCAAGATTCTGTCGAGGCCAAGTTCGGCATTCGCATCAGTCCTGAGGTGAATTTCGTTTGATTTTACCCAATGGGCACCATCACTTTAAAAACGAAGTTTCGCCCCATGTTGAACACGCCGCTTCGTCCCGTGACGACATTCACATCAGCATATTTCAATCGGCTCAGATGGTCCTGATAGCAGACATCGGTCAGGTTGTCAACAATCAAATGAAGTTCCAAAATCTTCTTTCCGTGAAGCATCACATCGGTGCCCGCCGACAATCCCAACAACATATACGAAGGGGTCATCGTTTCGGTGTCGTATGCCGCAAAATAATGATTCTGTTGCAGATACCAATCCACTCGTGCCGCAACAAAAGCATTGTTGAACACCTTGCCGTCATGGAGCAACTCGTATTTCACGTCGCCACTCAACCGCGGCGCAGGCGTCATGGGCAGGTATCTCATTTCCTCGGGCTGGTGCAACAATTGCGCATTGACATACGAAAAAGCCGCTCCGAAATGCAAGGCATGGAAAGGATGATAATCCATTCCCGCCTCAAAACCATAAAGCATGGCCTCGCCTTGCGCGTAAGCGAAAGTCATAAAATCGGGGTCAATGATTGAGTCAATGCGGTGCAGATAGATGTAGTTTTGGATGTGATTGGCAAAAAAGGCCGCAGTCAGCGCAAAATGCTCCGAAGCATAGTCGATGCCGAAATCCGCCTGAAGGCTGTATTCTGACTTAAAATTATGATTTCCAATCTCATAGCGCAACGAACCCTCATGCACTCCGTTGGAGGCCAACTCGCTGATGTTGGGCGCACGGAAACCTCGTGCCAGATTGAGTTTCAATCCCAAACGCTCTGTGACTTCGTAAGTTGCGCCCAAACTTCCCGTAAAGCCGTTGAAATGCCTCGTGAAATCCTTGAACCGCTCCTCCCCGTCTTCCATCAAGCCCTTTGAGTCCAAATAACGATGGTCGAAACGAAAACCTCCACTCAAGTTCCAGCGACCCAACGACTTGGAACCTGTGGCAAAAATGCCGACATCAAACAAATCATAATCGGGAATGAGGAACTCATCGCCCAAATTCAGGGATTTTTGGCCCATGCCGTTCAACCCAGCCGAGAATTTCCAGCCGTTGTTTTCTTCCGACACATAACGGACATCATAGTTCAAGGTGTGCAGTTGCAAATACAAGCCGCATTCGTCCGCCGTTTCCTCAAACTCCTTGCGTTGGTTCTGTTGATAGCCGAGAATCACCTTCAAATGGCCCGAATTCATGTTTATAAACGTCTCAGAAACAGCCTTGTAATGATACACCCGTTGATAAGGCAAGCCGTGCTGATAAGTTTTTACATTCTCGTTTTCGGAAACCAATTCTCCTGTCACCGTGTCGCGCTCTCCCTCCACAATGCTCGGATTGATATTGTAATACCCCAACTTGAGATTGGAAAATCCCCACTTGCGCATCAGACCCGTCTTGAGCGAAAAAGCGCGTTCACTGAATTGGGAATTAGGCACATAGCCGTCAAAACGATTCTTGTAGGCATGGGCATGTTTCTCGCTGTATCGGGTCTCGAAAACGAAGCCTTTCCTGTTCCCTTCAAGGTTGAACGAGCCTCCCACCAAGCCATTGTTGGTTTGATATTCTGCATTCACATTGCCTCTAATCGTACCTTCTGGCATGGTTGGCAATCCCTTGACAATCAGCACACCACCCATTGCATCCGAACCATACATCAGGCTGGCGGGACCTTTCAAAATCTCCACCGAACCCACCTCGTTGGCATCAATCTCAATACCGTGCTCGTCGCCCCACTGCTGGCCCTCCTGCCGTATGCCATCATTGAGAACCACAATGCGGTTGTAACCCAGTCCACGAATGACCGGTTTCGAGATGCCGCTCCCCGATGAAATTTGTGCCATGCCAGGTTGTTTGGCAAGTGCATCGATGAAGTTGATGGAGGGCAGTTGCCGAAGTTCCTTGGCCTGCAAAGTGGCAATCGGCATGGGCGACTCCTTAATTTTCATATCGCCCACGGCACCAGTTACAGTGATTTCTTTCAATTCCAAATGCCTGAAAAACACATCAGTAGAGTCAGGCAAGCTCTGTGCTGTCATCGGCAATGCAAACGCCAATGACAAGCCTAATAATATAGATTTTTTCATTTTTAGTCTTGTTGTTAAATTCAGAAATAAGATTTTGATTCCCAAAAATTTACAACAAGACAGGAGGGGCGCGCGATAAGATTTTTTGGTCAAAAGCCGACAAAGCAATGGTCTTCATCGGAACGGTTTCCACAATGGCTTCAGGCAAGATAACCAATACAGACTCTTGCGGAGCATCTTCATAAACAAGTTGCTGGAACTGACAGAGCAAACAGTCGTCGTCCAAATCCGAAGCAGGTTGTTCGTTGGCCACATGACCATGCGATGAAGGACTGGAATGCACATGAAACGCTGCCAACAGCCACATTGACAGGAAAACCGCCAATAGGGATACCGCTATTTTGGCTCTGCATCGTTTCATTTTTCCAAATATTTGACGCGGCAAATATAGAGCATTTTTCAATAAACACCTCTGGCTTTCGGCAAATACCATCACTTCATAAAATAGTAATAGAAATTACGGTAATGGCTATTACTATTTTTAGAATAAAACAAAAATAATTTGACTTTCAATTAATTACACATCTTCAAGAGTCAAAGAACCAAGATGCAATTTCATTTTTGCCAACTCGGGCGTTTGGGCCACCATTGCCTTCACTTTCTCTTTCAAAACCTTGGCCTCGTAACGCTCGCCTTGCTTCTTCAGCTCATAAACCCAAGCCTCCTTTTTGATTGGGTCAGCCACGATGAGGTCTATCTCGTTCTCGCCTTTGCGATCCCACCACTTGCCGATGATGTACTTGCCTTCCTCCTCAAACTTGCGGGCGAAATAACGCTCCATCATAAAGCCAGAAACCGTGCTATAGTCGCGCAAGATAATGGTTTCCAGCGACTTCAACGCACGATTTTCGACAAGTGCCTGATACTTGTAGAAGAAACGGAACCAGAAAATCAGGAAGCAGTCGTTGAGTTGGTAGCGCATTTTCTTGCTGTTTTCCTTCGAGAAAATGGGCAGCGACTTGCTGACGAGGTTGTAATAGTTCTCCAACCGCGCCAGATAACTCCCGATGTTGCCGATGCCCAGCTCGCCTTGAATCTCGGCACGGGTTTTCAGTCCACCCGCGATGCAGGTCAAGATGGAGAAATAAGTGACATAGTCGGTGCCGAACTCCTCAATGAGGATGTTTTTGCCCTCATTGATGAAGGGTGAATTTTCCTCCGTCAAGGCAGTAAGCATTTGGTCTTTAGTGACATAACCTTTATCGAGCAAAAGCGCTACATACCACGGCACACCTCCCGTGATGCTGAACAAGGCCAACAAATCCTCGGGTGTGTGATTGGGGTTGTAGTCGGCCAAGATTTCCTTCAAAACGCTGGTTGAGAAGGGCTTAAGCAATAGCCGTTCTGTGGCGCGACCGAAAAGCGGTTCTTCGTAATCCTCGAAAATCCGCTTCATCAGCGTGAACACCGAGCCGCTGATGATGAGGTTCAAATGGCTCGTGCGCTTGTGCAAGTCCCAATCGCGCTGCATGTCGCTGAACACGGAAGGATTGATTTTCAGGAAGTTCTGGAACTCGTCGATAACCAACGTGAAAGGCTGTCTTTCAGCCAATTGCAGCACATACCTGAAAACCTCCGAAAACGAGGAAAGTTGCCCAATGATGGGAACGCCCAATTTGAAACTGATTTCTTCCAAATAATCGTGGCAAAGCAGTTGTTCCGTCTTCTTTCCGACGAAAAAATAGAGTACTTTTTCGTCGCCACATTGCAACGAAAGTTCGGTCTTGCCGATGCGCCTGCGCCCCATCAGCACGGTCATTTGTGCTTCTTTCTTGCTCTGTTGTAGCACTTTATAGAGTTGCACCTTTTCATTTTCACGATTGTAGAACTTCATACAGCGTCAGTTTTTTGAGTTGTTTCAACAAATAGTAATCATCATTACGGTAATAGTCATTACCATTTTGCAAAAGTACGTATAATTTTCGGAACTGCAAGCGTTTGCACAAATTTTTCTTCGATTTTTACACAAAAATAGTAATGGAAATTACGGTAATGGCCATTACTATTTTATGAAATCAATGCTAATCATCAGTAATTCAGCACTTCAATGTCGTTTCTGTTGCTGAAGATAATGCTGTCAAATATTCTCTCTCCCTTCCGGAGTTCCTTCGTGCCACAGCCAAAGTCACGGAGTGACGGCGGATATTAGGCAGGGGTGAAATGCAATGGAACCCCTGCCAAACAAAAATCAAATCCCGAACAAAGCCCCGCGAGGGGCGACAGGAAAAACACCGCCCTCCCGCACCAAAGGTTTTCCATAGGAGTGGAAGGGCGGAAAAGGTCTTTATTAAGGTTTATTTCGTGGCAGATGCAGAACTTCCGCAACCACCTGACGGGCATACCGCAACCTTACAAGAAGAGGCCAGATATTGCAATGGCGCTTTGCACACGCAAAGGAAATCCTCAATCTCCATGCTCTGCATAGTAGTGCCCAAAGCCTTCTGCAAGACTGTTGTTTCGATTCTGAACGAACCTACCTTGCCGAGAACCGTTATTGCGCCTTCCCTTGCACCGCGAAACAGATAGACATATTTCTCGGGAACAAGATCGGAATACCCGGTCCGCAAGCAATAATCGTAAACCAAAAGACATTTTCCATTAACCAAGATTTTGCTCTTTTCGACTTCGTCTGCAACATAATTAAAGTATCTGTCAAAGTTAGAAAATGACGAGGCCGGTTTGAGCGTAGCGACTTTGGCAGCAAACGCCTTCAAAATGGCTTTGGGAATCCTTTTTTGGTGCGCATTGAGATATTTCGCTATAGCGAACACATCTTTATCTCCAACAGGCATACAGCACGGAACTAGATAGCCTCCATTCTGGCAAATCTCTATGCCGTAAACACATTGTTCTCTAGTAAGACCTCTATACATTCCAAGCATCTCAAGGAACCTAAGCCGCGAGCCGTTGTAATAACAATCTGATAGTCTTTTATACATATCTTTTGGTTTTATTATTCTACATTTTTAACAAGGCGAACACTTCGACCGTCAACTCGTCCGTAGTCGGAGATTAAGTTGAGGTACGAACTGTAGAACCTCGGTTCTTCGTATGGAAAGTTAACGTCATATGAAGCCGACCAGTAATAACTTTTAGAACTGGCAAAGTTGACATGATTCCCAATCCGACCGCCTGCAGCAGGTAGGAATACAGCACCATTTGTTTCCATTGTTCCCCAATCAGCCAAGGTGATTTCGTTGGTGGAAAAGGGAGCATCTGCTCTATTGGTATAATTCAATGTATGAACCGTACTGCTCCAATCGTCAGGCAACAGGATAGCACCGTTCACGCCATTCACGATGCCCATGGCAAAGTGGATACCCGAAGGAGTAGTGCGTGAGTTGAAAACATAATACCATTCAGGGGTGGACAATGTTCGCCACAAGTTGGGTGTGCTGCCGCCATTGGAAATGGCATTATAAACACCCCAATCGGCATTGGCATAGTCGCCAGTCAAAGAATAACTGTAGTTCGTTCCATCGGTGGGGCCATAACCATAGCCTATTTCACTATCCCAGGAACTCTCAGTATTGTATGGTTGGTAATACATATTCCCATTGTTCCAACCACTCGTACCCCAACCAAAAAGACTGACAATATTCTGATTAGCATAGTTGGTTCCGACATCCTGCCAATCAGTTTCCACCATATCATATTGGTGTTCCATAAACGACCATACGCCAGTAGCCTTGTTGTACTGCAAATTACCCTGCGAGAAATACACCTGGTCGCCATTGGAATTAATGGTAAACTTGCCGCAAATGGCACCTGTGGGCACTTCGCCGGGGTTCACCTCGGTGGTCACGGTCACATCAATGCCCGTGGTCAGGTAGCCATTGTCCAAAATGGCGGGAACTGCGGCGCGTGTGCCTGTGTAAACACCATCAGTGGAATAAGCACTGCCTGCATCACCTGCCTCAACAGCACTCTGCGGCAAAAGGATGGCCCATTTCTCGCCGTTACCAGAAGGCAAAGTAATGATGCCAGTACCTTCTTGCGAAGGAGTCAGGATGTTGTTGGAAAAGTCAACGGTTACCTTATTCTTCATTCCCGTGATGCAGGTGGCAGCCTCCGAAGAAGTCGTCACATTGAACTTCACCAAGGCGCACTTGTTCAGCAAGTGTGCGGTGAAAGTGGTTGCGCCAGCGGTATAGGTTTCGTTGGACGGCGCATATTCTATCACGGGCAAATGCTCCGTTTGGTCGCTGATGACCACAGAGCAGGTCGTGGTGGTGCCCGCCGTGAAGGTTTCGGCTGGGGTCACATTGCCCAAGAAATAGAAATGCAACGGCTCACCTACTGTGGGGTCAGAAATGGTGCCGCTGAAGCGGGTGCCGTTGTGCGTCAGTGTGCCTACATATTTGCCACCGCTGGCCACATAAATCTTGTCGCCGCTCTCGTAGGTGACCTCGCCCGTCGCTGTGTTCACATCCATTCTCGTTCCGTTGCCACTTTTAATGTCCAAAGTGATAGTCACGGCTTCGCTATCGTTTGCGGGGGCAACTTGTTCTTTCTTGCATTGCGTCAATGCAGCCAAAAACGCCAATGCCATTACAATAATGCTTATCTTTTTCATGTTCATTTTTCCTTTCTGTTTGTGGCGCCAAAGCCCTGGCCCGTGAAGTCTACTCCGACCGTACCTGTACCTCGACCCATCACTCCACCATTATTGTTGCTTTGTTGGTCTTTCTCTGCGTAATATTCATCAAGCAGATTTTCAAGGAGACCTTGAGCCTGAGCGGGAGGGGTCGATAGCATTGCTACGGCTAATCCAAACAAAAACACAAAGGTTTTCTTCCTCTTTTTTTTTGTCTTGTTCATTTTTTCTTCTTTTAGTTTTTAGTGTTTTAATATTGTTAATACCTGATTTCAAACTTCGCATCGAAAGCATAACCCCATGTGAAAGAAGTCCACATAGTCAACCTTGTTGTTCTTCTTTCACAAAACCCGCCACAAAGAAAATAAAAAAAAAACGACATGGATTAGTCCTTGTTAGTCCTTTTTGTTTTAGAATGAAACACAAAATGTTACAGATATTTCGTCAGTAAATAGTTAAAAGTTGATACTATTTACTCCACATCCCGCACCAGCCGCACCGAATGACCATCGCCACGATGACCCCTTTCGCCGTGCACAAACAAGGTCTCATAACCAAATCCGACTCCATATCGGCTTTGGGCACAAACACTCGACGTGGAATAAGCGCCCATGGTATCATAATACCCATCAACAGTCAGCACGCCTGCCATAGGCAGAAACACTGCGCCGGCAGGTTCCAAAACATGCTGCCAGTCGGAAAAACTGATTACGTTGTTGCTGAAATCAAGACCAGCGTCATTGGGGGAATTCAGATGATAGGTGCCAACCTTCCAATTGTCGGGCAGCAAAATCACACCGTTCACCCTATCGATGCGTGCTTTTGCATAGCGCACACCCGAGGCAGTGCTGCGCACAAACAGCAAATAAACCCACTCGTCGCGCTTCGGCGTGCGCCATTGGTTCTCTTTGTTGCCTCCATTCGAAATGGCATTGTAGCCCCAGTCGGCTTTCCCCGTCTGGTCATAAAGACCGCTGCGGTAATTGCCGTATGCCTGATGGAAGGGGTTGCTTTGCACAACAGTGTTGCCCGTCCACGGCTGCCAGTTCTCGGCGCCATGGTCATAACCGCTTGTAGCCCAGCCGAACAAGTCAATCCAACCGCTGTAAGTCTCCGATCTTTTTTCGTTGTCCGCTCCCACATAGTCAGACTGCTGCGCCGCAAATCGCCAAGTGCCCGTGGAGGCCTGATACTGCAAATTGCCTTTCGAGAAAAGCACCTGTCTTTCTTCGGCAACCGAGAAAAGCCCGGGCAAGGCACCTTCGGGCAACGGCTTCTCCATATCATTGGACAAAGTAGTAAATGCGATTTCGTTGCCATACCATGTGCCGGAACTACCCGAAACATAAGCCCTTGCAAAATAGATGGTGTTAGGTCCCAACCCACTCATGACGATACTGTCGCCCAAATGGTCACAACGGAGATGGTTGCCTTTTAGGGTAGGATTGTGGAGCATTCCCCAGCAAAGTCCCAATTCAACACCGCCACAATAGCTCTTCCCATCAATGGCAATGCCGCCAGAAGCAGTATGAGCCGTGATCCCCTTAACCGGCAATGTCTTAATCCCCGATGGAGAAGCAAGCCATTCCAAACTGTCGTAAGCCATCTGGCTTAGCAGTCCCTTGCCAAAGTCTTCCCTGAATGACCTGCAATTGCTATTGATTTGATTAGCAGCATAATTAAAATGGCCCAATTGCCAATTAGTCATCGCAGAAACGAAATCCAGCCTTTCCAGACTGTTTTCCGAATAAAGACAGCTCTGCTCCTGCAACAACTTCTTCATCTCATCCATCGTTTTTGAAATTTGGGCCATCAATAGTTCACGATACTCCTCTCCCTGTTGTGCCTTCCTTATAATCGGATGCATCATCGTATTCATCAACCATTCGGCTTCTTCACGATATTGCATTTGCCCCTCTGTAATGCCATTAGTTGCCGTTTCAGTTTTTTCGGAGGTTACGGCGAGTTTTGTCGCCACCATTAAGACACCCCCTACGGCAAACAGCAGCGTCGCAAAGAAAGGAACCATCAGTTTTATCCTGTCGCTCCTTTCCAAGGCCTTGCGCACCGCCTCCATGTCGGGATAGCGCCTCGTAAGAGCCTCTCGGGTGCATTTGCGCGTTATGTGACGGAATCGCATTGGGAAAACCTTCCGCAACACCAAGCCAAAAGAGTAGATATCCGACCTGCAATCAATCACCCCTTCCAATCCAAGAATCCTTTCCTTCTGTTCCGGTGCCATGTATTTCAAGGTGCCGGCGGATTGTTTCAGGATGGCATAGTCGTCGGCATCAGAGAGACCGAAGTCGATGATTTTCACGTTGTTGCCATTGCGGGTGATGAGAACGTTGCTCGGCTTGAGGTCGCGGTGCAAAATCTGTTTGCTGTGAATATAGGCTAATGCATCGATAAGCTGATCCACCACCTTGCGTCTGAGTTGCTTCGAAGGATTGCTCTCCAAAAACTGATCAAGCGTCACGCCGTCGATGTACTCCATGACGATACACGGCCCGATTTTTGGGTTCATCTCCTTGGCGAAAGCCTTAGCGATGTTGGGATGGTCGAGTTGCACCATCAGTTCGTACTCTTTTTTTAGCAGTTCGAGATAGAACTGCTGCTGCCGGTATTCGGTTTTCACACCTTTCAGCATGAACCACCGCCCTTGCCGTTTCAGTTTCATCAACTGGCTGTAGCCGTGGCTCTCCACATTTTCGTATGTCGGTTGAAGCTCGTCGTTTCCGATGAAGTTTTCCGTGATAGGCCCTGATGTGCTGATGTCGTCGGTCATCGCCGCAAATTTTCCGCAAAGATAAAGGTTTTATTGGTGAAAAAACAAAAAGGATCAACAAGGATCAAAACCATTCCAAAAAAAGTTCGTTTCTTTGTAAACCAAAATGACGCGGAACGGCGAGACTACGGAACGGGTATAATGACTCGCAGTCCCGAGGTCCTGCAATCTCGAAGTCAAAAAGAAACGACCATGCAAAAGACCAGCCCGGAAATTTCGGAACTCAAGAAACGCATTGAGGGCAACCTGAAGCGCAAGATACGCACACCCAACGATTTCATTTTCCTTGTGGGTGCCGTGTGGGAGCGCACGCATCAAACCATCAGCCCGACCACCCTGAAGCGGCTCTGGGGCTACATCGACGGTGCCGACGAAACACGCGACAGCACGCTTCACATACTTTCCAACTTCCTTGGTTTCGATAACTGGGACGCTTTTGTCGAGGAAATCAGCCAAGGCAGCGGTTCTGACCCAGTTACCTCATTCCACATCAAGGCCGACGACCTCCGCCCCAACGACCGCGTTTTTGTCTCTTGGAAGCCCGACCGCCGCTGCACATTTCGTTATCTCGGCAACCAGCAATTCATCGTCGAGCAGGCCGAAAACTCCAAGCTGAAAGTGGGCAACACCTTCTATGCCAGCCTGTTCATTCTCGGCGAGCCGCTCTATCTCTCCGACCTCGTTCAGGGCAATAACCTGCCCTTAGCCTATGTGGTCGGCAACAAAGATGGGCTTTGTGAGTTAGAGAAACAGTAATGACCATTACGGTAATGGCCATTACTTTAGCATTCCAAAGCCCCAATCAACTCGGTAACTTTTTGGAAGCCATACCTTTCGCAGTAGTCAGTTATGCCAAAGGCAACTTTTTCGGAAACCGCTGGGTCAATAAAATTGGCCGTCCCAATTTCGATGGCGGAGGCTCCGGCGAGCATGAACTCAACGGCATCGGTGGCGTTGGAAATGCCACCCAAGCCCACTACGGGAATCTTCACCGCCTTGGCCACCTGCCACACCATGCGCAAGGCCACAGGCTTCACACAAGCACCCGATAAACCACCTGTTATGACAGACAATTTTGGTTTGCGCCGCTCCGCATCAATGGCCATGCCCATCAAAGTATTGATGAGCGAGACCGAATCGGCACCAGCAGCCTCGGCTGCCAAGGCGATTTCGGCAATGTTGGTCACATTCGGCGACAACTTGACCATCAGGTGTTTATGATACACTTTGCGCACCTCGGAAACCACTTGCGAGATGCCCGCACAAGTCACACCGAAAGCCATGCCGCCTTGCTTCACGTTGGGACACGACACATTCAGCTCGATGGCGGGAATCTTGTCCAAAGCGTCAATCCTCTCCGCACCTTTCACGTAATCCTCCAAAGTGGAGCCGGAAAGATTGAGCAAAACATTGGTGTCGAAGTCCTTGATGCGCGGGTAAATCGTGTCGATAAAGTATTGAACGCCTTTGTTTTGCAGTCCGACGCAGTTCAACATTCCCGAGGACGTTTCGGCCATGCGCGGATAGGGATTGCCTTCGCGCGGGTTCAGGGTCGTACCCTTTACGATGATGCCACCAAGCTGGGCCATATCAACGAAATCGGTGTACTCCTCGCCATAGCCGAAGGTGCCCGAAGCCGTCATCACGGGGTTGCGCAACACCAAGTCGCGACCCAAATCTATTGTCGTATTTACCATTTCAACCTCCTTGTGTTAAATACCGGTCCTTCTTTGCAGACACATACATTGCCATCGATGGTGTCCTCCACGCAGCAGAGGCAAGCACCGAGGCCGCAAGCCATCAAATTTTCAAGCGAAACCTCACACCAAATGCCTTTTTCGGCAGCCAATTTGGCCACGGCTTTCATCATAGGCTTCGGGCCACAAACATAGATTTTGTCGAAACTTTGTTTTTGCCAAATGGAGTGCATGGTAACAAAACCTTTCTCACCCAATGAGCCGTCTTCGGTGGTCACGAAAGTTTCTCCAAGTTGCTGGTAATCAGACAAACGGAGCAAGTCGGTTTCTGTTTTTCCGCCTAATAGCAAAGAAGGAGTTATCCCATTTTCTTTCAGCACTTTGGCGAAATAAAACAGCGGTGCAATGCCGATGCCGCCCCCGACAAGCAACACCTTCTCCCCCACTTCGGGGCAGGTGAATCCATTGCCCAAAGGGAACACCATATTTATAACATCTCCTTCCTTTGCCTGTGCGAGATGTCGTGTCCCCTCGCCCACTTGTTGCACCAAAAGCGATATTTCATTTTTCTGAAAATCAACATCATGGATGGAAATCGGGCGACGAAGATAGGTGCTTGGTGAGTCGTCCACGCGCACCTGCACGAATTGTCCGGGCTGAATAGCTGGCAGAGGCTGGTCGGAACGCAACCGCAACAACACGGAGCGGCCAAAGTCTTGTTTTTCAACTAATTTGAAGTCTGCAATCTGTTTTGTCATGTGATTGAACCTTTACGCGCCACAAATATACAAAAAAAGCTGCCGAAGCAGCTTCTTCAAATATAAACTAATAAAATCACTTTTCGTTTTCTGGGGTTTCAGGCTTTGCCGCCTCTTCCTCTGGCTTAGTTTCTGTTTCCTCGGTGAAGTCGAGCAAACCTTTGTCATTCAGCATCTGATACCATTGAAACACTTTCTTCATGTCGGAAGGATACACGGCATCCTCGTCGTAGTCGGGCATGACGAAAGCAAACTTCTCGCGCAACTCGTCATTTGAGGCCTTCTTGAAATCGAAATCGACCTTGTCACCCATCTTGTCATGAATCATTTTGAAGACTTCCTTCAGCGGACGGTCTTCCTCGGTCGAGAAGATAGAGATTTCCTCAAGGGAACTCATGCGGTCGCGAGCAAAAGCGGGGATGCACTTGCCGTCAACCACCGATTCCACAATAAGTCTTCCAATAGCTTGAGACTTAATCTGATACAATCCTGGTTTTCCAGATATCGAAACAATTTTGCTTAAATCCATAGTTCATTCATTTTTCAAAAACGGCTGCAAAAATAGGAAAAAGTTTTGGTTGCGTGTACTTTTTTTATAACTTTGCGGCGAATAATAACAATATGTATTACCAATAATTAAAAAGCAAAATGAATACATTACGAAAAAAAAATGAGTTCGGCGTTTCGAATAAATCCAAAGGCCTAACAACTTTTTTATTCTTACTTGGTTTTATGATTGCAGTCTATGCCGCACCTTCAGATAAGCTATCTTTTAATGAAAGAAAACAAGTTTGGTCAGAATTTAGACAAAAGAACCCTTTCAATTACCAAACAGTTGGACTTAAACGCTATTCAGACGGGAGCGCTTTGATTATAATTAGCGAACCTTCAGAAAATGCAACAATCAATGGTGTAAAAGATGTTTTCTACAGTCTGTCCATTTCCCCTGATATACAGATTTATCAGCATCCCATTGGATACGATGGTTGGCTAAAGGATATGGTCATTTCTGTCCAAAACATGAACGACCAACAAACAGAACTATTAAAGAGTAAATTGTTCAAATATTTATACGGAACCGATTATAAAGCAGCTTTCCAAAATCTCGATGTAATTACCAAACACACAAATTTCTCACAATACGACCTAAATATCCAAGTGTCTGCCGAAGAATTAAACAATTGGTTTATTGATGAGCAAGAAGTAATAATGGAAGTCGATAATCTTTCTAACAAGACGACGCTTGCCAATTGTTTTTTTAGCACTAATATGGTTCCTTCCGTGTATTATTCTGAAAACACCGGATTCGTTGTATGGTTAATAGACAACGCATACATTGATGAAGAATCGTTCAAGGTATGCGCAAGAAAGTTTTCGTTGGATTCTGACCTTGTCTTGGGCGCCATTTCATTTGATGAAAGAACTGCTATTATCGGAAGAGAAAGGATTGTCCCTTTACACGTTTTGCCTCCCATGAGAACTGAAACTCTGTTAACTCTTGCTTCGACCACAGAAGAGGACTTGTCTCAGAGTTACGAACGCTCAAATATTTTTTCAGGAAAATTGGACAACCATAAAGACTATGCTCCGATTTATCTTAGTGACGAATTATGGCACACTGAATACGGAAGCATACTGAATATGACAGACCAAATGCTGAAATCCTGGTCCGAGAATGGTATAGTAGAATATGATGGTTTTGGGTACAAGAAGCCAATTGATTGGGCTTTTGTTGAAGGCGTATGCAAAGATTTACATGCAAGTCAACTTACCTATAATTGGAATACTGCAGGAGCGGGGTATTGCATTGGGCCAGATTCTGAGAACCCGTATAAAATATATGCTGTCAATCGTACTGGATCACTTCCTGTAAGCTATATTCCGGATGGTTTTAAAAACATTACAGAAACTGACTCAATTTATCTCGCAGAAGAATTGGCTTATGATTTCTTTTCCGAATTATCAAATCCAGAGTTGGTGAAAGTGGCCGAATATGCCTCCTTTTTTCAGATTTTCAAAAATTTCGGAATTCATATTGAAAAAACTGTAAATGCTTACCCACAAGTTGTGACTACATGCCGAAATGAGGAACAATTAAATGCTGTATTAGAATCTATCTGTGACTTCCATGATAGAGGATTAGATTCTCTTGAAGGAAAACCTCATTATGATACTATACAAATCCATACTATTGAAAACTACTATGATAACAAGCTTAACGAATTACTTTCAGTATGCGATGATAGCGAAGATAGCTTAGCTGTTATGATGATAATGCTTTTTGCAGCACCAGCAGATAATCTTATTCATGAAATCGACAGTGTCAATGATGTTATATATTATCTTAAAGACGAGATTGTTTATAAAGACAAAATGCAAGCCCTATTAGAATTTTTGGACGAAATTGATGAAAAATATGACGAAGCTAACATAATAAAGGCCTTTGAGAAAAAAGGAACTCCGTTTTTACGTTCAGTGAGTCATTTTATTATTAACCCTAGGGAAATTGATGTTATTTCGATATATGAAAAAGTACAAAATGGTATAGAGAATCTTTCAATGTATGAAGTTTCACAACTAGTTGCGTTAAAAATGATAGATAAAAAAGATGAAATAATCCGTTATGCATCAGTCCTAGGAATATTGGAATTAGAAGATGCCAAAGAGGCATTATTGGCTGAAAACAGTGACAAGTCTTTGACGTGGATAAAATGTCCTACTATCGTTCAATCCACTCACAGGAGTCAGGATTCTCTATTAGCAATAGGAGGTCATGATTTAAGTTCAAAAATCACACCAATTAGAATGGATAAAAATCTAAATTCTGGTCAATGCAGAGTTGAGTTCATTGAAGGGAAAAAAGTTGTTTTTATTTCCCCTTCAGATAAAGGTCGTATAACTCCTGATTTTATACGACGCGTGGAACGGACCGAATCTACAGGAATTCATACTATTGAGAGCCCCTCTTTCTCGGCTAGACCTCGTGATATCATGACTACCTTGACGGAGAATCGGTCAGGAAGAGGTTTTAATATTTCCGACCACGGTACGGTAATTGAAATGAATAAAGTAGGAGGATTGGTGTTAAATGGACATACAATCAACACTACTGAAGAATTATTTCAAGATTTAGCCTATAATGTCGCACATCATAAAAAAAACTCTCCTAAAAAGATAGTTTTCAAAAACATTTCGGAAGATTTGGTTGAAACTATTATTGATGGCACCAATTCGTATGTGCTTGAGAGAAACGAAGAATTTAATGTTGCCAATAAATGCTACAATTTTGTCAATGCTACTTATCAAAAGCAAAGTGACGGCACTACTTTGGTTTCAATTCCATTAGAGGGTAGTCAAATAAAGGCTAAATACTCTACTCATGTTTTCAAAATGCCAACAGCAAAAGTTGAAGGGTTTAAATCCATCATTCAAGAGATGCTGTCCAACCCCGATGGTGTCTGGAATCGTTTCAAATATAAAAGAAAGATGAAGTCCCTTAATATACAAAAAAGTGATATCGAAGATTGGATTGAACACAACAAGGTCGTAATTCTCATTGATGGACAAAAGCATTATTTGTATGATGAACTTATTAAAGAAGAAATTGTCTAATAGGGTTCTTGTTTGTATAGGACTACCATACGAAAAAGAACAGTTTTTCGATTTGGCCAAGAGTGATTGTTCCGATTTCGTCAATTCTCTAAAATGCGAGTATCAGACCAATAATTATAATGAATTATGGAAAAAATACAAGAAATCGGCTAAGGAAATTAAAGGCACCATTGACAAATGTGTATCTTGTGGCGCTAATGTCTTAATTGATTTTGACTATTCAGTTTTGCCAAGGTTCAAACAATACGATATTATTGTATTGTTAGTTCACCACTCTGAGAAAAATAAAGAAATCGAGTTTTTAGGAAAGATGTTCGACGAAAAATCATTTGCCGAACACTTTCCGTCCGATTTTGATGGGATTCTTGATTTGACATCATGCTATTCTGAAAACCTTCAGTATCTGTTGAAGGTGAAAAGCTCTTCTGAACTATTTCATTCTATTGGGGTTTCTAACAAAACACCATTGTCTTTTAGGTTAATTTTACTACAAAGAATCATTGATGAATTATGCTATAAAAAAGGCATCCAATACTTTGAAGCATATAAGAATTCCATTGAGAGCCTTCTTCATATATTACCCGATGGAGAAAGATTACGAAATGGCATTATTTATTTAGGTGGGAGGAGTAAATCGACTATTTATGCACCAGCAGAAACAAATAGAGGAGAGAGCTTTATTACTCAAATTTTTATTCATCAAGAAGAAAATTCTGAAAGCGTTGAACTTATAGCCAAAACGATTGATGACCAAACAACAATTAGAAACTCAAAGTTTTTGCCATTCAAAATAAAGAAAAACGATAAAATCGAGTTCGAATTGAATTGGCAGAAAGAGGCTGGAAATGACTTCAAAGCTGACAAAAAACGAAAAAGCCTTATTTGGACTAACGAACCTTCTTCTGTGGAGTTTGTGATTCAAGTCATGCCGAACTGCAACACGCAAGCGTTTTTAGGAAGGTTAAAAATTGCAATTAATAAACAACCAGTCGGCGACATCGTATTCAAAACAAGAATTATTAGTGAGCATACGCCTTTTCGTAATTGCACCAACGAAATGGATTTTAATTCGATTGACAAAAAAGTCGTTCAGCTATCCGAATCAACAAAACTGAACGCTAAACTTGACCTTGAGCAAAAAAAGCTCTCCATTGCCATGGAAAAAGCCCAGAACGAGCAAGAAAAGGACAAGATAGCCAACGAAATTGCAATGTGCAACCAATTAAAATGTATTATCAATAGTAATCCCACAGCCATCGATAATGGAGTAATAAAAGTCTTTGTCAGCTCCACATCTGATATGGCTAAGTACAGGGATATTATAAAGAAGCAGATTTCTGATTTGAGGATGTTACCCATTTCATACGATAATTGGTCTCAAGAAGATATATATCCAAGAGACATTTGCTGTCAACAAGTTATGGCCTCAAACATTTTTGTTTGTTTATTGGGATCTAATTACGGTTTTGTTGAGCCAAAATGGTGCATGTCAATGACAGAAATTGAATATCGAGTTGCCGTTAAGTCGGGAATACCAATACTAATTTATATTTTAAAAGACTACGAAAAAGGAATGGAAGACATGCTACCAGAAAATAAAGAATCGGTTGAAAAACAAAAGGCACTCATTGAGGAGTTAAAAATCAAACGGTTAGTCGAATTATTCAATTCGGAGTGGTCACTTCAATTAAAATTTTGTGAAGAACTAACCCGGCTCAAAACTCAGATGGAATTTGGAATCAACAAGTAAAAACAAGGTATTAAGAAAGAATCCCAAGTATTTTTATTGCATAAAACAACATAGTAAAGCATACATTATGACCAACTTCCTTTACACCCCCACCCCCATCGACACTTCAGATGTCGAACTCTCCGAAGAACTGCTACAACTTGTAGAGCTTCTTGCCGAAAACACCCATGATAATTGGTCGGCAGGCCGCATTGCCGAAGGCTGGACCTACGGTCCAGTGCGAAACGATGAACTCAAGCAAAACCCTTGTCTCGTCCCATACAACGAACTTCCCGAAAGCGAGAAGGAATACGACCGTGTCACCTCTATGGAAACACTGAAGGCGATACAAAAGTTGGGATGGAAGATTGTAAGAGTATAAAATCCAAAAACATAGCAATTGTACCATGAAGTATACAAGTTATTTACTATGGCGATTCGACCGCACCTTTGGCAACAGCCGGAAGTGGCCCATGCAAATTGTTGACGTGCTTGCTGCATTGGTACTTACCATCGGTATCTTTACCATCGCAGGATGCTTTTTATACAAAAATCAATCAGTATCGCATTATCCCGATATTCTGACCATTACCATCGGACTGATTTTCAATGTCACGAACCTACCTCAACCAACAGACCCTCACTATAATCTTCCTATTCTATGGCAAGTCATCACCTTGTTTTTTGGATCAGTTGTATTCACAGGCTTCGTCATCGCTTTTGTCAGCAATTTCTTGAACAACCGCATCACTGCCTATCGCAACGGATTGGTTCGCTATCATTTTAACAACCATATACTTTTTCTTGGTGGCAGCAAGATGATTGCCCCAATGATAAAAGAGCTGTATAAAAACCAAAGCTTCCGCGAACTGCATTTCGTCATTCTGACTGACGATGATCCCCAAAAGGTACGCATGAAAATTGAAGGGAGCCTGTCATCAGAAGAGAGAAATAAATTAAGAATCACCGTCCTTCGGGGCAGTTGCGACGACAAAGATTCCTTGGAAAGCGTCTATTTGGGCAGTGCCTCACGGATTTATATTATCGGAGACAAGTTTTCCGACCCCGAACATGACTCGAAAAATATGGCTTGTTGGAATAATGCCAAGCAGCTATGCTCTCACAGAGAAAACGTTCCCTGCTATTTGACTTTCAGCCACGCCAGTTCAACATTCCTATTCAGGCACATGGCAGACTCAACTATAGACCCAAATCTTGACACCACTGTGATTAACTGGCCTGAATCCGTAGCTCAGCGCGTGTTGGTACACAATGGCAACGAAAATCCAACATTCCCCGCCCTTGACCGTTATGGTATTAGCAAAGACAGCAATCGCACGGTTCATTTTGTCATTTATGGCATGACACCCATCTCCTTTGCAATGGCCACAACTGCAGCCCATCTTTGTCACTTCCCGAATTTCGTCAAGCGCAACGCAGACGGAACCTTTGGAGAGAACAAAAACATGAGAACGAAAATCACGCTAATAGCGCCCAACATAAATGAAGAAATGGGATATTTGACATCCCACCTCCATAGTATGTTTAGCATTTCCAAGTACAGTTTATACGACAGTCAATGGAAACCTGGAATGGCTCCCATAGCTATGGACAATAAAGAAGAAATGAAGCGCATTGGCGACTTTCTTGATATCGAATGGGAATTCGTTGACGGAAATATTGCCGAAAACAGAATCCGACACCTACTTCAATCCTATTACGAGCAAAACCAACAAGGGAAAACCTACCTGACAATAGCTTTATGTCAATGGGAAGCCGACAAGAATATTGGTGCTGCACTTTATCTTCCTTCTGTGTTCCATGACATCACAATGAAAGAAGATACAGATGAAGTAGATTTCGAGAAGACCATCCCCATCTTAGTTTTCCAACCCGAAAGCGAAGAGATGCTAAAAACAGCCAACCAAAAGATTACCATGTTTAAAAATGTTCTGCCTTTTGGCAGCATCAGAGAAATTTATGATCCGTTCATTAGACGACGCATCGAGGAAGGGAAACGTATCAGATATGTATACAATTGCGGCTGCAATTATTCTGGCATGACATCAGACCAAGCCGAATTGGATGGCCTTTGGAGACATTCCAAACACTCCAATTACTTCAATCAGATGTCCGACATCTACTCCGCCGCCCATATTGGCGTTAAGTTACGTAGTGTCGGAAATCGCACCAATCTCTCTCAAGATGAAATTGACCTGCTCTCCGTCACTGAACACAACCGATGGAATATCGAAAGATTGCTCCTAGGATATGAAGCATTACCCATAGTGGAAAGAAGCACACAAAACACGGAAAAAGGCCTCAACCATCTCAAAAAGAAAAAAGAAAGTTTCAAGCACTATTGCATCGCACCATATAAGGAATTACGCAAGGAGGACAAAGTCTTTGACACTTTCTTAGTAAAAAACCTAGAAAGTATCATCCAAAGCCAACAAACTATTGATAAATAATTCTAAAAAAAGGTATGGCCTTCAATACTCTAACCTAACCTCATCCACCCAAAGCACATTGCCCAAGGCTCCGATGAAAGCACCACTGCTTCCTGAGGAGAGCCACATAATTGCATGAGTAACGGGGTAATCCGAATCGGCCCAAACCTCTTCGAGGATGGGCATTTTCTTGCTTTTGCTGTTGATGGCATACATCGTCCTCTCGCCCATAAGCAGGCCCATATAGGGCTGGTAATCCGCTGATTTTCGGGCATCGCCGAAGATGACGGGAATACGGAAGTCCTTCAGCCATCCATTAGAAGACTGATCGACATGATAGATCGCCGTCCCTACCCGCTTGGCGTGGATATTGCCTTTGTCATCTTCCCAACGGTATTGCAAAACAAAAAGAATTTCAGCGGGGTCATAGCCGTCAAACTCGGTGGTGCGGGTGGTGGTACCTTTCACCAACCTGCCCGTATTGGGAATATTGGCTTTATAATTGAGCACCAAAGCTTTAGGACGTTTTGTAAAAGGGATGCCCCAGTCTATGAAAGCAAATGGGTCGCTGACACCTGTCACCGGCTCCAACATCTTGCCCCAATAGATGGAGCCTGCCGCCAACACCTTGATATTCACCAATCCCGCCACCTTGCAATAAGCAAACTGAGTAGCGAGTTTGGCACACGTTCCCGTCGGGCCTTTGTCGGGCGTTACATTGTTGCTGGTTTTCACCACACCCATCACCTTGGCGAAAGCGTTTGAAGTGGACCAAATCGTGTTTTTGTAGTCGTAAGGATCATTGCTCCGAATCGTATCCGTCGGGCCTATGACATAGAGGACTTTCTCTTGACCACCAATGACTTTCGACTCGTTGACATAGCGCACAGTCCACTGCTCGAAGTCGCCAAAAGGCACTTTCTCGTAGCGTTGGGCTGAAGCCGTTATGCAGGCCAATAAAAACAATATCGTCACTTGAACTTTTGCCATAGTTTGTCTACCAATTTGTGGGGCAACAAAGCAATCAACGGGGGAAGATAAACATTCATGAAGCCCGGTTTCACTACCCTTTTCTTCCGCATCATACCTTTCAATGCCTTGCGTACCAACCACTGCGGCGTAGCGATGAGTCCAATTTTCACGCCAAAAATCAACAGATTGGGTTTTAATCTGTAAAGCGGTGTGGCGATGGCAGCTGGGCAAACCGTCGTAACGCCCACACTATAAGGTCGCATCTCAAAATAGAGCGACTTACTGAAACTTTTCAGATAGGCTTTCGTGGCGGAATAAATCGTAATGCCCGGACAAGGCAGTTTGGCCGCCATCGACGACATATTGACAATGTATCCACAGCCTCTGTTCTTCATTTCCTCACCAAACAAAACACAAAGCCGCGTTGGGGTAAACACATGTAAACGCAACATCGTCAAGGCTTTGGCTTCATTCGCCGTGGTCACTTCCTCGAAAAAGAACATCCCCGCGTTGTTGATGAGAATGTCGATTTGCAAGTTTTCGGCGTGGCAAAAAGCTAGCAATTCCTCAGCGGCAGTTTCGGTGGCCAAATCCTGATAATGCGGCACGATTTGAAGCTCACGGCCTTGTTTCAGCGAATCGGCTGCTTTTTGCAAATCAATCTCTTGATTACTGACCAACAGCAAGTTACAACCCAAATCAGCCAATTGTCGGGCATATTCCAAGCCCATGCCCGAGCTTCCACCCGTGATGAGTGCCCAAGGCCGATACCCGTGTACCTCCTGAAACCGATTCAACCATTTTTTCGTATCCATGCCTTATTCTTAATCACAAAACTCCCAAAACCTTCAAAACCTCACTTGAATCATGGCGGCTACACAACCGTGTGCCGCCGGAAAGCCGCCGGTTGGCAGCTTTCCCCCCAACTAAGAATGGTTTTGTCGGTTTTGCAGGTTTTGTGACATTTCATAATCTTTTCTCCGCTCTTTTAATCTCCCTTCGGATGCTCCTCGGCAGTTCCTCATCCACGCAATGGTGACATTTCATCTCCAACGTGTACATTCGTGCAATACAATAATTGGAATGCTTGCACTCGCTGCGCGTCACCTCGCCACTGTGCAATTTGTTGACAAAATCGGTGTCGTTAATCAAGGCGCGAGCCATTTGCAAGGCAACAAAGCCCGAATCGAGCACCTCTTCCATCTTTTCTCGCGAAACCATACCACCCACATAAATCAACGGCAGCTTCAGGTTGGCACGAAACACTTTGGCATCCTCCAAGAAATAGCCCTCACTATACGGCACAGTAGGGATCAAGGCTCGGCCAAACAAGGTCAAACCAGCCTTGAGCCACCAGAATTTCTTGGTATCCATGTAATAACGCATCGTCTTCAAAGGCATCGCGCCACGCATCACCTCCATCGGGGCCTTGCTGACAAAACCTGCCGTCAGCACGAGGGCATGTACTCCGAGACGTTCCAACTCCTTTGCCACAATGATGCAGTCGTCTTGCTCCATGCCTTTCTTGAACCCGTCGTACATGTTCATCTTCACCACCACGGCCATGTCGTTGCCCGCAGCGCGCATCACCTCCTCGATGACGAGTTTCATGAAACGCATCCGTTTGTCGAGGGTGCCGCCAAACTCATCATGCCGATGGTTGGTGTAAGGCGACAAGAACTGGCTGATGAGATAGCCATGCCCGGCATGAATCTCCACGCAATCGAAACCCGCCTTGCGAGCGAGGCCGACGGCCTTGCCAAAATCAAGCACAAGCTCAAGAATCTCTGCCTTGCTCAACTTGCGCACGATAGTAGGCGAATAGAGATTGAAGCCTCGCGAAGCTCCCACGGGCATACAACCACAAGTAGAGCGATGCGTCATGTTGCCGCAGTGACCCAATTGGATAGATGCCTTGGCACCGTATGAATGTACGGCATCGGTGAGGCGTTTCAGGTCGGGGACGATTTCCTCGCGCATCCAAAGCTGGCCATTGAACGACAATCCCGATTGGTTGACGGCAGCGTAGGCCACCGTTGTCATGCCTACACCGCCTTTGGCCACAGCCTTATGATAGTTGAGCAAGTCGTCGGAAGGCCGGTTGCCGTAAGCCATATTCTCGAAAGCAGCCGAGCGTATCACCCTGTTACGCAAAGTGATAGGCCCTATCTCGCAAGGAGTGAATATCGGTGAATTTTCCATTACTCAATATATAAAAGGTATTATTCTCTTTACTTTTTTTGTGTCTAACTCGTCGCCAAACTCCTGCTGATAATGGTCGTAAATGCGCGACGCACGGGGACAAAGGTTGGCGAAAGTCCAAAAGGCGAACACCACGCCGGCCCACGACCAAGTAAGTATTGCGAAGCCCACCCATTCGATGAACTCGCCGAAATAATTGGCCGAGGTCACATAGCGGAACATCCCCTGCTTGGGCAGATAGTGCCGCGTGTCGCCATCCTTGCGCAGGTTGCGGATGATGTCGTCGCTCTGGATATTGACATACATGCCGATGATGAACACCAAGAAACCCGTGATAAAGCGCGGGTTGGTCAGCCAATCGGCGGGATAATAATCACCGGGCGAGACGTAGAAAATCCAGCCGCCTTGCATCAGTGCATTCAAAACATTGAAAACCACACCCATAGCAACAATGGAAAGCGGCATCAGGCTGTTTCCACGCAGACGAAAAGGAAACACGAAAGACCGATGGATATAATGCAACTCAAACAGGAACAGGAAAGCCAATCGCACCATGTCGCCGCGCCGATCGGAGCAAAGCCACAGCACCAACATGGCAACAAAAACAGGCGCTTCCATCAGCACCCAACCCAGCTTATTGTTGACCGCAAAGCCCCATTTCTTGTCGTAAAACTTGCCATAGCCCGCATCGACGAAGAAAAGCGCAACAAACACCACCACAGCGATGGCTGCCATGACGATGAGAAAGACATTAAAGGTATAAACTGACATAATTCATTGAAATAAGGTACAAAAGTAGACAAAAACCGCCTCGCATAGCGATGTTTTTCACTCAACGTATTGTATTTTTCCATTATCTTTGCAGCTCAAACATAAAATTCGGAAATCATGAATGCAAATTGGATTCTCATCATTGTCATCGGCGTGGTTGGAATGCTGGTACAATGGAAACTGAAAAGCGTGTTCGCCAAATTCTCAAAAGTGCTCTCGCCCGGCGGACTTACCGGAGCGCAAATCGCGCAGAAAATGCTGAACGACAACGGCATCTACGACGTGCAAGTCACTTGCATCAAAGGGCAACTCACTGACCATTACGACCCAACCAAGAAAACCGTCAACTTGAGCGAAGACGTGTATCGCTCAAACAGTGTTTCTGCAGCAGCGGTCGCCGCCCACGAATGCGGTCATGCCGTTCAGCACAAGGTTGGCTATGCGCCATTACGTATGCGTACGGCCTTGGTGCCTGCCGTCAGCATCTCGTCAAAACTGTCAATGATTGTCATCATCATCGGCTTGCTCGTTATGAACGCTTTCCCTGCCCTGTTTTGGCTCGGCATCGCCATGTTTGCGATGGTATTCCTTTTCAGCGTGGTAACCTTGCCCGTCGAATTCAATGCCTCAAAAAGGGCGTTGGCTTGGTTGCAGTCGTCCAACTCACTCTCCGACAAGGAAATAACGGGGGCTAAGGAAGCCTTGAATTGGGCCGCCGGCACCTATGTCGTGGCCGCACTTTCCTCCTTGGCCTCATTGCTTTATTACATTGGATTGGGTAACAACAGGAACTAAGTCATGAAAAAATACACCCATGCATGGTTGGCTTTTATGGCCATCAAAAGATTGGAGGTGGTCGCAACCACCGACAATCCCAAGGTAATCCAAGGAGTTAGCGACGAAACCCTCAAAGAGGCCAAGGCTTTGGTCAAATGGTTCAAGGACTACCGCGATTTCATCATCCAAGGGGCATGGTATCCCGACGAGGTTTTCAAGGACATGTCAACCAGCCATATCGTGAAATTCGAGCCAGCTCCCGATGGCACCTACACCAAGTTTGACAAGCTGCCTTCTTCCCATACCATCTACAATCTGATGAAAAAAGTGTCGCCTTTGTACGGGAAGCCTTACACTGGAGGCAAGGGCAACTGCGCCGACCGCTGCGAGTCAATCTCACACAGCATCGTCGACAACTTCAAGATGCTCCACAAGGAAGACCGAGGCTGCCCCATAGTCACAACGGGCAACCACATCGCCATGCGGTTTTTCATCCTCAGCCACTATATAGCCGACTGCCACATGCCCTTGCACTGCGACGCCCGTCCTTTTTCCGACGAGAAGGGCATACACGGTGCCATCGAGAAAAAATGGGAAGACCATATCAACAAGTCGTACAAGCTTGACAAAGACAACAACCGTTTCTACTACGACCCCGACGGCTATCCGCTGCCTCTCACTCTTACGCCGCTCATACAGAATGTGGAAGAAGACGTGGCCACACGAAAATACGTGCAAGGCTGGGGCGATGGCAACAACAACACATGGGATTACATGAGTGCCGTTGCGCAATACTCCTACCTTTTCTCTTACTATCTTGTTCCCGAAACGTTCAAGAACACGCAAGGGATGGACGAGTTCATGGAACAAACCGAATGGGGGCACGACTTCGACAAATACAGCGAAATGATCTTTGGCGACGCCATCGACTCCATCGCCCGCATCTGGCTCCGTGTGTGGATCAAATACCGCAAATGGCTGAAATAATTCAGCTTAGCAGCAATAGACTAAGAGAATCGTTTCTTTTTCTTTTTTTCATTGGCTTTTAGATATTAGCAGTTAGCTCTTAACTTGGTTTCCACAAAGCTAATGGCTAATTGCTAAAAGCTAACAGCCTTATAGCCTTGCATCATGCGAATATATCAAAATTCTACTTCTTCGTTGACTTAGGAGCTATCATCACTGGATGATCTTGCCGTATACTTTCTTGATTTGTGCGGTCAAATCCGCATTGCCGTTAGTGTGGACAGCTTCCATGAAGTCCAAACGCATATTATTAAAGCGGGCAATCTCCTCCTCTGTCATGGAGTTCTTGTTCTCCACGAAGTTTTTGGCCATGGCAACAAACTGATCAACGGCCACCTGCCAATCTTCCGCGTTATAATGCGACGAGCGTTTCACGGTCTGGTTCACAAACTTTTCGGAGTTGGCCAAAAATTCCTTTGGATTATTGGACTGAGTATACATGACCGGTCCTCTCTGGCATCCTGCAAAAGCAAGCAGGACAAACATCATAATAGGTAATAACTTCTTCATTGCTTTAAGAATTTTGCGGCAAAAATAGCACTTTTTGTCAAGGTATAGAAAAAATTCCGTATTTTAGCCGTCCATTTCGATGAATTGTTGGTTGTTGAAGTGTTTCATCGTTGAACAAGCAACTTCCAACTTTCACAACATCAGAAAATCAACAACTAAACGATTAAACAATCAACAATAAACAAAATGAGCACTATCAAAGATTTGGAACCGAAAGGCGTGTTTAGGAATTTCTACAGCTTGACGCAAATTCCGCGCCCTTCGAAGAAAGAAGCCAAGGTGATTGCCTTCATGAAACAATGGGGCGAGGAACACGGATTGGAAACCATTATTGAGGACTGCGGCAATGTCATCATGCGCAAGCCTGCCACTCCAGGCATGGAAAACCGCAAGGGCGTCATCCTGCAAGCCCACTTAGACATGGTTCCGCAAAAGAACGCCGACAAGGTACACGATTTCGAGAACGACCCGATTGAAACCCACATCGAAGACGGTTGGGTAAAGGCCAACGGCACCACCCTCGGCGCCGACAATGGTATGGGTGCCGCTGCTGCTATGGCTGTTTTGGAAGCCACCGATTTGCAGCATGGTCCCATCGAGGCTCTCTTCACCATCGACGAAGAAACCGGCATGACGGGCGCCAACAAGCTGCAACCCGGCTTGCTGAAAGGCGACATTCTGATGAACATGGACTCTGAAACCGAAGGCGAACTTTACGTGGGTTGCGCCGGCGGTGTTGACAACATCGGAACTTGGATGCCAAAGTTTGAGGCCGTTCCCGCTGGAATGGTGGCCTATCGCTTGTTTGTCAAGGGTTTGAAAGGCGGTCACTCAGGCATGGACATCAACCTTGGTCGCGCCAATGCCAACAAATTGATGAACACCATGCTGCTGATGGCAGCCGAGAAATACGGCCTGCGCCTCGCCAAGATTGACGGCGGAAGTTTGCGCAACGCCATCCCAAGAGAGGCAGAAGCCATCGTTGTGGTTCCTGCTGAAAAGGACGAGGAATTCAAACAATTTGCCGCTGAGTATGAAGGCATTTGCAAGGAAGAGTTTGCCAACGTGGAGCCTGAATTAGCCATCCTTTGCGAGCCCGCCTCAATGCCGACCCAAGTCATTGACTTGAAGACGCAAGACAACATGTTCTGCGCCATCGCTCGCTATCCCAACGGCGTCATCGCCATGTCGAGCGACTTTGAAGGCACCACCGAGACCTCAAGCAACCTGGCTACCTGGAAGATGGAAAACGGCAAGATCGAGTGTGTTTCGCTGACCCGCAGCCTCGTGGATGCCGACAAGGACAAACTGGCCGAACAAATCCGCAAAAACCTCACCGACAATGGCGCAGAAGCCTATTCCACAGGCGATTACCCGGGCTGGAAACCCAACATCAACTCGACTATCCTCAATTTGATGAAGAAGATCTATCACGACAAATTCGGCAAGGAAGCCAAGATTATGGTTATCCACGCCGGATTGGAATGTGGTATCCTCGGTTCCAAGTATCCGCATTGGGATATGGTGAGCTTCGGCCCCACTTTGGTACACCCCCACTCCCCCGACGAAGCCCTACTCATCGAGAGTGTGCAACCTTTCTGGGACTTCCTCGTTGAGACCCTGAAGAACATTCCCGAAAAGGAAGCCATTGCGTAAGCAATTTATAATCAACAATTTGAAAAAGGCGAAATCAGATTTGATTTTGCCTTTTTCATTTTTTTCAAGAAAAGTGTTGGAGCAAAGGAAATTCTTCGTACTTTTGCAGCCCGATTCAAAGGGATTTTACAGAAAAATAACAAATAAAAAGATACAGAGATGAAGCGCACTTTTCAACCATCGAACAGAAAACGTAGAAACAAACACGGTTTCAGAGAGAGAATGTCAACGGCTAACGGCCGTAAGGTTTTGGCCCGCAGAAGAGCCAAAGGCCGCAAAAAACTTACAGTTTCTGACGAATATTAATTTTCGGAAGCCGTTATATTTCTTTTTAAGGTAAACGGAAGGCGACCCCTGTTGGGAATCGCCTTTTGTTGTTTTTTCATTGCCACAAAAAGCATCCTACAGTTTGACAATAGGTCTTTTTTATTCATTTGACACCAAAACCGAAAATTTTGTTACTTTTGCGGGGCGAAATCATCAAAATACGAAAAGCATGGCAACAGTTACCTTACAATATGACGGACGCAGTGCAAGCGCGAAAAGCTTGTTAGCCTTCCTCCGCACCCTCAACTTCATAAAAATATGCGAAGATTCAGAGCCTGAATACAACCCCGAGATGGTGGCCAAAGTGAAACGCGGTCAGACCGCTTTCAGTGAAGGCAAGTGCGTAACCATCAAGGCTGAAGATATATGGAACTGAAATTCACGCCTGAAGCCATAGAAGACCGCGAATGGTGGAAACAACATGGCGACGATGCCACCAAACGCAAAATCAAGCAACTCCTGACCGAATTAGAAGAACATCCGCGCACAGGAACCGGCAAGCCAGAACTGCTTTCAGGCGACATCAAGGGCGTATGGTCGCGCCGCATCAACCGCAAACACCGTATCCTTTACGAAATCCATGATAAAATTGTGGTTGTCCTTGTTTTATCTATGCGAGGGCACTATTAGACTTTCTCGCAGCGGTAAATGATTTCCTCTCCCCTACGCGCCAAGCGCATCCGCTCGCGCTGTTCTGCTGAAATCTCGTAGTAAATCCTGTCTTCAGTCACCTTGAAACCTGCATTGCGTAAAACTTCGGCATAATCGCGGCCAAACTGCCGCACATGGTCATACTGGCCAAAAAGCCGTTCACGTTCCTTCGGGTCGGTGATACTTGGGTCTTCGAATGTGTCCACATCAGGGTTGATGGGCACCAACAGAATCGCCCAACCGCCCGGCTTCAAGATGCGCTTGATTTCGGCGAAGGCCTTGTTTGCATCGCTGACATGCTCTAGAACATGGTTGCAGATGACCACGTCGTAGGTATCGCTCGGCTGGTTGATGGCAGTCACATCCAAATGGAGGTCGGCGATGGGCGAATCGAGGTCAGCAGTGGTGTAGTCGAGGTTTTTCAAGGCGCGGAAACGCTTCAAGAACGGCTGTTCAGGCGCGAAATGCAGCACCTTCAACGGCGCAGTGAAGAAATCTGTCTTTCCCTTCAGATAAAGCCACAGCAAACGATGCCTCTCAAGCGACAAACATTTGGGACACAAACGGTTATCCATCGCTTTGCCATAACCGTAAGGCAAGAACTTGCGGAAATGTCCGCCACAAACAGGACATTCCACCTTGTTTCCGATATAGAACGGACGCACCAACAGACTGAACAGATAACTCAATTTGATGAGCCACTGGCGGGGAAAGATTTTCGTGAAAAGTGATATTAGTTTTTTCATGACATTCTATTTTGATACGGAGACCAAGGCATCAACCATTCGACCCCATGAATACTTCTGTTTTTCCACTTGGATATTTCGCTCAAAAGCTTCTTTCCGGCCATTCGCAAAGAAATCGACCAAAGCATCAGCAATTTGTGCAGGATCCACTGCGGTAACATAGCCCACTACTCCATCAGGCACAATTTCCTTCAAACCACCCACATCGGTCACCAGCATGGGTTTCTCAAAATGATAGGCTATCTGGGTCACACCGCTTTGTGTGGCCGATTTATATGGCTGCACCACTATGTCACAGGCATTGAAACAGTATTTCACCTCGCTATCGGGGACGAACTCGCTGTGCCAAACGAGCTGATTCTCCAATCCCAGCGATTTCTCCAACTCGTGATATTGTTCGCCGTTGTTATAGAACTCACCCGCAATAATCAGTTTCACATTCATCTGTTTAATGCGCTCGTCGCCCATGGCTTGAAGCAACAAATCCAAGCCTTTGTAATCACGGATGATGCCGAAAAACAACATGTAACGCATATCGGGGTCTAAATGAAGGAAACGCAATGCCTCTTCCCTACTAACCTTCTCTCCGAAATTGTCATACAACGGATGTGGGCAAAACACCACGTTTTTCACCGCATTAAACTGTTCGACATCCCCAAGAACTGATTTCGACATCGTCACACAGCCGTCAACAGATTTCAGAAAGAAAGACGCAAGCGGCTTATCCGCAACGCCCTTCTCATGAGGAATAATATTATCAATAATGCTAACTACCCTTGTTTTCTTGTTTTTACGAGCCATGCGAGCGACTACGCCAAGCGAAGGAGCCATGTAGGGAATCCAAAACTTCATCACTACAATGTCGGCCTGAGCCTTACGGAGCTTTCGTCCCACTTTCAACCAATTAAAGGGATTCATCGAATTCAGCTCGCGCTTGATGACCAAACCTTCAGGTGCCGGCTCGGTTGAAAACTGAGTCTTGCCCGGAAACAAAAAGTTTGGATACTGAACCGTAAATGTCCAAATTTCAACCTCATAGCCTTCTTCCTGAAAGCTCCGAGCCAACCGTTCGTTATAAACCGCAAGCCCGCCACGGTACGGATAGGCCGTACCCACCAATATCATTTTCTTTTTGTCCATACCTCAAAATCTTTGAAATCCTCATTGGCCTTGGCATAATCCTCGGGAATACCAATGTCTATAAAATAGCCGTCACTGACAAAGCCAAAAACAAGCCCTGAAGCCGCTTTTGGCTGAAGGAATTCCGTCTCAAACGAAAACTTCTCTGGCATAGCCTTCAGCAAATTCCTGTCACTGACCATATACACTCCACCATTGATAAACCCATCCTCGCAGTAGCGTTTCTCGTTAAAGCCCGTCACTGTGCCACTTTTATCAAAGGACACTGTTCCATATCTGTCAAAGTCCTTTAAATGTTTCACGGCCATCGTTAGAAGTCTGCCAGAATGTTTGTGAGCCTCTTTGAGCTGTTCCAAGTCAACATCGAAGAAGGTGTCGCCATTCATTATGCAAACGGCATCTGAGGTGCATTTTTCCATCGCAAAACGAATGCCACCTCCTGTACCAAGAGGTGTTTCTTCAACTGCGAAGTCAATCTCAAACGGGAATTCTCCACCATGCTCTTGCACCCAGTCGATGATACATTCACGTTTATAGCCGACCGAAAGCACCACTTTTTGAATTCGATATTGCGACAAAACCGTCAACAAATAATATAAAAACGGCTTTCCGTTGACAGGTGCCATGCACTTGGGCACTTCGCTCACCACAGAGCGGAGTCGAGTACCCAATCCTCCGGCCAAAACAATCACATCCATATCCTTGGATTTTATCCATTCATAACGTCCATCCTTTTTCTTCAACGAATCCACTCGACAAAAAGCGATGCCACAATTGCGGGCAAACTCCCTATCCACATCTCCGTCACCCACCATAAGCGTCCGTTCTGCCTTTACATCAGGATAGTCTCGCTGAATTTCATCCCACATACCGCGTCCTGGCTTGCGGCGCATATCCTCATCCGTCAGTGACGTGCAATAATAAACACCATCAATACGACCACCAACTTTCCCAATCTCCTCCACCATGTGCCTGTGGATGTCGGTCAAATCGGCTTCGGTCATGATGGCTTTCCCAACTCCACGCTGATTGGTGACAATGAAGATGTGCTTGAAATGCTGAGCTATTTTCGGCATGGCTTCAAGCACTCCCGGGATGAACTCAAACTCCTCCCAATGTTTCACATAGTCACCCACCAGATGCACATTGATAGTGCCGTCGCGGTCGAGCAACAGCGTATCGTAGGGTTCAATATTGATTTCAGAGAGTTTCACTATGCTCCAAAGAATTTCTGTTCCAACATCAGGCACAGACAGTGATACACCGGCAAGTGCAACTCTTGAATCTTATAGGTTTCCGTTTCGGGGACACGGATACACACATCAGCATACTTCATCAGCTTGTTCTCCTTGCCACCCGTAAGTCCAATCACCTTCAAGCCTTTAGCTTTGGCGTTGACGGCTGCATAAAGCACATTTTTGCTGTTGCCAGAGGTAGAGATTCCAAGGAAAACATCTCCCACATTCCCATATCCGTTTACCTGTTGGGCAAACACCAGCTCAGGCACTACATCATTCATGAAAGCCGTCTGCAAAGATGAGTGAGCCGTTAATGATATAGCAGGCAAAGCACCTTGTAGGTTGTCGGCCAGAACTTGTCCCAATTCAGGGTCAATCTCTTTCAAAGCAGCCGCTTGTTTGCCATACACTTTCCTTTTGAGTTTGAACTCCTTCATCAGCTCGCCGACAATATGTTCCGAATCGGACGCCGAGCCACCGTTGCCACACACCAAAAGCTTTTTACCATTCTGGTAGGCCGTTTCCAACAATTCGTAGGCTTTCTTGATATCCTCCTTGCAAGCCGAAAGCTTGGGATACCTTTCTATTAATATTTGCAGTTGTCCTTCCATAAAAGTTAATGCTTCAATGATTCGACCCTGTCCGTTTCGTAAATCTTCCAGCCATGCGCACCGCCATCGGTAAAGTTGAAGTGAACGGTATAGCCGTCAAGTTTATCAAGAGCGTCCAACACCGCTTTCTTTTTGGTAGGCTCCACAAAAAACATGATGAAGCCACCGCCACCTGCTCCACTCACCTTCCCTGCCAAAGCCCCCGCCGCAGTAGCCACGGCAAAAGCCTCCTCAATCATGGGATTGGTGATAGCACCTGCCATCTTTTTCTTGTCTTCCCAGGCTTGTCCGAGAATGCGGGCAAACTCGTGCATATCGCCTTTCAGCACCGCAAGTTTCATATCCACAGCACTCTGCTTGATGCGGTGCATCGCCTCAATGGACATCGTGTTACCCGAAGCGACATTCTTCTTCTGTTCGTCAATAATGGCGGCAGAACTCCGTGAACGCCCAGTGAAATAAAGCACAATGCTCGCCTCCAACTCGTCGACAATCCAACGTTTCACCTTCAGTGGATTGATAATCACCATGTCGTCTTTTAGGAACTCCATGTAATTGAACCCACCGAAAGCAGCGGCATACTGGTCTTGCTTACCGCCTGACAAATTAAGGTCTTTGCGTTCAATCTCGTAGGCCAAGCGTGCTATCTCATAGTCGCCCAAGGGCAGGCTATGCCACTCCACAAATGCTTTCAAGATGGCCACCACCATGGTTGAAGAAGTGCCCAGTCCCGATCCTGCGGGTGCATCATTATAAGTGGTTATCTTGCAGGCCCGCAATGGGATATTGTAATCCTGCATCACCCGGTTGTAACTTCCTTTCAGTAACGAGGCTTTGCCGTCTATCTCCAAATTGCGACTGAGCGGATAATGCTCAAAACATTCGGTGTCGTAACTTTCAATGGTCACAAGGCCATCATCCGTTTCCTCAATCGTACAGTAAGCGTAGAGGTTTATGGTCGCATTCAAGATAATGCCACCATAAATATCACTATAAGGACTGACATCGCTTCCTCCTCCAGCAAGCCCAATCCGCAACGGTGCTTTACTTCTGACAATCATAATTCTTCAATAAAGTTCATTGTGCAAAAGTATCAAATTTCCATGAAACAGGAATCAAATGACAGAAAAAACCGTCAGAACCAGATTTATTTGTAATTTCGCGCCAAAATTCAATTATTGGGTCATCTTATGGGACTATTCAGAACATTACTCATCATCATTTTGATGTTTTATGCCTTCAGCATGATTATCAAGCTGGTTTTCAAGCGGAAAATGAAGAAACTGGAACAACAAATGAAAGCCTACAGCCAAGACGAAACCCCTTCGGCAAGAGACGAGGCAAGAAATCCCCATGTTGATCCTAACATTGGAGAATATACTGATTTTGAAGAAGTTGAATAGAAAACCATAATACAATGAAAAATAACTTTTTACAGAAAAACAAAAACATTTTGGGCATTGTGGCAGCCATCATTGCTTTTGCAGCCATCACTTTGGTCTATTTCAGTCCAATCCTTGAAGGCAAGCGCATCAAGCAGCATGACATTGAGATGTACAAGGGCATGTCGAAAGAGATTACAGATTACCGTGAGGCCACAGGCGAACAAACACTTTGGACCAATTCGATGTTTGGTGGTATGCCGGCTTGGAATATTTCCGTGAAAAGCAATAGTAATCTGTTGGGACGTGTACACAAACCGCTAACTTGCGGCTTCCCCACACCTATCGGTTCCGTCTTCATTAGCATGTTAGGCTTTTTCATATTGTTGTTAGTGCTTGACTGTAGCGTTTGGATCAGTTTCGTCGGAGGTCTCGCATATGGTTTCACGTCTTACCTATTCATTATCATCGGGGCGGGACACAACACAAAAGCAGTGGCCATGGCATATATGGCGCCAGTCATCGCTGGAATGCTACTCACTTTTAAAGGCAAATACTTGTGGGGCAGCGTCTTGACCGCCATCGCTTTATCCTTGGAAATCAGAGCCAATCACTTGCAAATCACCTATTATTTACTGCTCATCGTAGTCATTATGGCCATTGCCCAATTTATCAGCGACATCAAAGAAAAACAAATCGCCCGATTCTTCAAAGCCGCCCTTTGTTTGCTTGTAGCCGCTGTTTTGGGTATTTTGACCAACACCACCATGCTCTATGCCAATTATAAGTTCAGTAAGGACACCACCCGAGGCAAACCCGTGTTAGTCCAAGACGCCACCAACCAGACCACAGGTCTCGACCGTGACTACATCACGCAGTGGAGCTACGGCAAAGGCGAGACTTGGAGTCTGCTCATTCCCAACGCAAAAGGAGGAGGTTCAGCTTTAATTGGAAAGCAAAACCCTGCCCTTGAGCAAGCCGACCGTCAGTTCCGTGACAGCATCGCACAAAGCAACGCCTATTGGGGCGACCAGCCTTTCACCAGCGGTCCGGTGTATGTGGGTGCCATTATTGTATTCCTATTTGTATTAGGTGCTTTGACCGTGAAAGGCAAATTGAAATGGGCACTTCTTGCCGCTACCTTGCTCTCCATCCTACTCAGTTGGGGCAAGAACTTTATGGGATTCACCGACTTTTTCATTGACTACATTCCTGGCTACAGCAAGTTCCGTGCAGTCTCCATGACCTTAGTAATTGCAGAAGTCACCATGCCGTTGCTGGGTCTGTTAGGCTTGGCAGAGATTGCGAAAAATCCCGACAGCTTCAAGCAGAACCAAAAGAAGTTTTTCATCGCTTTGGGTATCACGGCCGGATTCTGCCTGTTATTCTATCTTGCCCCGAAGACGTTTTTCAGTTTCCTCAGCCAAGGTGAGACCGAGCAATTTGCCAATTTGAGCAAGGGCAAAGACGGGGCGCTCTATGCCAGTTTTGCCACCCAACTTGAAAACGTCCGAGTGGCCATCTTCCGCAAGGATGCCATCAGAAGTTTCCTGTTCATTCTATTCTCAGCCATTCCATTATGGTTCCTCGGCAAAGGCAAGCTCAAATCCCAGATAGCATTTCCAATCCTTGCCATCTTGGTACTTTTCGACCTTTTCCAAATCGACAAACGCTACCTGAACAACGACAACTTCATCTCGAAAAAACAGCAAGAGAAGCCTTTCACCGAAACCAAAGCGGACAAATTCATTCTCAACGACCCGTCTCTTGATTTCAGGGTATTGAATCTCACCAAGGACGTTTTTAATGATGCCAGCACTTCCTATTTCCACAAGTCGGTGGGCGGATACCATGGTGCCAAGCTCCGCAGGTATCAAGATGTTATCAACCAGTATCTTGGCCAAGAAGTCAAGCAGTTCAACACCATCTTCAAAAATGCCAATTCCGAAGCAAGCCTCATCCTCGGACTTCAGCAGCAGAAAGTGCTCAACATGCTGAACACCAAGTATATCATATACAATCCTGATGCAGAGCCATTAGAAAATCCATGCGCCTTTGGTAACGCATGGATAGTGAATGATGTCCAATGGGTAGACACACCCAACGAAGAGTTCGATGCTATTGCCACCACCGACCTGCGCAATACCGCCATCCTCCACAAGGAATTCCAACAACAAGTTGGAAATTACACCTTTACCGACAGCATCCCAGGACAAATCACCCTAACAGAATACAAGCCCAACAAACTCACTTACAGCATTAAGGCATCAAAGGATCAATTGGTGGTGTTCTCCGAAATTTGGAGCAATACAGGTTGGAAATTATACATTGACGGACAGGAGCATCCTCTACTCAGGGCTAACTATCTGTTGCGCAGTGCCTTGATTCCAAGTGGAGAACATCAGATTGTAATGGAGTATGCTCCAAGCATCTGGAAGACAGGCAACACCATTCAGTTTGTCTGCTCACTGATTGTTTTGCTGTGCACCGCAGCCGCCATCGCATTGCAGTTAATAAAAAAACAATGAAAGTTCTATTTATTAAATACAAAAAATCCAAAAACATTTTCGAAGGTGGTGAGCAATGCAGCCAGAAAAACTTCGATGCCATAACGCAAATCGTAGGAAAAAAGAATGTTACCACATTATACGTCCACGACGAGAATAAGCGGAAATCGGCATGGGACTATCTCAAGGGTTTATTCTTTTTCCTGTTCAACTATTATTTTGGCCTCACACCGTCGAAGGTGAGAAAAATCATCAACGAAGCCGATAGCTACGATGTGGTATGGATTGACAGAAGTGTTTTCGGTATCATGGCTAAAAAGTTGAAGAGTCACCGCTACAATGGAAAAATCATTACTTTCTTCCATAATGTAGAAGTACCTTACTTCAAGGCCAAATTAGGAAAAAAGCCTGGCAAAGGTCTTATATTAAGGTGCGTCAATAAAAACGACAATTATTCATGCCAATATTCCGACAAAATCATTGCTTTGAATCTGCGTGACGACGACGAACTATTCAAACGTTATGGCAGACGGGCGGATGTCATAATACCCGTGGTTTTCAAGGACAGGTACAAGAAAGACTGTTATCCTCAAGAGACAACATCTTCTCGCCCCTTGTGTTTGTTCCTCGGTGCATACTTTCCGCCAAACAACGAAGGTATTCTGTGGTTCGTGAAGAATGTCCTACCGCAAGTGAACGTCCGTTTGAAAGTGGTGGGTAAGGGCATGGCAAAACTGAAGGCTGAAGAGCCAATGTTGAAAGACATCAACGTGGTGAGTGACGCGCCCGATCTTCTTCCTTACTTCGAGGAAACCGACATCATGATACTACCTATTTTTAAAGGTAGCGGCATGAAGGTCAAGACCTGCGAGAGCCTCATGTACGGCAAAAACATCATCGCCACCGACGAGGCCTTTATGGGGTACGAGGTTGACTACGATGTTATTGGAGGAAAGTGCAACACTGCTGACGAGTTCATAACATGCATCAAAGGGTTTGAGAGCAAGCCTCGTCCGCGTTTCAACGCCTACTCGCGACAGATGTTTTTGGAAAAATATTCCGAAGAGGCTGTCATTGGCAAGTTCAGGGAGGTTCTTGACGTATAATTGGCCAAACCTTAACTGTTGATTACCGTTTCCAAAACTTTCAGAATCTTTTGTGAAGGCAGTATGCCGTCTTTCGGCTTCAGATAGTCTTCAAAAATCTGGTCCCTGGCAAGCATCAACGGGTCTTTACCTTCAATCACCACCTCCTGCAAAAAACGCTCGATATCTTCTCTGGTTCTGCCATGATAGTGACAATTGAAAGAATGGATTCCGAACTCGTTGAACTTACCAGTCATATCGGTTTCACCGCAGAGATACATCACCGGTTTCCTTACAAACAAATATTCAGTAGTGAACGAACCGCATTCGTGAATCATGGCATCTGAGGTCAAAAACAAATCCACATAGCCGTCGCTGACTAATTGGGCATTCTCTAATGCATCCCATTTATTATAATACGCTTCTGTTTTTTCAACGCCCCACAACTGCTGGAGTTTGAACATTAACATCTGGTGCGGCTTAAAAACAAATTGAATCGCATCGTTGTATTTCTCAGCCATCTCCAGCATCACGTCACACACTTCGAGAAACAACGACGTATATTCCTTTTGATCGATGGTGTGATGCGGGGCGAAAATCACCTTTTTCTTAGCTTTCGGCTGTGGCTTCCATAAATTCTTAGGTACATAATCGTCTCTAAGAAACACCTCTGTAGCTGGATAGCCAGTGATCGCCGCATTCTCCGCATTATTTCGGGAGTGCTCCGCCGCCATCTTTCGATGCAGTTCTGTCTCCACGAAATGCAGACCCACAAGATTGATAAAAAAAGAATCGTAGTTTTTACGATATAAACTTAAAGAGCTGAAGCCGTATGGCAGATAACAAGTAAGAATATCTTTAAAATGGTCAACGTAATACTTGGGATATGAATCTTTGTAAGGGTTGGTGAAAACAATGATATCTGGTCTTGCCACATTTCTAATATCAAGCCACTTTCGTCTTTTCTCATCGTAAGGGATCACATATTCAAAGCCTTTCTTCTCCATGAATTCCTTAGTGCGTTCGATGGTACGCTGTTCTTCCCCTGCAATAAAGTCTTTGTAAACGGCAAAAGGATAAATCACCACATAGGGATGATAGTGAGGGTGTTCCAACATTGCCTCAAACACTTCATCTGCTTTCCACATCCCAGGAATGGTAAGGAAAAAAGCCACTTCCAGACAATTTTTGTCTCTCAGTTTCTTCGCCGCCTCCATTTGGGAACGACGAAACGCCTTGAAATACCATTTCGAAACAGGCTTGAAATGATTGCGCAGAAGATCCTTATATGCAATCAACACACGCAATTGAGTAACAATAGAATTTTTTGGACCGTCCATTACTTAAAAACGTTTCTAAAAGTTCATACATTTTGCTAGCAACTATCCGTCATCCAGTTCTCGTGGTCTGAATTTTTGATTTGGATAGACTTATCGTACAACTTGAAGTGAAAAAAGCGTCAAAATCTTTCATTGCCAGCTATTCTTTTAAGATTTTTACATCAATCACCTCACCTGTCGTATTGGAAATCAAGGTTCTTAACGATGCCTCGGCCACCTCACAAGCTTTCAGCAAAGTATCTTCCGGCTCTATCCCAAAATTCTTAGTTCTCATCGGCGTATTGGTCCTTTCCGGATTGATGACATTGACTCGAATGCCTTCGGGTTCCCACTCTTGAGAAATCGCCTGCATGAAATTCACGACAGCAGCTTTGGTTGATGAATAAAGGCTGTAGAAAGCGCGACCACGGGTGTAGGAGCTTGAAGTAAACAACAACAACTGCCCGTGGGAAGCCTTCAGATAGGGATACGCTGCCATCGCCACATTCACCATGCCATTGTAATTGGTGGCTATAATCGTGCTAATCAGGCTCTTTTCCATGGTCATCAGTGGCTCTTTTGCCAAAATTGCAGCGCAGTTCACCACATAATCAATGCGCCCAGTCCGCTCCGAGACCTTCGCCAACGACGATTCCACTTGTTCAAAATCGGCTATGTCTGTACCCGTCGTGGAACGCGAAAACGAAAAAACTCTCGCCCCATGTCCAGAAGCCATCTTGATTATCTCCGCTCCTATGCCCGAATTGCCTCCAAACGCCACCAAAACCTTGTCTTTCAGCATGTCATAATTATCCATTCGGGGCGTTTTGAAAGTACGGAGTTGGAAAAGCTTGTCCAACAAAAACACATCTTCCTTATAAGTCAGTTTCATGTTCGACTCATCGCCATGCACCACATACACCAGTTCGGAGGGCAGATATTTCACCACCGTTCCGCAATCGTCGGTGCTTCTGAACTGGGGGTCTTTAAGCGCCAATTCATAAGCTTGTTTGATTGTGGACAAACGAAAGGCCTGAGGGGTCTGTCCACGACGAAGAAGATTCCTGTCAGGAATACGGGCGATGCACTTCCCTTCACCGTCAACTTGAATGATGGTATCTGTTGCGGCCACGGCCACATCAACAGCATTGAATTTTTCGAGCGCAGCAATCACGTCATCAATAATTTGATGGCTGACCAAAGGCCTTACGGCGTCATGGAAAATCAGTTTCGCATCAGGTTCGGCATCGTATGCCTGAATAGCAGACAATGAAGAATGATAGCGTTCAGAGCCACCTCTGAGTATCTTCTTCACCTTGTGCCAATGGTTTTTCAAAACTATTTCCTCCATCAAATTGATATAGTCAGGGTGAACCACGATGGCTATTTCATCAATACTATGGTGGTGCTCGAAAATGTCAACGGTATGCTCAATTACCATTTTTCCCGCCACCTTAAAAAACTGCTTCGGAGTGGAAGCACCAAGTCTGCTGCCCGTACCTCCTGCCAAAATGACTGCAATGTTTCTGATATGATTATCCATTGATTAGCCTATTATTCCTTTGCAAAAGTACATGTTTTTTTCAAACAAACCCATAAAAAGCGTATTTTTGCAGGCAATAAAACAGAAGGCATGGACAAAAAATATTGGAAACAAATATATTCCAAACAGTCGGAAGACGAGAAGCCGTCTCTGTTTGCGACTTATGTGGTCGCAAACATTGGCGTTGACGGAAAAACGATGATTGAATTAGGATGCGGCAACGGGCGTGATGCCATCTGTTTCGCTAACGCTAATGCAGCAAAAGTGGAAGCCATTGACCAATGTGAAAACATCATCGAGCTTCTTCAGAATCGTTATAAACAAATTGAAAATCTGGTCTTTAGATGCTGTGATTTTACATGTCTAAGCGATTCTGACTACTCCAAATATGACCTTGTTTACTCTCGTTTCACCCTTCATTCCATATCCGAGGAACAGCAGCACAATGTCATACTGTGGGCGTTCCGCAACCTCAAACCGAATGGGAAGCTTTGTGTTGAAGTGCGAGGGCAGAAAAACGAGATTTTCAAAGTAGGCACCCCCGTCGAAGGAGAGCCAGATGCCTTTATCCTAAATGACCACTACAGGAGATTCATCAACTTTGAATCTTTTTGCGACGAGCTTAAATCATGCCAGTTCAGCATCGAGTATGCCAAAGAGCAGAAAGGATTCGCCCCATACAACGGACAAGACGAGACATTTATCAGAGTCATTGCCACTAAAGAATAAGCCATGGAAGATTTTTCTCAGTACAACGGAGAGGGTACAACACTGCGCAAAGTCCAATTGCGATTGGTTGACATGTTGGTAGAAATCGACAAGATATGCCGCAAGCACAATATCCAGTACTGGATTGACTTCGGAACATTGCTCGGCGCAATTCGGCACAAGGGATTCATTCCATGGGATGACGATGTTGACGTAACCATGCCAACTGGCGACTTGCTGAGATTCCTTGAGATTGCCCAAAAAGAACTTCCCTCTTCTTTATTCCTTCAGACCAAAACCTCCGACCCTTCCTTTGGCAGAACCCTCAATAAAATAAGAGACAACCATTCACTTTACATTACCCCAAACGAAGATTTCAGTAAAGACTATCACAAAGGACTATTCATTGATTTGTTTGAATTAGTGCCATACCCCACCGTAAGGCCTAAGCTCCAAAAAGCCATCATGCGATGGTATATGAAAACTACCAGTTTCTATTTTGTAAAACAAGAAATTACCTTAAAAAACCACTTGGCGACCCTCACTTTCCCAATCATTAGAGCCGGATTGCATGTTTTGTGGATGCTGTTGAATCTTAAGCCAAAAAACAAAGTTGGCTATGAGAAGCATTTTAGCGTTTATGGCAATTCATATTCAAAAGACATGATATATCCTTTGAAAGACATCCCTTTCGAAGGCCATGTCTTTCGAGCTCCAGCCAATCCTGACCGCTATCTCACGAGCATCTACGGCGATTACATGAAGATTCCACCCGAAGAGAAAAGAAGAATCCACATGGCTCAAGTGTTTTTCTTGTAATTCATTTCTTTAATTTACCCAACCCCTTCTCCACCAAATCATTCACCGACTTTGAGATTCTCAGCTTATAGATTGCAGTCATACCAATGATGACGAAAACCGCTGTCTTCAGCACTGCATCGATACCCAAGCCGAAAATAGGGTTTTCAAAAAAGCCTGAAAACCACGGCGTTAGCGAAACCGTCCATAGCCAATTGAGGGCGAACAGAACCAGCACCACCACTGCGACAGGCAACATATTAACCGAAAGCGGATGCACTCCTATCTTCCACTTGATGAACGCCAAAAGCAGGACGAAATACACCACATAAGAGCCTACATTGGCCAAAGCCCCGCCATTGATGTCCCATTTAGGCACCAACCAAGCATTTAAGGCAATTGACATCGCTGCAAGTAAAATAGTGAAAATCAGCGAGTAATAGTAGTATTTCGAATAGCTCAGCACTGTGGTTATCACGCCAAGGGTGGAATAGACGAGACGGCTCAACGACAAAATCAGCACAGCCCACTTGCCCACCCGATAAATGTCGCCATTGGGCAGCAAATCAAAGAGATAATCGATATTGATCCATACGAGGAAAAACACAAGACAGCCTACAATGAACTGGTGCAAAGCCACATTCTTGCACAAGTCGTTGGCCTTTGCTACGTCCTGTTTGGCCATGGCCTCGGAAATATGAGGTCTTGAAATCGCTCCCAACGAGCGGTAAGGCATCTCGACCAAAGCCGCAATGTTAGTGGCAATGGTGAACACACCCGCCAAACGGAAGCCCGTCTTGCCAGCCACGAAGAACTTGCTCAGCATGGGAATGACATTGCCCGCCAAAGCCGCCGTAATCATAAACAAGGTGTAGAACAAGAAATCGCGCTGCAATTGGGGCTTGATGAACTTCCGGTCGATTTTGAACGAGACACGTTTGAGCGACAAAAGATATACGATATTAATTAATGTGGCGAGGCCGTAGATGATACAAAACGAAACGATAACACCATCAAAATCAATGACTTTATAGAAATACAGCAGATAGATGGCCATTGTGCCCACACGCAAGCCTACTTCGCGGATGAACTTGGGCAATACAATCCGCAGTAAAAGGTTGCTATTCGTCTCAAATACAGCAATATAAAGCATGAAGAACGCCAACGGAACGACAAAGTTGACATACTTGGCGAAAAGATCGGCACCCACTTCAGAATCTTTCGTAAAGAAACTGACGATGGAACCTTTGAAGGCAAAGAAAGCCAACAAAAAGAAAGAAAATCCGATTAACGGAACCAGCAAAGTCCAGCCGAAGAAGCCGTGGTCGCGGTGCTGCTCGTCCTTGAAGAAAGGATAGTAGCGCATGGCTGACGAGTTGGTGCCCAACTGCGCCAAACCGCTGAACAAGATAGAGCATTGGAGTAAGATGTCAATGAGGCCAATCTGCTCAGGCTGAAGGGCTTTCGTCTGGATGAAAAAAGTAGTGACGATACCCACAGCCACCCCGATATAGGTAGCGATGGTGCCCTTGATACTCTGTCGCGCTACGATGCCCATGATGTGTTATGCTTTGTTTTCCTCGTCGTCCTTTTTGGGGTCTTGGATTTCATACGGTTCGGCAGCTTTTTTCCTCTCAAACTCCACAAAACCCATATATGTATTGATAATCAGCTCGTTATTCTTCATCTGTTCCTCCAGATTCTGAATCAACACCTGCTGTTCGTCAATGGTTTTCTTCGCCCCGCTAATCTTCTCCATCAGCACTTCGTTTGACTTCTGATAGGCGCGAATGTGCCTTTTCAAATCCTCGATGACGACTTCGCGGCGGCGGATGTTGTCCTCGCCTGCACTCAGCTTGTCCGCATTGCGACGAATGCCGGAATTCAGGTCGTTGCCCGCCAAAATCAGGATGGCAACAAGCCAAATCCACAGCAGGAGGATGATGAGCGTACCGATGGAGCCATAAAGCACATTGTAGCGCGAGAAATTGGAGATATAGGTATTGAACGCAACCGTGCCCAAAACGAACAGTGTGGTGGCCAGAATCGTACCAGGACTGAAAATCACGAAGTTGCGATAGAGCGTCTCGCCGTTTGAACCCTTCCTTTTGCGCTCAATGCGGTAATGCTCATTGACGGTGACATTGCCGAAATAGTAAAGCAACGCGATGCCGAAGCAAAGGGCAAACACGCCAATGACCCACCGCAACACGCTGAAAAGGAAAAAAGTAAACGATCCACCCTCGATGATTTCGTGCGTAACCAAATATTTCAACGCTGTGCCGCCCAACGAAATCAGCACCACCGAAACCACAATCAACGCACCGATGATGATGAGCATGAGGACGGCGAACGCCCGTTGGACAATCCAGCCTCTCAGCGTCAGGCCTTTTTCTATCACAATGTTGGCATACACATTACGGAAGCCGTTGAAGATAGCCACGATGCCACTTGACCCGAAAATCAAGCAGAGGAAAATGCTCAACGAGAGCAAGCCATCGTGTGGCTGGTTCATGATGTTGTCGATGGTCTCTTTCACGTAATCCATTGTCCCAGAAGGGATAAGAAAGTCATCCAACGCCAACATCACACGTTCATAGAGGTGCGGAATCGGGATGTAGGGAATCAGCGTGAAGAAGAACAAAATCAGCGGAAACAAGGCCAAGAAGAAGTTGAAGGCCACGCCTGCGGCACGGTCCATGGTGCGCCCCTTGGTGAACAGCTTGACGAAGTCGATGAGCACGTCCAACAGCGGCACCTTGGTGCCAGGGAAACGGACCATCCGCAGGAAATTCTCGTCGCGGTGGTACCAATCCTTCATGGCTTGGATTTTGGCTTGCGCCCAACTTGCCTGCTTTCCGTCGTTCTTTTTGTTCTTATCCGACATAACAAGGATTTAACGCCGCAAAAATACAGGATTTGTTGCAATCAACCCACAAAAATCGTATTTTTGCGGCATTATGAACAACGCAAACGAAACCATCTCCCACGAAGGCATCGTCACCAAAATCACCGACGATGAACTGGAAATCAAGATATTGGCGCAAAGTGCCTGCGCGGCCTGTCACGCCAAGAGCGCCTGTGGCATGGGCGAGCAAGCCGAAAAGACCCTTATCGTGCCCCGACCCAAAGACCGCGATTTCGCCTTGATGCAAAAAGTCAACGTAACAATGGCCATCGGTCAGGGCAACATGGCGGCGGTGCTGGCCTACCTCGTCCCCATCATTTTGCTGTTGGCAGTGCTTTTCATTTGCCTCGGTCTCGGCTTGGGCGAAGGCATTTCAGCACTCATCAGCATCGTCGCACTGATACCTTATTATATAGTGCTTTACTTGTGTCGCGACAAACTCAAGAAAAAATTCGAATACATCATCACATAGAAGATAAGTAGATGAGCAAATTTAGTTTACATATTGGACACGAGACTATGGGACTGCGAGACTACGAGGAATTTGCTTGTCCCGAAGTTTCGAAGTCCCGTGTCACGAAGTCAAAAGATATCGCAGTTAAATTTTGAACAGTTACTTATAGAAAGGAAATAGCATGAAAAACACCCTTTTGCTCATCGGCTTCCTATTATTCTCCATGGTCAGCTTCGGCCAAACCGTCCGCATTGGCGACATCCTTTGCACCGATGGGAGCACGGTCAGCGTGGCCGATTTCCCGTCATCGGGAAGAACAGCATGGGGCATCGTGTTTTACGTGGACGACACCGAAACACATGGTTGGGCGGTTGCGCTCCAAAACCAATCGTCTTCCATAAAATGGAGCAGTTCAAACTATTATGGCTACGACATCCAGAACTTGGTCAACTATGAGAATGCCCGATCCGCCATGCACAACCTCGATGGAAGCCAAAACACCGGCATCATCCGAAACACAAGCGGCTCAACCAACTTTCCTGCCGCTTGGGCCGTTGATTACGACAATGGCTGGTATTTGCCCAGTGCGGCACAACTGCGCTACATGTTTTCCTATTACCCCGAAATCAACGCCTCGCTGCAAGTTGTGGGTGGGACGCAGTTTCCGCTTGAAGGCAATTACTACTGGTGGTCATCAACCGAGTGTTCCAGTTACCACGCCTACGACATGAACACGGGCGGCAGCATCGGCGACTATGTAAAAGACAATCACGTCAACTATCCGCCCAACGGCATCGCCGTGCGCCAAATCATAGACTTCAACATACCCAACCCTGTACCCGCAACCTACCATATCGGCGACCTTATCACCAACGACGACGGCAGTCAAGGCATTCTGTTTTACATCTCTCCCGACCAAACTGAAGGCTGGATAGTGGCTTTGAACGACGCCTCAACCTCTATTTCGTGGGGCAATGGCGATGTGCCAGGATTAGACAACCAAACCTGCCCGTCACCTTTCGGGATGCTGCTCAACGAGACCGACGGCTTAGCCAACACAGGCATCATCAGAGACCACCAAAACGGCATGAACACAGCCGCCAACGTGGTCGACTATGGACACGGATGGTATCTTCCTACCGCTGGACAGCTGTCGAAGCTCTTCGGTGCCTTGCCTTTCATTGAAAACGAGCTGCAAAGCTACGGAAGCATAATGGCACAAGCCGAGTATTGGTCGAGTTCGGAGGCCAACGCCAACGAAGCCTTCGCTGTGTCTTTCAAGCCTTCGGCCATTGTCAGGGCGGGAGGCTTCATACTTAGGGACAAGGGTCAGAATTACCACGTCCGTGCCGTGCGCAACATCAACTTATTCAACCCGCCCCTGCCTGAACCGACTTTGCCCGATAACATTATTGAATCGGATTGCAACCTACCCTTTGAAGGCAACGCATGGAACGTGAACTTGCTTTTCTCGACCTCCGACAACACTATATGCTCATACGCTCCCGTCATGGCTGGCGACATTGACGACAACGGCGTGACCGACCTCGTGATTTCCCACTACATAGGCAACAACTACCGCACCAACACACTTGACATTTACAGCGGCCTCGACCTATCCTTGCAATACCGTTTCAACATCCAAGATTCCATCTACAACTCCAACGGCCCATACGCCATAGGCAAGTATCCACGGCCCGACGGCACAATGCAAGGTGCAATCTTCGTCCACGGCTACGACAAGAAAATCCGGGCCTACACAATCAACGGCACACTGCTCAACGTATCAGACCGTGCCACTTCGTGCGACGGTATGGTCTCGCTCGCCGACTTCAACGGTGACGGCTATCCCGAAGTATACGCTGGCAGCGACATCTTCGATGCCGCCACACTAAAATGGCTTTGCTCTGGTCCGGAAAACGGCAACAAAGGTCTCGGTTACAGAGGTGCGGCATACGGTGTGGTCAACTACCACCTCTGTTACTTTGCCATGTCGTTGGCCAGCAATGTTTTGGGCGACGTTAGGCAGGAGCTGATTTGCGGCAACACCATCTACAACGTCAACATCAACAGTCGAACCAATCCCGCCTTAAACTCCATCACAGAAGCCTTGACCGTCACGCCGCCAAGTGGTTATTCACAGGACGGCCACACCAGCCTTGCCGATTTCGACCTTGACGGAGAATGTGAAGTGCTTGTGGTCCGTGACGACACCGACGACCACACTTTTGGAACTTGCTACATGTATGCCTACAAGCCTTCTAATGGGCAAATCCTTTTCCAAAATACCGTCCAATGCCTTTGCACTGGCTATCCCCTCATCGGCAACATTGACGACGACCCACACCCCGAAATCGTCTTCCTTGAGAAACAAAATTCAAATCCCATGTACCTGTACTGTTGGCGCTACACCACTCAAAACGGCCTCACCACCATTTGGCGACAGCCACACAACGACACTTCAGGACAAACGGGCATCACACTTTTCGACTTCAACCAAGACAACATCATGGAACTCGTCTACCGCGACAGCGAAAACCTACGCATCATCAATGGTAGCGGCAAGAGCCATGTCACAGGCAACGACACCGTTTGCCCTTACAACCTTTACGCTCGGATGATGGGTGCCGGAACAGGCAGCGAGTATCCGATTGTGGCCGACATAAACGGCGACGGGGCTGCTGAAATAGTCACTACAGGTCTGCTCGACCAAACAGGGAACCTCTTGGGACATGGCGGCATCCATGTTTTCGGCAACTTCGGGAATTGGGCTTCTGCCAGAAAGGTTTGGAACCAATACATGTACCATGTCACCAACGTGAACGAAGACCTGACCATACCTGCCTACTGCTTTGACAAAGCCACTGTCTTTACCGCCCCCGACGGCACCATACGCCGACCCTACAACAACTTTCTGCAACAAGCGAGCTACATCAACCAATACGGCGAACCTTATAACCCAGGCGGCACCATCGAAGTCAGCATTTCAGGCTCAGGATGTGAGACTTACACTTTTCATGGAACCACCTACACTGAAAGCGGTCATTATGAGCAACTTGTCGAATCGGAAATAGGCTGCGACACGCTTTATCAGATTGAGGTCAGCATTGGGGGTACCGTCACTCATGAGATTTGGCAGGCACAATGCAAACACTTCACTTGGAACGATGAAACCTATTACGAAAGCGGTGACTATCAGCAATCTTTCATCTCGCCTTTGGGCTGCGACAGCATCATCACTCTGCACCTCTCCATCATCGGTCCTCTCTACCACGAATGGTCGATGGAGGTCTGCGACCATTACACTTGGAACGGCACAACCTACAGCGAGCCGGGCGATTATGTACAGGAATTCGTCACGCCTGAAGGCTGCGACAGCATCGTCACGTTGCACCTTTCGTTCTCCGATGCCTTGGAGGTGGATGTCGACACCGTGGCCTGTGGCAGTCTGTGGTGGAATGGGCAAGAATACACTGAATCGGGCCACTATGAGCAGCAGTTTGTAACCCCAGGCGGCTGTGATT
>ONKQ01000075.1 GCA_900318465.1 uncultured Bacteroidales bacterium
GCCCCAAAGCACCATTGCCACGCACAGCAACAGCCATTTCTTGATTTTGTCTCTTGCTCTCATGATGCACAGGTTTTATTGGTCTAATGAGAAATTGCGGGCTGCACGGACACGACGACTATTACCATTACCATCGTTATTGAAACCACCATTTGAGTATAAAGCCCATGTATATTGTGAGGAATACTCGGTAGACGACCAATAGACCCAGTTGATTCCTGTTTCAAATGGGGTTCCACCTGCAGCGTAAATGCCGGCGTTCACCTCGATAAGGTTGCCGTAAAGGTAATTGAGTTGTCCGAGGGTAGGCAGATACCAACCGTTCTCGAAATCAACGGCATCGAATGCGGGGAATCGCGCACTAAAAGTACTATCATTGTACTGGGCATAAATAATCTCCGTGTTCCGATAGCCGTCAAGGTCATAGATAGCCAACCTCTGACTGCCATAGTTGGTCAAAGGCGTATCATTCCATGAGCTTTGCCATGGGTACGAGCCCATATCCTGCAAGTCGATGGCCCAGCCGTGTTTACCGACATTATCGACATAGAAGACCACGCCGATGGGGGTGTGGGAGGAGGCATTGAAATTGGCGGGGCTTACCACTTGGTTGTCCTCGCAGAGGATGTCGCCGATATGGGCAACTTGAGAAGTTTGAGCGTTCACGCAAGGCACTGCTACTCCGATGAGGAGTGCCAACAGCATTGATTTAAGGATACTTTTTTTCATGATGTTTGAGATTTAAGGATTTAAGATTTAAGGATTTAAAGATTTAAGGATTTCAAGATTGGCTTTCAGCTCGGTGAGGCCCAAGCTGATGGCTGACTGCTGATGGCTGATGGCTTTCTTCATATTTCAAGATTTCAAGATTGGCTTTCAGCTGTCAGCAATCAGCTTTCAGCCCACTGGTGGCAAGACTGATAACCTTTTCATATTTCAACAATTCAACGATTCAACAGTCAACAATTCAACATCCCATAAAGATTGGGCAAAGTTATGAAAAGAATGGAAAAACGAACGGAATGTTTTGAAAAAAAATCACTTTCTTTTCTCTTTCCGCTTTGCCAAAATCTCAAGGATGTAGACTGCCAAGGCACCCAAAAGGGCCATCACGACGGCCATCAGCAGCTCCGTGTTCCATTGCGGGAGATGGAAGATATAGTCCATAATGTCGGCTGAGGGCGTTTTCCAAGGATAGACCACGGGAAGGCTGCCTAACATGAAACCTGCCAAAACCGACAGGGTGGAATCGCGATAGTCGCGCATCAGCCAAGAAAGCAGGTAGGAAAACGACACAATACTCACTATTGCACCTAACACGAAGGGAAACAAAATCCGCGCCCCATGAAGGAAGGTAGAGCTTTTGGCCAAGGCCGGAATCGCCTCTGTGACAATCAGTTCGTAGTTGCCCATCAACAGCATAAGATGCGAACCCGAAACCCCAGGAACCACCATTCCCGTTGCCCCGACAATGCCACATATAAAGAGGTAGAAGAAATTGTCGTTGGAATACGGATTGGACTTGATGGAAAGGAAAAACGAGAAGAAGAATGCAACCAAAAGCAGGGCTATGTTCTTGATACTCACCTTCTCAATCATCTTCATCACATAAATCACCGAGGCGATGATGAGGCCAATGAAGAATGACCAAGTGTAGACCTCATAGAATACCAAGGTCTTTTTCAGGAAGATGGATGTCAGCACCATGCCGAACATCAAGCCCACGATAATGGTCAGGAAGAACTTGAAGTCGGTGCGACGCGCAAATTCCGAGGCCTGACCTTTGCGCAGATACTTGAAATTATTGTGGTTCAACGACTTGACGGAATTGACGAAACGCTCAAACACGCCCAAAATCAACGACACCGTACCGCTCGATACGGGAAACACATTGACGGCACCCATGATCATGCCCTTGACAAACACCTTGAACGATTCCCAAAAGGTCAGCATTGTTTCGCTCTTTCAAGTTTAATTGCAAACGTAATTTTCATTATTATCGTATAAGATTTCAACAAACTTTTCGATTATTCGTGTTTGCTTCGGCAAAATTACTACTTTTGCCCATCATAAGCACAGAAAATGACAAAAAACCAGCAAAAAGTCGCCTACCCGCAAAACTTCGACATCAAGCTCATCATTTCGGCTGACATTCCGATTGAAGATGCCAAACGGAACATCTCACAAGCCTTAAACGAGAGCCAAACGGTACATAGTTTTGTCAACATAAGAAGCAGTGGCAAAGGCAATTACTTCAGCTATTGCTACAACATCGACATCGAGAGCCAAACGCATCTAGAAAATGCCTATGCCATCCTCAAAAACATTCCCGGATTGAAATTTGCCCTATGACAAAAGCCTATTCCATAAGAGTTTACGGTCGCGTGTTCAACGTCGGGTTTCGCCGCTATGTACACCGCTACGGCCTGCAATGCAACATGAATGGTTACGTAGAGAACGACCATGCCGATGGCAGCGTCCACATCGAGGCCGAAGGCGAGGAAAAGGATTTGGACCGCTTCACCCTGCTTGTCGGCGAGGGCACACCCTACTCATTTATCACCGACATGAAGATTGATGCCGTGGAACCGACAGGGAAATATGTTGATTTTCAAGAGATACGATGATTTGACAATTCAAAAAGGTGGACACGATGGACGATAACATTCGGCAATAACATCGGGCAGACACGTGGGTCTGCCCCTACGACAACAATTCAACAATTCAACGACCAACAATTCAACAACCATGATAGATTTCTCCAAAATACTCTTCCTTGACATCGAAACCGTCTCACAGGAAAAATCCTTCGGCCAACTCAACGAGCGGATGCAAAAACTATGGTCACACAAGGCCGAACAAATCGGCAAAGGCGGCGAAAACGCCACGCCCGAAAGCCTCTACGACCGCGCCGCCATCTATGCCGAGTTCGGCAAAATCGTCTGTATTTCAGTCGGTTTCTTCAACGGTAGCCGCTTTCGCCTGAAATCGTTTTGCGACCACGACGAAAAGGCACTGCTCAAGGAGTTTGCCGCCGTGCTCGACCGTTACTACAACACACCCGACGCCCAACTTTGCGCCCACAACGGCAAGGAATTCGACTTCCCCTATATCGCCCGAAGAATGCTTATCAACGGAATACAAATCCCTCGAATTCTGCAAGTTGCAGGAAAGAAACCGTGGGAAACCAACTTCCTTGACACGATGGAATTCTGGAAGTTTGGAGACTACAAGAGTTTCACTTCACTTGACCTGCTTTGCGCCATTTTGGACATCCCGACACCGAAAGACGACATCAACGGGAGCGAGGTGGGGCGCGTGTATTGGCAAGAAAACGACCTCCATCGCATCCAGACCTATTGCCAAAAAGACGTGTTGGCCATCGCCCAACTCATGCGGCGCTACAACTACCTGCCGCTCATCACCGAAGACCAAGTGGACTACACCAACTGACCATGCACATCCTTTCCAAATCAACGTATATCAAGGGCTTGCAGTGCGAAAAGGCGCTGTATATGCAAAAAAAACATCCCTATCTGCGCGACAAGCTGAGCATCGAGCAAAGGGCCAAGTTCCAGCGCGGCACCGATGTGGGCGTGTTGGCCCATGAGGTATTTCCAGGAGGCATCAACATGGCACCTAATTCGCCTTCACAGTTTCCAAAGAAGGTGCATGAGACGATGGAAAACCTCGGCAAACCAGAGGTCAACGTCATGTATGAGGCTGTACTTCAATACAATGACACGCTCATCATGCTCGACATGCTGGTTCGCGATGGCGACCGCTGGTTGGCCATTGAAGTGAAAAGCTCGATGCGCCTCAGCGAGACCTATTATAATGACGCCGCCCTGCAATACTATGTGCTGCATGGCTGCGGGGTGCCTTTGAGCGACTTTAAGCTGATGTATCTCAACGGCGATTACGAAAAAAACGGCCCCATTGACGTGAACCAGCTGTTTAAAATGGAGTCGGTGATGGATTATGTCGTTGAAAGAGAAGCTTTTGTCGCCAAGAACGTGGAACGACTGAAAGCCGTGGTTGCCCTGCCCCACTCGCCTTTGGTGAACATCGGGACGCAATGCAACAACCCCTACCCTTGTGATTTTCAAGGACATTGCTGGAAACTGATTCCGAAGAACAGCTTCCTGTTCACGACCGCGATGGATGATGAAACCTTGTTCCTATCCTACTTCAACGGCGTGAACTCAAACGAAAAGATGTTGCAACAGCTTGACCCCAACTCCTTGGAAGCCCACCAAATCGAGGCTTTGGAAACAAACTCATATTACGTTGACTATAAAACACTTTACGCTTTGGCACCACAGCCCAAGCCCAAGTCGGTGGCCTATCTGAACCTGTTGCTGCATCATCCCGCCGTGCCTGAAATTGATGGGACAAAGCCTTACGAAGAGATGGTTTTGGCCTTTGCCCTGCAAGGCGAGCACGAACCAAACGGTTGCTTTGTTTGGGATTGCTTTGAGGACCATAATCTATGGAAAGAAGCCATCGGCATCCTTATTGAAAAACTCGCCCGTTACGAACTGATTGTGTGCTTCACGCCCCAAAACCTCAGCACCACCCTGCTTCGGCACGAAATCATCCGAAACCGCGAAGTCGGATACAAAGTTTTCAACCTTTTTGAAGTGCTTCAAAACGCCCATTTCTACCATCCCGCCATCAAGCGCGGCTTCACTTTGCAACGGCTTGCAGAGGTGCTTTTTCCAGCGTGTAAGTTGTTTGAACACAGCCGGATATTGGTGGAGGCCACCAGCAACGACTTGATGGGTTATCAACAGGCAAGGGAAGACTTAATTTCTGAAAATGAGATAGTTGAAAAAACTTATCAACACTTTTTCAAGTAGTTGATAACTTCTTTACAGCAGCAATTTCGGGTCAAATTATTCTTCGTAATTTTGCCCACTCAAAACAGATTTTATGCCAACTGATACCTCAATAGCCCGTCGTCCCTTTGGCGAAACTGCACGGCGAAACGTGATGACGCCGGAGCAAATCTTCGCCAACCAAGGGCGCATTCCCCCGCAAGCCACCGACTTGGAAGAAGTCGTGCTCGGTGCCTTGTTGCTTGAGAAAGAAGCTGTCAACGAAGTCATTGATATACTCACGCCCGATGCTTTCTATTTAGACAAGCACCAAAAAATCTTCGCCGCCATCAAAGACCTTTTCGGAAAGTCAGAACCCATTGACATTCTGACCGTTACAAACGAACTGAAACTCCGTGGCGAGTTGGAGATGGTCGGTGGAGCCTATTATATCTCGAAACTCACCAACCGCGTCGTTTCGGCGGCCAACATTGAATACCACGCCCGTATCATCATGCAGAAACACATTCAGCGTCAACTGATTCTGATTTCTTCGGACATGATACATGAGGCTTTCGAAGACACTACTGATGTGTTCGACCTGTTAGACAAGGCGGAGAACAACCTCTTCCAAATCAGCGAGAACAACCTGCGCCGCAGCTACGACTCGATGCAGGACTTGGTGAGCAGAGCCATCAAGGAAATACAGAGTGCGAAGAACGCCGACAACAAACTGCGCGGCGTGCCATCGGGCTACACCGCCCTTGACCAGATCACGCAAGGCTGGCAGAAATCCGACCTCATCATTCTGGCCGCACGTCCCAGCATGGGTAAAACCGCTTTTGCACTGAATTTGGCCCGCAATGCCGCTGTCAACTTCAACCGTCCCGTGGCGTTCTTCTCGTTGGAAATGTCTTCGGTTCAATTGGTTACCCGTCTGATTTCGACCGAAACCTCGCTCACCGCCGACAAACTGCGTTCAGGCGACTTGGCTGAATACGAATGGCAGCAACTGAACACCAAAGTCACGCCGTTGACCGATGCGCCCATCTTCATCGACGACACGCCACAACTCTCAGTCTTCGAGCTTCGCGCCAAATGCCGCCGACTGAAACAGCAGCACGACATTCAAATGGTTTTCATCGACTACCTGCAACTGATGACGGCCAAAGGCGGCGACAGGGGCCTCAACCGCGAGCAGGAAATCAGCACCATATCGCGCTCATTGAAGAGTTTGGCCAAGGAATTGGAGATTCCCGTGCTGGCGCTTTCGCAACTCAGCCGTAGTGTGGAGCAACGTCCCGGCTCAAAGAAACCCATCCTCTCCGACTTGCGCGAATCGGGTGCCATTGAGCAGGACGCCGACATGGTGTTGTTCATCTATCGACCTGAGTATTACAAAGATGGCGTGGATTCTGAAGACAAGCCCAAAGGTTATACCGTCATCGACATCGCCAAGCACCGTAACGGCAAATTGGGCGAGGTGGAACTGCGCTTCGTCGGCCAATACGCCAAATTCGAAGAGTTTGAGCAAGGCTTCGACAACAGTGAGTTCACCTCTATCGGGCCAAACCATCAATTCGACAACGCCCCCATGGTCTTCGGCTCAAAGATGAACGACGACGACAACATGAAGCCGTATATCACGGAAGACAATAATAATGTGCCGTTTTAGGGAGAGGGATTTAAGGATTTAAAATTTAAGATTTAAGATTTTTTTTTGATGAGTAAGAACAAGAACAAAATACCGCATTCCAAGAGCAACCCTTTGAAATTCAACGTTTCGGAGGAAATGCAGCTGATGGATTTCCTGATGAAGAAATTTGACGGCATCAGTCGGAACAAAGTGAAGCGCATGTTGGCCAACAAGGTCGTCAGCGTCGATGGCAAACGCACCACGCAATTCGATTTCGCCCTTCAGCCAGGCATGACTGTTGAAATCGGTAAGCCCACCGCAAGAGAGCGCTTCAACAATCCCAAACTGAAAATCGTTTACGAAGACAAGTTCCTGTTGGTCATCGACAAGCGCGAAGGTTTGCTCACAAACAGTCCCACCAAGGAAAAGGACACGGCTCAAGGCATTTTGAACGATTATTTCATCGCCACGCAACAACGCTGTCGGGCCCACACCATACACCGCCTCGACCGCGACACCAGCGGCCTGATGCTCTTTGCCAAGAGCAAGGATGTCGCGCTGATGTTTGAGGAAGACTGGAAAAACATCGTCTACGACCGCCGCTACGTGGCTGTGGTTTGTGGCGAGATGGAGAAAAAGAGCGGTGTTATTGAGTCGTGGCTGAAAGACAACAAGGCTTTCATCACCTACAGCAGCCCGACCGACAACGGTGGCAAGTTTGCACAGACCTACTACGACACGCTGATGGTAACCAATAAATACTCATTGGTTGAACTGACCTTGCAGACGGGCCGCAAGAACCAAATCCGCGTCCACATGGCCGACATCGGGCATCCCGTGGTGGGCGATGTGAAATACGGCAACGGCGACAACTCGTTGGGCCGCCTTTGCTTACATGCTTATCGGCTTTGCTTCCATCACCCGTTGAAGGACAAGGACATGGAGTTTGAGACGCCGTTCCCCGCTACGTTTGCGAGACCGTTCCCGAAATAATCCTTTCACCCCTATGGGGTTCATTTATCTCACCACCGTCAAATTCAAGGTTTTGCTGTTCCCCATCCCATCGGTAACGACCACCTTCACTTTGTTGGTGCCTTTTTTCATTTTTTCGTCAATCTCATAATAGAGCAAGGCGTTCTTGGCGTCGTATTTGCCCAAAACCCAAACGTCGTCCAAATAGATGTCGTAAGTCTCAATGCCTGTCATGTCGTCAGAAATCTTGAAACGCAGCGATTTCAGCTTGCTTACCGATTGCCCGTCCTTGAAATTGGAGGCGTTCACCTTGGGTGCAATCGAGTCGATTTTGATGGTGAACTCGCCCAGGTTGCGCGTCTCGGTCTCCAAACGGCCATTCTTCATCTTCCCTCCCAACGACGACAGGTTGCCCTTGCCATCGATGTAAGCGATATACATTTTCTTTGAATAGCCAGTCCATCGTTCATCGGGCCGGATGCTGATTGTGTAGTTTTTGAAAGTCGTCAACTCATCGGTACCAAAGCGGTAAATGCGTGAACAGCAGTCTTTTTCGTCGCGTTGTCCAGTCTGAATCCATTCGTCGCGGAAGAGTGTGCCTCGCTCCATCGAAACGCTGAAATCATCTATTTCGATGTGCGAATTCAAAGTGCCGTCAGCCTTGACGAAATACTCGCTCCGACGATGCTCAGGACGTTCCACAACAGCAGGTGCCACACCTACAAGCTTGAAACTGATTTGGGAAACGTTACCCACAAAATCGCTAATTTTGAAACGGACGTTCACTGTGTCGCCTTCCTCAACAAAAACGGTGCCGTTCTTCTTCTCAATCATTTGAAGCTTGTTGAACGGGTCGGTCTCGGTGCGCACATAACTCGCTTTCTTCTGTTTGTAACGCCGATAATCGAGCAGGCTGTTCACATAACGCGGCTCGCTGTAGGAGAAGCTGTCGGCCTCCAACTGGAAAGCCAAAACGTCATCCAAAAACAACTCATACAGATACGGGCCATTCTTGTTGGTCGAAGTGCCCACTTGGTCAAAAGTGCGGATGCCAAACGTAATCTCCCCGTTGGCACGGACAAAATTCCTGTCTTTCAAGCTATAACGCCCGTTTTCGTTGGTCACGTCGAAATACATCGGCTTGATGCCCCCTTCGAGTGTGGACGCATCGCCCAAAGGATAAACCGAAACCCCTTGTATCAAAGGCTTCACGTTGTCGTCAATCTTATAGCCAAAATACATCGGATTGACCGGCTTCTCGCTCACGGTATGCCGTATCTCAAAATGCAGATGCGGTCCACCCGAGCCTCCCGAATTGCCCGAATAGGCAATCAAGTCGCCCTTTTTGACGAGGAACTTGTCCTTGTCGGGATAAATCTGTGCTGGGAATTTCTTTTGCCGATACTGGAACTCCTTCACATATTTCGCAATCTCGCCCGAAAAGCGTTGCAAATGTGCATAAACGCTGGTAAATCCATCATAATGCGTGATATACAGCACATTGCCATAACCGTAAGGCGACACACCGATGCGACTGACATAGCCATCAGCCACGGCATACACTTTCTTGCCTTCCGCGCCCTGTGTCTTGATGTCCAAGCCGGCATGGATGTGGTTGGGCCGAATCTCGCCAAAGGTGGCAGAAAGATAGATTGGGATGTCCAAAGGGCTGCCATATTGCGGGAATTTTTCTTGCGCCCTGAGACCCAAAACGCTCAAAGCGAGAAGCAAAAAGAGGAATGTGCGGTTTTTCATATTGTCGGAAATTTGCGCAAAAATAAACTTTTTTCTCTACATTTGCGCCGCAAAAGCAAGTCGAATGAACTATCAGACGCGAAAGAAAATGAGAGAAGAGTGGCTGTCGTCGCCGCCCATACTGCTTGTTTACAGGCTGTTGGCCAGTCTGTTGGCACTCAGTCTCAGCCGCAGCTTGCTCTATCTTTTCAACCTTCAGTTTTTCCACCAAACCTCCCTCAGCGAAGCCCTGTTCCTCTTTTTCTACGGCATGAGGTTCGACTTTGCCGTCACGGTGGTGCTCAACCTGCCGCTGATTCTTTATTATTGCTTCCCCTCACGGAAGATATTCAACCGTTTTCCGCAGCGTCTTTTCGATTTCATCTATGTGATTACCAATGCAATAGCCATCCTGCTCAATTTCGCTGACATAATCACTTTCCGTTTCTTCGGACGACACTTGAGCATCGATTTTTTGGAGCTGCTGCATGTTTCCGACGAGATTTCCACGGGTACGGTCAGGCAGGTGCTGTTCGACCACTGGTATCTACTCGTCATTTACATCCTGTTTGTGTTGGTTATCAATGTGGTAGCCACTCATACAAGGCTCCACGAAGACGAGAAGCACCTCATACAACGATGGGAGCTGCGGCAGGTCGTCAGTCTGGCCATTATGGTGTTCTTTTCGCTTTTTGCGTGGCGCAATGAACTGAAAACCAAACATGTCGACTTGGATTTGGCCCTACGTTACACCAGTCTGCAAAACGTCCCAATCATGCTCAACACGCCCTTCTGCATCCTGAGCAGTCACGAAGAGCCAATTGAGAAGCATCATCAATTCGACGAAACCAACGAAGAGTTTATCCATAACGATTTGACCGCCAACCGTTTCCTTGTGGCCGACAGTCTTTCCACCGATAGTGTGCCTTCCAATGTCGTCCTCATCATCATGAAAGGCATCGGGCAGGAAATGATCGGTTACTACAACCCCAACCATCGTTTCCAACTCACACCATTCTTGGACTCGCTTTTGACGCAAAGCCTCACTTTCGACGGACGTTCCAACAGCCGACGCAGCACCGAGGCTATGCCCGCGCTCTTGGCCGGCATACCCTCGCTGATGCCTGATGATTTCGCCAACTCCGACTATGCCCAAAACGACTTTGATGCCTTTGCGCAACACCTGCAAAGCCACGGCTACAACACCATCTTCATGCACGGCGGCAGCAATGGCGTGATGGGTTTCGACCGCTTCTCGCAACGTGCCGGATTCAAGAACTATTTCGGACGCATCGAATATGACGACGATGACGATTTCGACGGGCAATGGGGCATCTACGACGGGCCGTTCCTGCAATATGCCACCCAAGCCCTGACCCGCATCCACAGGCCTTTTGCTGCGGCCATCTACATGCTGTCGTCGCGCTATCCATATAAGGTGCCGAAAGACTTCGTTTTCCCCGAAGAAAGTTATTTCTGGACGGGGTTCGAGAAGACCGTCTACTACACCGATTGCGCCTTGCGTGACTTCTTCCAAACCGCCTCTCAGATGCCTTGGTTCGACAACACCCTGTTTGTCATCACCTCCGACTTCTCCAACAGCGAGCACTTCCAGCCCGAATACAGCAACATTTGGGGCATGTATGCCATCCCCATTGCCTTTTATTGGCCGCAACGCCTTGAGCCACAGCATTGTGATGAAATTGCCCAACAAATCGACCTTGGGCCGTCCATTTTGTCGGCTATGGAGGTCAACGACACAATGTTTTGCTTCGGGCGCAACCTGTTTTGCGACAGCACCGCGCAGGCTTTCATCAGCTATTTCAACATGATTTACCAATATTGCGACGGCACCTACCTCGTGCAAAGCGATGGACAACAGCCTTACGGCATCTACAAGCCCCACCTCGACCCGATGTTGGATGAAAACCTCTTTGGCCTGCTGCAATGCCCCGACATCTTCGAGAAATTGCACCGCTACCTCGAAGAATACAACAACAGAATGATTGACAACAAATTAAAATTAGATGAAACACAAGAGTGACAACAATGGTGTGGTCTATTCCACCAACCCCGACTTTGTTTTCGACTACGGCGAAGAAGAAACCGCCACCTTGGAACCAGCCAAGCAAAACCTCCGCATCATGCTCGACAAGAAACAACGCGCCGGAAAGAAAGTGACCCTCATCACAGGCTTCAAAGGCTCCGACTACGACTTGGCCGTGTTGGGAAAAGACTTGAAGTCGGCCTGCGGCGTGGGCGGCAGCGTCAAAGACGGCGAAATCCTTCTGCAAGGCGACTTCCGCGAGAAATTGTTAGGGATATTAATCCAAAAAGGATATGTGAAAACGAAAATTAGCGGGATTTAACGTGCGAATTTCTCATTTTTATACTTATTTTCATTGCTGTCCCGTAAAAACGGGTCAAGAGTTCTTTGAAATAATTGAAAATTAGTCTTTTATAGGTTGTTTTTCGAGTCAACGGACTTGATTGTAT
>ONKQ01000047.1 GCA_900318465.1 uncultured Bacteroidales bacterium
AATACAATCAAGTCCGTTGACTCGAAAAACAACCTATAAAAGACTAATTTTCAATTATTTCAAAGAACTCTTGACCCGTTTTTACGGGACAGCAATGAATGGAAATGGTGATTTTAATGGTTATATTGGAGCAGGTGTATATTATGAAGATGTTCCAGGCTCTAATCAATACTTCTTCCTTGACATAATGGACCAATGGGATTGGTCTTCCAATCCCTTACAGGGCACCTATTATTGTTATGGTGATATGGAATGTGTAGGAGGTCCACCTTATATCCCCGGTTCTTATGCAGTTGCTATGCTCTATAGCATGGACGGCGACTTATGGAACCTCATAGACCTTGGAAGTTATGATTATGCTTATTTTGATATTGTATATTCATCTTCGATGGAAACCAACTCTGATTTTTCTATAGTTACAGGTGATTTTCTTTACAATAACACTGATGCCACAGTTAATGTGGACATTTGGAATACAGGAAGCGAAACATTTTATGGAAAATTCAGAGTCAATTTGGCCAATTCGGATGGTTCTTGGGTTCAAAATATTGGAATTTATGAATGTAATGAAGGACTTCCCGCAAATTACCATTACACCAATGGACTTGATTTCACAGGAACAATCACTGCACCATCGGGAACTTATCTTATGGAATTAGCTTACCAAGAGGCTGGCTCTTCCAGTTGGTATTATGCAGGTGCTTCAAATTACCAAAACCCAGTTTGGGTATACGTGGCACCAGAACCCGTTTACGCAGACATTTACGAGCCAAACAATTCCCAATCCCTTGCTTATTCATTCACACTTAGTTTTTCAGGAAATTCGGCAACAGTTAATACCACGGGGTCAAACCTTCACAATAGTTCCGATGTTGATTACTATAAAATCAACCTCAACGCTGGATATGATTACACAATTACTCCGAGGCTACATGATGCCTTTAACAGTGGGAATGGTAACACTTATTCAGAGGATGGTATGTTTGCCTATTCGACAGATGGAGTGAATTGGTCGGAATTCTATGATGATGTAATGACAGGCAACTTCTCTGTAATAGACGGAGGAACGGTTTATTTCGATGTCATTTCCTACTATGAGGGTGACATTGGTACTTATTTGTTAAGTGTCGGCATAACTCGAACCCAACACACTAATAACTACACTATTTCAGTTTCGGCCAATCCTAGCAACGGAGGCATCGTTTCAGGCGGAGGCACCTACAATCAAGGTCAGTCTTGCACTGTTAGTGCCACGGCAAATTCGGGCTACACTTTTGTCAATTGGACGGAAAACGGGACACAAGTTTCGACCAATGCCAATTACACCTTTACGGTAACTGGAAACAGAAATTTGGTCGCCAATTTCCAAGCCCAACCGCAGCAATACACAATCAGTGTATCTGCCAGTCCAAACAACGGCGGCAATGTCACAGGCGGTGGCACATATCAACAAGGCCAAACATGCACAGTAAGTGCCACAGCCAACAGCGGTTACACTTTCGTCAATTGGACGGAAAACGGGACGCAAGTCTCTACCAATCCCAATTACACCTTTACCGTCACAAATAGCAGAAATCTCGTCGCCCATTTCACAACGCAAGGCTATGTTATTACCGCCATTGCAGACCCAACTAACGGAGGTTTGGTAACCGGGAGTGGTGGTTATAATTATGGTGAAACATGCACACTAACTGCCACAGCAAACACTGGATACACATTCCAAAGATGGACCAAAAACGGCACACAGGTTTCCACCAATCCCACCTATAGTTTCACGGTTACTGAATCCGCCACTTATACAGCGCACTTTAACGCACAAAACTATACCATTACAGTGGCTGCCAATCCCAACAACGCTGGAAGCGTATCGGGCGGAGGTAGTTATACCTATGGGCAAACTTGTACCGTAACCGCTTCAGCCAACAATGGTTATGCATTTACGAATTGGACGGAAAACGGTTCACAGGTTTCCACAAACGCCAGTTATAGTTTCACGGTAACAGGCAATCGGAACTTGGTGGCCAACTTTGCCCAAAACACACATACCATTCATGCAACCGCAGGCGCCAATGGTATCATTACACCTTCGGGAACTATTACCGTGGCACATGGAGCCAACCAATCCTTCTCCATGATACCTGATTCGGATTACGAGGTTCAAGAAGTTTATATCGACGGCAATCCTATCGGCGCAATGACTTCATACACATTCACCAATGTGACGGCTGACCACTATATCCATGTCACCTTTATGCATATAGATGCCGTTGGAGAAAACAATAGCAATACAATAAATGTATATCCAAACCCCACAAAAGGCAAAGTTATTGTTGAAGGTAAAGGCATGAACCATATTCGTATTGTAAATACCTACGGACAAATTGTATACAGCTCCAATGTTGTAAACGAACAAATCCACATCGACCTGTCAGACAATGCCAAAGGCATCTATATGATGCACAGCGAAGCCAATTATGGTCAAGTCATGAAGAAGGTTGTGGTGGAATAAACAACCTCAAAATCATGCCATAAAAAATCCCGCCGTTTCCAGCGGGATTTTTTTGTTGCCATTATTGCTCGCGTTTAGAAATATGCCTATTTTTGCGATTGAAATAAACTGATGAAACGATTATCGTTTGATAATCAAGCAATAAAAATGAAAACCACTTTGCGCATAATGGCATACCGATTCTTCGCCTTGTTGCTTTTGGCGCCTTTCTTTGTGCCAAACGTCTTCGCGCAAAGCACTGTCGGCACCGATTTTTGGTTGGCTTTCATGCCCAATTTGAGGCTGGAACAGGAACATCCAGAAAGAGCCTTGTATCTCAAAATGTCGGCTGAAAGGGCATGTTCGGGCACGGTGACCAATCCTCGCACGAACTGGTCGTCGGAGTTCAATGTCGCTGTAAATCAAATAACCACGCTTGAAATTCCTTTTGAGCAGGCCTACGATGAAGAGGCCTCCGACACCATCCTCGACATAGGCTTGCATGTGGTGGCCACGGATTCCATTTCGTTGTTTGCGTTCAATTTCCGCGAGTACTCATTGGATGCCTCATGCGTTTTCCCCATCACGGCTTTGGGCGACGACTATATAGTGCAGTGCTATGCCCCAAATTCCATCAATGGTGACACCGCCATGCGTTCGGAGTTCTCGGTATTAGCGTTGGAAGACAACACGATGGTCGAAATACAGTTGACCAGCGACACAAAGGGCGGTCATCATGTAGGGAATATCTTTTATGTTGTATTGGATGCAGGCCAGTGCTATCAGGTTCAATCCGTACCTCTTGGAGAAGTGGATGGTAACCTTTCGGGTACTCGGGTGCGAAGCCTTGAAGGGAAGAAAATTGCTGTATTTGCGGGAGACAGAGGTACTTATATTCCAGATTCGGATCCGTTTTGCGGAGTTGCGGATATGATTTTTGAGCAAATGCTTCCCATGGACACGTGGGGAAAGCGTTTCATCGTGACCAATACAGAGAGGCGGTTTTACGACAGGGTGCGCATTACTGCCGCCAACGACAATTGCCAAGTTTTTGTGGACGGTGTTTTGCAAACAACCATTGGTGCCTTTGAAACCTACGAATTTGAAATGCAACCTGATGCCCCTGCCATATTGCTTGAAACTTCGGAGCCTGCGGAGGTGTTCATGTACCTTACCGGTGCATTATACCACCAAAGTGACCCGCTAATCGGCGACCCTTCCATGGTGCGCATCAGTCCGTTGGAGCAAACCATTGATTATGTCACTTTTCCCATATTCATCAATGGGCATTGCACATTTCATTATGTGAACATCGTGGTAGCCAGCGCGTTTGTCCAAAACATGGTGTTGGATGGCCAAAATATCGCTTCCCGTTTCAGTGAGGTGGCGAGTTACCCTGAATATTCTTTTGCCAAGATTCAGTTGGGGTCGGGGGTGCACACTTTGTCGAATCTTTTGGGTGGTTTTGTGGCACATGCCTACGGATTGGGGCAAGGCGAAAGTTATGCGTATTCTTTGGGAACACATTCGCATAGCCTTGTAAGTCAAATTATTGTGAATGATGAAACTGCCGTTGCACATCCTTGGGGCTTCGATATTTGCCTGAACGACGAGCCTGAATTTGATTTGCAGACCAATTTCAACTGCTCCGCCGCTCATTGGGATTTCGGCGATGGGACAACAGCTTCGGGTTTCCCAATATCCCACTCATTCACCGAGGCAGGTAATTATGCCGTTTTGTGTGATGTTTTCAAGGACGAGCAAGGCCAAACCGTATTGGTTTCCACTTTGACGACAGCCATCCACGTTCATCCCAACTACATGAGCGAAGAATATGTCTCGGTTTGTGATGCTTATGAAAACAACGGGATAACCTATACGGAATCAGGTGTTTATGATTTACAAGGCGAAACTTATTATGGCTGTGACAGCATTGTGAGTTTGCACCTCACCGTCAACCATAGCGATACGACTAAAATTCACGTCGAAGCCTGCGACGCTTACACTTGGTATGGGCAAACCTATTCGCAATCTGGCATTTATGAGCATCTTTTGGAAAGTGTCCAAGGTTGCGATAGCCTGTTGCTGTTGGAACTTGAAATGGGGGGAAATTTTAGCACGACAGAAGACGTTGAGGCTTGCAACAGTTACACATGGCACGGCCAAACCTATTATGCTACTGGCACTTATTCCGATACCGTCCAAAATCCCGATGGCTGTGACAGTCTGTTTGTTCTTCAACTAACCGTAAATTATGATGTTACAAATGACACTATGGCTACAGCTTGCGACGAGTTTACTTGGAATGGCCAAACTTACACTGCATCAGGACATTATGAGCAAACGCTGCAAACCATTTCGGGTTGCGACAGCATTGTAAGACTTGACCTCACCGTGAACCATGCCCAGCAACTTGCCCTTCAAGGTTTGTCGCAAGTGTATGTCTCAACCAATATCATTGATGGTCTTTATGAATATAGAGTGACTGATTCAATGGGTATTGCGCCAGGTGCGCTTACATGGTCGTGTACCGTTCCCGATTGGGTGGTCATGCCCTCGGAAAGTGGTTTCAGTTGCCAACTTTGGGTAACCACTTTTGGACATGGCACATTGTCGGCAAGAACCGACAAGGACTGTGAGGTCAGTTTCAGCCTCGACATTTTCGCGGAATGGTTCGATGTTGACGAAAACAGAAACTTGAAAATCAGCGTATTTCCCAATCCCGCCAACGGAAAGTTGCTGATTGAGGGCGTTGATGTTGTTAGCGTGAGGATTTACAATGTCCTTGGCCAATTGGTGAAGGCCATGAGAAACACGAATGAAATTCACATTTCAGACTTGCCGCAAGGTGTTTACCTATTGCGGATTACCAATGCTATGGGAGTTTCGCAAACGGAACGCATCACAGTTACAAGATAAGCCATGAAAAAAACATCTGAATCCATGATTCTCGCGGCTGCAATGGTGGTGATGTTTAAGTGAACTGAATAAACCAACCTTCGCCAAAACCATCGGGAACGATTGCTGACCATTGGAAATGCGTCCAAATAATTATTCTTCCGGTTCAGACAATAATACAAACCATTTAAGGTTATTTTGCCAGATAATGACGAACCTTGATATTTAACAACTGAACCATCATGCGCAAAACAATTCCTTTATTTTTCCTTCTGTTGCTGTCGTTGTCGGCGATGGCGCAGAAGAAGCACTGCATCAGCGGCTATGTGATGGATGCCGCCAGCCGCGAGACTTTGATTGGGGCGACGGTGCTCGACCACAACACTGGCCAAGGTTGCGCCACCAACAACTACGGCTATTATTCCCTAACATTGGACGAAGGTCCCGTCGACCTACAGTTTTCCTTTGTGGGTTATGACGCTGTGAACCAAGCTTTCAACTTGGTCGCCGACACCCTCATCACGGTGAAGATGAGCAGCAACATTCAGTTGCAGGAAGTCACGGTGGAGGCCAACCGCGCTACGGTGGGCGCGAACAATCCCCAGATGAGCGTCATAGAACTGCCCATCAAGCAAATCAAAAGTATTCCGACGCTGATGGGCGAGGCCGACGTACTGAAAGCCATCCAACTGCTGCCTGGCGTGCAGAATGGCTCGGAAGGCTCGGCCGGACTCTATGTGCGCGGCGGTGGCCCTGACGAGAACCTGCTCCTCATGGACGGTGTGCCGCTCTACAACGTCAACCACATGTTCGGCTTCTTCTCCGTCTTCAACCCCGACGCGCTGAAAAACGTCACCTTGTACAAAGGTGGTTTCCCCGCCCGATATGGTGGCCGTATTTCTTCGGTCGTCGACGTGCGCATGAAAGACGGCGACATGCAGAAATATCACGGCAACTTCAGCATCGGGCTGATTTCTTCAAAACTCAACCTTGAAGGCCCGATTGTAAAGGACAAACTCTCGTTCAACCTGTCGGTTCGTCGCACCTATTCCGATGCACTCACTAACCTTTACGGCCTCATCGGAAAGTTGGCCGACCCGAGCATCGACAAGTTCTCGTTGGGCTATTATTTCTACGACCTCAACGCCAAGCTCAACTGGAAGATTTCGGACAAAGACCGACTCTATTTGAGTTGGTACAGCGGCGACGACAAGATCTACGCCAATGTGAAATGGGACTATACCTATGAGGACATATACGCCGACCACGAGAAACTTGGCCTTAACTGGAAATGGGGCAACAAGGTGGGCGCGCTGCGTTGGAACCACATCATGTCGCCACAGCTTTTCATGGATGCCTCCGTGAGCTACACCCAATACCGCCACGACCTCGGTATGGACCAAAACTACACCTACGAGCAATTCAAGCCCACAGCCTACACTTCGACCGATAAGATGGCCATGAACTTCCATTCCGGCATCCATGACCTTACGGCGCGCACCGATTTCCATTACGCGCCCAACCCAAGGCACGACATCCGCTTTGGCGGTGGCTACACCTACCATTTCTTCCGTCCCGAGGTGCAGTCAATGAAGATCAACTTCACCGAAGCGGAAGCCAACACGGACACAGTGGCCAACACGGGCGACGTACATGCCCACGAAGCCATGCTTTACATTGAAGACAACATAGCCTTGAGCGAAGCCATCAAGATGAATGTCGGACTGCACTATTCCGCTTTTGCGGTGCAAGGCAACTTCTACCATTCGTTGCAACCCCGTTTCAGCATGAGCGCCATGGTGGCACCTCATTTCTCGCTGAAAGCTGGTTACGCCTACATGACACAATACATCCACCTGCTCTCCAACAGCAACATCACCATGCCCACCGACCTATGGGTGCCCGTCACGGCTCGCATCGCACCCGAGAAGGGACACCAGTTCTCATTGGGAGGCTTCTATGAGTTGCCCAACCTGTTCGACATCTCGCTTGAAGGCTATTACAAGCGGATGGACAATGTGTTGGAATACAAGGACGGCACCTCGTTCTTTGGCACCAGCCAGGGTTGGGAAGACAAGGTGAACCTCGGCAGAGGCTGGGCCTATGGTATCGAACTGCTTGTGCAACGTTCGTTTGGCAAGACCACGGGGTGGGTTGGTTACACCTGGGCGCGTTCCATGCGGAAGTTCGACCGCGAAGGCATGGTGATCAACAACGGCAACCCCTTCCCCGCCAAATATGACCGTAGTCACGACTTCAGCATCACCGTGCAGCACAAGTTCAGCGACCGCTTCGATATCAGTGGCACTTGGGTCATCAGCAGCGGCAATTGCGGCACCTTGCCCACACAAGCCTATCCGGGTATTCCTATTACCTATTATTCACAATATGGCGGAAGCGTTGTCAGCACACCCATCATCGGTTATGTCGAGCGCAACAATTTCAGGATGCCTTTGTATCACCGCCTCGACCTCGGCATGAACTTCCGCAAGCAGAAGAAACATGGCGAGCGCGTATGGAACATCAGCATCTACAATGTCTACAACCGACAGAACCCCTTTATCGTCATTCGTGGCTATGACCAACACACAGGGCTGCCGCAGCTGCAACAGGTCAGCATCTTCCCGATCATTCCTTCAGTGTCTTACAGTTATAAATTCTAACATTGTAGAGACGCGGCGCGCCACGTCTCTACCAGCAACAACAATTCAAATGAAAAAAATAATAATCCCAATAATTTGCATAGTTCTGTTTTCAGCCTGCACCAAACCCCTGAAATTCAAAGGCGAATATGTTGACCCCAAATTGGTCGTCAACTGCATCGCCGTAGCTGGCGCGCCCATCAAGGCGGTGGTTTACAAAAGCGACTTCGTTTTCGACACCATCACGGACTACACCATGCCAGAAGGCACACAAGCCTTCCTTTTCGTGAACGGCGTAAGCAAAGGCGAAATGCAGGTGAACGCCGACACAACCTATTATAACTATCTGAATCCTCCTGTGTTCACTGTCAACTATCATTTCACGCACGATTATGTGCCGCAAATTGGCGATGTGGTCAAAATCAGCGTGACAGCACCGGGATTTGATGAGATAGAAGGCAGTTCGGAGCCTTTGCCCAACGCGCCATTGGGCGGTTTTGTGGATGCCCGCGTCACGAAATGGGACACCACGAGCGCAAGCGGGTATGATGTTCCCGTGCCCGACACGGACTCCTCCATAACCGTTTGGCTCACTCATTATCGCAAACACCTTACCGTCACGATAGAAATCACCGACCCAAATCCTGGCGTGTTGGATTTTTATTGCCTTGAAGCCTCTATGCGCACTGAAGGCAACTGGACATTCCCCGATGGTTTGGAACACCATGATCAACCCGCCGAGTTGCACCAAGTCTATTTCAACGACCCCATCATAGGCACCTCGACGGTGGAATTGGAAGACCAGTTCGGTATTGACGTCGGCTTGACTAACCGCTCAAGAAGCACCTTCAACGACGCCACCTTTGACGGGGGCAACTATCGGATGGAAATCCCGATGGTCACCAATACGCTTTTCAAGGCCAACGACAGCATCAATGCCTTCGTTGAAATCAAGTTGCGGCATTTGACTGAAGGGGCATACAATTACTACAAGACCATCACTTCGGGCAATAGCCTGTCACAATACTACAGCGAGCCTGTTGGCGTGTATTCCAATGTGAAGAACGGCTTCGGCCTTGTGGCAGGAAGCAATGATGCAGTGATGAGTTTTTCGGTTTGGTGAAATATCCTTCTATTCCGTAGGCTGAAAACACAGAATCTTCCTATGAAGCAGAAAGACGAAGCCAGCAAGTAGTTATTGACAAGTGTCTCAACGTCTATTGAACGACCAACAATTTTCTTTGCGTCTTCAGCATTTGTTTCCGCGAATTATTGTACCTTTGCCCAATAATAAAAACGCCCTTCCCGCGTTTGCAAAAAGAGAATTTATGTCTATGAAAAGATACCTCCTAATCATCCTATCGGCCCTGTTCATCTTCATGAGCAGTGACCTTTACGCACAAAGAAGAAATCCGGCCAAGAACGCCGACCTCGCTTTCGGGCGCAAGCAATACACCGAGGCCGCCGACCGCTACAAGAAAGCCTACCGCAAGGTGCGCCGCAACAAAAAGGAAGAACGCAACCGCATCAGCTTCCAAATGGGTGAGTGTTACCGACTTATCGGCCTCACCAAGCGCGCGGAGCCTTACTACAAGCGCCTTCTGAAGACGGACTATCCCAACACCCATCCCGAGCTGTATCTCTATTTGGCCGAGACCTACAAGATGAATGAAAAATACAAGGAAGCCATTGAGATGTACAGCATCTACGCGGAAAAAGTGCCCGACGACCCGCGAGGGCCATTGGGGATTGAAACCACAGCGATGATTCAGGAATGGACGGAAAACCCGTCGAAATATGAACTCACGCCACTGAAGAAAATCAACTCCACAAAAGACTCAGACTATTGCGCCACCTGGCTCAACAGCAACTACAACGAAATCATCTTCACTTCCACACGCGACGCGGCCACTGGTAAGGAAAAAGACGGCATCACCGGACAGGAGTTTGCCGACTTCTTCACCTCGAAGCAAGACCGCAAAGGCGAGTGGAGCACCCCCGTTTTGGCAGACGAAAGCGAGTCGGTGAACACCACAGCAAGCGAAGGTACACCCTATATGAACTCGAAATACACCAAGATGTACTTCACCCGCTGCCTGAGCGATGCACACAAGAAAAACGGCTGCCAAATCATGGTGGCAGGCAAGAGCGGCGGCGCCTTCTCTGACCCCCATCCCGTGGAGATTGCCGGTGTCGACACCTTGGATATTGTGGGCCATCCCACCCTCACCAACGACGAATTGGTCATCTATTTCGCTGCCGAGCGCAAAGGCGGATTCGGTGGAAACGACATTTGGGTGGCCATGCGCGACAACGCCTCCGAGCCGTTCCGTCATCCCTTCAACCTCGGCGAGCGAATCAACACGGCGGGCAACGAGGTGTTTCCGTTCTTGAGATACGACACCGTGCTTTACTTCGCCTCCGACGGACACGGTGGCATGGGTGGCCTCGACATTTTCGTCAGCTCAATGGACACCGCCGGCGAATGGGGGCAGCCGCGCAACCTGAAATACCCCATCAACTCGACGGGCGACGACTTCGGCATCGTTTTCCACCCCACCGAGGAACGCGGTTTCATCTCATCGAGTCGTGGCAACAGCCGAGGCTTGGACAACATCTATTACTTTGAGGAGCCGCCCATCCTGTTCACCTTCTCGGGCACGGTCAAAGACGCCAAGACCAAGCAGTTTGTCAGCAACGCCGCCGTCCGCTTGATTGGCAGCGACGGTTCGAACATGATGACCCGCACCAACGACAAGGGTTATTTCAACTTCAGCGACAGCCAAATCAACAAGAACACGACTTACGACATCACCGTCGACAAGGAGAATTACTTCACCCTCACCGCACAAGAGACCACCATCGGCGTGGAGTTCAGCAAGGACTTCGTCAAAGATTACGACATAGAGCCCATCCCGCAGGAGCCTATTATGCTCCCCGACATCCTTTATGATTTGGGCAAATGGGACCTGAAGCCGCAGTTTGAGGACTCGCTGCAAGGCCTGATTGAGACCCTGCAAGTCAACCCGACCATCACGATTGAATTGGCTTCGCACACCGACTTGCGCGACACCGACGAACACAACGACATCCTATCGCAAAAACGCGCCCAAAGTGTTGTGGATTACTTGATTATCAGAGGTATTGACCCGCAGCGACTCACGGCCAAAGGCTATGGTGAGCGTGTGCCGCGTACCCTCCAAAACGACGTCACAGTGAAGGGTTACACCTTCAAGGCTGGAACGCGCCTGACTGAAGACTTCATCAATTCGTTGCCCAACACGGAGGTCAAGGAAGCCGCGCACCAAATGAACCGCCGCACCGAGTTCCGCATTTTGAGCAAGGATTATGTGCCGCGCACCAACATCAATGAAAACCAGACTGTCAACATCGCCATCAACCCGCAAGAAGACCAAACCGTACACTTCACCGTCAACAAGGCCGGTTATTTCACCTTCTTTGCCAACGTGGACGGCTACAACGAGCCTCTCACCTACAGCCAAAACGCCGATTTCTGCGTGTCGGAAAGCCGTGCTTTGGAACTGCTGAAAGATGGCCGCATCTCCGCTGACGACTTCAAGGGCGACATCGATAAGATTCTCACCACGGGCGGCATCGCCAACAATTCCATCTTCGTCATCAAGGAAGTGAGGATTGCCGGTCGCTCGCTCTACAACGTGGAGTGCAAAGTCGTGAGCAAGATGGTCGAACTATGGGTCATCGGACAGAAAGACCTGAAACAGCTCGGCAACTTCGAGTTTGACACTAAGGATAAAATGTTAAAGTTCAAATAATATTGACTACGGGACTGCGAGACTACGGGACTGCGAGACGAGCCAAAACCCGTGGTCCCGAAGTCCCGAAGTCCCGAAGTCAAAAAAATATGGACAATCGCTACAGTCAACGCGGCGTTTCAGCCGAAAAGGAAGACATCCACAACGCCATCAAGAACCTCGATAAGGGATTGTATCCCAACGCTTTCTGCAAAATCATCCCCGACATTCTCGGCGGCGACCCGCTCTATTGCAACATCATGCACGCCGACGGCGCGGGAACGAAATCGTCATTAGCCTACCTCTATTGGAAAGAGACTGGCGACATGAGCGTATGGGAAGGCGTGGCGCAAGACGCCGTGGTGATGAACACCGACGACCTCATCTGCGTGGGCGCAACCGACAACATGCTCCTCTCCTCCACCATCGGGCGCAACAAGAGCCTGATTCCGGGCGAGGTGATTTCCGCCTTGATTAACGGTACGGAACATTTCTTGGAAAAGTTGCGCAAACTCGGCATCGGCATCTACCTCACAGGAGGCGAAACCGCCGACGTGGGTGACTTGGTGCGCACAGTCATCGTCGACAGCACTGTGACCACAAGAATCAGACGTGACGAAGTGATTGAGAACAACATACAGCCGAATGATGTCATTGTGGCCTTCGCCTCTTACGGCCAAGCCACCTACGAGGACAGCTACAACGGCGGCATGGGCAGCAACGGCCTCACCTCGGCCCGCCACGATATGCTAAACCATTATCTTGCAGAGAAATACGACGAAAGCTACGACCACAGCATCCCTGAAGATTTGATCTATTCAGGTCCGCACAAACTGACCGACCCGACCGAAGTTCCAGGCGTGGACGTGGGCAAACTCATCCTCTCGCCCACCCGCACCTACGCCCCGCTGATGATTCCGATTCTGAAAGACTTCCGCAAGCAGATCCACGGCATCATCCATTGCAGCGGCGGCGCCCAGACCAAGGTGTTGCACTTCGTTGACAAACTGCACATTGTGAAGGACAATATGCTGGCCTTGCCGCCCTTGTTCAAGATGATCCAAGCCGCCTCAGGCACCGACTGGCATGAGATGTATAAGGTCTTCAATATGGGCCATCGTTTGGAAATCTACACCAACGAAAAGGCTGCCAATGAGATGATTTCCATTGCCAAAGAGTTCAACATTGACAGTCAAATCATTGGGCATGTGGAGGCATCGGATGTGAAGCGGCTGACTATTAAGAGTGAGTATGGGATGTTTGAGTATTGATTTAGAATGAGATACAAATTTGCCAGACGCTGTCTGTTAAATTGTAATAATTCTAAATTAGACTAATAAATTGAACCATCCCTTTGGTTTTCATGAAAAGTTGTATTTTTGCAAACACGATTACGCTCTCGGCGACGTTTGTTCCGGTGGCTTTTGCCAAATCTTGATAATGAACAAGCCTACCCGCGAGCTTATTTTTTAACTATGAAGAAAGACGCATCACACACATTACCCCCAACAAAAATCGCTGTACTTATTGATGGCGGTTTTTTCCTGAAAAGATTCAACGCACTATACAACAAAGACAGAAGCTTATCAGCAGAAGAAATTGCTGATTGTATGCATTCTATGGCTTTGCACATGGTTGGCCACAATATACTATATCGCGTTTTCTATTACGATTGTATGCCATTGGGCAAGAAATTTCACAATCCGATTACGCATAAGTCCGTAGATTTCAGCAAATCAACCGAATACATTTTCAGATGCAAACTATTTGATGCATTGAGAAGAAAGCGTAAAGTTGCATTGCGCCTCGGCACATTGAAAGACAACGGAAATTGGATGCTCCACCCAGAAATCACTAAAGAACTGCTATCAGGAAAAAAGAAACTCGAAGACTTGAAAGAAGATGATGTCTATATGGAGATTCGACAGAAAGGCATCGACATGAAAATAGGTGTTGACATTTCCTCTTTGGCACTGAAAAAGTTAGTGGATACAATTATTTTGGTTGCTGGCGATGCCGACTTTGTACCAGCGGCAAAATTAGCCAGAAGAGAAGGCATCGATTTCATATTACATCCGATGTTCGCTCACATTGACCCTGATTTGTTTGAACATATTGATGGATTAAGCAGTTATAGACCTGCTCTCCCCATAAAAACAGATACAAAATAATTGGGTTTATGGACATCACCTCAAAACTCGAAACAATAAAGCACCGCTGGGAGGAAATGGGCGAACAGCTCGCCGACCCTGCCGTGGCTTCCGACATGAAGAAGTTCGTGAAGCTCAACAAGGACTATAAGGACGAAGTTCGTGAAGCTCAACAAGGACTATAAGGACTTGGAGCCAATCGTCATGGCCTTCAAGGAATACAAAACCCTGAAAGCCAACATGGAAGAAGCGCGAGAAATCCTCGCCACGGAGAAAGACGAGGAAATGCGCAAGATGGCCCAAGAGGAATTGGACACCGCCCAAACGCGCATCGAACAGTTGGAGCAGGACATCCGTGTGATGATGATTCCCAAAGACCCACAAGACAGCAAAAACGCCATTATGGAAATCCGCGCAGGCACGGGCGGCGACGAGGCCTGCCTCTTTGCCGGCGACCTGTTCCGAATGTACAGCAAGTTCTGCGAAAACCGTGGCTGGAAGGTCGAAGTGACCAGTGTGAGCGAAGGCGCAAGTGGTGGCTATAAGGAAATCGACTTCACCGTGACGGGCAATGGCTGCTACGGCATTTTGAAATTCGAGTCGGGCGTACACCGCGTGCAGCGTGTGCCCAAAACCGAGACCCAAGGCCGCATCCACACCTCTGCCGCATCAGTGGCCGTATTGCCCGAAGCCGAGGAATTTGACGTGGAAATCAACGAGGGCGAAATCAAGTGGGACACCTTCCGCTCAAGTGGTGCAGGTGGCCAAAACGTGAACAAGGTGGAGTCGGGCGTGCGCCTGCGCTATATGTGGAAGAACCCCAACACGGGCGAAATGCAAGAAATCCTCATCGAGTGTACCGAAACCCGCGACCAGCCCAAGAACCGTGAACGCGCCTTGTCGCGACTGCGCACACGCATCTACGACATGGAATACCAGAAATACATCAGCGACATCTCCGCCAAGCGCAAGACCATGGTCTCAACCGGTGATCGCTCGGCGAAAATCCGCACCTACAACTACCCCCAAGGCCGTGTCACCGACCACCGCGTGGAGGGTTTGACCGTCTATAACCTCGCCGCTGTCATGGATGGCGACTTGGATGAAATCATCAACCGCCTGCAAATGGCGGAAAACGCTGAAAGACTGAAAGAAAACATTGAATCATGATATTCACAAAACCTACAAAACGAACAAAACCTTATTTCATAGTTGGGGAAGCCCGCCAACCGGCGGCTTCCAGCGGCTGCCCGGTTGGGCAAGCCGCACTACACAATTCAATGTTTTGAAGGTTTTGTAGGTTTTGTGACAAAAAAACACCAATATGAATAAACACCAGTTATTCGAGCAAATCAAGAAAAAGCAGTCGTTCCTTTGTGTTGGCCTCGATACCGACATCAACAAGATTCCACAGGAATTGTTGGCTATGGACGACCCTGTTTTTGAGTTTAACAAACAGATTATCAACCACACTGCGCCATACGCTGTGGCCTACAAGCCCAATATGGCATTCTACGAGGTGTATGGCGCCAAAGGCTGGCAAAGTCTGGAACGCACCGTCCAATACATCAAGAACAACCACCCCGACATCTTCATCATCGCCGATGCCAAGCGCGGCGACATCGGGAACACCTCTGCCAACTATGCCAAGGCCTTCTTCAACACCTTGAACGCCGACGCCCTAACCGTGGCACCCTACATGGGCAAGGACTCCGTGGAGCCTTTCCTCAACTTCGAGGACAAATGGGTTGTCCTTCTGGCCTTGACCTCCAACAAAGGCTCGCTGGATTTCCAATACTTGAACGTCGGGGAAAGGATGCTGCACCAACAAGTGCTGAAAACCGCCACCACTTGGGCCACTTCGGAACAAATGATGTTTGTGGTCGGGGCGACGCATCCTGAAGAATTGGGCGAAATCCGCAAGATGTTGCCCGACTATTTCTTCCTCGTGCCAGGCGTGGGTGCCCAAGGCGGCGACTTGCAGGCCGTGGCCCACAATGGCTTGAATGATGAATGTGGCCTTTTGGTCAATTCGTCGAGAGGGATTATCTATGCTTCGAATGACAGTGACTTCGCCGTGCGCGCAGGCGAAGAAGCGAAGAAGTTGCAAGTGCAGATGGCGGAATTGCTGAAGGAGAGAGGGTTAGTTTAATCCCCCCTACCCTGCAATGACCCATGAAAAAAGCCACCTCAATCGAGATGGCTTTTTCAGTTTCAGTTGGTTGACCGATTAACGGGCAACTGAGAAAGTGCGGTTCAGCACAGAGCCGTCGTTGGCATGGATGCGGACAACATAGAGGCCGTTTTCAAGGCTCTCGGTGTTGACTTGAGCCTTGTTGCCATCGACTTGCTGCATCATCACACGCTGGCCGATGGTGTTGTAAACTTCGATGTTGGTCATGCCCTCACCTTCAATGTTCAGCACGTTGGAAGTCGGGTTGGGATAGACCTTCAGGCTCTGTTCAAGTTCGTTGATGCCTTCCGTCCAAGTCTGGAACGTGGTTTCGTTGCCATAGTAGGTCTCGCCGTTGACGATAGCATAAGCCCTCACCACATAGATGCTGGTCATCTCAAGGTCGTCAGTGAAGCCCAAGATGTTGCCGAACTCATTGTAGAAGCCTTGAATAATCATAGGTTCGGAGCTGGTCACCTTGCGGCAAGAGAAGCCCACTTCGTCGGGATAGCCTTCATAAACCATAGTAGCCACAAAGTCGGCATGGGTGTAGGTAATATTGCTGACTTGCGTCTCGCCAACCTCCACCTGCGCCTGCGGGCCTCTGACCGAAATCAGGTGGGAGGCCGATTCGCCAAACTGACCGTCATCCTCGTCGCCAAACAGCACATCGCCCTGGCTGTTCTTCACAATGTAGTAACCGTGGCCGTACGAGCAGCAAATGCCGTTGCCCATTTGGTCATAGATGGTGAACTTCACGCATTCGTCGGCGGGAACTGTAACATATTCAAGGTGCATTTGTGTTCCCGTACCCGCTGCCAGCATGGTGTAAGGACCGCCTGAGCCAAGCACAGTGCCATCAGGAGTGGTGAACTCCCAAGTGATGTGGTTGCCAAACTTGTCCTGCATGATCTCAACCCTAAGTTCTTCCTCGTCACCTTCAATTTCGACATCAGCCCATTCGATGCAATTGACCGAACCGGTTGACGTTTTTTGCTGAGGCTCACCGTTAGCTTCGGTGAGGGTGACATTTACGGGATAAGTGCCAAACGGAACCTCAACGGTGGCTCCAATCTTTTCCACGGCATACTGAGGCAGCTCACCTTCCCAGTTGATGGTTTGGGACTCGCCATTCATTTCAACGACAAGCGTCATGGAAGTCAGAGTCTCTGTACCGATATTCTGGATGCTGATCTCAATATCCTTGGAATGTGTGCATGTGGCACCGCCAATCTGAGTGATACCCTTAAAAGAGGGATAAATTGGCTCGTCAACGCCTTGCACCATTTCGAGCTTACAACCCGTCAAAATGGGGCGATAGGCATTGCCCTGCTGACGTTCAGCGACCCAAGCCAAGAAAAAGATGTTGTTGAGGTCGACATCAACACCGTTGGGGCTACCGATGCTCTCAGGAACAATATACTCGTATGTACGGGTAATCAGCGTACCTTGCGTAGTGGGGCTGATAGGATCGCCCCAAGCACTCTCACTGATGACATCGCGGAGGATGTGCATGTGGCAATACTGGTTGCCGACCCATTGCGTAGGATTATAGTTGCCATAGTCGGCTTGCGAGCCGAGGATGCTATCTTGCAGCATGGCCACAGTCAGGAAGTTTTGGTCAACTGTGCTGTTACCAGTGTAATACACCTCAACTGTAATCGTTGCGACACGGGTCTCAGGATTGAGAACCACCATACCGCCGATGTTGCACTCCGAGGTTTGGCCCATCTGTGTGTTTGCCTGGCCGTTCCATTGGCCTCTGTCGATACCGCTACCAGTAGTACGGTTCACAACACCCGTAGGATAACCGCTGATGCTGAAACCACCATGAATGGTGTTACCATCCTGCGTAATCATGTTGGGATAGGAGGTCTGGGCATAACCGCCAGCATGGATGTTGATAGCCCAAACCCTGCCGGGGTTGTTGGCCATAATTTCATTGGCGATACGGTGACCGTCAGTGCAATAGCCGCAGCCGCGACCTGTGAATTCTTCAAGGATGACGTTCCTGTTGGCAGGCTCCGTCGAGACGTATTGCTGTGCCTTCAGCGAGAAGGTGAATGTCAGCACCGTCAGTAAAAAAAGCGTAATTTTTTTCATTGTACTATGATTTAAGTTGTTGATTGATTTTTCGGCCACAAAAATACACATTAATAAAAAATGCGCCACGGTCGTGGCGCATTTTTTTCAAACTTTTTGCTTACAAAGGCACATTAGAGGCCTTCGATGACCATAGTCCAACCAAACTCGTCGGGCTCGGTGCCGTATTGGATGCCACGGAGCTTGTTGTAAAGCTTCAGGCTCCACGGGCCGGGGTTGCCATCGCCAAACTTGTAGGACTTGCCGTTTTCGGGGTCGTCGATACGCGAGATGGGGCTGATGACGGCAGCGGTGCCGCAAGCGCCGGCTTCCTCGAAGGTAGCCAATTCCTCTTCCGCAATGGGACGACGCTCCACCTTCATGCCGAGGCTCTCAGCAATCTGCATCAGGCTCTTGTTGGTAATGGAAGGCAGGATGGAGCTGCTTTGAGGCGTGATGTAGGTGTTGTCCTTGATACCGAAGAAATTGGCAGCGCCAGCCTCGTCGATGTACTTCTTCTCCTTGGCGTCGAGATAGAACTCGCAGGCATACTCGCCGCCGTGGCAGGCCTCAACGTGCGGACGCAACGAAGCGGCGTAGTTGCCACCCACCTTGTAAGTACCGGTGCCCAGCGGGGCAGCACGGTCGTACTTGCGCGTGATGACGTAGGGGTTGGCCATGAAGCCGCCCTTGAAGTAAGGACCGACCGGCGTGGCGAACACGATGAACAGGTACTCGGTGGCAGGCTTCACACCCACTTGGGCACCCATGCCGATGAGCAACGGACGAAGATAGAGCGAAGCACCAGTCTCGTAAGGCGGGATGAAATCGGCATTAAGAGTGACGACCTTCTTGATGGCGGCCTCAAACTTGTCCATCGGGAACTCTGCCATCATAATGCCACGGCTCGAACTTTGCAAACGCTTGCAGTTTTCGTCCATGCGGAAGACGCGCACTTTGCCGTCCTTGCCGCGGAAAGCCTTCAAACCCTCGAAAGCCTCCTGACCATAGTGCAGGCAGGTGGCGGCCATGTGGATGTTGATGGTGGTTTCGGAAGTGACTTCAAGTTCACCCCATTGGCCGTTGCGATAGTAGCAGCGGACATTGTAATTCGTTGGATAGTAGCCAAATGATAAGCTGGCCCAATCGATGTTTTGCATAATTCTTTTATTTTTAAGATGATTGATTCTGTTGTTTTCAAAAAGTCCACGAAGATACGAAAAATTCAGATACGGAAAGCATTTCGGAAGAAAAATATTTTCCTTGCCTTGCTTTTTTTATCAAGGATCCCTATATTTGCACTTTCAACGGAAATGCTACAACAAAATTTGACTCGTATGAAACACAGGTTTTTACTTCTATTGACGATTGTTGCATTCTTGCAAACCAATCTTTTTGCAGAACATGTCAGTGCCGAAAAGGCTAGCCAAGTGGGCTTGAACTTCATGAAACAAAAACACACCTATATCACGACGAGAGGCGAAGCTCTTAGAATGTACAAGTCGGTTGAACTCACTCAAGTCACAAACAGGAGTGTTGCCAACCAACACTTTTACGTTTTCAACTTAAACGACAACCAAGGTTGGGTGATGGTGGCCGACGACGACCGCTGCATTCCCATCCTAGGTTATTCAAAGTCAGGCGAATTCGCGACCGAGAATCTTCCGGCCAACATGGAAGACTGGCTTGTAGGCATCAATTCGGAAATCCAGTATGCCATTGACAATGATATAGTTGCAGACAACAGCACCACATTATTATGGAAAGAGCTTTATTCCGGTGTTTCGACGGAGTTCATCAACAAAAGCGAAAAAGTTGTCAATCCGCTTGTTCAAACGAGATGGAACCAGGCACCTTATTATAATGCCCTCTGTCCGTACGACAACCACTATAACGAGCGTACTGTGACAGGTTGTGTGGCAACCGCCATGGCCCAGGTCCTGAAATACTGGAACTATCCTGAGGTCGGCTCCGGAAGCCATTCATACGCAACAAGTTCATACGGCACTTTGTATGCCAACTTCGGTGGCACCCAATACGAGTGGAACAACATGCCGAACCGTGTCACAAGCTCCAACAACGCCGTCGCCACTTTGATGTATCACTGCGGCGTGAGTGTCGAGATGAGCTATGGCGTGGCGGCAACCGGCGGCAGCGGCGCGTATGTAATTTCAAGCTATTCCAACACAGAGCATTGTGCCGAATATGCTTTCAAACACTATTTCGGATACAAAACATCCGCACATGGAGAGTTGAAGAACAACACTAGCGACAGCCAATGGAAGAGCATGGTGCGTGCCGAACTTGACGCATCGAGGCCGTTGGTCTATGCAGGTTTCGGCGACGGAGGCCACTGCTTCATTTGCGACGGCTACGACAACAGTGACAAGTTCCACTTCAATTGGGGCTGGGACGGCCAGAACGACGGCTTTTACTCGCTTTCGGCCTTGAATCCTGGCAGCGGCGGCGCTGGCGGCGGTTCATACAGCTTCACCAACAACCAGCAAGCCATCTTCGGTTTGGAACCTAACGGCAGTGGTGGCGGTGGAGGCGGCGGTGGAGGCGGCGGAAGCAGCACCAACGCCGACTTACGCCTCTATTCCGCCTTATCGGTAGAAAGCCAGATATGGTTTGGAAGCGACATCACGGTGACAGGAAGCATAGGCAACTGGGGTGAGGCCACCTTCAACGGCAGCTTCTGCGCCGCGGCATTCGATGCCGACGGCAACTTCATCGATTTCATCGACACTGAATCGTGCAACCTCCAAGGGGGATATTACATTAACCTCGAGTTTACTACCACTGGAAACATGGTATTTGTTCCGGGACAATACCAAGTAGCCTTGTTCTACAAGACCAACAACGAAGATTGGTCCATAGTGGACGACGGAAGCTATAACAACTACGGCACTTTCGAAATCTATTACTATGACGACATCGAGACCTACTCGGATTTCGCCATCCTCAGCAACAACGGCCATCTGGTACAAGGCTCAACGGCACGTGTCAAGGTGGACGTGGCAAATACCGGAAACAGCAATTTTTACGGCAACCTGAGAGTGAATCTATCCACACTAAACGGCGAATGGGTACAGAACATCGAAATCAAAAGCATGAGCGAGGGTTTAAGTTCTGGATACTATTACAGCTTGACTTTCGAAGGCGTAATAACTGCAGAACCAGGTACTTATCACATGGAATTGGCCTATTATAACAACGGTTGGTATTACGCCGGTGCTTACTATAGCTCAAATCCAATCACTGTGGTGGTGGAGGCTCCTGAGATCAACGCCGACTTATATGAAGCCAATAACACTCAATCGCAAGCTTACAAACTTGTGCCGACGAACTGGACAAGCAACCAAACAACGCTATACACCACAGGCTCCAACTTGCATGTGGGAAACGACATCGACTATTATAAAATCGAGTTGCCGACAGGCCGCAACTACACCATCAATGCGCGCCTGCACGACTCATACAACAGCGGCAACGGACAAAACTATTCTGTTGATGCCATGTTTGCCTATTCGACAAACGGCCAGAGTTATTCAGCAGGAATTGACGATGTGATGGATGGAAACATAACAATGAACGGCGGCGGCACTATTTATTTCTACGTAACGCCGTATTTTTCTGGAATGTCAGGCACATATCTACTTGACATCCATATCAATAGAAGCAGTGGCATCGGCGTTGATGAGGAATATGCGACCGACCTCATCCTGTATCCAAATCCCGTGAAAGACCTTCTTCACGTAGGATGCGACAACATGCGGCAATATGACATCTTCAGCGCTGACGGCAAACTGATAAAAACGTCACAAACAAGTAACGATGAGGACGTCATTGATTTCAGCGGCCTCGAAAGTGGCATTTACATGGTCAGAATCACGAGCGACAAAAAAGTTGTGACAAAGAGAATAATCAAGGAATAGCCGTTACCCTAATCATAAAACTCAATCCTCAAGAGGCAGTATGGTTTCAAGATAATGCTGCTTGATACCGTACTGGTGTTTTAGGGTTTCTATCTGATTCAGAATGGTTTCCTTGTCCACTCGCGCTTTCGTTTTCCGCCCCACCAAAAGCACATTCTTCGGCGTGTGTTCCATCTCGATGAACTCCATCACTTGGGTCTTGTAGCCGAAATATTCCAAAATCAGGGCGCGGATGGTGTCGGTAATCATAACCGCCTGACGTTCAAGAAAAATGCCGTAGCGCGTGATGGCATCGAAACGGCCTGAACGCTCCATTTCCTGCCGAATTTGTTTGTGGCAGCACGGGGCGCAAACAATCAACTCCGCCCCTGCCCTAATGCCTGAAGCGATGGCGTCGTCGGTGGCCGTGTTGCAGGCGTGAAGGGCAATCAGAACATCCAGTTTTTCAGGGTGAAAATCCTGTATACTGCTCTCCACAAACTCCAAGCCTCTCAATTGGTTGGAATTGATTATCTCGTTGATTTTCAACACCAAGTCGGAACGGATTTCCACGCCTTTGATGTCCACGGCCATGTTCAGTTTTTGCGTCAAAAGTTCGTAAAGCGCGAAAGTGAGATACCCCTTCCCTGCCCCCATATCGGCGATGTGGACGGTGCCGCCGAACTTCATCGGCTTAATGAGGCTTTCCACAATCTCTGCGTACTTGTAAATCTGCTTGAACTTGTGCTGCATGTCGGCGGTAATCTTGCCCTCGCGCGTGGTCAAGCCAAGCTGATACCACCACGGATTGGCCAGATTGATGAGGCGGGCTTTCTGCTTGTCGTGCTCCAAATTCTGCTCGCGACATTCCTGGACTTTCTTAGTTTGAATCGTGGCCTTGCCCTTGCCCGAAACCAGCAAAGTGACATCTTCGTTCACGGTGAAGAGCACGGCGTTCAAGAAGCGGTTTGGAACCATTTCCCGCAGAATGTCAAGCATTTGCGTGGCATCATAGTTCTTCACCTCGTCGCGACGCTCGTAGTGATAGGTAAAAGCGAAAAGTCGTTTCTCCTTTATTAATACGGGCTTCACATAGACGTTTCGCATCTCGTCATGCTTCTGCGCAGGCTTGCTCAGCGTCATCTTCACCAAGGTGCTTTGCTCGGCGGACTCGGCCAAGCGGTTTAAGAATTTTTCAAGGGTCTCAGACATGATTGAAATTTTCGGCAAAGGTAGGGAATATTCTCACGCAGAAAGCGCAGAACTATGAGAATATCATTCCTCATCAACCGCATATTTCCTGAAATTCTCCGCCTGCTCAAAGATTTCCTTGAACACGTCGTCTTGCGGGACTGGCGGATAGCCGTGTTCGGCCAAAATCAAAATCAAGTCCATCTGCAACTCGGCCTTGATGTCGGAACGATTCGCCCAATCGGTGTATCTCGACTTGTCGTCCACCATGGCTTTCACTGCGGCAGACAATTTCAACAGTTTGTCCTCTGGATACTCGAACCCGAACTTATGGGCAATCTCTTTCAAAATGTCATAAAACGCCTTCTCTTCATAGGTGATACCCAACTCCTTGAACGACTTCTTTTCCTTGTTCACCTCTTTCAGCAACTCGGCCATCTGTGCCGCCACTTCGTTGAGCACTTCCTCGGCAAACACTGCATTGTCGCTGCGGTCATTGTAGCGCATCACCAACTGGTTTAGTCGCTGGGTGAAATCCACGCCTTTCATCTTGTTCACTTTCTTGAAATCGGTAATGACCGTGCGAAGCAACCTCTCCATCAACTTCACCTTGGTATTGGGTTGCTTCAACTTCTCCAATCGGGCCATGTAATCCTCGCTCAGCACATCCAAATGCTTGGAATCAGCGTTCACTTGGGCGATTTCCTCCACGCCATCCGACTGCAAGGCTTCCTCAATCATCTGGCGCACTCTTTGGTTCATCTGTGCTATGTCGGGCGCATTGCCCTTGGTCAACTTGAAGATGATGGCACGCACACCTGTGAAGAAATGGATGTCCTCGCGGTCGCGCTCGGTGATTTCATCGTTGTTGGAGCATAGGTTATACGCCGACCTCAGTTTCTTGGCGTGTCCCATGAAAAGGTTCTCGCCTTTTTCGGTGGACTGAACGAACTCCGCCGCGTTTTTCAGGCACTCCAACTGCTCCAACGGTGAACCTGATGAGAACTTTGAATAATCGAACTTGTCGAACATGCGGCGCAAAATATCCAACTCGTCTTTCACCATCGTGACCGACTGCTCAATGGTCTCCACATTCAGCCCGATGCCTTCCCCGTCCGCATATTGCTTCAAGGCCAAATTCATGTTGTTCTTGATGCCGATGTAATCCACCACCAAGCCCTTGTCTTTCCCTTCGTACACGCGGTTCACCCTCGAAATGGTCTGCACCAGCGTATGCCTCTGGAGCGGCTTGTCGATATACATGGTGTCGAGGCAAGGCACATCGAAGCCCGTAATCCACATGTCGACCACAATGGCAACCTTGAAGTTGGAATCCGGGTCCTTGAATTCCAAGGCAGCCTGCTTTCTGTCTTCGTCCGTACCAAGCAAGTCATAAAGTTCCGGCGCATCATCCTTGTTGCGGGTCATAATGAGCCTGATGCGGTCGCTGCCATACAAAGGTGCAGACTCCGCCGCCATGGAATAATCGTGGCACTCTTCCTTTTCTTTCGTGGGTTGGGTCACCCAATGCGGACGCAAGGCGACAATCTGTTTATATAGTTCGTAGGCAATGGTCCTATTGGAGCATACAAACATCGCCTTGCCGCAAACCGTGCTGCCTTCTTCCAAGCGTTTTTCGTAATGCTCCACGAAATCCTTTGCCACCGTCTCCAAACGCTCGGGGTCGCCCAAAATCAGGTCCATTTTGGTGACGGCTTTCTTGCTTTCCTCGATTTGGTATTCATTGGTGCCTTCCTCGGCGCATTGCTTGTAATAGTCCTCAATCTCCTGCAACTTCCTATGGTCGGCGAACACCTTGGCGGCACGGCCTTCATACACAATGCGCCGCGTGATTTCGTCAGCCACGGATTCTGTCATCGTGTAGGCATCCACCACCTCACCGAACACCTCAATAGTGGCATCAATAGGTGTGCCTGTGAAACCCACATAAGTCGCTTTTGGCAAGGAATTGTGCAAATAGGTGGCAAAGCCATAACTGCGTTTCACCCCGCTTTCGGTCACACGAACATTCTGGTTGACATTGGTTTGCGAGCGATGAGCCTCATCAGAGATGCAAATGATGTTGGCGCGGTCGGAGAGCAGGTCGATGTCCTCGCTGAACTTCTGTATCGTGGTCAGGAACACGCCGCCACTCTTCCGGTCACGGAGCAGTTCGCCCAAGTGTTTCCGCGTTTCCACCTTTTTCACACACTCATCGCCGATAAACCGCTTGGCGTTCACAAACTGTTCGGCCAATTGCTCGTCCAAATCGCTGCGGTCGGTGATTAGCACGATGGTCGGACTGGCCAAATGTCGGCTGCGCATCAGCATCCTTGTCAGGAAAAGCATGGTGAGGCTCTTGCCGCAACCCGTGGCACCGAAATAAGTACCGCCCTTGCCGTCGCCGTGGATGTTGATGTGCGAGTGCTCCAAAATATGCTCGTAGAGTTTGTGCGTGGCAAAGAATTGCGGATAGCGGCACACGATTTTCTTCTCGCTCTTCGAGTTGTCGGGGAAAAACACAAAATCCTTGATGACGCTCAACAGGCGTTCCTTTCGGAACAAGCCTTCCATCATCGTGTGCAAGGAACTGATGCCATCGGTGGCCTTGTCGGTGCTTTCCACCTTGCGCCACGCATAGAAGAAATCGTAGTCGGAAAACAGGGTGCCATATTTGTTGTTCACGCCATCGCTGATGACTACAAAAGCGTTGTATCTGAACAAATTGGGAATATCCCTCCGGTAGCGCACCGTCAATTGGGTGAAGGCGTTCATGATAGTGGTGTCCTCCTTCACGGCACTCTTGAACTCCAACACCACCACAGGAAGACCGTTGACATAGACGATGCCATCGGGGATGCGTTTCTCCGTGCCTTTGATTTCCAACTGGTTGACAATCTTGAAGATATTCCTTTCGGTATGTTCAAAGTCGATGGGTTCAACGAACAGGTCGGGCAGCGAGGCATCCTCGCGCTTGATGCTGAAGCCCTCCACCATCAGGCGATGCGTCAGGGCGTTCTGCTCATAGAGCGAAGCCCCGTTGTCGGTGGTCAGGCGGGCCATCACACGGTCGATTTCCAAAGGCGTAATGTCGTCTTGCTGATAGCGTTCTTGCAGGTAAAGCCTCAAGTCGTCGCGCAGCAACACCTCCGACAGTTCCTTGTGGACGGTCTCGCCATTCTGATACACATAGCCCTGTTGTTCAAACAGTTCCATGATGGCCATTTCGAGGCTATGTTCGTTGAAGTGGGACATGGTTATCTCTTTGTTGTTTCTTGACCGATTTGTTTTAACTTATCCAACAGCTCAAAAGCCTTATACACATTTGAATATGATTCCCCAACTTCTCCAAAGAATTTGGCACGGGTCTTTGCCAACTCTAATTTCCTTTCTGAACTTAGATTGGACACCCACTTCAATTCTTGTAGAAACTTTGCCTTTTTCTCGTATTCAGGGATGTGTTTGCGTAGTTCATTCTCCGTAGCAGCAGAATCCTTAAAGTGTCTGTTCGTGTTTTCGAAGTGCAACAAGAACCAATATTCAATCGAGGTAAGACTGTCGCAAAGCACAACATTTCTCTTATTGGCATACTTTCGGCGTATGGATTCCAGTTTCTTCTTCTCCGCCTCATTACGGTGGGCAACATCCGCATCGAAAACGGCAATGGCAAAACCACCATCCGTAATGGCTTCCGCTATCTTTTTATCCATCTCGACAAGTGAAGTGACAGAAAAATAGTATGGCTTTATTGTATAATGGTAGCCGAACAAGGTACGGATATGGGTGAAATAGTATTGTTCGGTCAATCCCTCACCTAAAATGGTAACCGAATGATTCTTTTGGTTTCTATTATCAATCCGTCTTGCCATGATTATAGATCAATTTGAGGAACGGCACCAAAATTACCTTGATTGTAGGCCTTTTGAATTGAAGACAGGCGATTCAAGCCCCGGAATTCGGCTAAGGAATAGACATCCGTATGCCCAGAATCCAGTTTTTCTGTGAACCAAACACTGTCTTTGCGGAAGATGCGTTGATCGTTCTGTTTTGATATATCATTCAACAAGGGATCGTAGTGTGTGGTGATAATCAACTGAGAACGAGACTTCTTTCTAAGAAAATCTAAAAGTATAAACCTTAGCAGTTGTGGGTGTAAAGAATTTTCCACCTCATCAATAGCTAAAAACGCATTGTTTTGTTGAGCATAATAAATGGCTGTTTCAATACCAAAAGTACGACGCGTACCCAATGATTCCAAATCTTTTGGAAGATAAAACTTCGACATTTTGTTCTGTATGGTAACGGTGTGTTCAAACAATGTGTCATAGCGAGCAAGCGTCTTCTCTTTTCTCATCCTATCTTTCTCAGAAGCAGGAAGCGTTTCATCATTCAAGAACGAATTCAGATATTGTTCTGGTATTGCTTCCGTGACAATATCTGTTTTGACATCTGTAATATTAAAATCAGCTTGCTTAAGAAATCCTAGGAGATGTGCTTTCAAACGGGCGTCATTAGTCATTTGGCGCTCGGCGTATTCAAACAATGCAGTTTCGGGTACAATAACAGGCATGATCTGGCCTAACAGGCATTGCTTAGCCGCGTCAATCTCGGGAAGGGAGACATTCACTTTATTGCGAGCGGCAAAAAATGACATGTTTTTAAGACACTCTACAGAGATTTTCTCCTTTTCTATGGCACTGATTTTTACAGGGGCACCAAAATGGATAATTGACTGTCCGTTTTCTAACACACGGTCAAAAAGCATTGTAGGCTGTACGCTGTTATAAATAAACAACTTTTCGAGAAGGACAGCGTGTTTGTCTATAACAAGTTGGTACCAATATTTTGTGTTTCCAACATAAAAAACAAGTCCAAACTCAGAAGGTTTGTTGGGCGTTTCATGATCTAATAGGAAAGGGACCGTTTCAGTCCCCATATCCACAGATTGTGGAAGCTCTCGCCAAAAAGAGCCAAGGAACCTAAAAACAGATAAAAGATTGGACTTCCCCGAAGCATTGGCGCCATACACCATGGCAAATCTCAAAAGGCGAACACCTGGAGCGACTTCAAACACCTGATATTCATCAGCAAAGGTGTCTTTAGTGGCCTCGAAACTAAACGTCACCTCATCCTTGAATGAAAGGAAATTCTTTATTTTCAGTTCCTGTATCATTTCGTTTTTTCATTCTTATACGCTGCAAATATAGAATAAAATCGGATATTAAAGCATTTTATTTTCGATTTTTGATAATTTTATGCAGATTCTTGAAATAAATCATCATCCTCATATTGATTTATAAATTTTCCTCCCATTCTATTGGATTACGAATGATATAATCGGAAATGTGTCGATATTCTGTTTCGTTTCGAATGATATGGTCGTGGTAATTCGATTGCCACAGAGGATTGTTTTTGTTGAATTTCGCCATTGCCACATTGTTCGAATCAATCCAATCGTCAATCCGTTTGATGGTTGACGATTTGAAACCGGCCACGAATGACGATATTGATTTGGGTTGGCGTTGGAATTGGGGTTGGGGTTGGGGTAGAGACGCACGGCCGTGCGTCTCTACACGGTCGTGCGTCCCAACATGGTCGTACATTCCAACATGGCCGGAACATTCGCATTTCAATTTGTCCAATATCACAATGGCATGTAAATGGTCGGGCATCAAAACAAATTCGCCCAAAAACAATTCCTCGCGCAATTCGAATGATTTGAAAAATTCATCATAAACAATTTGCCCCAAATCGTTCAATATCATTTCGCCGTTTTTGATTTCACCGAACAACCTATTACGCCCAGCGGTGACAATGGTGATGTAATAATGCCCGCTGCTGGCATAATCCCATCCCCGCAAACGATTTGACGGTATTCTGTATTTATTTTGGAATTTCTCTGTCATAAAATTATCATTATTTTTCATTGCCATTCGATTCCCTCGTTTTCCCTGTAGAGAGGCACGACCGATTTTTGGGGTGTCGGGGTTGGGGTAGAGACGCACGGCCGTGTGTCTCTACATGGCCGTGTGTCTCTACGATGGCACGCATAATACACAAAACCAACACCAAACAATTTTCCAACATTTATCCGATAATTCCCCAAATCCATGTTTTTTATTTCCCCATCCTCGCCAATAGCAAAGACTGTAATTCAGTTAATTTCTCGTTCTCTTTTATTATCAATTGAATATAAGACAGAAGTCTCTCTATATCTTTAGAAAATGACTTGCACTTATCATTATTAAATACCAATTCGAAATCTGAAATATCTCCTCTAACAATATATGGAATTGAAGAACCTCTTGAACCACCCATATATTTTGTTTGAAATTCAATTTTAAGAACACAATACAAATATGACATCAAGTCTACATAATCTTTCTTAGGCAAACAAGCATATGTCCTTTGATACAAATCAAACTCTTTATCATAATAAGTGACTCTTCCTGTATAGGAACCATTTCCTGCAATTAAAGCAGCAGGACCTTTTGCAATAAACTCATTAGAATAATATGGGGCTGGAGAGCATGAAAAGAAGCGATATTTACCTTCATTTAATGACTCATTTACATCTTTCTTTCCAGTTATTATATCACAAAACTCTCCGACTGTTCCCCTTCTCCACCCCTCCGGCAGATTCTCCTTGTCAATCCCATCCACGAACATCTTGCGGTACAAGGCCTGCGCGGTCTCTTCCAAACGGGCAATCATCTGCTCGTTGAGGCGGATGCGGCGGCTCAGCGTTTCGTATTCTTCCACAATTTCGCGCTGGCGGGAGATGGATGGGATGGGCAACACCAAATTGCACAATTCATCCCAATCGAACACCTCACGGGCGCTGCCATGGGAATGGAAACGGGCATAACGGTCAAATTCGGGACGACGGAACCACATCATCAAATATTCGGGCAATATTGGGGTTTGTAGACGCACGGCCGTGCGTCTACTACGGATGCGATTTCAAAAACCGTATAGGCCTGTGAAATGATGGCCTCCTCTTCGTCCAACAATGCAATGGTGATTTTATCCCCGTTACGCGATGTGACAGGAACGTATGCGAATTGATTCCTTTTGATGATTTTGTACACCGACATATCCGTTCCAATTGTATTGGCAATGGAAGGAATGAATTTCTTCTCGATGCTCAGCCCAAGCAAGTTCGTCACCTTCAACTCGCTGTTGCGGACGTTCACCTCTCTGATATAGTCGCCTAACCTATTATAATCCATAACCCAACTTATCAAAGAGTGATTTTAACTCCTGTTTACTTTCCTCTTCTTGCTTTAAGAGGCTGCTCATCTCCACTTGCAGTTCCCGCATCTTCGTGTCAAAATCAATCTGCTCGTCGCGGTTGCGGAACTCGATGTATTTGCTGGGCACGAGGCTCCAGCCTTTTTGCTCTATCTCGTCGAGCGTGGCGGAATAGCAATATTCCGGTTCGTTGTGATAAGTCTGCTCATACCCTATCCGCTGCCAGTTGTGGAAATTCTCGGCGATACGGGCAATCTGCTCTTGCGAAAACTGGATGTATTTCTTCTCAAACGGCTCACCCCATTGGCGCAAGTCGATGAAAAGCACCTCATTCTCGCGGTCGCGGTATTTCACCATTTTGCCGTTCTGTTCCACCACACGGGCTTTCTTGTTGTGGTTCAAAATCCAAAGCGTCACGCTGATGTCGGTGGAATAGAACATGTTGCGCGGCAAAATGACGATGGCTTCCACCAAATGGTTCTTCAACAGTTGCTTGCGGATTTCCAGTTCAGTGCCGTCACCGCTCAAAGCACCATTGGCCAAAAGAAAACCTGCCGTGCCGTTGGCGGAGAGTTTCGAGACGATGTTGAGAATCCAGCCGTAGTTGGCGTTGCTCGTAGGCGGGACCTCATAACCCACCCAGCGCGGGTCGTCCACCAACTCGGTCTCGGCCCGCCAAGCCTTTTGGTTGAAAGGCGGATTGGCCATGATGAAATCGGCCTTCAAAGTCTTGTGTTGGTCGTTGTGGAAGGTGTCGGCGGCCATTTCGCCCAAGTTGCAGGCAATGCCACGGATGGCGAGGTTCATCTTTGCCAGTTTGTAGGTGGTATTGGTGTATTCCTGACCGTAAACGGAGATGTCGCGCTTGTTGCCGTGGTGCGCCTCGATGAACTTCATACTCTGCACGAACATGCCGCCAGAACCACAGCAAGGGTCGTAAATCTTTCCGCGATAAGGCTCAATCATCTCGGCAATCAGGTTGACGATGCTCTTGGGCGTGTAATATTCGCCTTTGCCCTTGCCTTCGGCGATGGCGAACTTGCCGAGGAAATACTCATACACACGGCCAATGAGGTCGTTTTCTGGGTCTTTCAGCGTGTCAATCTTGTTGATTTCATCAAGCAAGGCGGCGAGTTTGGTGCGGTCGAGCGACAAACCCGCGTAATAGTTGTTCGGCAGGGCACCTTTCAAGGTTGGATTGCTTTCTTCCACCTTGGCCAAAGCCTTGTCAATCTTGATGGCGAGGTCGTTTTGCTTGGCGTTCTCAATCAGGAAATCCCAACGGCTCTCAGGCTCCAAGTAAAAGACATTCTTGGCATTATAGAAAACAGGATTGTCGGCAAAAGCCTCCTTGCCTTCCTCTATGAGTTCCTTTCGACGCTCCGCAAAGCGGTCGTTGGCGTATTTCAGGAAGATTAGGCTTAATACAACATGCTTATATTCAGACGGTTCCACAGAGCCGCGCAATTTGTTCGCCGACTCCCACAAGGATTCCTCGATGGACTTTTCTTTTGTCAAGGTTTTGGCCATAGCTTACCATTTATGATAGGTAGCAAAAATACAAAAAAATTAAAAGCGCATCACCTCAATTCTTTATTTTCCATCTCCAACATCCACCGTTTCCGCTCCAAACCGCCGCCATAGCCCGTGAGTGAGCCGTCAGCTCCTATCACACGATGACAGGGAATGATGATACCGATGGGATTGCGCCCCACTGCTCCACCGATGGCTTGCGCCGACATGGTTGGAGAAATTTGTCGGGCAACGTCACCGTATGACATTGTTTTTCCGTAAGGTATGGTGACAAGGATTTCCCAAACCCGCTGCTGGAATGGCGTTCCTTTCGGTGCCAATTGTGGAGTGAAATCGGGCTTCTTGCCTGCAAAATACATATCAAGCCAGCGACGGGTTTCATCGAAAACGGGCAACATTGTCGTTGCGGATGTCACGTCCGCAAAACGAGGTTCCCGCCTCGTCCCATCAAACCAAAGGGCGGTAAGGGCTTGGCCGTCGGAGGCCATCGTCATACCGCCCAATGGGGAATCGTAATGTGCAGTGAAGCAGGTCATTGCGGCAGTTCCACTGCTGGCCAGCCAAAGTCTTGGAGCACCTTTGCCGACAGATTGTGCTTCTTCACATAGTCAGCGGTGATTTGCTTCCTCTTTTCTTCGCGTCTCACTTGGTCGTTGTTAATTTCTTGAAAAGCATCAAACTTTTCGCCGAAAATCTTTTTGGCCGTAGGCAAATTGTCGGCACCGTCGGCCACGGCATCGAAGCTTGTCACCTCAAAGCCATTTTCGGTCTTTTTCACGTGCATCAGGCCGGGATGGCTGCCGCCCGAAACGGTCTTCAGCGTGTCACCCGACTGTTCATAATTGAAGACCCAAAAATCGCCCCAAACCAGAATGTCGTCCGGATTGCTTTCGTCCATACTGACCACGTAAACGCAAGGAACACACACGTCGCCTTGGCTATAATCCTTGCCGATTTGGCTCACCAAATAGTCGTCAATGGCGGTGAAGCAAGTCGGTTTTTCGACCACTTTTTCGGCTACTTCGGCCTCAGGTTGAGCTGGCGTTTCGGTTTGCGCTTTGTTCTCGGTTTGCTTGGCGGTCTTGTTTCCGCAGCTTGTCATGCTCGCGCCGCAAAACACAAGTACGGCGGCTAACATCCACATTTTCATTGATTTGTTCATTTTATTTACGTTTTAGGAATTACATGATGCGGCAAAGGTACGGGATATTCCTCAATCGGCAAAACTAAAATCACGGTTTCATTTCTCTAACCACCCCAAACCGAAGTTGTAGAACACCATCGAGTAGCCTAACGTGTCGCCGTCGGATTCCTCCACATAGAGGCCGATGCTGTGGTCGGGCAGGATGCAGAGCGACGAATAGGCGGCATCGTAGGGCACAATGCACTTGCTCACGGGCCAAGTCTGGCCTTCGTCGTAACTGACATACACCGTCACCTTCTCGCGGCGGTCTGGACCTGGCAGAGAATGAAGCAGAATATTCTTCTCAGCACCCTCATTCACAGACGAATAACGGATAATGTCGCCATTGCATGCCGTGGCTACAAGGTCAGGCCAAGCGGAGGTTTCGGGCTGCCAAGTGAGGCCGCCGTCATTGGAAATGTTGTACCATCGCTCGCCTTCGTGACGAATGCTCATCAGGATACGGCCATCGGCCAGTTCAACGACTTTGGCTTCATCGCCTCGCTGGGAGGCACGACCCGAAATGTGCCAAGTTTCGCCGTTGTCGTCGCTGTAAACCACATAGTTGCAGGCCGCCCATGCTTCGGTGTCGCGCACAGCGAGAACGAACATAATGCGGCCCGTGGAAGTCATCAGGCCGTTGCCCGAGGCAAAGAAGGCCGACCACCAAGTGCGGCTCACCTCGTTTTGGCACTTCGCGCCATACAATTCATCAGTGATGTCTTTGGGTTGCGTCCATGTCTGGCCGTTGTCGTAACTCCTTGCAATATAGGTTCGTTGCGGGTTTTCGGGCCGACCTTGCCAAAAGCCGGTTCCGCCCACGAAAGCCGCCAAGAGGCCGCCTTCATCGTGGGTGTGTACCAAGGCGCAGTCGCCGAAGCCCTTCCCCACCCCTTGGCCTTCAACAAGGGTGTAAGGCTTGCTCCAAGTGCGACCGCCGTCGGTGCTTCTATTAATCAGAATGTCAATGTCTTCGGGCAGGTCGTCGATGTTGTGTTTCCGCTTGTCGGTGGCCACCACGAGCGAGCCGTCCTTAGCGGTGATGATGGCCGGAATGCGGTAATTCCTTGAGCCGTAGTCGCCAGGGCGGTAAAGCACCGTGCGGGTGATTATGGTATCGGAAACGGGTTCTGATTGTTGTTCGGATTTGTTCGTGTTGCCGCATGAGGCCAAAATCAGGCTCAATACAAGGACAATGAAAAAGTTAATTTGCTTCATATTCGATTCGTTTTTAGAATTTCAAAAGTAGAAAAAATGTTCCGATAACGGGCTAAAAGAGTCAAAAAAATAGTGGTTTTAGCTTGTTATCCGAATGCTGTTTTTATCGTTTTTAATTGATTATAAACTATTTACAAAATAAACAATCACCGAAAAACCAAAGCAAAAACTGTCATATTTTCGTCGCTTTGTTCGAGGAGCAAAGTGCCGTTGTGCCTCACCATGATTTGCTTTGAAAGGCTCAAACCGATGCCCGTGCCGTTGGGTTTGGTGGTGTAGAACGGGATGAAGATTTCTTCGATTTGCCGCAAAGGGATGGGCTTGCCGTTGTTCGTCACGCGGATGACGGTTTGGTCTTCCGAGTTCAAGTCGGCGGTGATGCGGATAGAGTTGGCATCAGCTTGTATGGCGTTCTTAATCAGATTGTTGAACACCAGCATCAGTTGGCCTTCGTCGGCGTAGATGAGCAAGTCGGGCGTTTTGGCAGTGTAGGAAAGCGAGGCTCCTTGCTCGGCGATTTTGGCCTTGTTGAGGAGCAAGACCCTGTCTATCAATTCGTCCACCATCACGGCCTTGCGCACGGGTGGCTGGGCATTGGCGAGGCTACGATACGACTCCACAAAGCGAATCAAATCTTTCGACGAGGCCGAGATGGTTTCCAAGCCCGCCTTCACGTCCACGCCTTCCTCGTTGATGAGCGCGTCGCTCAGCGAGGCGATGGGCGCGACGGTGTTCATGATTTCGTGCGTCATCACGCGGAAAAGCTTGCTCTGCGTGGCTTCCTCGTTCATCGCAGCGCGTCGCTCGAAAATGCCTCGGATGCGGTTGAGCGTGCGGTTCATGGCCGACTTGCCGCTGAAGCGGAAGTTCAGTTCGCCGTCCTCCAAGGCATCCATCATGAAGGCCACCTTGCGGACTTCGCGCCGCCTGACGATCCAAGCCGTCAGCACGACGGCCACAACGACCGCCGCCACAACAACCGCTATCCATGCCCAAGTGCTCATATCCCGTATTTCTTTAGGCGACTGTACAAAGTCGGGCGACTGATATTCAATGCTTTGGCCACCAAAGTCAGGTTGCCGTTGTAGGTTTTCATCGCATTGCGGATGACTTGTTCCTCGGCACTTTCAAGGGTTTGGTTTTGCGGTTTTGGTTCCTTTTCGTCCATCAGTTCCGAAGCACGGATTTGAAGGTCGGCGGCGCGCACCAGTTCGGTTTCGGAATAGATGACCGCCTTCTCGATGCAGCCTTGCAGCTCGCGGATGTTGCCGCTCCAACGGCAACGCTTCAGAAGGTTCAACGCCTCTTCGGAAAGGCCTTGTGCCTTGCGGTGGTATTTTTCGGCGTATTGCTTGATGAAAAGTTCTGACAATGAGACGATTTCGTCGGGACGCTCGCGCAAAGGCGGCAAATTTAGCACTACCGTGTTGATGCGGTAATACAAATCCTCACGGAAACGCCCCGCCTTGACCATCGCTGGCAAGTCCATGTTGGTGGCGCAAATCAGGCGGATGTCAATGGGAATGGATTTCGAATCGCCGACGCGGGTGATGCTTCGGTTTTGCAACACGCGCAACAGCTTGGCTTGCTGCGAAAGCGGAATGTTGCCGATTTCGTCCAAGAAAAGCGTCGTTCCTTGCGCCTGCTCAAACTTCCCGATGTGGTCGGCGTGGGCATCGGTGAAAGCACCTTTCACATGGCCGAACATCTCGCTCTCAAACAGCGTCTCGGTGATGGCACCAATATCGACGCTCACCATCGGCTTGGTGGCGCGAAGCGAAAGGCGGTGTATTTCGTTGGCCAACACATCCTTACCCGTTCCGTTCTCGCCAGTAATTAATAAGGTGGCCTCGGTCGGGGCCACTTTTTCCACCATCTCTCGTAGTTGCTTCATTGCCTTGCTCTTGCCCCATTGCATGGCAGGCGGGGGATTGGCAGAAGTACTCTTTGCGGCAGCATTACGGTGTTTCTTGCAGGCTTCTTCAAGCGTGGCGAGAAGTTTGGCGTTATCCCAAGGCTTCACCACGAAATCGAAGGCACCGCGTTTCATGCCTTCCACGGCGAGGGCGATGTCGGCGTAGGCCGTGAAGAGCACCACCTCCACATCGGGGAAGTCGCGCTTGAGTTCGGAGAGCCAGAAGAGTCCCTCGTTGCCCGTGTTAATGTCGGCCTCGAAGTTCATGTCAAGCAACACCACGTCGGGTTTGAAGGTTCGCATGGTTTCCATCAGCACCTTGGGCGAGGCGATGAGTTCCACCTCGGCAAAACGCATGGGCAGCAAGATTTTCAGTGCCGAGCGGATGCCTGCGTTGTCGTCAACTACTAGGATTTTTGATTTGAGTTTGGACATGATTTCTTGTTTTTTTTGACGCGGGACTTCGGGACGCGAGATCTCTAAATCCCTAATATTTCCACCATTTCAGCAGGTGTGACCACAAAAGGTTTCTTCGGAAAATGCTTAATGTTTCCCGTGACCAGATAGGCATCATCCTTGCTCAGTGTGACTTCATAAAACACAACATCTTTAGGGTCGGGGAAAACGCCTTCAAAGGTGGTTGCTCGTCCTAATTTCAGTCCTATCGTTTTCATTAGAATCTCCACCAAATCAACATCTTCCTTTTGAAAAGGGAATTTACTACGGCCCAATACGTCTTTATATTCATCGAGAATCTCATCATTATACAGAGGAGTTATTCTGCCATCAAGAATAGCCTCAAAAACACGTGATGTATTTGATTCTTTGTTATTCTTCGACAATAAAGCAGAAACAATGACATTGGTGTCGATGACGGCAAAAACCTTATTTCTTCCCATAGCGAACCTCGTGGATTATGTCATTAATTTCGTCAAGCGAGAGATCCTGTAATCCAGCAGCGGCCGCATCAGCCCTCATTCTTTCGTATGCAAGCCTTGCTTTTCTTCTCACTTCTTCTTCAGATTCCGTCTTAATTTCAAAAGGAATCCTACATTCGCGCACGACGGTTTTTATAAACAGCATCAGCGCAGAGGTATTGCTGAGGCCAAACTCATCGCAAAGGACATCGAATCTTCGTTTCAAGTCGCTATCGACTCTAATGGACATGGTTGTTTGTGACATATTGCTTTACATTTTATAGGTTTTGTAATGCAAAAGTACGATAAATTTCATTACATCGCACACATTTTTCAATTTCGCTCAAATTACCGAAAAAAAATTACCGAAAAAACATAATTTTCGGTGTAATGGACAAAAATTAGGCTGTTTTTGAGACGGTGTTATCAAGTGGACAAGAATTAGGCTGATAATTCTGTTGGGATTTTGCTCCTGAGGAG
>ONKQ01000071.1 GCA_900318465.1 uncultured Bacteroidales bacterium
GTAGTTGTTTTCGCCAATTACTTTTTTGCAGTCAAGATTAACGAGCGTCACTGCGAGGCTCGACATGCTTACATGACAATTCATCTTGCTGTCAAAACCGGTCACCCCCAAATCAGTTGATAGTTTGAAGTTGACAGTTGAAAGTTTTCTTTTGTAGGGGCTGACCCACGTGTCAGCCCAAATGTCTGACCCATACGTCTGCCCCGAAAACCGACAGTTTAAGGTTGTCATCCTCAAAGAACGAGTGGCAAAATTACAGCTATTTTCGATATGCCGCAAGGGGAAGGCAAAAATTATTTCAACGGACTGCCAAACCGCACCACATCCTCCTTAGTGATGTCGCTCCCGCAAAGAATCACAAGGCGTTCCACGATGTTGCGCAACTCGCGGATGTTGCCCGTCCACTGGAAATGCTTCAGTTCCTCCATAGCCTCTGGCTCGAAAACAGGGGCAGGCTTGCCCATGTCGGCGGCGATGGCCTCAACGAAATTCTCCACCAACACAGGGATGTCGTCCTTGCGCTCGCGCAGCGGTGGCACCTGAATGACAATCACGCTCAAGCGGTGATACAAGTCCTCTCGGAAGTTGCCCTTCTCGATTTCGGCACTCAGGTTCTTGTTGGTGGCGGCCAGAATGCGCACATTCACAGGGATTTCCTTCTCGCTGCCCACACGGGTAATCTTGTTCTCCTGCAAGGCTCGGAGCACCTTGGCCTGAGCTGAAAGGCTCATGTCGCCGATTTCGTCCAAAAAGAGGGTGCCACCATCGGCCAGTTCAAAGTCGCCCTTGCGCTGCTTGATGGCGGAAGTGAAAGCTCCTTTCTCGTGACCAAACAACTGGCTTTCAATCAATTCAGAAGGAATGGCCGCGCAATTCACCTCAATAAATGGGCCTTGGCTGCGCGGGCTGAGTTCGTGCAACTGACGTGCCACGAGTTCCTTACCCGTGCCGTTCTCTCCCGTGATAAGCACACGGGCATTGGTGGGGGCCACTTTCTCAATCATATCCTTCACCTCCAGCATCGGTGCCGACTCGCCAATCATCTGGCTTTGTATTCTCACGGCTTTCTTCAAAACCTTGTTTTCGGTGGTCAAGTTCTTCTTATCCAATGCATTGCGTAGGGTGATGAGCAGGCGGTTCAAGTCGGGCGGCTTGGGGATAAAGTCGAAGGCACCTTTCTTGATGGCCTCGACCGCCGTTTCAATCGTGCCATGGCCTGAGAGCATAATGACAGGCACGTCCGACTCCTTGCGGATGGCTTCAAGCACTTCTATACCGTCCATTTCGGGCATCTTGATGTCGCAAAAAACAGCGTCAAAGTCATGTTCCTTAATGAGTTGCAGGGCATCCATGCCCGTTGCTGCATCGTCCACTTGGTAACTCTCGTTTTCGAGAATCTCGCGCAACACGCGGCGTATGGGAGCCTCGTCGTCGATGATGAGAATTTTGGTCATCTTGTTTAATTTTGTGCAAAGATAGCGACTTTTGACGCAAAATTTCTAATTTTGCCCTCAAAATAAATTCAAATGAAAAGATTTCCCTTGATTTTCAGTCTTTTCTTGTTGGTGCAAGGCATGACTTTCGCACAACAAGACACGCTTCCCGCACCTACTTCCTATAGCGTCAACAAGGTGTCGTTCAATATGGTACGGGTCGAGAAAGGCGGCTTTTGGATGGGTGCCCAACACAAGGACACTGCCGAGTTCAACTACGACCGACATTCGCAAACCGACGAGTTGCCCGTGCATCATGTGACGATTCGGGAGGATTACTACATCGGGCAGACCGAGGTGACACAGAAACTTTGGAAAGCCGTAATGGGCTATAATCCAAGCAAGTACAAATGCCCTAAACGCCCCGTGACCAATGTCAATTATTTTGAGGTTCAGGAGTTTTTGCGGCTTTTGGACAGCATCACGGGGATGAAGTTCCGCCTGCCCACCGAGGAGGAATGGGAATATGCGGCGCGGGGCGGAAAACACTCGCGTGGTTATGTCTACAGCGGTGCCAAAGAAGTGGAACGGGTGGCTTGGTTCAACGAGAATGCCAACAAGACCAAAAAAGTCAAGAAACGCACACCCAACGAGTTAGGCATCTATGATATGTCGGGCAACGTGTGGGAATGGTGCTCGTCGAAGTACAAATACTACGACAAAGAGCGCAACGTCTCGTTAGGTAAGGATGGCCAAATGTATTGCATACGGGGCGGCGCCTGGCAGTTGCCCAAGTCGTCGTGCCGAGTGGCGTGGCGTGGCAAACGCCTGCCTGATTTGAAGAATTCTTTCGGAGGCTTCCGCCTGGCGCTTGATGCGCGGTATGTCAAGGAGAAAGAGGTTGAACCAGAGCCTGAGATGATGAAAAAGTCAGCCGAAAACACTTCGGCGGAGTGATTTTCAGTGTTTATTGGGAAAAATCTATTTTTGCGAGGTAAAACAAATGGATATGGGCAACAAAAACGTACAGAATATTCCATCAAGTACTGATGACTTTGAAAGGCAATTCGCATACGTGGATTCCATCATCAACAGTCATCGTACGACTGCGATAGCCACCGTGAACATGGAATCGCTCCTGACGGCATGGGAGGTAGGACAATACATATCCAACCAGTTGAAATCTTCCCATTGGGGTAGCAAAGTGGTCAGTGAACTGGCCGATTACCTGAAACGGCAAAATCCCAAACGCAGAGGGTTCGGTAAACGCAATCTCTATAATATGGTGAAATTCTTCGACACGTACAATTCCATTGAATTTGCCAGAATTACCCAGAAATCAAAGATAAACGAATTTGTGCAATTGGAAACTGCACAAATTGTGAGTTCTAAAGAATCCAATGAAATTGTGCAGTTGGCAACTGCACAAAAACCGATTCCTCTGGAAGTGATGCAAAGGTCGCTGGAAGAGTATTGCTCATTTTTGGGTGATGACATAACAAAGAATTAGTCGATAACGCAATCTATTGATTGATGGAATGTTACGCAGTTTTTGACAATCGAGGTTTGCTAAATGAAAGCCGCATCTTCTTGAGTTTGTAGTTAATCACCGCCTTGTATCGTGTCAGCAAATCGCCGCCAATGATGCCATCGATTTGCGGAAGACCGAGTTTGGCGTACATCTCGTGAATGTTCTCCAAATCCAAGGCAACGGCTTCATAATCTGTTATTTCCAAATCGCCTAACGAGAAAGCATCAATTCTGAATGTGGCACTTTCCAAGTCGGAGCTGCCCACGCCGGCGGTCATGCCTTCCTTTTTCTCGAAAGTCAGGTCGTCAATGAAGGTGGAGATGGTCTTGGGGTCGAAAACGGAGCGCGAGGCACCCGTGTCGATGAGGAAATGGGCTTCCTTGCCATGAATCGAGCCTTCGACCATGACATGGAAGCCTTCTCCCTCGATGTCAAGCAGTTGCAACGGGACTTCAATATAACGGCGCATCATCAGAAGTTCGGCTTGATGGCGTATTTCTTGTAGAAGTCCTTGATGATCTTCACGGCATCGTCGGCGTTGTCGACAATTTGGAAAATCTCAAAATCCTCTTCCGTGATCATCTTGTTGGTGAGCAAAGTACCTCTGAACCAATCGATAAGGCCTTTCCAATACTCGCTTCCGACGAGTACGACGGGGAATTCCACCATTTTGTTGGTCTGGATGAGGGTGAGTGCTTCCGAGAGTTCGTCCAAGGTGCCGAAACCGCCGGGCATGGCGATGTAGCCTTGCGCATAACGCATGAAGATGGTCTTGCGGACAAAGAAATAGTCGAAGCAAATGTTCTTGTCGTGGTCGATGTAGGGATTGAAATGCTGCTCGAATGGCAGGTTGATGTTCAGTCCTACGCTGGTGGCTCCACCTTGGCTGGCGCCTTTGTTGCCGGCTTCCATGATGCCAGGGCCACCACCCGTGATGGTGCCAAAGCCATAGTCGGCGAGTTTTTCGGCAATCTCGACGGCCATTTCATAGTATTTGTCGCCGGGTTGGGTGCGTGCCGACCCGAAAATGGCCACGCATGGCCCTGATCTCGACAGTCTTTCCATGCCTTCCACAAACTCGGCCATAATCTTGAACACCGACCATGAGTCGTGGCTCTTTATTTCACTCCACGATTTGGGATGGAAACTCTCGTGGATAATCCTTTCGTCTTGTTTTGAGATGGACATAACAATATTTTTTTGTTGTTGAATTGAAAAATTGCTTATTTTTGCAGCCTCAAACGCGAATGTAGCTCAGTTGGTAGAGCATCAGCTTCCCAAGCTGAGGGTCGCGGGTTCGAACCCCGTTATTCGCTCATGGGACTTGAGTATTCAAGGGGAGCGCAGCTGCAAGGCCGCGCTTTTTATTTTATTGGTTTTGAGGGTTTTCATCATGGCAACAAGCATATTTTTGTTTTTGATTGAAGTACAAAAATAGGAAAATCTTTGAAAAAAACCGACTACATGTCGAAAAAAGCGAAAAAAGTCGTATTTTTGCAGCCCGAAAACAATGGGAGCTTAGCTCAGTTGGTTCAGAGCATCGCCCTTACAAGGCGGGGGTCGTTGGTTCGAGTCCAACAGTTCCCACAAAACGCAAGCCGCTTTTGAGCGGCTTTTTTCTTGCACGTTTCAAAAATAGTCCATACTTTTGCCTGCACAAAAAATTATCTGGTATGGAACTTATACTCATCCGCAACTACAAATGCAACGGCTACACGATTGGCCACCTTTACTATAATGACAAGATGATTTGCGACACCTTGGAAGATGCCGACCGTGGACTGTCCCAAGAACTTTCCGTTGAGGAGAACCTGCATCGCAAGTTAAAATCGATAACGGCCATTCCGACAGGCACTTACACGATAAGCATGACTACCTATTCAAACGCTTTTGGCCCAAGACCGTTTTATAAGGAAATCTGCAACGGGCGTATGCCGCGTCTGCTTGACGTGAAAGCCTTCGAAGGCGTGTTGATCCATTGCGGCAACACCGTGAAGGACACCGATGGTTGCATTTTGGTAGGCGAAAACAAAATCAAGGGGCAGGTCATCAACTCACGCGACACTTTCAAGAAACTCTATGCCTTGATGAAAGCGGCCCACGACCTCGGCGAGACTATCACCATTACCATAAAAGACAAGTAGGAAGTCATTGGAATACAATAACTTCCTACTTTGCTTAAGTTCTCAGAATCTTATTTGCCCACAACAACCTTGCGGCTCACCATGCGTCCGTCCTCGGTCAAGCCTTGGAGGATGTACACTCCAGTGCTCAGCTCATCGGGGTTGATGGTTTTCATCATCTGGCCTTGCATGTTGTAGATGTTCACCAAGGTGATGATTTCGTCGCTTGTGTTCTCGCCGATGCCCGTCACATCAATCATCACATAATTCTCTCCATCAGGCGTGAGGGCAAAGTCCGACTCGCAATCCTCATACACGGCTGTCAGCTGGTACTTGTACAGACCCAAGGCGGCCTCGTCATAATAGGACGTGGCATCGCCTGGCACTTCGATGACGACGACATCCTTGACATCCATCTCTGAGCGATACAGGTTATAGTGCAACGGCATAGTCTCCGGGGCTTCCCAAGTGAGCATCACGCCGAAGCTCTGCGTCTCGTCGTCGTAAACGTATGAACCATCGAAGTTCGTAGGCGGGAAGCAATCGGGGTCAGGGATGATAGGCTCAATGGGGCCCATCGTACCATCAGGACCAATGTTCTGGCCGTAGACACCGCCATTGGCCGAGTTCACCCATGCCACAATATTTTGTCCAAGGTGGAATCCCGTGCTGTTTTCGCACATGGCTTTGGGATAGACACCAGAGCTCAATATCTTGGTCCAAAGTTGGTTACCATCCATATCGAAAGCAATGGCTTCCACGTTTGAGTAGTAGCCGTCACCTATGTTGTAAATGATGCAGAAGCCGCTGCCGTCTTCGAAAGCGTCAACTATAATATCGGAATAGCTGTCACCAAAATAGTCGGCAACAAGAATGCCTTCTCCCCAAACCTTTTCACCAGTCGAGGTGATACGGTTCATATAGATTCTGCTCTGCGCTTGAGTTGAGGCGTCGGTCTGCTCGTATGCGATAATGAGGTCGTGACTGATGGGGTCGACCGTGCCGTAAGCACTGAGGTAGAAGTTGTTCGCGTCTGGTTCGTGAACCGCAGTGCCATCCAAGCTGCTGATGGTAGAATTGCCGTACTGGTCGAAATGGAATACGTAAGTGTTGAAAGCACCCATAATGCCAGCATGCCACATATAGGCATAGCCGCCATTGGCGCCATCCGGCACTACGTAATGGCAATAGCTTCCACCCATGGTGTAAGGTCCCATCAGCTGTTGTTCGGGAGCAATCTGCACACCGTCAACGGTGAAACCGATGACCCAGATTTCCTTTTCATAATAATAGGTGTAAGCCCAGTGGTTTTTTTCGTAAACGACCAAAACGCTGTTGTCGAAACCTGGAACCATCAGGCCGAAATCGTGATTCCAATCGCCGTCGCCGATGGTGATGACGGGTCCCAACGTGCCGTCAGCACTGACATATTGCAGGTAGCTGTACGTATAATCGGTTCCCAAAGCCCAAACGCCGCCGTCGTTGCCAGCCATCACTTCGGAGCGGTCGCCACCTTGACCATCAAAAAGCATGATGCCATCTTCGCCCCACGGCATAGTACCGTCGGCATTGATTCTCACTGCAAAATGATGCGCGGAAGCAGTGCGAAACACTGACACCACGCCGCCATCGGTGGTGGCTGCCATAGCGTAGCCCGGCGACCACGTGGCCAAATCCGGGTTGGTCATGGGAATGCCCTCTGCGCCCCATTGCGGATTACCTTCAAAGTCAAGGCGTTGGAGGATTGGTGCCCAACCATTGGAACGCATTTGCGCCCATTGCACGTAGGTGTCGCCCGACACCTCGTCGGTGGCAAGGTAAACCTCGCCAGCATCGTCAGAAGAGTTGGCGATAAATGTGTTGTTCACAGGGTCGTCGACCCATTGGGCTTGCAGCACAAATGAGGCTGTCAGAGCCAATAAAAGGAATAGTTTTTTCATTGTCATTACTTTTTAATTGTTGTCCATATATTTTAAGCAGATGAGCATATTTAGTTTACAAATTGGACGAGAGACTATAATACACAAGACGCGAGACAATTTGTTTTGCCCCGTGTCCTGAAGTTATGTGTCCCGCGTCAAAAAGCATGTAGTTTAATTTTGAACAGTTACTTACTCTGTATCAACCAAAAAGACAGCCACCTGTCGAACACCATTGGCACCAATGACCAAAGTCTGCTCAATGTCGGTCGTGCGACTCGGCCCCGTGACGAAAGTCAACTGTGAAGGCATTTTGTTGCCATGATGTTTCCTGACGAAACGGAAGGCCTCCTTCAATCCGCCCGCAATTTGGTCGGTGGTGGCAAATACCAAGAGGATGTCGGGCAAGGCGTATGCTTTTCGGGTGCGCGACAGCTTGTCACTCAGCAAGATACTACCCGTTTGGGCCACAAGGCACTCACAGTCGGTGAGACTCACCAATTTCTGCTTCGGCTCACGCTCGATGCTTTCAGTGTAGGCAATACCGTGACGGGTCAAAAGGGCTTGCATAGCTGGGCTGGTACACCACAACGGCTCCCATCCGTTTTCGGGAGCTAACTGGCGGATGCAGTCGGCAAACTCGTTCTCGTCTTCCAAATAGATGAAAATGCCCCCGATTTCCTTGAAATTCTGTGCAAAAGTAATCGCGGTGCCGTCCTCTTCGCTTATAGGAACCCACGTCTCGCTGCGTTGGTCGATGTCCTTGAACATGGCCTCCGGCTTCTCGATAAGGGCGTTGCGCACCTTGGCCAGAATCTGCTCCTTGAAGGTGATGTCTTCGTTGTCGGTTCTCGTTACCCAAGCCATACCTTATGCGTTTTGAGGTTCGTTTTGAGTTTCAGTTTCAAGCTGCTTTTGGGCTTGATTCTCAGTCTCTTTCAAGGCTGCATTCTTCAACTTCTCGTCCTCGGAGTTGCCCCACGGACGCTTGCCAAAGATGCGTTCCAAGTCCTCGCCGAAAATCACCTCTTCCTCGATGAGTTTGTTGGCCAACTGCGACAGGCCATCACGATGGTCGGTGAGAATGCTGACGGCTTCCTGATAGGCCTTTTCAATGATTTTGCTCACCTGCTTGTCGATGGTCTCGGCGGTCTTTTCGCTGTAAGGCTTGGTCAGGCTGTAGTCCTGCTGTCCCGTTGAGTCATAGTAACTTAGGTTGCCAATCTCATCGTCCAAGCCGTAGTAAGTCACCATGGCAAAAGCCTGTTTGGTCACCTTTTCGAGGTCGGACAAGGCACCTGTGGAAATCTGGCCAAAAACGACCTGCTCGGCGGCACGACCACCAAGAGTGGCAATCATCTCGTGGTACATCTGCTCCTTTGTGGTGATTTGACGCTCCTCGGGCAAATACCAAGCCGCACCGAGCGAATTGCCGCGCGGCACAATGGTCACCTTGACCAAAGGATGGGCATATTGCAGCAGCCAACTCGTGGTGGCATGACCAGCCTCATGGAATGCGATGACTTTCTTCTCCTCAAGCGAAATAATCTTATTCTTCTTCTCCAAGCCACCAATGATGCGGTCAACGGCATCGAGAAAGTCTTGTTTATCAATCTCTTCCTTGCCTTTACGGGCAGCCATCAGTGCAGCCTCGTTGCAAACATTGGCGATGTCGGCACCTGAGAAGCCCGGGGTCTGCTTGGCGAGAAATTCCTTATCCACATCTGCGGCGAGTTTCAGACCACGCATGTGTACCTCAAAGATTTCCTTACGACCCACAATATCAGGAAGTTCCACATAGATTTGACGGTCGAAACGACCTGCACGGAGCAACGCCTTGTCAAGAATATCGGCGCGGTTGGTGGCGGCCAGCACAATGACACCCGAATTGGTGCCAAAGCCGTCCATCTCGGTCAGCAGTTGGTTCAACGTGCTCTCGCGCTCGTCGTTGCCACCCGTAAAGGCGCTCTTACCACGGGCGCGACCAATGGCATCAATTTCATCGATGAAGATGATGCACGGAGCCTTGGCCTTGGCATTGTTGAACAAGTCACGGACACGCGAGGCGCCCACGCCCACAAACATCTCCACAAAGTCGGAACCCGACAGGCTGAAGAAAGGCACATTGGCCTCACCTGCCACCGACTTGGCCAACAAGGTTTTACCTGTTCCGGGAGGGCCGACAAGCAGCACACCCTTTGGAATTTTACCGCCGAGTTTGGTGTATTTTTCGGGATTCTTCAGAAAATCAACGACTTCCATAATCTCCACCTTGGCTTCTTCCAAGCCAGCCACGTCCTTAAAGGTCACGTTGACATTACTGCTATTCTTGTCATAAAGTTGCGCCCTCGACTTGCCGATATTGAAAATCGAGCCTGCGCCACCGCCCAAGCCACTTCCCATCGAGCGCATGATGACCATCCAAAACACGATGAGAAGCAACAGCGGCACAATCCATGACAAAATGTCGGACATCCAGTTGTTGCGCCTCACATTGCTGATATAAACGGGATTCTCGATGCCCTCTTGCGACTTTTCCACCAGCTCTTCAAAACGGTCCAAAGAGCCTATCCTATAAGTATAGTTGGGTCGCACGGTGGTGCCATTCACTGTTTGAGCTTCGGGAAAGTTTTTCTGCAAGCCTCTCTCATTCAGGTAAATCTCGGCATCTTCCTTATTGATTAGCTCAATCTTTGAAACCTCTTGACTTTGAAGCAATTCCACAAGTCTTCCTTGGTCAATGTCCTCTTGGGTAACGGCGTTTTCCTTGCCAAAAAACTGCAAACCGATCAACACGATGAACAAAATGGCATAAAGCCACATCAGGTTGAAACGTCTTTTTCCTTTGGGATTACGGTTGGGCTGCATGGGGTTGTTCGGTTGCTGGTCACCCATGTTGTTTTTGTTGTCGCTCATTCTAAAAAATTGAATTTAAATAAATTAGTCTTCGTTTTGCCTTACGATTCGCTCGGCATCGGCCCAAAGCTCCTCCAATTTGTAATAGTTGCGTGCCGATTCGAGGAACACATGGACGACGACATCCACGAAGTCTATCAAAATCCATTCCGTATTGTCACGGCCTTCCACATGGTAGGGTTTGGCATGGGTTTTTTCGAAAACCAACTCTTCCACGCGCTCTGCGATGGCATCGACTTGCGTCTTCGATGCGGCATGACAGATGACGAAATAATCCGTCACGGCGGTGGTGATTTCACGCAAATCCAAGGTGACGATTTCCTTGCCTTTCACGGCTTCCATGGCCTCAATGGTGGCGGCCACAATCTCTTCTACATTATCGTTTTGATGTCTGACTCTCATATTTTATTGACTTGGGGTATTTTATTGACTTCGGGACGCGGGACTTCGAGACTTTGGGGCTTCGAGACATCTCGCGTCAATTTTAATCTGCAAAATTACGCTTTTTTGCTTAATGGAGGCCGATTTGACAAAAAATCACTATTTTTGGGCCTCAAAAGCATCATAATATGGACGATTTCAACGCAATCTTCAAGCCTATCACCACCTTTATTTTCGACTTTGACGGCGTGATGACCGACGGCACCGTCTTTTGCGACTTCGAAGGGCATCCCTTGCGCGCCACCAACGTGAAAGACGGCTACGCCCTGCAATTGGCCTCCAAACTCGGCTATCATGTTGCTGTCATTTCGGGTGCGGTCTGCCCCTCGACGATCGTACGCATGAACAGCCTCGGCGTGACGGACGTATTCACTGGCATTCCTGACAAAGTGCTGAAACTCAACGAATACATGCAAGAAAACGGCTTGAAACCCGAAGAAATCATTTTCATGGGCGACGACATCCCCGACCTCCGCGTGATGCAATGCGTGGGATTGCCCGCCTGCCCTGCCGACGCCGTGCCTGAAGTGAAGGAAATCAGCAAGTTCATCAGCGAGAGGCCCGGCGGCAAAGGTGCCGTCCGCGACGTCATCGAAAGGGTTTTGAAAGTACAGGGCAAATGGATGACTGCTGAGGCTTATGCGTGGTAGAACAATAAGTAGATGAGAAGATTTAGTTTACGTAATAGACTGCGAGACTCCGAGACTGCGGGACTGCGAGTTGAACAAACACCCGAAGTCCCGAAGTCTCGTGTCCCGAAGTCCCGAAGTCCCGAAGTCCCGCGTCCCGAAGTCAAAAGAAATTCCAACAGATTTCGTTAGGCTAAACTCTCACATCTCAAAGTTTCAGGCAACCAATAGGCACCACAAAGATGCCATCAGGACGACGGTAAGCATATTGCCCAATAGCAGTAAGCACCATCTTGAAACTCGGCTCAGGCATCCGAGTGGTATCGATTTTGCCAGCCAAAGAATTTAGTGTCTTCACACCTCTTCAAAATTTGGTCGCAAATTCGGGGTCTATATCCACTCATTTTTCAAACTTTTATTTCGACCGCAAAGATACTAAAAATCTGATAAATACAAATAATTTTCTGTTTTTCATTCACCAAGTTGAGGATTTTCCATTCACCAAGTTGAGGATTTTCCATTCACCAAGTTGAGGATTTTCCATTCACCAAGTTGAGGATTCTAATTGCACCACAATCCTACAACATAAAGCGACGGCAAGCAACGCCTACACAATGTAAGCGTCACAAGCCGTCGCGTGTCAAACGGAAGGATTACCAATTACGCTTCCTTGCGCTTTTTGCCCACAAGGTAGGCTGCGCCAAGGGCCGACAACACAGCGATGCCGGTGCCGAGCGGGGCGGCGTCTTGGTCGTCTGTCTCACCGAAGCCGGGGAGAATGAGCGGAGTGGTTGCGTCAGCACGGTCCATGAAGCTCTCGTCGTAGCTTTCCCTTCCAAGCAAGCTTTGGGCTGAAACACTGAGTCCCATCATAAGGACGATTCCGATTGTTAATGCTAATTTTTTCATCGTTGTATGGTGTTTATTTGTTTAATTGTTTGTTCGTTGAATATGTGTTTCGTTTTGGGTCTTATGACTCCCCCGCCCTTTCGGGCACCCCCTCAAGAGGGGGACGCCTGCCGGACGCTTGTTTTGCGCCGCAT
>ONKQ01000051.1 GCA_900318465.1 uncultured Bacteroidales bacterium
GCTGGCCACCATGTTCAGGATCATGCTCATGTACTATGTCAACTGCTACACCTTCTTCGAAGAGCCGGAACAGGACTGGCTGGCGATACTCAAGACAACGGATTCTTCACCCCCAGAGCCGACCCTGTTTGACTGAGGGGGGCTTGCTTTCTCAAGAAACCTTCCTCATCGCCTATTTATTGGCTTTCCGAACCCGTCATCTACTACTCTTTAACTTTTAGCGGACAGCAATAATTAATTCGTTAAGGCAACAGGCTGAACTCCTCTCACGGAATTCAGCCTGTTTTTCCTCTACAAAGCCAGTATAGAGGACAGCCATAATTTCTGGTTTAGTTGACCATTACTTGCTTGTTGGGTAGGTGAAAGTCCTATTATTTGGCACACTTGACGTATAAACGTAACCTTGTCCTGGCACAAGAGTGCTGATAATTCCCCTCCACCTAGTTCCGTTATATGTCGAAGTGCCGAACTGACCCGTAACCATATCGCCACTGACGGCAAATCCAGCGAAAGCATTGGTAACCGTCATAGTTTCACTGAAAGGGAATGCAATCCAGTTGGAGCCATTCAATATAGTGATGGTATGCTCCGAAGGGTTAATGGGCATACCCGTCAACGTAATCTCGCAGTCGGCAACGACACTAATCTTGTACATCTGGGTCACATTTAACGTGGTCAAATTTCCTCTCCATCTGGTGCCATTGTAGGTAGTGCTACCGTCGCCCTGTGAAGTGATGGTGATGGAAGTACCTGGCAAAGCACTCACAAGAGCTGCCTTAAGATCGTCCAAGGTTATCTCCACATAAGTCGACCACCAATTCACGCCTGCAACCAATTCGTTAGTTTGTTGTGCAGTAGTACCATTGAAGATAAACTGATACCAGTTACCAGGATAACCTATGTTGCCATCAGTGACAAATTCAACAGTACTCATGCTCTGCAAACTAAGCTCTTGTTGAGTAACATGGTCATAAATGCGGAAAGTTATAGTTTCACCACTTATTGAATTACTGAGAATGGTCAAGTCAACTATATATTGATCGGTAGGCGGGAAATATAATGCAGTGTTACTTGCACGACACTCCTCACCACAGAATGCTCCGATTTCGAGCGTGGTCAAGCGCTGCTCAACCCCATCAATCATAATGACCCCCTTTACGGTCATATTGTACTGATTGCCTGAAACAGGTGTCCAAACATTCGTAATCTGTTCAAAATGCGCCACCAGATCCCTGTTGGAGCCAACCACAAACGAATAATTCTCATCCACCGAAACGATTTCACCGTCTTCAGTCCAATAGAAGAAATGATAATCGCCAACAGGTGTAGCTGACAAAGTGCATATCGTGCCACTCTGATAAGTGCCTCCACCTGTCACCGTGCCGCCTTCCGAAGGATCAGCAGAAACGGTGATATTGCAAGTACTTCCTATAATAATCTGGTTTTTCACCAATGGGCGAGTACCGCTATAGCTTGACGGATTGTACGGGTCATAGTTCGTGCCATCGCTATAGATGTACAGCGACTGGTTGCTGCTCGTAGAATAAGCACGGCACGACATGTACGGCGAAATCCAATTTCCCGTATTATCATCAACTATTAAGGCAATGTTTGATACTCCATCATAATTGAACGGCGTGTCCAAGGAAATAGTTGTCCATCCGCCTTTCGCCATGGTGACGCTACCGTTGAACACACGGTCGGCTTCCTCCACGGTTATCCAGTCCGTGGCACTCTCAAATGACATCTTGGAAGTATTAACCATGTATATCGCATAGTTACGATTCCTCGTAGTTCCAGTGTTGAAGAATGACACGCTGGAAATCGCCCCAGCATTCATGCCTATCTCGTCAGCAGTATAAATCTGCTGCGATAGCGTGTAACAATAATAGGAATAGCTTGGCAAGTAACTGTTTGTGCCGGTCGCCTCGCCTACCAATATACCATCAAGCTCATCGAAGTTCGCGACATACTCGGCACTCTCCGTCACGTTCACCACATAGGTGGAAAGGTACGACACCACCGAACCATTCTTTGTCCACTTGTTGAACACATAACCCGGGTTGGCAGTGGCAATGAGTGTCACAGCCTCTCCATAGCCGTACACACCGCCGCCACTCGCGCTTCCGCCCCCTTCGGGACTGACTGAAACGGTAACCGTCAACGGCTCACCAAAATGAGCCACAAGGTCCCTGTCACCTGTCACTGCAAAGGTATAACTGGCATTATTTGATACAACTGTTCCATTCTCCGTCCAATAGTAGAAGCAATAACCTGAATTGGCCTCTGCCGTCACAGTACATGCTTGGCCATAATAATACGGTCCACCGTCGACACTCACCTCGCCTCCGTTGGTTGGATTAGCCGACACGGTCACAGTGTAATTGTAGGTCGGCATACCAAGGATAATCTGGTTCTTTTCAGTCATTAGGGTTCCCGTGTAGCTTGATGGATCAGTCGGGTCATAGTTCGTCCCCGAACCGTAAATGCGAAGCGTCTGATTTCCGTCAGCACCAAATGTGCGGCACTTCGTAGACGTGTTATAGTTGTTCGAGTTGTCGTCCACAATCAAAGCGACATTCGACACGCCGTCATAAGTGAATGTCGTGTTGAAATAGATGGTAACCCAACTACGGTTGGTCATGGTCACATTGCCATCGAACACCAAATTCGCATCTGTCACGGGAATCCAATCGGAAGTGTTCGCAAAAGAGGTCTTGTTGGTGTTCAACATGTAAATCTTCAAATTGCGACTCACATTGGAAGTACCAGTGTTGAAGAACGACACACTGGAGATTTCAGCAGCCTCACCGCCCATCTCCTCTGCCGTATAAATCTGTTCCGTCAACGAATAATAGTAATACATTGGGAGATACGCATTAGTGTGTGTCGCATCGCCGATGATTATGCCGTCCATTGGTTGGAAATTCGCCACATATTCGGCGGTTTCTGTTACTGAAACCTGAGCAGTTGAAAGATAGGAAACCACCGTTCCGTTCTTCGTCCAGTTGTTGAACACATAGCCTTCGTTGGCCGCGGCTGTAAGAGTAATGGGTTGTCCATAGAAATATGGGCCGCCGCCGCCGCTGACCGTGCCGCCATTGGTGGGATTGGCCGAAACCGTCACATTGTATTGAGGATTTGCAATGCCGAAAACGACCTGGTTCTTCATCGTCATGAGCGAGCCTGAATAAACAGAAGGATTGGTCGGGTCGTAGTTTGTGCCCGAACCAGAAATACGGATGGCTTGACTCGCATCTGTGTCGAAGGTACGGCAATTTGTGTATGAGTTATAAGTATTCGAGTTGTCGTCCACAATCAAGGCCAGATTGGAATACCCGTCGTAACTGAATGCCGTGTTGAAATAGATGGTTACCCAACTACGGCCTGTCATGCTGACGCTACCGTTGAACACTTGATCCGCTTCTGTAACAGCAATCCAGTCATTGGTACTTTCAAATGAGGTCTTGTCGGTGTTGACCAAGTAGATGCTCATTTCGCGAGTAATCGTAGATGTACCTGTGTTGAAGAACGTCACGCTGGAAATGTCGTTAGACACATTGCCCATCTCTTCTGCCATGTAGATTTGTTCTGTCAAGGAATAGTAATTATTGGTCGGGAGGTAATTACTAGAGTTGGTCGGTTCGCCAATGGCTATGCCGTCTATTTCAGTAAACTGAGCCACATATTCGCCGTCCGCTGTAACCGAGAAAGTATAGGTGGGCATGCACGAAACCACACTACCGTTCTTTGTCCATTTTGCAAACAAGTAACCTTCGTTAGGTGTGGCAGTAAGGGTGCATTGCTGGTTGTAGCCAAACTCGCCACCTCCGCTCACCGTGCCGCCGTTTGTGGGATTGGCCGAAACGGTAATGGTGAATGGTTCTCCAAAGCAAGCCTCCAAGTTCATGTTGCCCGTGACAGGGAATGTATAAACAGGGTCGTATGACTTTATAGTGCCGTTTTCCTTCCAATAGTAGAATCCATAACCCGAGTTGGCCGTGGCGGTAAGGGTGCAGGATTGGCCGAGATAATACAACCCTTCACCTCCACTCACCGTGCCACTCCCTGCGGGATTGACTGTGGCAGAAACCGTATAAATAGGATTCGGAATGCCGAAGACGACTTGGTTCTTCACCGACAAAAGCGTGCCTGTGTAGGCGGATGGGTCGGTCGGGTCATAGGTTACGCCGTAGTTATAATCATAGATGCGAAGGGCTTGGTTTCCAGTTGCATCGAAAGTGCGGAAACTCGTATAGGTATTGTAACTGTTCGAGTGATCTTCCACAACTAAAACGACATTGGACGTACCGTTGTATTCGAACAAGTTCCCGAAATAGATGCTCGTCCAGCCATTGGCGTTAAAGGTGACATTGCCGCTAAACATCAAATCGTTTTCCGTAACGGCAATCCAATCGGTATTACTCTCAAATGATGTCTTATTGGTATGGGCCATGTAGACGGACAGGTTGCGGGTTCTTGAATACCCTGTTGTGTTGAAGAACGACACGCTTGAGATGTCGGTAGACTCACCACCCATTTCCGCTGCCGTGTAAATCTGCTCTGTCAAGGAATTGTAGTAATAGGTCGGCAGAGTGGAATTGGTGTAGGTCGCATCGCCGATGGCAATACCGTCAACTTGCTCGAAATTCGCCACATAAGTAGCCGACTCGGTTACATTGAAGTTGTAAGTGGATAAGTATGACACCACTTCGCCGTTTTTTGTCCAATTGCTGAACACATAGCCATTGTTAGGCGTGGCCGTGAGGATGATGGGCTGGCCGTAATAACAGTTGCCTCCTCCCGTCACCGTGCCGCCATTTGTCGGATTGGCTGTAACAGATACGATATTACCATAAGTTGCCTTGCCGAATACGACATCGTTCTTCACCATCGGAAGCGATCCGGAATAGTTGGAAGGACTATATGGATCATAGTTTGTGCCATCGCTATAAATGTAAATGGATTGGTTGCTGTCGGTAGCAAATACCCTATTGTAATAGCTGGAACTATAACTTCCGGTATTGTCATCAACTATAAGGGCAACATTGGAATGGCCATCATAACTGAATGGTGTGTTGAAATAGATGGTTGTCCAACTGCGAGCACTCCTTGTCACACTACCACTGAACACTTGATCTGTTTCCGATACAGTAATCCAGTCATAATTGTTGTCAAACGTAGACTTGGAAGTGTTGACCATGTAAATCGTCATGGTGCGGGAATAGGAAGAATTTGAAGTATTAAAGAAGGAAACGCTCGTAATCTGGCAAGCCCCGGAGTTCATTTCCTGAGCGGTGAAGATTTGCTGTGAAAGCGTATAACGATAAAAAGAATGACTTGGAAGATAGGTAATGGTACCCGTTGGGTTGCCAACGAAAATGCTGTTGTTAAAGGCTTGGAAATTCGCCACATAATTGGCCTCATCAGTAACCTCGAAGGTGTAGGATGGCAGATACGACACCACTGTGCCATTCAAAGTCCAACTGACGAAGGCATAGCCATTGTTGGGCGTGGCAGTGATGGTGCAGGATTGTCCCTGTCCGTAATAGCCTCCTCCACTCAATGTGCCTGCTCCCGCAGGGTTGGATGTGAGCGTGATGGCTTTCCTCCACAACTCGAAATCCACAACGGTGTGCTTTTGGGCGGCATCCACAAGGTCGAGGCCGAAGTTGATGGTGTAACTTTGAGGCGCACTATTAGAAAGGGTGACACTATAGTTGGCCGAGGCTTGCCCATCAACATCGATACTGCCGAATGACTTGTTGTTGTTATTAATGGTAAGGTAAGGGTATGTGGTCGACAAGGCACCCACAACCGATGTTGCTGGGTCGTTGCCGGCATTGGAGATGGTGACATGCAAATTGGCGGTTTCGCCAGGCTCAAGAGAGCCATTGCCGTTGTTGTCGTTCAATACGGTGACTTCGGTGAATCTCAGAATGTGTCCATACACCATCACGCTGATTCTAATGGTTCCCAACGACTCGCCGCCGGCAAAAATTTCACCAGTGAATTGGACGTTTCTCTTCGCAGGAGCATTGTTGCTCAAGGTGAAGGCAAACATGTTGTTTATAGTTCTCGTTTGGCCAACATTAAAACTCGGCAACGACTCCGAACCGTCCGTAATGTTCACATATTCCGATTCACTTGTCAGCGTCATCGTGGCACCGTTGAGGGCAAGCTCGGATTCATTCGTCAAAGTGAGGCTCAAAGTGACTGATTCGCCTGCATTGAGTTTGCCGTCGTTGTTGCCCTGACTGTCATTGACGGTGAAAGAGTTCAACGTCAGCGGGCCAGAATACATGGCATTGATGGCTGCCAATACATCAATGCGGCCATAACCGTAGGTGTTGCTCTTGCCCGTTGCCAAAGGCACTGCCGTTTCTTCAAGCACTTGGCAAATTTCCTCTGGTGTGGCGTTGATGTTCTTGCTCAACAAAAGAGAGATGCAGCCTGCCGTGCAAGGCGTAGCCATCGAGGTACCGCTCTTTATCGAATAACCCGTGTTGCTTGAGTAATTCGCAGATTTAATATCAACACCCGGAGCGCACACATCGGGGCGAATAAGGCCAAAATCAGTTGTGCTGCCAGAAGTGTAAGGATAGTCGGCAAATTCGGTGTTCGACCATGTAACAGGACCGCGTGAAGTGAAGTTAGCCGCATTGTCGTTGGCATTGACGGCACCCACGCATATCGCGCACGACAAATCGCCCGCATTATTGGCCTGAATGGGATCCATGTAAGGCGGAGGGCAACTGCCAGGCGCACGCACATTGTTGGGGATGGGATACGAACCCTGCATGTCGCCTTCGTTGCCGGCGGCAATGGCACCCACCACGCCAGCATCCAAAAGTGCGGCACAGGTGTTGCGGAAAAGAGTACGTTCAGCGATAGTTGAATTGGCCCAGCCCAACGACATGCTGAACAGGTCGGCACCCTGTTCCGCAGCCCATTGCATGGCGTAGCAAGTGGTGGCTGCCGAACCATTACCGCCCGAACTCAATACCTTAATGCACATCAACGTGGCATCGGGAGCCATACCGGTTTGCGAGCCAGCCGTGCCATCGCCGCACACCGTTCCGGCGCAATGCGTGCCGTGGCTGTTGTCATCCATGGGGTCGTTGTCGTTGTTGTAGAAATCGTACCCGTGGTGAGGGTATTCCGCACCGCCGTCCCAAAGGTGGTCGGCGAGGTCCAAGTGGTTGTAGTTCACGCCCGAGTCGATGACGGCCACCACAACGCCTTGGCCTGTGTAGCCCAAGTTCCAAACTTGGTCGGCGTTCACTTGGGTGACGTTGGAGGTGATTTCACGGGTGTTGCTGGCAGGCCTGGATTCTTCGTCAAACAAGACATGTTTTTCTTCATCCAAACCGATGAGGGCTACATCCCTACGCATAGCCAAGTCGTTGATGGCCTGCTTGGTTGCTGAGAAATACATGGCATTGGCCATCCAGATAATCTTGGGGGCAGTTGTCATGTCTTGACTCTCCATTTCGGCGAGTGTGTTCCTCAGATCGTACTGTGTAGCCTCGGCAAACTGTTTCAGTTCGTGAACCACGAACTCGCGCCTTTCGGCTCGCGTGACATAATGCGCGGCGCGGCGGCCAAGTTGTTGCCTGTCGTACTGCGACTTCATGATAACGACTACCTTAATCTTCTCGTCATCAGTCCGTTGCCTCATCTCTTGAATCAAGACGGGGTCGATGGTCTGGGCATATCCGCAAATGCTGAATAATGCCAAGAGCAGGAAAGTAATGGTCTTTTTCATAATGTATAAATTTTAGTTCTATAATATTATGTATCGACAAGTTTGTTATTTGCCCCAAAATTAGATAAAAAAACAAAATACAATGCAACTTTTTTTGTTTTTTATAGCTTAATGACATTTGGAAAAATACAATAATAAGCTAATTCCAAGACAGATAAACACAAAAAAGCGACCCGAAAGCCGCTTTTTCATGAGTAATATTTCAAACAATGTCTTACGACTCACTCTTTTTCTTTCCACCGAAGCTGTAGCTCAGGTTGAAGCGCAGCGTGTTCTCCAAGGGGTTGGCGCCCACCGTACCCGAAACAGGGATGAGATAGGAAACATCAAGGCCGAACACGTTGTAATGCAAGGCGGCACCAGCGGTGACATACTTACGGTTACCCTTCAACGCAGTCTCGTTGAAATAACCAGCACGTACTGCAAAGATATTATTGTACCAATACTCTATACCGACACCAATGTTCACTTCGCAAAGCTCTTCGTAGAACTTGCCAATGTTGTCATACTCATTCGTGATGGTATTATACGCAAAGCCAGGGGCATCGTAGAACGAATGAAGCATACCCGTAACCACAGCCACGTCGTTATCCATACCGTAGAGGATTTCGCCCGTCTGTTGGTCTCTGACAGGTGGCGTAGGCACTAACAGCTTGCTGAAGTCGGCGGTGAAAGCCAATGAGTTGTATTCGTCGATGTCGATACCGAGGCCTGCACCCAAGCGGAGCGTGGTCGGGATGAAGTCTTTCTTGTCGGACGAGGAGTTGTAAGCCATCTTACTACCAATATTGGTGATGGCTGCACCCCAAGCGAAGTCGGCATCCACGCTACTGAACCACTCGACAGGGCGTTTGTAGTAGACCGCCACGTCAGCGGCAACCGAAATACCCGGCTTGCTGTAGTCGCCAACACCTTGGGTAAGGTCGGAGTAGACGAAACGACCCGCGACGGCACCCGAAAGATAATCACCCAACATACGCGAGTATGTGGCATCGAAGGCCCACTCATTCGGGTTGTATTCACCAATCTTCGTGTTATGCTCGTCCCTAAACACAATCATACCCGGGCTGAAATAACGCATGGTGGCTGCCACTGCCGAGCGCTCGTTAATCTTATAGGAACCTGCCACGTAGAACAAGCCCATATCCTTCACCAAGGCTTGGAGCCACGGGCTGTAGCCTACGCCCACGTTCAACTTGTCCTGAAGGAATACATACTTGGCGGGGTTGTAATGCATCGAATACACGTCTGGTGAAGTGGCCACACCGCAGTCGCCCATAGCACCTCCACGCGAATCGGGGTTGATGGAAAGGAATGGGGTTGCCGTGGTGATTACACGAGGCTGATACGCTTTCTGGCCAAACGATGATGCCGCAATCAAGACAAAGGCGGCAAGAAGGAGTCTTCTGATTTTCATATCCTATTTATTTGTGATTGTATTAACGTGCAAAAATAACGCTATTTCATTTTGCTTATTGCATAATGTTGAAAAAAATTTCTCATTGCTCATCGGCAAAGCACAACTCGCTGGCTCACCGAGCGCGAAAAACCGCTGTCGTCTGTCAAGGTGAGGCGATAAGTGTATAAGCCGCTGCCCAAGCGTTGCCCGCCTTTGTCGTGGCCGTCCCAACGCACAGGCTCAATGACTCCGCCCGTAGAGTTGACGCGCTTTGTAATACGGTCGACCTGACGCCCCATCAAGTCAAAAATCTCAATGGTCAGGTCGAAGTCGCCGTCCTCGCCACCGTGCGCCAAGGTGAACCAAGTCTCTTCCGAGAAAGGATTGGGGAAGTTGCGAACCTGTGCGAGGAAGACGTCTTCGTCCTCACCCACCACAAGCCACAAACTTGCCTCGGAAGCATTGTCTTGTGTGTCCCAAACTTTCAAATTGAAGCTATAGGTGCCAGGAGCCAAGTCGCTGACAGGTAGCACCACACGACCACGACGAAAATCGTCGACAATCGGCTCATAGCAGTCGTTGAGCACCTTATTATTATATTCAGCCGCATTGCTGCCAAGCATGATGTTGCGCCCGATGCTGAAATCGTAATGATAAATGCCTTGTGCGTCGTAGAGGTCGGCATAGAGTGTGCCATTCGACTCCACCACATCGCCATTGGCAAACGAGGGATCGTTCCAATAAAACTTGATGGACGGGCCTTCGTTGTCGACCACCATCGCAGGATCGATGCCGCCCAAGGTCAGGTCGTCGAAATAGCCCATTGCATCTATGCCTCGGATGGAGTCGTAGGCATAGTAGCTGAAACGCGGTTCGCCGTTGTCGAGGTTGATGTCTTTTGGAACTTGGAACGACAAAGTGAAACGCCCATCCCGCACCGTAACCTTTCCTCTATAAATAATGTCTTTATGGTACTTCACCGTCTTTGTGCCCGAGCCCTCCTTATTGTCATCGTATGCCACCTGCATGACAGTCTTCTTGTCGAACAAACGCACCCACATCTCGCCATTGAACTGCGAATCGAGCTGGCCTTGGTAATTCCTAATCTCGCCTTCCACATTGACCATGCTCATGGCATGAAGCGAAACCTCTTCAAATTCCACATTCTTTCCATTGATTTTCAAGGTCTTCACATTTTCTTCGGGGACAGAAAGCCTCAGTGCTGGGTCGCCAAACAGCACGTGGCTGATGTTTAGGCTCAATGCCGTTGGCAGGGAGGAATTATTTGAGAAATTGAGGTTGTTGGCTTTGGCCATCCTAACAATATCGCCCAAGCGCAAAGGCTTGCCTTCAGCATCACGCTGATAGAGCACGGCAGTCAGACATTTACCGATTCTCACGTTATAGATGCCAAAAGTCGGGCGACAAGTGGTCAGCATGGCGATGGCACCACCATTGGGCAGCATGAAAAGCTGTTCGCCAGCCGAGCGGAGTGTCGGGTTGTCATATTTCGAGAACTCACAAGTGGCGGTAAACACGAAAGGCATACGCTCAAAGTTAGTCAAAGAAGCAATTTCAGCCGTGCCGAAAATGCGCTCTTCCGCCAAAGCCGACACGCCGCCATGACCCGTATAGGTGAACGTCAAAAGACCTGCGTCAATGGTTTGGAGCAAATCAGAGGTGACCTGCGGATAACGGTAACCCAACGAAGTGCTCACCCTTTGATAGGCACCGCAATATATCTTGTTGACATTCATCGCCGGCTCCGTCGTGTCCATAATGTACTCATAATCCTCGTTGTTCTTGACATAGTCGCTGGCATCGTTATCGGAGACAAACAGATGGTTGGCCTTCCATTCGCCATGATTGGAAGAAAGGTTGGCGTAATGCTTGATTTTCAACAGAATACTCTCAGCCTCTTCAGGCGTTGAGGCAGGAATTCTACCTACGCCCAAATCCACATGTCCTGTGCTGCCTTCACCCTCGCCATCGTCCATCAAGCCAAAGAAATCGTCGGTGCAGAAGCTGATTTCGTGGTTGGGTTTCTCCTTCTGCTCATAGCAAGGCACAAGGTTGAGTCCATAGCCTTTCAGGTCACGATAATCAAATGAGGCGCGACCGAACAGCGTCACATATTTCAAGTTGCCTGCGCTGCGGTGATACACCATGCGGATGAAGTCGCGGATGCCCGTCGGATCGGGAATGCCCGTCGAAAACTCATTGTAAATCTCCTTCACATCCACCACCTCGCTCAGCAGCCCATCGTTCTCAGCATGAAAATCGGCCAACTCTTGCGCCTGTTCCCAAAGTCGACGATCGGTGATGATGAGCATATCTGCATCCGTGATGCTGTGCAAATCCTGATTGGGCACAGCCGTCCACGACTCAATGGGCAAAGTTTCCGCTGGGTCGAACATGACATAACGCTTCTCGGCTTTCCCGCCAATGGCAAACACGAAATTGTCGGAAGTCAAGCGCCCCAACTGCAACTCAGGAGACAAGGGATTGCTCACATCCCACAGCCAATGCCGACTTTCAACATTCTGAATCCAAATGGCGCTCTTATCATGGCCCAACTGATTGGGTTTCAAGCGGAACAAGAACCTGTCGCCTACCCTTATCAGATGCCGCCAAGCGTAAATCTCGACATAATCAAGATAGAGCGTGGCCTTGGTCTCCTCTGGATTGATACTCAACGTGAGCCGAGCCGTGTCGCCCTCAAGGAAAAACTGCCCGTTTGAGTTGGCCAACACTCCATAATAGTTTTCGCCAGGTTTGGCTATGGTGCCATTATTCACCAATAAATTATTGTTAATCTGCAAGCTATAATGCATCATGCCCGACTTGTTGCGTCCCAACACCGAAGCATTGAAACTCAGCACTTTGTCAGTCGCCAAGTTGGGGAAAATGAAATCCAATTGCAATTCAGGGTCTTGCGCGGTCAGCATTTCGCCAAACCAGTTGCGTCCAATGTTGAAAGGCGACATCAGTTCTTCCTCATGCCATTGGAAATCAGGAAATTCCGTAACGATAGTAGTGACATCCTCAAGGTCAAGCGAAGGCTTCTCCTCCACTCTCAGCCCTTCGATGCCACTGTCGGGGCACAAGTAATAATAGGTGGTATCACTGTAATAGTTTCGATTGCGTTCGTATTTGTCCCCGCTGAGTTTCCAACGCGTCGGCTCCTGACCGTAGAAAAGCACAAAGTCACCTTCATCAAAAGTTCTGTCTTCGGCACCGCTAACATAGAGTGCCATCTCCGTAAGGTCGTCGGGACGCGATTCGCCATTCTTTTCAGGCAAAGGTCCTGAAGGGTTGCCAAAAATGCGTATCTGATTGGGGTTCAAAGCATTCATATCAATTCCCATGCTTTGCAAAGTGGCATAATCCAATTTGTAGACCCCTTCCTGCGCCACAGAAAGCTTGAACCAAGTGCCTTCTTGCAAAACAGAATGATAGGCATTGTCCTGTGCCAAACCGAACTGAGCCGACAGCAACAAGACGAAGAGGGACAATATCGTCAATTTACGTTGTTTCATACTGAAAATCATTTACTTAATACTAATTTTGAAACCATCAAGGTGGTCTCGCCCTTGTCGTTGGTGGCCACGATGCGGTAGACATAGATGCCATTGCGCAAGGTTTCGCCATGGGCTCCCCTACCGTTCCAGCGTATCGGCGCAATGCGAGTTGAAGTGCCGGCAACGGTCTCGGAGAGCGTGGTCACCCAACGGCCAATGATGTCATAGATATAGATGTCAACTTTCAGGTTGTTGCCAACTTGGTTGTGGTCGAAGGTGAAACACGTCTCATCGGTCACGGGGTTGGGCCAGTTGGCGGGGTTTTCCGCCTTCATGCCGTCGCTGTGCACCACCGTGAAATTGATTGTGGCGGTGTTTGAATTGTTGTAGATGTCCCACACCTTCAGGGTCAGCGTATAGTCACCGTCGGGAAGGTCTTGCATCTTAAAGGCAATCTGCCCCTTGCCCGGATTGTTGATTTCCGAAACGAAATAATCATTGAGGCAATAGCTGTTTCTTGAAGGGCCGCTCAGCGTAGCCGTAATGTCGTGCCCGATGCCCGCACCAGTGGTATTGATGCCGCTTTCGTCTTCCACATAAGCCAACAGTTTGGGATTCTCACCCGTCAGGCCGCCGCTCACAAAAAGCGTATCATCGATAAACAGCTGGATTGCAGGAGGCTCGTTGTCGACAAAGGCATCGTCATAGAAGCCCCCGATGATGAAGTTGTCGTCGTTTCCATTGGCATCTATCTCATAATCAGTAGCATAGTAATTAATCAAGCCCTGACCAAAACGGTAGGCAATATCGCGAGGCACGATGAAGTTGATGGTAAACCGTCCATCCTTTACATTGGTTTTTCCATTGAAAATCACGCTATTGCGCAGTTTAAACTCAATAGGGTCGGTAGCTGTGCCCAATGTCGACAGTTCGGCTTCCTTGTCGTAGACCGTCACCTGCACCATACCATTGAAATTAGTAGCCACATTGCCAGTCACATCTTTAACTACACCCTGAATCTCAACAGGTTGCAAAGCGCGCAAGGTGTCGCGATAAACGGGATGCACCTCCCAAATGGAGTCGTTGATTTGAATTGAATCAAACACCATTATGTGAGGCTGTCCATTAATGGCCGTCGTCTCCACCGACCAAGTGGGATAAGCGAGTCGCAGCGCAGGGTCGCCAAAGAAAACATAACGTTTCTCCTCCTTAGAGCCGAGGGTTTTAGCCATACGGTAGACGTCTCCAAGCCGATAATTCTCGCCACCAACGATGCGGAACAAATTGTTGTAGACTCCAATGTTGAAATTAAGATTGTCGCCGCCGTATGTCACCCTCGATGTGGTGAACATGGCCACCATGCCGCCATATTGGTTTAGGAAAGCATATTCGCCCAACGAAGTGCGCTCGTGGTCGTCGAAGCGGCTATATTCGCATGTACCCGTAATCATCAGAGGATACATAGGGGCATTGCGCCACGAGTCGACATCCTTGCGCTGAAGGATTTTCTCCTCGGCCAGCTGCACCTCACCGCCGTGGCCCGTGTAGTTAAGCACAAGTGTGCCTTTCTCCATTCGGCTGTTGACGGCGGCATTCACCTCGGGACAGATCTCACCTCCCGGTGAACTGATTTGCTGATAGGCATCCAAATAAATCTTGTCAACCACTAATCCTTCGCCACCGACGGAAGGGAGCATATTGGCCATTTTTTCTGCATTCTTGACAAAGCCCGACTCATCATCAGTGAAAAACGTCACCACATTGCGCCAGGCACCCATTGTGGAGGCGTCTTTCGTCACGTAACGCTCCACCTTGTCGACCATCTGGTTGGCCTGCTCCAAAGTGGAAACAGTGAAACGCCCAATGCCAATGTCGGCCAACGAGCGATAGATGGAACCCTCGTTTTCGTCCATGCAGCCGAAAAAGTCGTCGGTCACAAAAGTCTCATCCATTGCCAATGATGCCACAGTTTCGTATGAAGGCACAAAGTCGACGATGCCGCTGCGGTTCTTATAATCGTAGGAGCAATCGCCCAACAACAGCAAATACTTGATACGATGGCCAATGGAGCTGTCGAGATACAGCATTCGGCAGAAGTCGCGGATGGCACTGATGTCCTTTGCGCCACAGCTGAACTCGTTGTAAATCTTCTCCGGCGTAGTGACGCTGATATTCAGTTCAGGGTCGATTCTGTTGTGCAATGCCTTGAGCCTTTCGGCAGCTTCCATAAAGTCAGGATAGGTGACAATGAGGAAATCCACATCGCGCAAGCCATGCAGGTTCTGGTTCTCAACTTGGCCAATCATCTTAGCAGTGCTATACGAGCTGCCGTTGAAAGCATAAAACTCATTCAGCTGATTACCCATTACCTTGAAAGAGAACACATTACCACTTAACTGACCTTTGACGATTTTAGGCTCGACAGGGTTGGTCACGTTCCAAACCTGCACCTGCTGGTTGGCATTGCTCAAACGATATTCGTACACCTTATTAATTAAAGAGGCTTCAGGATTACAGAAACGCATCTGCTGCCCGATAAACTTGAGGTCGCGCCAGGCATTGACGCTGATGTAGTCGACATAGCCGTCAGAGGTCGTCGTTGAGGTGGAATTATGGCGCAACGTGAGTGCAATGCTGTTGCCTGTGGGATAGGCTGTCACCCAACCGCCCACCACCCTGGCATGGGTCAATTCTTGCGCACTGCTACTGACCGTGGGAACCGAGTAGGTATCCTTTGTAACACCGTCGACAAGAATAGTGAAACTTGCCGGCTTGAAATTGCGGCCTGCCAACTCCGAATGAATCTGGGCATAACGCGAAGTAACCGCATTGGGAAAATCAAAAGAAAGGTTCAGCGAGGCATTGCCTTCCAATTTGTCGCCATAGTACGTGCGGCCAGTCTTATTCAAATTGAATTTATCCACCTCGTGCACTTGGTAATCAATGAATTGCGAAACAGTCTCATTAACCGATGCGGTGATTGGCACGGATTCAGCAATACGTTTTCCATTGCCCTGACCCGTAACGACGAAGGCATAGCTATAATCTTCAAAAGGATTCTGGTTGTGCTCAAATACACCGCGTTCCGAATTAAAGCTCCATGTCACCGGACCACGACCGTAAAACAAGATGTAGTCGTTCCTGTCGAATGAACCATCGCTTTCGCCCGCCACGTAAATCGGGATTTCCACCAAGTCATCGTAACGCGACTCAGCATTCAACTCTGGAAGCACACCGCCACCATTGTGATACATGCGGATTTGGCGTGGGTCAATACTTGCGACATTGATTCCCAAATCGACGAGATCGTCATAAGTCAACTTGTAAATGCCCGATTCAGGCAGGCCAATCTTGTACCAGTTGCCCCAAGACATGGCTGAAGTCGAAGCATACGTCGGGGAAGATTGCACTTTTGAGAAATCAGGCGTCAAGGTCAGCATTAAATTGGCCGAAACAAGCTTTTCGTAGCCATTTCCATTTTGACGGAACGGCACGATGCGTATGGAGAGCAGGGCTTCGTCGCGTGAACGCAACGGGATTGCTTCCAACTCAAAATCAGAAAGATAAGAAAATTCTTTGGCGATTTCCAATTCCTCTGCAGTCAAAGGTGCAGTCTTCACATCCTTCAATTCCACAGCCACTTTCACTGCGTCATCATAAATCGGCAATGCTTGATTGAAGGTAGGCATAATCCCGTTATAATAGCCATTTTCGAGGGCTATATAAAATATGGTGTCATTCCCAAACTGAGATTCTTCCACGCCATTCCACTGCAATTCCACTGGAACGACCTGCTTCATTTGGGCATTCAGTGCCATCGGCATCACGACCAAACCAAAGAGAAAAAAAAGACAAAAGCGAATGTTTCGCATACGTTGCATGTTTTATTATTCTGAATATCAATATATTAAAAAATAAAGCAAATACATTGCCCACATTTGTGTTTAAGAAAACGAAAATACGACTTTTTTATTTTACAGAAGGAAGATTTTGCCAGAAAAAGATTTTTTTTCAAAAAACAGCTGTTATTTCAAAAAAAGTCCGTAAAATTGCACACTTTTTTGTAGGAAGGAGAAAAAAATTCAATTTGCAAACAATAAAACGCAGAAAGCAAAGTTTATAGATAAAAATTTGACCAACAATGAATAAAGGATTCAAGCTTTTCGCCATTATCGTTTTGGCAGGACTTTTGACCACATCATGCTCCAAAAAAGCCTCACGCACAACAGGTTGGGCATACAATGACGCCAACAATGGTGGCTTTGAGGTAGCAGAAATCAACGACCAGCAAATCGGTCCCGGACTTATCGCCATCGAAGGCGGTACTTTCGTGATGGGTGCCACCACCGACAACATCACTTATTCGTGGGACAATTCGCCCCGCAAAGTGACGGTGCCTTCTTTCCTCATCGACCGCACCGAGGTGAGCAATGTCGACTATCGCGAGTACATCTATTGGCTGAACCGCGTGTATGGCCAGAATTATCCCCAAGTGGTACGCAATGCCGCTCCCGACACATTGGTGTGGCGCGACCGTTTGTCGTACAACGAGCCTATGGTGGAGATTTATTTCCGCCATCCGTCGTACAATGACTATCCCGTGGTTGGTGTGACTTGGGTGCAGGCCAACGACTACTGCGCTTGGCGTACTGACCGCGTCAACGAATTGATGCTTATCCAAGCCGGCATCCTCGATTGGGATCCCACGCAACAGGACGAAGAGAACTTCAACACCGACGCTTATCTTGCCGGACAATACACGGGTAAGGTGAAGAACGGAAAGAAAGACCTCTCCAAAGGCGGCGATGGTGTGCGCAACGTCCGCATGGACGACGGCATTATGCTGCCCTCCTACCGTCTGCCCACGGAAGCCGAATGGGAATATGCCGCTGTTGGCCTGATTGGAAACACCAGCGACGAAATCGTTGCTGAGCGCAAGGTCTATCCTTGGAGCGGCGACGGTTTGCGCACCGACAACAAACGTTACTACGGCAGCTTCATGGCCAACTTCAAGAAAGGTCCTGGCGACTACATGGGTGTTGCAGGTCACTTGAACGATGGTGCAGCTCTGCCCGCCCCTGTCGGTTCCTATTGGCCAAACGACTACGGTCTCTACAATATGGCTGGCAACGTTGCCGAATGGTGCCAAGATGTCTATCGTCCTTTGTCTTTTGAAGATGTGGCCGACTACAGTCCCTTCCGTGGTAACGTATTCACCAAGAAAGCTGTTGACGACGAAGGCTTCCTTCTCCAGAAAGACTCTTTGGGTCGCATCCGCAGAGAGCCCATCTCAGCTGAAGAGGCTGCACGCCGTCAGAACTACCGCACGAGCTTCAACTCCAACTACGACGATGGTGACTATATGTCGTCCATCCGCAACCGTTGGGCCGACAGTCCTGAGGACATGAGCATTTATACTAAAGAAATGTATGAGTCAGCTACGAATGAAACCCCAGGTACCACACTCATCAGCGATGAATCGAGAGTGTATAAAGGCGGCTCATGGGCCGATGGTCCTTACTACCTTAGCCCTGGCACCCGTCGCTACCTCAACCAGAACCAGTCCGCTTCAACCATCGGCTTCCGTTGCGCGATGAACAAAGTGGGCAGTTCCTTCGCCAAGTAAGTTATACTTTTTCATGATACTTTTGAGAAGCCGTTTGACCCGTTCAGGCGGCTTCTTTGATTAAAGACAAGGCCATGAATCCAATCGAAACAATTTACCAACACTTTATCAAAGCCTACAAAGTCTCCACCGACAGCCGAAAAATCGAGAAAGATGCTGTTTTCTTTGCCTTAAAGGGCGAGAACTTTGACGCCAACGACTTTGCCCTGAAAGTGGCCGAAGACGGTGTGGCATCCCTCGTCGTCGCCGACCGCAAAGACCTGCCCAAACATGAGCGTATCCTCATCGTCGACGATGCGCTGAAAACTTTGCAAGGCTTAGCCCGATACCATCGTCAGCATTGTAATGCCATTGTGCTATCCATCACGGGAACCAATGGCAAAACGACCACCAAAGAACTCGTTTCGGCGGTATTGGCCAAAAAATACAACCTCATCCACACCCAGGGCAACTTGAACAACCACATCGGCATGCCACTCACCCTACTGAGCATCAAGCCCGAAACCGAAATCGCAGTAGTGGAAATGGGAGCCAGCCATCCAGGAGAAATAGACTTCCTTTGCAAGATTGCCAACCCCGATTATGGCCTCATCACCAATATCGGCAAGGCACATTTGGAAGGTTTTGGCAGCTTAGAAGGCGTCATCAAGACCAAGACGGAACTTTATCAACATATCAAAGCGCACGGCAAGGCTGTCTTCGTCAATCAGGGCAATCCAATGCTTTGGGAACAATCTGAGGGACAAACGCGCATCAGCTATGGCCGCCATTGCGCCGCCGACACGCCCGTAGCCCCTGCGGCTTGCAATCCATATTTGAGCGTTGGATGGGAAAAGCATCTCATACAAACCCATTTGGTGGGCAGCTACAACTTCGAGAATGTGGCCGCCGCCATCGGCGTGGGACATTATTTCAAGGTCGAGGACGACAAGATTGTGGAGGCTTTGGAAGCCTACACACCTACCAACAGCCGCTCTCAGGTTATTGACACGGCACACAATCATATCATCATGGATGCTTACAACGCCAATCCAACTTCCATGCGCGCCGCCATAATCAACTTTGCCAACATCTGTGGCGAGCAACACCTATTAATATTAGGCGACATGAGAGAGTTGGGATCAGCCTCCGAGGAGGAACATCGCAATATTCTCGGTTTGATGAAGGAACTCGGCTTCAGAGCCGCTTTTTTGGTTGGACAGAATTTCTGCGCCTATAACGACAATCCCGATTGGTTGACTTTCAATAAAGTAGAGAACTTATGCCAACACCTTGAAAGCCGACAAATCAACGGGAAAACCATACTCATCAAGGGCTCTCACAGCGTACAATTAGAAAAAGTATTGCCTTTGTTATGAGAACCTACACAGCTATCGGCCTGATGTCGGGCAGCTCGTTAGACGGTTTGGACCTCGCCCTCGTCAAGTTTATTGAAGAAGGCGAACATTATGATTTCCAAATCCTTGCCGCCGAGACCCTACCCTATCCCGATTTCTGGAAAACCCAACTCTCCGAAGCCTTCCACAAACGGCCTGAAGATTTACTGCACTTGGACAAGGATTACGGCAAATTCTTAGGCGAACAAGTCATGACTTTTGCAAAAACACACAATGCCCAGCCCGATTTCGTGGCTTCACACGGGCATACCATTTTTCACCGTCCCGAGGAACATTACACCTTGCAAATCGGCGACGGACAGGAGTTGGCAAAGGCGTGTGGTTTCACCGTCATCAACGACTTCCGCAGCGAGGATGTCGGCAAAGGCGGTCAGGGTGCACCACTTGTGCCTATCGGCGACAAGCTCCTTTTCAGCGACTATGAAATCTGCCTCAACATCGGCGGCATCGCCAACGTTTCCTACGACGAGGACGGCAAGCGTATCGCCTGTGACCTCTGCATCGCCAACCAAGCCCTCAACTTTCTCGCCCAACTGAAAGGCCTCGACTACGACCGCGACGGCGAATTGGCTCGCAGCGGCGAAGTCGATATAGACTTGCTGAAACGCCTGAACAGGCATCCGTTTTACGGGCAAATGCCTCCCAAATCCTTGGGCAGGGAATTTTTTGAAACCTGCCAAAAGGACTTATTGAAAGATTTGCCCATCGAGGATATGTTGGCCACTTTTGTGGAGCATATCGCCCTGCAAATCGCATTGGGAATCAGCCATTTGCCCAAGGGAAAGATTCTCGTCACGGGAGGTGGTGCCCGAAACAAGTTCCTGATGGAACGCCTGCAAGCCCGCACCTCGCACAAGGTTGTCATCCCCGAAAAACAAATCATCGACTACAAGGAAGCCTTGGTTTTCGCTTTCCTTGGATTGCTCCGTTTGGAGGGAAAGACCAATGTCTTGGCCTCGGTTACGGGGGCTGAAAGTGATAGTTGCAGCGGGAGGGTTTGGAGAAACAGTAAAACTTTGTAAACTCCGCCCGACAATTTTGCAAAAATTTTTCACCCAAACTCACTCAATAATCCAAAAAAGTAGTATCTTTGCAGCCCATTTAGAACAACAAATTTATCGTAAAAACAACAGAATTATGTACTTAACTGCAGAAAAGAAATCAGAGATTTTCAGCCAATACGGCAAGAACGCTGCCGATACTGGTTCAGCAGAAGGCCAAATCGCTTTGTTCGAAAGATACCGTAACATCATTAAGGAATTGGGCATCAGAAAGTAAGACTTTCGGCTACCCAAGCCAAACGCAAAAAAAGGCAATCGAACATTGCCTTTTTTTGCTATTTTACGAACCCACAAGTTAGGAAGTAGAGAAAACAGTAAAAAAACATTAAAATCATGGGTCCACAAGGATTTACACAAACCATCAAAATGCCTAACGGTCAGGAAATTACGTTGAACACCGGCCGTTACGCCAAGCAAGCCGACGGATCAGTCATGCTCCGCTGCGGCGACACCGTCATCTTAGCCACCGTTTGCTCAGCAACGGAAGTGGCTCCCGAAACCGATTTCTTCCCCCTGTCTGTCGACTATAGGGAAAAATACTACTCCACGGGCAAGTTCCCCGGCGGTTTCTTCAAACGTGAGGCCAAGCCCTCCGACTATGAAGTGCTGATTTCGCGCCTCATCGACCGCGCCCTGCGCCCGCTGTTCCCCGACGACTACCACGCCGAGACCATCGTGCAAGTCAACCTTTTGTCGAATGACAAGGAACAAACTCCCGATGCATTGGCAGCCTTGGCTGCCTCTGCCGCCATCTGCGTGTCCGACATCCCCTTCCACGGCCCGATTTCGGAAGTGCGCGTGGCCCTCATCGGCGACGAATACGTCATCAACCCGACCTTCGCCCAAATGGAGGAAGCCCGCCTCGAACTGATGGTGGCCGCCTCCATGAAAGACATCTGCATGGTGGAAGGCGAATGTAAGGAAGTAAGCGAGCAAGAGATGCTAGGCGCACTGAAAGCCGCCCACGAAGCCATCAAGATCCAATGCCAAGCCCAGATTGAACTGATGGAACAGGTCAACAAGGCAAAGCGCGAATATTGCCACGAGGTGAACGACGAAAACCTCCGCGCCGAAATCGAAGCCAACTGCTACCAGCCTTGCTACGATTTCGCCCTCACAGGTTGCGCCGACAAGCACCTCCGCGAAGAAACTTTCAGCGGAATCTTAGACAAATACCTTGAAAAATACACCGAAGAGGAACTCGAAACCGTTGCACCGCTCGCCAAACGTTATTTCCACGACGTGGAACGCTCGGCTGTGCGTAACGCTGTCCTCAACGAGCGTATCCGCCTCGACGGTCGTAAGACCAACGAGGTTCGCCCCATTTGGACGGAAGTCGATGTGTTGCCCAAAGCCCACGGCTCGGCTGTGTTCACCCGTGGTGAAACACAGGCTTTGGTGACCGTCACCCTCGGCACCAAGCTCGACGAGCAGACCTTGGACGGTGCCGTGGTGGAAGGCACGAAGAACTTCACGCTGCACTACAACTTCCCCGGCTTTGCCACTGGCGAGGCCAAGGCACAGCGTAGCACCAGCCGCCGCGAAATCGGTCACGGCAACTTGGCCGAGCGCGCCCTCAAGACGATGGTGCCACACGACGAAAGTATGCCTTACACCATCCGCATCGTGAGCGACATCCTCGAATCCAACGGTTCGTCGTCAATGGCCTCAGTGTGTGGCGGTTGCCTCGCATTGATGGATGCTGGCGTGCCGATGCGCAAACCCGTTGCAGGCGTTGCTATGGGCATGATTTCTGACAGCGAGACTGGCAAATACGCCATCCTCACTGACATTCTCGGCGACGAAGACCACCTTGGCGATATGGACTTCAAAGTCACTGGCACCCGCGATGGTATCACCGCCTGCCAAATGGATATTAAGGTCGACGGCCTGTCCTACGAAGTGCTGACCGAAGCCCTCGAACAAGCCCGTCAAGGCCGTTTGCACATCCTCGACGAAATGGCCAAGACCATCACCGAGCCTCGCGCTGATTATAAGGAGTTTGTGCCACGCATCGAGACCATGTATATCCCCAAGGATATGATTGGTGCCGTCATCGGACCTGGCGGAAAAATCATCCAAGAGATGCAGAAAGAGACCAACACCGTCATCGTCATCACCGAGGACGACCAGAAGGGCATCGTGGAAATCGCTTCGCAGAACAAGGAAGACATCGAGGCTTGCAAGGCCAAGATTCGCGCCATCGTGCAAGTGCCCGAGGTTGGCGAGGTCTACCACGGCAAGATCGTTTCCATCATGGCATTTGGCGCTTTCGTGGAAATCATCCCCAACAAGGACGGTCTGCTCCACATCTCCGAAATCGACTGGAAGCGTTACGAGACGATGGAAGAGACCGGCCTGAAGGAAGGCGACGAAATCGATGTGAAGCTCGTTGAGATTGACCAAAAGACCGGCAAGTTGCGTCTGTCGCACCGCGCTCTTCTGCCCAAGCCGGAAGGCTTTGAAGAGAAGAAGGGCGGCAATGGCCCACGTCCTGGTGGTGGTCGTCCGAGCAGCGGTCACGGCAATAGTCGTCCTGGTGGCGGTCATGGTGGTCACGGCGGCGGTCGCAAACATTAATTAGTATAAGGAGTTCTGGCGGATTTCCGAATCCGCCACCCTTAACATAGGGGATTTCAAATCCCCATCTCGATGCGAGTGGATTGCAATTCCGCTCGAACCTGAACAAGAAAGAACATATTCAAAGAACTAAACAAACATAAATGAGGCAGTTAAAGATTACGAAGCAGGTGACGAACCGTGAGACCGCGTCTCTCGACAAGTACCTGCAAGAGATTGGTAAGGTTGAGCTGATTTCG
>ONKQ01000052.1 GCA_900318465.1 uncultured Bacteroidales bacterium
TGGAACGAAAAGAATGTCCACATCGCTCCAGGGCTTTTCTTCGCCTCGGGCAAAGGAACCGAAAAGCCATGCCTTCAGGACGGGTTGCGTCTCGAAATACTTGGCGATGATCTGTATCATGGATTGCGTGCTCATAATGCATTGATTTTATGATGCAAAAATAGCATTATTCTCGGAAAGAGGGCTTTTTTCCGAAAAAAAAGATGTTATCCGATGGGATTTACTCCAATCAAATTCGTCAAATCAATAAACTCCTGTACCGAAAGTTGCTCGGGCCGTTTGTTGAAGACCTCGTTTTCGATGATTTCTGGCCTGAGCAGCGGGCGTAGCGAGTTGCGCATGGTCTTGCGGCGCTGGTTGAATGCCTGCTTCACGATGCTCACAAAGAGTTTTTCGTCGCAGCCCAAGTCGGTGACGGCATTGCGCCGCATCTTAATAACGGCGGATTTCACTTTCGGCGGTGGGTTGAAAACGTTCTCGTGAACGGTGAAAAGATATTCGATGTCATACCAAGCCTGCATTAATACGCTCAAGATGCCATAGGTCTTGCTGCCTTCCTTGGCGGCCATGCGCTCTGCCATTTCCTTCTGCACCATGCCAACGACTTCAACAACTTGTTCCTTGTATTTCAGCACTTGAAAGAATATCTGGCTGCTGATGTTGTAAGGGAAGTTGCCAATGATGGCCATGTTTTGCTGCCCGAACTGGCTGAGGTCAGTACGGAGGAAGTCGCCCTCAATGAGTCGCTCGCCGAGCATGGGGAAATGATTCTCCAAATAGGCAATGGACTCCTTGTCGATTTCGATGACATGGAACTTGTCGAGGACGCTTTGCACCAAATATTGGGTCAAAACGCCCGTGCCGGCACCCACCTCAATAACACTTTCCACATCAGGCGACAACTGCTCCACAATGCGTTGGGCGATATTCTGGTCAATCAAAAAATGCTGGCCTAATGATTTTTTGGGTCTTACGTCGTACATGGTTCTACGTTTTTTTATGCAGGGGTTCCATTTCATTTCACCGCCTGCCTAATTTCCGTCGTCCCTACGGGACTAACTCTCAACTTTCAATTTTCAACTTACAACTTCCTATAGTTTTTCTTCGCTTGCGCCGTATAAATGCTCGTCGGGTAGTCATCAATCAGTTTTTCGTAATGTTGCTTGGCCAATTCCTTGTTTTTCAATTGGTTCTGTTCTATCAAGGCGGCGTGCATCAATGCGGCGTCGGCCATATAACTTTCGGAATAATGCTCCACAATTTGCAAATACAACTGTTCGGCGGTCTCAAATTCCTTTCGCTTTTCGGCAATCTCGCCTTTGCGGAACAGCGCATGTGGTTTGCTGACTTCGTTCCCGTTGGCGATGATTTCGTCAAGCAAGGCGATGGCTTCGTCTTCTCGTTGTTGGTAGATTCGGTAATCAGCGCGGGCTAATCGCTTGAGTTCCATCCCTGTAGTATCCACTCCAAGGTTGTCCTTGATGATGAGCGAGAGCGTCATGGCGTCGTTGGCGATGAGTTTTGAGGTGGCGGCTTTCAACACTTTCAACTGGCTTTCGGCCCATTCGTACTCGCCGATGAAATAGCGCAGCTGAGCGTTCTTGAAGCGGGCTTCGTGGCCAAGCGGCTCTTCCTTCATGCTTTTGTCAACCTGACTATATAACAAGGTGGCTTCCCAAACCTCGTCTTCGTGCAGGTAGATGTCGGCCAACTTCAGTTTAAGTTGGGCTTGGTCTTGTTTGCCGCCCACTTTGGCGAGCGTGTTGACCAACAGCGCAACAGCCTCGTCGGTTTGCCCTAATTGATAGGTCATGATGTCGGATTGGACGAGGATCAGTTTCGTCAAATCGTTGCTGTTGATGTCGTTATAGGCTTCTTCGATGCGTTTCAGTAGGTTGCTGTAGGCTTTCTTGTCGGTACTATGTGCGGCTTGAAGTTGTTGGTAGTCTGCATTAATGGCACCGGCAAGGGCTTGTCCGTAAAATGGGTTGCTTTTCCCTTTTTTCAGGACGTAGTCATAGCCCGACTTGGCAATATCAAACTGTTTGTTGTTCAAGCAAATGCCAGCAAGATTCATGATTTGGCCGTCTTGGTTGTTGGTCTTGCGGTCGATGCTCAGGCTTTGCGCCAAGGCGATGTCGAAATCTTCTTCTTGGGTGGCAAGCCAAACCAACAGTTGGGCAAGTTCAAGGTTGTCGGGCTTCTCTTGGGTGCGTTTCAGCAAGGCGATGCGCAGCTCATCGGTGATGCTCTTGTTGACATCGTAAAACATCATCGATTGCAGGCGGTTTCGGATGTTGTTGTACTGTCCGGGGTGGGTCTCCAACTCCAAGAAATAGTAGCGGAAAGCTTCCTGATAGTTGGCCGACGACTGGTACATGTAAGCCATGTCCATATAGAAAGTCTCCTTGCCTTCAAGCATTTTGTTGCCTTTCTCGTAGACGGCAGTGGCCATTTCGTAGAGTCGCCGCGATTGGAGCTGGCTGCCGAGATTGCGGACGACGGAGGCGTTTTCGGGCAAGGTCTTCATCAATTCGTCGAATTGCTTTTGGGCTTTGTCGTTTTTCCCCTCAAGGGTGAAGACATAAATGAGGTCGACGAGGCTCCTGGTGTAGTTGGGGTTTTCGTTGTAAAATTTTTTCAGGTCGCGCTCGGCCTCCTTGTATTGGTTCAGGACGATGCAGCACTCAATGTATTGCTGGAAATGATAGGGCTGCTTGGTGCTATTGTAGAGCTTTTTGTAGATGGCTTGCGCCTGCTCATAATCTTGCTCGCGGAAATATTGCCCGGCCAGCTGCTCGTCAATCTGCCTTTGTTCCCAATTCGGGTCGGCCTTCTGCTTCTTTCCCTTGGGCGGCGTGGTGATTTGTGCATTCACCTGGAGGGCAAGCAGGAGCAAAACGATGATATGGATACCGTGCAGTTTCATCAGATTATTTCTTGCTCTTTTTCAGTTTGTTGAGCGACTGTTGGCAGGTGTGGAATCTGTCTTTGAAGTATTCCACTTGTGCGTGAAGCGTGTCGGCCACTTTGGTTTCGGTGTTAAGGTAGACTGAAACCAACGAATCGGAAAGATAGTGGCTCTCGGCATCTGATTTCAGGTTGTCCAACTGCTGAACGATGTAGTTCATCTTTTGTTCCATCACGGGCTTCACTTCGCTGAACTGAACGAGATAAGCTTTAGTCAGGTTGAGGTGTTCGAAGCTGGCTTCCACTTGCTCTTGGCTAAGGTGTTGCAGCATCGAATCGCAATGCACGAAGTCTTTTTCGAGTGTTGCAAAGTCCTTGTTTTCAAGTTCTTGTAGTGTTTCTGCATCGGTCAGCACTTGCTGTTTCAGCGTGTCGATTTTCTCCGTTAGGGTCTTGGGCTGGCTTGTGCAGGCAAACATTGCTGCGCAGGTGAGGGCTGTGATGAAACTCAGTATTGTCTTTCTCATTTTGTTTAAGTAACTGTTCAAAATTAAACTGCAATATCTTTTGACTTCGGGACACGGGACTTCGAGACTTCGGGACAAGCAAATTTCTCGTAGTCTCGCAGTCCGATAGTCTCGTGTCCAATATGTAAACTAAATTTGCTCATCTACTTAACATGATTTGGAGCGCAAAGATACACAATTTGCTGAAACCATACTAAAAAACCCGGCTGCATTGGAATGGCAGTCGGGAAAATTTGGTTAATTATGAATGTGTCTTATTCGGTAATTTCGGCATCGACGGGGACGATGTTCACATACGATTTGTCGCCCTTCTTCCTCTGGAATTCCACTATGCCGTCGCATTTCGCATACAGCGTATGGTCTCTGCCCATACCGACATTCTTGCCAGGATAATGCTTCGTGCCGCGTTGACGCACGATAATGTTGCCCGCGATCGCGGCTTGTCCGCCGAAAAGTTTCACTCCAAGTCGTTTGCTTTCGGACTCACGACCGTTGTCGGAACTACCAACACCTTTTTTGTGTGCCATATCTCTTCTGTTTTTTCGGGTTTTTACTCAGTGATATTTTCGATCTTAATCTGGCTCAGATACTGACGGTGGCCGTTAGAAGTCTGATAGCCTTTTCTTCTCTTTTTCTTGAAGACGATGACCTTGTTGCCTTTGCAATGCTGCATCACCGTGGCTTCAACGCTGGCGCCAGCAACCGTCGGGGCACCCACTTTCGTCGAACCTTCGTTGTCAATCAACAAAACTCTGTCGAAGGAAACCTTGCTTCCCTCATCCTCATGCAGCCTGTTGACGAAGATTTCCTGTCCTTTCGTCACTTTGAATTGCTGCCCTGCGATTTCTACTATTGCGTACATTTTACGATGTCTTTATAAGATAGATACTCTCTTTTTTTTCGGACTGCAAAAATACAACTTTTTTCAATGCGACAAGTTTTTCTTTTCTTTTTTCGCAATATTTTTCTTCCAAGTTTGATTGTGATTTGTGTAAATCGTTGGTAAACAATTTGATGTTATATCGTTGCTTTTGTTTTTCTTTGCCTATTTTATTCCCGTTTTATGGCTCGTATGGTTAAAAAGATTACTTTTGCAGCTCGTTTCGGTAGGGTCACACCTCAAATTAATGGATGCAAAAGAACTAAATAGCCTAATTGAGCAGATGAAAACGGGCGACCGTGAGTCTTTCAACAAGATTTTCCTTCGTTTCTATACGCCTTTGGTGCGTTTTTGCATCCGTTTCGTTGCCGACGAGGATGTGGCCGCCGAAATCGTTCAGGATTTGTTCGTGAAACTTTGGACAGGTCGCGAGAAGCTGAAGATTACCACTTCTTTGGACTCGTATCTGATGAGTTCGGTGCGCAATGCGGCCTACACCTATATTAATACGCAACGCTCGCACAACGAGGCGCATCAGATGCTTTATTCAGGCGAGTCGGACGAGACCGACCCCTCAGAGCAGTTGCAGTCGAACAATCTGGAGGAATCTTATCGCAAAGTGTTGGCTACCATGCCCGAAAAACGGCGCGAGGTGTTCCTTGCCAGCCGCTTCGATGGACTGAAATACGCTGAAATCGCCGAAAAGCTCAACATTTCGCAAAAGACGGTCGAAGCCCACATGATGGCGGCCATCAAGCAGCTCAGAGAGGGACTGAAGGAGTACCTGTAGTTTTTTTAAAAGAGAAGCTATGTAACGAAAGTAGTGAAGGAATAAGTGTTGAAAATCAATTTGATGCGTTTTTCTAAAATTCTTTATTGAAAATCAAAAAAAATGTTTTTCGGCTAAGGGTAAAATTCAAGTTGTTAGTCTTATATGTGAATCGATGAGATAAACACGGTGAAAATGAACCCGACAAACGAAAGATATGATGCATTAATCAAGAGCTATCTTGAAGGGCAATGCCCTCAGGATGAGGCTCTTGTGCTGCTTTCGTGGATTGCCGAGTCGAAAGAAAACCGCGATTATTTCGAGGCGTTCAAGGATGTTTGGTCGCTGACCGATTTTTCGTTGGACGAGGAAAGCATCGACGTGGAAGCCGCCCTTGAGTCGGTCAACAAGAAGATTGAAGCTGCCGAAACAGAAACCAAGACCATAGAGATGCCTTGGCTCCGCCGCAATTACAAGTATGTTTCAGGCATTGCGGCTGCCATGATTATTGCTTTGTTCATCGGTTTCTTGGTTCGCAATCCTTTCAATTCAATTGTAACTTACGCTTACAACAGCGAAAACGAATCGACATACATCCTGCCTGATGGCACTTTAGTCAACTTTGATGATGAAGGCAACCTTAGCCATCCCAAGCATTTCGCCAAGGCGGAGCGCTCTGTCGACTTTGAGGGTGCTGCCTTTTTCGCTGTTGTCAAATCCGAGGCGCATCCCTTCGTAATCCATTGCAACAACATGGATGTGGAAGTGCTGGGTACCAGTTTCCTGCTGAATGCCGAGAAGAATTCCGAGCGTTACACTCTTGACCTGTATTCGGGCAAGGTGAAGATGACCGCTTTTGATGAAAACGGCAACTCCGTGTCGCAGGTGGAAGTCAACCCAGGCGAGCGTGGCGTGTTGAATGTTGTTGAAGGCCAACTGAAGACCATGACCTACGCCGAGGTGAAGGAAGAAGAGCTGAAGACTGACCATGTGCTTGACTTCAACAACGTCAGCCTCACCACTATCATTGAGACTGTGGAATACATCTACAGCGTTGAAGTTGAACTGCCTGAGGCTTACGCTGCCGAGAAGGTTACAATGCGCTTCTCCGATAAAGACTCCGTCGATGAGGTGGTTGAAACCATCGCCACATTGTTTGGACTTGAGGTCAGCAAGACGGACAAGACCTACACGATTCATTGAGTCGATAGCCCCGATTTCCCGAAAAAATTGAACGAAAAACCGAGCATATCGGTTTTTGTCGTATTTTAGCCGCCTATTTGTGAATTTTTTCGGAAATGAGACTCCAAAAATCCATCATATTTGTAGTGCTGCTTTTGGCTTGCACCCTGTCGCACAAAGCCTATGCACAGCCTCTTAACCCGCTGATTACGTTTTCAGTAGAGTCGTGTACCCTCGACGAAGCCTTGGAAAAGATGTTCGCCGAATACGGGTTGAATGTAGCGTTCAGCAAACCGGAATTGAGCAAAATCCGCATTGAGGGCTATTCGTGTTCCTACAAGTCGGTTGAAGAGGTGCTTTCCGACCTGTTGCAAGGCACGGATTATGGCTTCAAGAAAGTCGGAAAGCAGTATGTCATCAGGAAAAACCTGCCAATCATGCCTGAAGAACCTGTAAATCAAGAGCCTGCAATAATTCCACCCGAAGAAGTCGTTGTTCAAAAAACCGATGTGATGGTCAGCAAGGCTGCCGATACCGTCCGCATTATCGATACGGTGAAGCTGATTCGCACGGTGATGCGTTACGACACTGTCATCCAGGTGGAAACAAAGCACGACACGGTGTATGAGGTGAAATACAAGGGTGTTGAATTTCCTTGGCCGAGCTTCAAGGATAACGGATGGTTTGTTTCTCCTTCGTTGATTATCAGTGGCTTGGGAATGAAATACGGCTTTTCTGAAATGGAAAACCCAGTGCAGATAGCCCCGATTTCGGCCTATAGTATTGGTCTTGATGGTGGATATAAATACAATCGATTGAGTTTTGGTATGTCGTTGGCTTACAGGTCGTTGAAGTATAGTTTCTCCTTCGACCGCACTTTTGTTGACGGCGATTATTATGTGAACGACACGCTCGACACCTATTATGTGGTGCATCCGGCGGGTGACACGACTTTTCAGTACATTCTTGATTCCACGTACATTCCGCTCACCACAACCAACTTCGCCTATCGCGATGTCAACCGCATTGATTATCTGAGTGTTGGATTGTTTGCTTCGGTTGATTTCGTGAAGTTGGACTATTTCAGGATGTTCGCCAAAGCAGGTATTTCGGCAGATTTTCCGTTGGCTTGTTCGGGTTCCTGTTTTGTTGCGGAAACGCCTTACCACAAGGACATTACGAAAGACCAAACCGAATCAGTGAGGCTGACTTGGTTTGGCGGTTTGGGTTTTGGCTTCAAGGTGGGCAATCATTTTGAACTTGTGCCCGAGGTGCATTACAAACAAATGGTAGGTTCTCCATATCGTGCTGGTTTTCCGATGGATATGCGTCTGCGTTTTTGGGATTTCCGTTTGGGTTTAAGCTATTATTTCTAAAGTCATGCGCCCCTTCAAATTCATAAAGTCTGTTTTGTTTGCGTTAATCATGGCGACGGGCTTTTCCGTTGAGGCACAGCATTATGTGGCCATCGACGGCGAGGTGGATACCATGCTTGTACTTCCACGTTTGGGTGGTGATTCGGCTTATTTTGTCAACAATGCGCTGACTGTCAAGCCAGGCGGTGAATTGGATGTTGAGGCAGGCGTGAGCATCTATTTCGGCCAGTCGGCTTATTTGCGCGTCGACGGTGGTCGAATGAAAATGAATGGCGAGGCCAACGATTCGATTTATCTGCTTTGCTACGAGTTTTCGCATGACTGGGCAGGTTTGCAGCTGAAAAACGTCACCGAGGACGATTCGTTGTGCTTTTCGTATGTGAAAATCGTGGGCGCACTGACTGCCTTGAACGCTTCTAACTGCCAGAAAGTCAATATCAACCATTGCACTTTCAACAACTATTATGCTGGCAAGGGCCTTGAACTCATTGATTGCAACGATTTCGTCATCGACAGTTGCTTTTTCGACAATTGCGTTTCAGGTGTCGAGCTGAAGGCGAGGGCAAGTCACAGCGAGAACAACCGCATTTCGCACAGCATCTTTGATAAAGGCCAGATTAATGTGGAGGTTTCGAATGTCGGCTACGGCTACAAATGCCACAACACGGTCATTTCCGACAACTGCTTCCAAGGCGCGACGACAGCCATCAGTTTTGCATCGGTGGGCGGCCTCTCCGACATGGATGCGGTGAACTACATCCTCAACAACATGATTTCGTCGGACTTGCCTGAAGGCGGTTCGGGCTACACTTCCTACGGCATCAAGGCTGCTATGGACTCGCTTGTCATCCAAAACAATATCTTTTGGAGCAATGACGAAGCCATTACCATGTTGCGCGTGTGTCATCTCATCATTGACGGCAACACGTTCTACGACAATGACTTAGTACTGACAAATCTATTGGCCTCTGGTTCGGCTACTTTTACTCGAAACGTCATAAGCGAAGCGAAAAAACGCATTGTCAGTTTCTTGTCGGGATTGTCGAGCCTGAATGGAAACAACTTCTTGAAATACAACACTTCAACCACGCTTTTTGCCAATGCCTCTACGGAAGATGTTGACATGAGGGGCAACTTTTGGGACACGGATGATGCAAATGTCATTGAGGGCATTTTGTTGCACAAGCACGACACGCCTGCTTTGGGTGAAATCTTCTACGATGGCTATCTTGCTGAATGTGTTACAGATGCGCCTGTCGCACCGCCGTTCAAGGTGAAAAAGCAGTTCGTCAACGGGCAGTGGCTGATTTCGTGGGATGCAAATCAAGAGCCTGATTTCGACCATTATGTGCTTTTCTATGGTGATTTTGACCATTACAAATTCTCCAAGCACACCGACTCGATTTTTGACACTTATTATTATTTGTCGTCACAGTTGGCTGAAAATGTGGCTGTTGCAGCTTGTGACCATCATTTCGATTTTAACGTTTACGCTACGGCTGGACAAAGTGCCTACGCTTTCGCCACCTATTATCCTTACGCAGGTAATGATGGCGACCTTTGTGCTCCGCAGGCGGGCTTCACGATTGAAGATGCCAATATTCCATACACTTACAACCGCTTTGTTTGGCGCACTTCGGGTACGGGCGTGTTCTCCGATTCGCTCTCGCTGAGGCCTGTGTATTACCCCTCGGAAGACGATTTTGCCTTGGGTGAGGTGACTTTGACTCTCCGTGTGACCAGTCTCAACGAGACCAAAGCCGATGCCATGCGTCTTGGTCTTCATCGGCAGTTGGAGGTGTTTGCAGGACCTGATTTTTATAGTGGCCTCGACCGACCTTTGACGCTTTCTGAGGCTTGGGCTGACAATTACGATTCAATCGCTTGGCACTCCCTTGGTGACGGCTATTTCGACGACCCACATCTGTTAACGCCAACCTATTATCTCGGCGAGCAAGACAAATGGTTGAGAACCATTGATTTGGTGCTTGAGGGGTGGTCGTTTTGCGGCTATGCTACCGACACGGTACACTATGACCTGTACGAAGTGTTTGGCATGGAAGGAATGACCTGGGCAGGCGGCGAGCCATATCCAAACGTCCAAGTGTTGGCTGTGACGGTGACCGACGACAATCCTTTCTTCTCTGGCTTTTATCGCACGGTTTCTGATGAGGAAGGCCGTTTCAGTTTCAATTCCTTGTTGCCCAACACTTATATTCTGTATGCTTTTCCAGATACCTTGGACTTGAATTTTGCAGGGGTTTATTATCTCGGTGATTATCAATGGAATGAATCCAATATGATTCGGGTAGATGGAAATGTTTTTGATGTCGACATCGTTCTTCCTGACCGTCAGCAGGGATTGATATTGGGTGAGGGACGCATCGCTGGCATGTTCGATTATCCCGAAATGGGGTTTCGGGCGGGTGCTTTCTATTGTTCTTCGTGGCTTCAAGAGTCGGGGGAGGTGGAGTATTGCAATGGCGGTCTGTCGAATGTCGGGGTGCTATTGCTTGATGCGACGAAACAGCGTATCCTTGGCTTCACGCTTACTGATGCGCAAGGTCAATTCCATTTCAACTGTTTGCCTTTTGGAACTTATCATGTGATGGCCGATGTGCCGCGCTATGGTCGCGGGATGTGTGAGGAAATCACCTTGTCGCCTGAGCAGCCATCTGTAGAGGATTTGCACCTTTACATTAATGGCCGTGGCCGTGTGGCTTTGCGGCGTGATGGGCAGGTTTCTGAAGAAACTTCATTGTCCGTGTTCCCCAATCCTGTGACGGGTTTGTTGACAATAATTGGTCTGAAAATCCTTGAAAATTATTCTGTTACGTTGACAAATGTGCTTGGTAATGTGGTGATGAAGGTTGAAGTCAAGGCCGACCTTTTGGGCGAGTGCCAGATGGAACTTGGCAGTTTGTCGCAAGGGATTTATTTCTTGTCGGTCAATAGCGTTGAAGGAAGTCAGGTGTTGAAGCTTGTGAAAAAGTAAGTAGATGAGTAAATTTAGTTTACATAATAGACTGCGAGACACGAGACGCGCTTTGCGTCACTGCGAGGCACGAAGCAGTCTATACAATCAGCTTAAACCCTGGATTGCTTCGTTGTTCCTCCTCGCAATGACGCGAAGCGTGTCCCGAAGTCAAAAGATATTGCAGTTTAATTTTGAATACATACTTAGTTGATAATGAAAAAGATAATCGGGATAGTGTTGATGCTTTTGGTTTCCGTCGCGACCTTTGGTCAAGGGGCGGTGTCGGGGCATGTGTACGAGCAGGACGGCATTGTGCCCATTGAGGGCGCTACGATTGCTTTTTCGGGCTATAGTTTGGCAGGCGACACTTTGCAAGTCGAGATTTTGACCGACACTTTGGGCTACTATGAGGCGACATTGGAGGCGGGCACTTTTGCGGTCTCGGCTTTTGCGGAGGGTTATCAAACGGTCTTTCTTCCTGATTCTCTGTTTGTTGAGGATGGGCAAATTTGGGATGATGTTGATTTTCTATTGCATGAAATCTATGTGCCAGTGCGTTATGTGGCGGCACGTCATTTCGTCAACGATTTTGTGCGTTTGTCATGGTCGATGAGCGAACCGCTTCTGTATGAGGACTTTGAATCGGGAGATTTCAGCCGTTTCAATTGGGACAATACGCTTTCCGAATATCCTTGGACGGTGGATACAATTCATGCGTACGAGGGTGCTTATTGCATGAAATCTACGTGTGAGGGGCAGGCGGAAGGCCGTTCCGAGATTGAGGTCTCAGTGTATGTGCCTTGGTCGGGTGAGATGTGTTTCCATAGCAAGATTTCATCCGAAACCAACTGGGACAGAGGCTATTTCTATATTGATGACGTGAAAATGATGGAGTGTTCAGGCGAGTCGGATTGGGAGGAACACCGTTTTGCTCTCACTGAGGGCGAGCATTTGTTCCGTTGGTCATACATCAAGGATGCGACCAACGACGATGGCGACGACTGCTTTTATGTCGATGACATTCATTTCTTTGTGGAAGAAGGCTTGAAGGCCGAGCGTTCATTCCAGTATTTCGACCTGTTCCGACGCCGTTTCGACGAGGAGACGACTTTATTGGCTTCGCATCTTACCGACACAGTGTTCATGGAAATGGGATGGAACAGCCTGTCGTGGGGCAAGTACCAGTGGGGCGTGAGCTGCCGTTACGAGGGCAATCGAGCCATGTCGGATACGGTTTGGTCGGCCTATTTGGACAAGGACATGACCACCGTTTTTGAGGTTTCTGTATCCACCAATGTGGGGCTTTCGACGAGTGGGGCTGAAGTTAAATTGCATTCTGAAAGCAATGATTATCAAGGTGTTGTTGATGGTAACGGGCATTTGGTTTTGCCTAATGTCTATCGCGACAGTTACCTTGTCAGTGTGCAGTTGGATGGTTTTGTCGACTATGTTTCCGATACTTTGGTTTCGGTGATGGAGCTGACCCAATATGAAGTTGAGTTGCGCGAGGCGGTCAAAGGAGTCGATAGTTTGTATGTCTCTTCGACGGGATGGGCCATCTGGGAACTTTCCGATACTCTTTATCGCAATTTGCAATACTTTGAAATTCAATTAGATGGCGAGCTTGTCGGCTCAACAGAAAGAATGTTTTTCCAATTCGATGTAAGTCATTTGAATTCTGGCGATAGTTGTATGGCTCAAGTGCGCCCCGTCTATCTGTCTGATACTTGCGAATGGCGTGATTGTTTGTGGGTCTATCGCTCCTGCGCTGATTTTCAGCCCACTACAAGCGGATTGACAGGCGTGATTCGCGACAATGGCGTGTTTCTTTCGTGGAATTATCCTGCAAACGACAGCGTTATCGGAGCAGTTCTGTATCGTGGTGGTGAATTCCTGGGTTTTGTCGAGGCTGACAGCTATTTGGACGAAACCGTTGAAATGCAAGGTGTTGCGGAATATGGCCTTCGGGTGGTTTACGGTGGCGAGGCCGTTGGAAGTTATTATTCCATGGCTTGCGAGGAAAATGTAAGTATAACGTTCCCAGCGTTTTGTGACCCGCCGACCAAGCTTTATGCTGAGAATTACTTGGACGATAATGACGAGTACGGTGCTTTGGTGTCGTGGGGCGACCGTCCCGAACCCGTTGAGGCATGGCTGCATTACGACAACGGCCAATACAAGAACGCGGTGGGCGGCGGCAATGAGCCGGTTATCTTCTGGAGTATTCGCTTTGATGCGGAAGATTTAATTGATTTTCAAGGAACTACGTTTAGAAAAATTGCTTTGTTCGATGTCGGTGCAGGCAGTTATCAGCTGTGGATTTACAAAGGTGGCGATACGGCTCCGCGTACCTTAATCCATTCGCAGAACATGACCCTTTCCGGCTCCAATGCCTGGCATGAGGAAAGCATAGTTCCGCAGATTGAAGTTCCTGAAAACGAGCCTGTTTGGGTGGTCATCGGGCAACAAGGATTGAGTCGACCGGCAGCAGTGTGTGCCGATATGGACGACACCGACGGTCGTTGGGTTTCGCTTAATGGTGTGGATTGGACCGATTTGCACACTTATAACATGCACTATACGTGGATGTTGCGTGCCTTTGTGAGCGACCGTTTCGGAAAAGTGGTACCTCTTGGCAGCGACAGCTACTCCTTGCAGCATTACAACCTGTATCGATCCTATAATAATTCTGATTATCAAAAGATTGCGGAAGTTCCTTCAATTGAGGGACAGCAGTTTTACCAATATCGCGACGTGTTGGTGGACGAGACCCATAACCGATTCTATTACAAGCTGACGGCGGTTTATCTTTCGGATGAAAACGAGGAGTGCGAGTCTGATTTTGCTGCTTCGTTGTCGCATCCCGACAGGGATTATGTCGTGGTTGACGATGCCTGGGAACTCCCTGAAAACCAGTTGGAAAACCTCAATATTTACCCCAATCCAACTGATGGAATTCTTGTTGTGGAAGCACCAAAATTGCGTCAGGTTAGCGTGTTCAATGCTTTGGGACAAGTCGTGCTCAATAAGGAGGTCTTTGACGATATGGTGCAACTCGATTTGTCGGGCTTTGAGAATGGTTTGTACTGGATTAAGGTGCTGGCGCAAAATGGAGCAATGGTCAGGTCTTTCGTTATTTCACGATAATCATATTGGTTCAAAAAGCTTAATGGATTCGCTGAGATATGGCAAGGAGAATAATCAAGCAAGTAATTGTTATTATGATGCTTATATTTCAAATGGGCTGTGAACATGGAATAAAAGAGCCTGATTTGAAAATTCCATATCAAACTTTTATTGTTGATTCCACTACCACAATATATACGTTCATGAAGGATGCTTGGCGTGAAGAAGGATATATTATGTGTAAAGATTCTGATTCCACTTATGTTTCAAGACTCGACACAGATCCGGTGATACCAATCATCAAATCCGTTTCCAATGATACAATATATTTAGCGTATTATTGCGATAAAATGTATGGTTGTATTGACACAACAGTTATTTGTAAATCTATTTGGGAATGGGCTCAAAAAGTTGGCAAGTATGAGATAATTCAGCAACGATATTATTTTTTGAAGGGCAGTGGTGGTTTGACGGCAGACACAATTGACAGCATATATAGAAGCAGTGATTCTATTGTGGCTTATAGGGAGGGCCAAAGAATAATGTCAGCTCAAATCAATGATGTTTTTATCGAACATAGGCATAATGGATATTACCTAAGTGTTTTTACCATTGATACGACGCAAATGTTGCAAAAATGGACATCTTATTATGTTAATGATAGCAAAAGCCTTACCTTTGCCGCCCAAAACGGAAAGCCATGATTTCAATCCAAAACCTGAGTATGCACTTCACGGGTGAAGACCTCTTCACTGACATTTCCTTCCTGATTCGCGAAAAAGACCGTATCGGCCTCGTAGGAAAAAACGGCGCGGGCAAGACCACGCTCTTGAAACTCATCTGTGGCATTGAGCAGCCTTCAAAGGGCGATGTGATTGTCCCACAGGGTGTTACCATCGGATATTTGCCACAGGAAAAGAACGTGAACAGCACGAAAACCGTTTTGGACGAGGCTCTTTCCGCTTTTGACGAATACCATCAGTTGGAGCGCGATGCGGAGAAGTTGCAACAGGAATTGGCCGAGCGCACGGATTATGAAAGCCCTCAATATGAGAAACTCATCGTGAAGTTGAACAATTTGAACGATCGTTTGGCCTTGCTCGGCGGCAACTCCATCGAAGGTGAGGCAGAACGGATTTTGGTAGGCTTGGGTTTTGGCCATGAAGATATGCTTCGACCCATGTGCGAGTTCAGCAACGGCTGGCAAATGCGCGTGGAATTGGCCAAAATCCTGTTGAAAAAGCCCAACCTTTTACTTTTAGACGAGCCGACCAATCACCTTGACATTGAGTCCATTCAGTGGTTGGAAAGCTTCTTGAAGGCCTATTATGGCGCGATATTGATGGTTTCGCACGACCGCGCTTTTTTGGACAACATCACCATCCGCACGGTGGAAATCTCGAACGGCAAGATTTACGATTATAAAGTGCCGTATTCCGATTACGTCAGTCTGCGCGAGGAACGTGTGGACATGCAACGCTCGGCTTACGAAAACCAGCAGCGCGAAATCAAGAACATCGAGGCGTTCATCGAGCGTTTCCGCTACAAGGCGACCAAGGCCAAGCAGGTGCAAAGCCGCGTGAAACTTCTTGAAAAAATGGATGAAATCGTCGTTGACGACATTGACAGCACGTCCATCCACTTCAAGTTTCCGCCTGCGCCACATTCTGGCAAGGTCACCTTGGAGCTGAACCATGTGGGCAAATCCTACGGCGACAAAGTTATCCTCAAAGACATTAACTTGCTGATTCCGAGAGGGGAAAAGATCGCTTTTGTGGGGCGCAACGGCGAGGGCAAGTCCACGCTTTCCAAAATCATTTGCGGCGTGCTCGACCACGAGGGCGAAGTGAAACTTGGCCACGAGGTCAAGATTGGCTATTATGCCCAAAACCAACAGGATATGCTCGACATGAACAAGACCGTTTTTGAGACTTTGGACGATGTGGCCGTGGGCGATATGCGTCTGAAAGTGAAGGCTTTGCTGGGGTCGTTCCTCTTCCGTGGCGATGACATCGACAAGAAAGTGAAGGTGCTTTCGGGCGGCGAGAAAGCGCGTCTTTCCTTGGCCAAAATGCTCCTTTTCCCGACCAATTTGTTGGTCTTGGACGAGCCGACCAACCACCTTGATATGCTCTCGAAGGACATCCTGAAAAACGCCCTGATTCAATACGACGGCACATTAATCATCGTTTCCCACGACCGTGATTTCCTTCAAGGTTTGACCAACAAGGTCTATGAGTTCCGCAAGCCGAACATCAAGGAATACATCGGCGACATCTATGACTTCTTGGAGCAGAAGAACCTCAACCACCTGAAAGAGTTGGAGATAGCCGCCAAGCAACAGCCTCAGAAAGTCGCTGCCGAACCCGTTTCCCAAAACAAAATCAACTACGAGCGCAAGAAACAAATCGATGCCAAACTCCGCAAGGTAGATAAGGAAATCCAACGCTTGGAGGAAGCCATAGGCAAACTCGAAGCCGAACTTGCCGAACAAGACAAAATCATGGCCAACCCTGAGCAACACCCTGAAACCAAGATAGATAACGACTGGTATTGGGCCTACGGCAAGAAGAAAGAGGAACTCCAAGCTCTGATGGACGACTGGGGCGAGAAGCAAATCGAGCGGGAAGAAGTGATGGCGGAGTATGGGAAATAGGCGTTAAAGTGTTCTTTTCCACAAAAAAATCCGATTATCTGCTGCTAACCCGATTTTTTAAGGACTTAGCAGCAGATAATCTGTAAAAAATGCACGATAACCTGCTGCTAAGTCGATTTTTTAGGGACTTAACAGCAGATTATCGGTATTCTTTGAACAAATCGTCCATTTTCACTTCGGATTGGATGTTGTTCCAATAGGCATTGTGGGCCACGCCGTAGGTGGTAATCATCGTGGTGTGAATGGCCTTGCGGGTCTTGGTAACTTGCTGGAACACGGATTGGCGTCTTCTGAGGTTCTTATCTTCTTCGTTGTCAATCTGATAGGTGTCGTTTGAGAACTTCATTTCGCAAAGGTTGATGACACCGTCGTTGCGGTCGATGAGCAGGTCGATTTGTGCGCCATCGTGTTCCTTGGTGGCTTCGGTGTGCCACGATTGTGCCGTGCTGACCACGCCACCAATGCCCAAAGCCTCTTTGATTTGCGGCAAATGCCATAGGCAGACACGCTCGAAAGCCAAGCCTGCCCAAGTGGAGTGGAGTTGCGAGGATAAGTTGTTGGACCAGAAGTGGTTGTCCTTCTTTATGTTGCTTGTGAGGTAGCGGAAATAAAACAGCGTGAAGTTGTCCATCAGTTGGTAAATCGCGTCGCGTTGTTTCTTGCCGAGGATTTGGTATTTTCTGATGAAGTTGCATTGCTCCAATTCCTCAAGGGTGCGGATGAAGACGGCGTTGTCATCGAGGCCAGTGTTTTCGAGGAGTTCCTTGCGTGTCATTCCGGCCTTTTTGGTCGCCAAGGCGGTGACGATGGTGATGTAGGGCGTGGGCTTCTTGAACAACGAGTCGTACAAGGCCTCAAATTCGTGGGAGAGGCGGCCGTTTTCGCTGAAAAACAGGCGGTCGATGTTTTGCGAAAGACTCTCGCCGCGCCGCAAGAGGCTCCAATAGTACGGGATGCCGCCCAATATCATATAGGCTTCGGTGAGGTCTTTGCGCGTCAAGCTGATTTGCAGCGATTGGGCGTATTGCTCACATTCGCCGAGGCAGAAAGGCCGCAGGTAGATTTGGTCGGTCAGGCGGTTGTGCAGCCCGCCGTGGTCGCGGATGATTTTCTTGATGATCCACGAGGTGGCGCTGCCGCAAACGATGAGGACGATGTCGTTGCGCATATTGGCCCAACCATTCCAAAAATGCTCCAATGCGCTGACAAACTGCGACTTGGGTGTGTCCATCCAAGGAAGTTCGTCCAAAAAAACCACTTTTTTCCTGTCGGGCGATTGCTCCAAAACCGCTTCAAGGAGGTGGAAAGCCTCAAACCAAGTGCGGGGCATCTTGCAGCGTTTCAGTCCGGCCCGCCGCAGCGACTCACGAAACTCGGTCAGTTGTTCCTTCTTGTCGGCATTGGCCACGCCCGTGTGGTAAAACGCGAAATGGTTCTCAAAGGTCTCTTTGATGAGGTAGGTCTTGCCCACGCGCCGCCGCCCGTAAACGGCGCAGAATTGCGATTCGTCTTTCTCCAACAGTTCAAGGAGTTCTCTTCTTTCTTCGTTGCGTCCAATCAGCATAAGGATGTCGTTTTTTCGTTCAATGTTGCAAAGAAACGAAATTATTTCGGATTATCTGCTGCTAAGTCGATTTTTTTTTGCACTTAACAGCATATAATCTGCAAAAAATGTGAGATAACCTGCTGCTAAGTCGATTTTTGGGGGACTTAGCAGCAGATTATCGGTTATTTTATACCAAAATGTCAAGTTGAGATGATGCTTTTTCAAACTTTTATTTTCTCTCATATCAATCATCACAACAGACAGATTTTTTTCTATGCAGAAAACCTGCAAGGTTAGGCCGTTATTTTGCAGAAAAATTTCTACCACTATGAAGCTTTTGTTTATTATCGGTTGCTTTTTGTATGTCCTTTCAGAGTGTGGCGAATCTCTTTTTGGCAAAGGAGGCAAAAAGTAATCTTTAATACGTTTTTTTCTGTAATTTTGTCACCACAGAAAGAACATTACCATGCCAGTAGATAGACAAGTCTTGATTCGTTATAGGGTGTTGAACCGCTGTTTCAGAAATGCACATCGCGAGTTTGACATCAATGCTCTACATGATGCCGTAAACCGCGAACTGGAAAAGCACGATTGCCAACCCATAAGCGAAAGAACGCTTCGGGCCGACATTCAACGCTTGCAAGAACCACCTTATAATATTGAACTTGATGAGTCTCTCAAAAGCGGCAAACGGCGGCTTTACAGGTATTCCGACGTTTCGTTTTCTTTGCCGATGGTGACGCTTGACGATGAGGAAAAAGAAATGTTGAAGAAAACAATCGGGATGCTGTCGCAGTACGACGACATTCCACAATATCAATGGATGCTGACCCTTCTTTCACAGATTGAGAACGGTAATGGCTGGGAAGGTGGCAAACGGTTTGTCGAGTTTCAAAACAATGCTGACTTGGTGGGCATTGGGCATTTTCAGGCATTATTGGGAGCTATCATCAACAAGCAGCCGCTGAAGATTTTGTATAAGCCATTTGGCAAGCCTGAACGAAGCATGAACATACATCCATATTACCTGAAGCAATACAACGACAGGTGGTTTCTCGTGGCCCACACAGAAGGTTTCGACGACCTTTCAGTATTGGCCATTGACAGGATTGATTCCATAAAAATACTGCATATTCCATTCATTGAATCCAATGTGGATATGGAAAGCTATTTCGAGGATTCGGTTGGTGTGACCGTGTTTCCCAGCCGTCCCATTGAGAAAGTCGTGTTGCGTGTTAATGTAAAACGGTATCCTTACTTGGCCACAAAGCCCATTCATTGGTCGCAGACCGAACTGAAAGACGAGGCAACCGAGGAATACAAGGTGATTAGGCTAAAAGTGCGCATCAATAACGAATTGGAAACCATGATTCTCAGTTATGGTGAGGATATTGAAGTGCTGACACCAAAGTGTTTACGGTTGAGAATTGCCGAACGAATTGAAAATTTGGCAAGAAAATACAAGGATAATGGATGTAAAACAACACAAACCAAATAAATATGAGAATTGCAAAAATTGATATTGAGAGTTTTAGAGGGATTCCAGGACATTGTTCGTTGGATTTTCGGGATAAATCCGGGAAAGCATGTTCTGCCATTATATATGGTGGCAATGGTTGTGGAAAATCATCAATCATTGATGCGATAGAGTTTAACCTTCAAGCAAGGTTAGCAAGGAAAAAAGAAATAGAAAATGAAAAAAGGCCATCAACCCTTAGTGTTTTCTATGAAAAATACAAAACAGCCCATACAACAGTTGAGTTCGATGATGCTAGTATAAATAATAGAGACATTGATGTGGAATTTGATCAATTATCAAACAAAGATATTATTAACGTAAAACCAACGGAATGCCATGATTCATTTTGTTTTTCACCTATCGTATTAAGGAGGAACGACATTATTGCATACGACTATCAAAAAGTTGACAATAAACAACTATTACTTGCCGAGTTTATTTACGATTTTGAAATAAAAGCCAAAACGACAGATGATCCTGAAATTGCGCGTGTAGAAAAGGAAAGGCAAGAAGTTAAGAATAAGCGTAATTCTTTAATTGACAAATTGAAAGCCTTTTTACATATTGAAAACGAAGAATCTGATCAAATCTTTAATGCTGGTGCAGAAAACTATGTAAAATCTCGGTTTTGTCTCATAGGGGAAATAGGGTTTGCCTTAGTACATGACAATTTTTATAAGCAACAGAAAAAGTTCAAATTTGGCCGAATAATTTGGTGGAAAAACTTGTATAATGTCTTGAAAATCAGTAACT
>ONKQ01000076.1 GCA_900318465.1 uncultured Bacteroidales bacterium
CAGCGACGAGCGCGTGTGCTCCCCCATCCTCAACGCTTTCGACACTGCCGTCATTCTGAATCAGCAGTCACTCGACAAGTTTGAGGACAAAGTGAAGCCCGGTGGCTACCTCATCTACGACCCCAACGGCATCACCCACAAGCCCACCCGTAAGGACATCCACATCTACAGCATCGAAGGCGCACAACTCGCCTCCGATATGGGCAACAGCAAGGTGTTCAACATGATCATCTTGGGTGCCTTCCTGAAGGTTCGCCCCATCATCGACAACAAGAACGTCGAAGAGGGCTTGCGTCACAGCTTGCCGGAGCGTGCCCACAAGCTCATCCCGCTGAACATGCAGGCCGTCCAAGTCGGTATGGACAACATCAAGGCTGAGAACTAATTCGGGATTCCCGAACAATGCAAAAAGCTGCTCCAAACGGGGCAGCTTTTTTGTTGCATCTCCATTGCATAACCCTAAAAACCGTATCTTTGCGGAAACATTGAAGACAATGGAAAAGACACCTATTAATAATATAGACACGAAACACGGGACAGTGGGACATAGGACTATCCACATAGTGCTGTTGGCAGCAGTCTTGGCGATTTCGAAGTTGGTTTACGCCCAAAGCTATTCCAACGACTTCGAGAACGGATACACCTGGTATCCGCCATGGTTCAACTTGAACATTGTGACAGACAGCACTGCCACGGGAGCGAACTCCGTTTGCCTTTGCGACTCCATCCATGAATATGGATTGGGCTTTGCTATTGAGGCGGGAAAGATGTATCCGCGCCAGAATGTCAATTGCAAATATGAGTTCCTTTTCAAGACTAATACCAAGAACACCCAAGCCGAAGTCGTGTTCAGCATCGACGATGAGAGTGGCAACCGATACTGGTGCGCATATCCTCTGCGAAACTATGTGAACGACACCGCCGAATGGTCGCAAATGCGCCTCGACCTCAACTTCCCTTTCGATTATATCACGGAAAACGGCAAACTGAAATCCTATGTTTGGAACAAAGGCAAGGAAAGGCTAGTCTTCGATGATGCCCGATTAGAGGTTACGCCATGGCAATACAGTTTCCTGCCCAAAATCGACAGTCTTGTGCAGAAAGACTATGACCCCGAGAACTATTGTATTTTGCGAGAAGACCCTTACGACCTTGAGAGTGCGCCCATCACCTACCCCATCGGGATGTTTGAAGAATACATCATTGACGGCGACACGCTGCAAGAATTCAATCTCTTTCAGGGCCATCCCAACTATGCCTGGGCCAGGTCGCGAATTGGTTCTACCTTAATGAGGATGACCGGCCATCAGGCTGCGCCTTTGCCGACGCATGGAAAAAGAATCGGTTTGGAGTGCATCCTTTCGGAAAGCTGCGAGGTGCTTCGGCGAACACTCGTCATCCCCTTCATCGACAGCACCTTGACCGTCTATCGCCGCAACCATCATATCGACACCACGGCGTTCCAATCCGAGTACTATCTCGACAAGGAAGGGTTCACGATAGGCGAAGGACCACGTAGTTTCACACTCTATCATCCCTCCAAAGTCTCATCCATGCAACTCGATGCCACCCATCGCATTGCCTACATCAATCTGGACTACTGGAGAGACCATCCCTTGATTCATTACCCGCTTTGCGACACCATCGAGGACTGGTTTGAGGATGTCTCTTGTGATTACCATTACCGACCCAAGCCCAGCGAAAAAAAGCTCGGTGAAATCTATGTGGCAACACATTACTTTCATTATTTCACCGTCCATATCGGAGATAGCATCCATGACCTCCCTCGCATCATGTCCGTCTGGGATGGCTACCAATCGGCTTTCATCTTCACCGAACATGCTGACTGGACAGATTTAAGCACCCATCGCGCCGTACTTTTTGGAAATGAGAACATTACCAAGCCCGAGGATGCCGTCGGTGGCTTCTGCTATTACAACATTCCCGTCACTAAGAGCGTGTTCTACTGGAACCCTGACCACATCACTAACTCAGAGACCAGCCAAGGATTGTTCACGGGAGGAGTGGCCACCATCAAGACGGACAGAGGGTTCTTCAAGCTGCTGAAGAGCCTCAAAAAAGAAGGTTTCGAGATTTGTCTGCACTCGCCGGAAGTCTATACTACCATCACGAGCGAGTTCCCCAAAGCTATGCGTTTTATGAAGCGGAATTTCAACACCAAAAGTTGGATTGACCATGGCTACAACAACGGTCCCGAGAAGAACCGCGAGGACTTGGTTTGCGACGGCCTCCTCCCAGACTCGCCGTACTATTCCGCAGACCTCTGGCAGAAAAACGGGGTACGCTACCTTTGGAACGCCTACTACGAAGAAAACCGCATGGAGCGGTACCACTTCGACAGCCATTTTGTGCAGCCCTACGACGGTTTCGGCGACGCCCTGCCCAACCGGCAAATCACCACCTTGCCCAACGGCGACAAGGACTTTCTACTTTGGTCGACACCCTCCACGCTTGAGGTGAACGATGACCGCGATTGGTATTACTATTTTGACTCGACACGATTGCAAAGGCTGGTCGACAATCATAACGTATTCATCACCCATGTTTATCCCGCCTGGAGCGACCCCGATCGCGGCTTCTGGCAATATGATGAGGACAGCACCGCCGTGGCCATGCCCGGATTCAATTTCGCGCTGAGCCAACTCGCCCATTTCCGTGACAAAAAGAAAATCCTGCCCACCACCATCGAGAAGTACCTCAGCTATTATGAAAGTCTGCTCAAGGTTGACTATCAAATCCTTGACAACCATACCTTCAGCCTCACAAACAATGGTGAAAACATCGAAGGTCTCACCTTGCTTTGCACGAAACCTATCGTCGTGGAAGGTAAGCCCATCGACTTCCGCAAAGTCGACGAAGGCTATTTGGTGTGGTTTAACTTAAAGAAAAACGAAACCGTAACCATAAGATACAGAGAATGAAAAAGTTATCCATATTCGTCAGCGGCAACGGCACAAACCTACAGCGCATTGCCGAGTATTTTTCCAACAACAAAGACGTTGAAATCGTCAACGTGGTTTGCAATACAAAGAATTTGAACATTCCGTTGCGGATGATTACCAAACAGGACTTCAACAGCGAGGCTTTCGTCAAGGAGTTGCAAGACTTAGGCATTGACCTGATTGTATTAGCTGGTTTCCTTTGGAAGTTGCCCGAAAACCTCGTCAAAGCTTTCCCGAAAAAGATTGTGAACATCCACCCTGCTCTGCTGCCCAAATACGGCGGCAAAGGCTTTTATGGCGAACATGTTCACGAAGCCGTCGTAGCGGCCAAGGAAGCCCAATCGGGCATTACCATCCACTATGTCAATGAGTTGTACGATAGTGGCGAAATCATCCTGCAAGCCCACGTCAGTTTGGACGAAAACGAAACGCCCGACTCTTTGGCGGCCAAAATCCACCAACTGGAGCAGGCGTATTTCCCTGTGGCGATTGAGCAGGTGTTGTTGTCGCAAAACTGACCATTCTTCTTGCTCTTTCCTCTATTCAAAACCCAATTTTCCGTCTTTCTTTCTGTTCAAGGCGTTCTCCGTCGCAATGTGCCATGAGGGTTTCCAACGAAGCGTTGCCGTGCAAGACGGTGTCGATGGCGTAATGTCGGGCGACGTTTTCAATTTGGCCGCCACTGAAGTCGTAACGCTCTGCCAAAACTTTAATGTCGGCCTCATAAAGCTCTGGAAGCATAGTGTGCCAGATTTGCATCCTAGCCTCCAGCGTGGGTTTGTTGAACTTGATTTTGTAAAGGAAACGACGCTCGAAAGCCTTATCCATGTTTTGGGCAAGGTTGGTGGTGGCGATAAGGATACCATTGAGGTTTTCCATCTCCTGAAGGATGATGTTCTGGATGGAGTTCTCCATCTTCTCAACGGCGCGCTCTGCACCTTCTTGGCGTTTGCCAATGATGGCATCAGCCTCGTTGAATAACAAAATGGGCGCAATGGAAGACTTTTCAACCTTCATGCGGTACTGGTCAAAGACATTTTTGATATTCTTTTCACTTTCGCCCACCCACATGCTCTTGATTTCCGAGATATTGACCTGCATGATGTCGCGCCCCGTTTGACGCGCCAATTGCAAAACGGTTTCGGTCTTGCCGGTGCCTGGTGCGCCATAGAAAAGGCAGGTGAAGCCGCTGCGGTAGCCTTTGTCCTTTAGGCGACTGCACACGTCGTTGTAGTGGCTTTCTTCCAAAAGTTGCCCCAGATCGGAAACCTGAGACGCGACGGCCTTATCATAATAGAGTTGTTTCTGCACAATCTCCTCGTGCTTGATGACGTTTTTCCTGTCCTGATTCATCGAAACCAGATTCAGCTCCGAGAAAAGGGCCTGTTTGGCTGCCCAAGTCATACGGAACGACTCCCGATTGACAAAGCCCTCGTCGTTGTTGAATTCAATCATCTTCGTTTCTTGCAAGATATGCGAATTGTCGTTCAGCCGACTCTTGATGTGGTTCCATTCCACCTTGCGGTCGAAGAAGAAGTTCAAGTCGTGATAGCCGATGTTGTCGTCATTGTTATTGACAAACAGGTGCGAGAACACCAACAGCAGAGCCTCTTCGCTTACGCCGAGGCGGAGACTCTTCAGCTTTTGGACAAACATCAAGTGTTTATTGCTATCCAGGAGTTGTCGCAGCCGCATGATGGCCGTTTCGGTACTCAGTTCGTTGTCGTCGCGCATACTCATAATTTCCTCAATCACGCTGAACAGCTCGACGCAGTTTAAGCCGGAATAGTCGCGTGGCGTGAATTTCTCGTTGCGTTTGAAAGCCTCCACCACTTCCCAGGGCACCCGATAGGTGACGCCAGACCGTTCGCGGCAACAGCACACCAAGCCTCTGCGCTCCAGCTCCTCAATGTCCGACATAAGGCGAATCACCCGCGTGGTGCTACATTCCAAATGTCGTGAGAAGTCGCTGATGCTAATGCTTGAGTCGTTGCTGTTGTCGATAAACAGCGCCATCATCACGCTTTGTTCCTTGGTCATTTCCAGTCTTTCGGAGAGGTGTTTCAGCGGGTGGGCGGCTTTTTTGAAGAACTCGGCATCGAGGCGCGAGCCTTTTGAGAGTTCGACGACTTGTTCCACAGCGGTCAGCAAATCCAGTTTTCGGGTCATTCTTTTCTTTGTTTCCATGATTATCCTTTCTTTAGATATTTGTTTTCACGCTGCAAAGAAAAAGAAAGCCTGTGCCGAATTGAAGCACAGGCTTGACGTATTTTCAAAACTTATTAAATTATCCTATTAAGACCAGTTTCACATAGTCCTCCAATTTTTCTATATCGTTGTACCAATAATATACAGACGATGGATGATAACTACTTACAAGAGTGATTTCATGATTCACACCCGGCACATTTCTCATGTGACAAACATAATAGTCAGTTTTTGGAAGTTGGTTTATATCAGTTATATAAGAGTTTTTTTCCCTGATTTCCTCAAGGGTTGCCATTCCCCATGATATTACAACATTTGGTTGTAATTCTCGCAGCGTTTCACAAAAGGCTTCAAAATCACGCTGACTTAGATAGGATTTTTCTGTTTTAATTGTTGGCGAAAAAAATTGAAGATAATTTGTGAACGCCATCCTTTGCCAAACATCTTCCGATTCATCATCAATAAATTGTTGCATAAACCTTTCAAAATTTCTATAAGCAAGATAACGCTCATCAATGGCGTATGATGGCTCGTTTGACAGTTGCATATCTTTTCCCTTATACTCTGAACAAATGGCATCAAATTTACTTGAGTCTTTTGTTTCAGTGTTTGTACATTCATCAAAGAAAGGGCACTCCCTTTGACCATTTCTTCCATTCTTGTTGCAATAAAAACTGGCACCTAATACCAGTATTTTCTTGCCACATATACCTTCTTCATACTTTGTGCCAACAAATGGCTTAAAAAATCTATTCATTGCTATACTATTTGGTTGTTGTATTTGTTTTGCAAAATTACATGTTTTCGATTCGAACTCACACATTCTTAATCTTCAGGCAAAGAAAAGCCGTCATCAATTCCATCTGGAAACATCATATCCATTGTTTCTTGTGTACGAGTTTTCCATCGAGTTGATAAAGTGTCAAATGTACTCGAATCTACTTCTGCTTCTCGTTCTCGCATCATTCTATCTTGCAATTTAGAAAGAAATTCTTGCTGCCAATCTGCTTTGAAGGTTTCTTTTAGATGCAGTACATCCGTAATACGTTCATTCACATAAGCTTCGGCACAATCGGAAGCAAAGAAAATAGGGTCGTCTTTTACACCATGTTTATCTGCATAGTCATAAACTTCCGCATAAAGCCTACAATATTCATCAACATACTCTCTCCACAGTGTTGTCTCTGCATAGTGTTTCGAATAACACAAGCTTTTCCCATCAGCCATTTCTGACTTGCAAATACTTGAAAACGATTCAGCTTCTTGCAACAATTGCTTATCTGTTAGATAATTAAGTTGTTTCACTCTATCTATAAAGTACTCTTCAAACAATTCATCTTTCCCGTATGATTTGGCAAGTTTTTCGAGTTTTTGAGTTGCTTGTTTTTTATCGATTTTCCTCCATTCGTCGTATTGTTCGGCAATGGAGTATCTGTTGTCGGCTTGCTCGAGCAATTCTTCAATTTTACTATTGTCCATTTTTCTGTATTTTGTATTATGCGGCAAAGCTACAATTATTTTTCCTGTTGACAAAAACAAATCAATCCAATGCCAAATAATTGAAATCCGACGGATAGCAGTTGGCTTTCTTGTAGTCAAACTGGTAGATGCGCATGAAGGTCTCTTTGATTTCCTTGGCACCATTGCTGAAGGGATTGGAAACATGCATTGGAATGGTCACGATGATGACCATTTCGGGTGTTAGCACTGTGCCGTTTACTCTTTTGACCCGCTTGGGCCATACTTTGAATACTTTGCTCATGGTTGTTAGTTTTATGGGTTAAACGATGCCGCAAAGAAAACAAAAGCCTGTGCCAAATTGAAGCACAAGCAATAAAAAATTTCAAAAAGACTCTATCTTTAAACCATCCTCGGCCCTTCAATCAGCTTCGCGTGGGTGTATTTCCCTTCGTTGAAAGTTTCCTTAATGGTCGTTCCGTCAAGGACATAGTACTCGTCATAGTCCGCTCGGTAAACCAAGTATCTCGCGTAGTCAAACAATTCCTTGACCGTTTCCTCGGTGAGTTTCACCCATTGGATTCTGGGGTTTTTGTCGGCATACAAGCCTCCCGCAATGAAGGCATTCACGATGTCGTCCCATTCGTATTCGGTGTGCTCAAAGATATACCAATTATCGACCTTGCAGGCGTGAAAGAATTCGTTGTTTCGTGACATGGAGAATCTCAATTTTTCTGGTTAATCAAATTCACCACCACCTTCACCATTACATCCTTTTCCTCGGGCTTACTCTCGGCAATCATTAAGGTCAATGCGACCAAAGTGTTGTCGGCTATGCGTTTGCTGCCGTCCTCGCGGTAGAGGATGCCGTTGTTGTTGAGGAACCATAGGAACAGCGTGGCCGCAATGCGTTTGTTGCCGTCGCTGAACGAATGGTTCTTGGTGACCAAATAGAGCAACATGGCCGCTTTTTCCTCCACACTGGGATAGAGGTCGTTGCCGCCAAAAGTCTGGTAAATCTGCCCGATGCTGCTCTTGAAGGAGTCGTCTTTCTCGTTGCCGAAAAGCGTGCTGCCGCCAAACTTCTCCCGCAAAGCGGCTATGGCTTGCATGGCGTTGTCGTAGGTCGCCTGAAACTTCTCCTCTTGTGTGGTCTCTTTCACACCAAGACGTTGATAATCATAGTCGTCAAGCGTGTCGAGGGCGTAGGTATAATCCACAACGATGTCAAACAGGGCTTGGTTTTCGTCGTTGTTCAGCAAGGGTTGGTTTTGCAACGTCCTACCCACCATTTGCACCAACTGCCGCAGTTCCCCGATTTGGTTTCTGCGGATCTTCTCGTTCACGGCATAGCCTTTCAGCAGATAGTCTTTCAACACCCTGTTGGCCCATTGGCGGAACTGCACACCACGCTGGCTTTTGACGCGATAGCCTACGGAAGTTATTACTTCAAGGTTGAAATACTCGACATCGTGCGTTTGTGTTTTTCCTTCTATAGCGCCATGTTGAGTGGTAGTCGCAAATTTTGCGACTACCACTGAACCTGACAATTCTTCCTTAAGAGCATTGTTGATATGTTTGCTGATGGTTTTATAATCACGGTCAAATAGAATTGCTATTTGATGGCGCGTTAGCCATAGCATTTCATTCTCCATCCTGACATCAATGGCAGTCTGGCCGTTGTCGGTTTGGTATATGACGATTTGGTTTTCCATGGATTAGTTTTATGCGACAAAGATAGCAAAAAGATCGTGCCGAATCAAGGCATAGGCTTGAAAAACTGTTTATTTCTGTTGTTTTGGTTTTTTGGACGAACAGTTATGCACAAAAGAAAATGAACCAACGCGACTAAACCACCTGCTGCTTCAGCCAAGCCGCGAAAATCGGGTCTTGGATTTCGGTTTTGCCAGGCAACACGTCAATCAAGTCGCGCTGCAACATGGCCTTGCGCAGGTTCTTGATGTTGGCCGAAGTGCCCAATTCGTACTTGTCGAGGATGATTTTCGATGAAAAATTCTCCACGCCGTCCACCACGGCATGAAGGAAATTGATTTGCTTGGGTGTCAGCGAATCGAGCAAGTTGCTGAACAGCAGCCTCATCTGGTCGATGATGTTGGCGTGTGCGGTCGCAACGGTTTCAGCCGTGCAAGTGCCTTCCGTGCGCAGCCACACCTGATGCGACAGTTGCTGCACATAATAGGGGTGCGCGTCCACCTTGCGGACGATATCAGAAGCCAACTCCTTGGAAATCAGCTTCCCCGTCTTCTTGAACTGACCTATTATATAAGGTATCCAGTCCGCTTCGGCGATTTTGTCGAGAAACATGAGGTCGCCGAATTTGTAAAAGGGCATTTCGTAGTTGCCGAAAATGTCTAAAAGCATGTGGCGCTTGCTTCCGTAGAGGCAATAGCACACCGAATTGTGCAACTGCCAGTGGGAGCGCAACTTACGCTGAAACGCCAGCGAATCGGCGTAATTGCCCACGTTTTGGAACTCGTCGATGCAGATGACGAATTTCTTACCTTTTTCCTCCGCGATGCGCTGCGGCAGGTCGAGGATTTCGTCCTCGGAATACTGCACTTCCTTGAAATCGAGGCCGAAAGTCACCTCGTAGGACGAACTCCCTTCGCCGAGCGAGATTTTCGGCCCTACCGAGCCGATGTGTTTCTTCATCAGCGCGACCCATTCGTCCAGCTTCGAGGCCGAGGCTTGCAGCACGGCATTGACGTAAGTCTTGTAGAACTGCTCTTCAGTGCGACAGTTGAAGATGTCGATTCGGGCGGCATAAAAGCCTTTGTCCTTCTCAAGCATCTCCAAGGTTTTGTTCACGAGCGAGGTTTTCCCCCATCGTCGCGGCGAGATGAGGGCTGTGTTCACCAAACTTTTGAAGTTGCCAAGCAATTGGGCTGTTTCTTTCTCTCTATCGATAAAGAACTCACTTTCAGCCATTTTGCCATAAATAAACGGACTTTCCATAGCGCAAATGATTAGTTTCACGCCGCAAATATAATCATTTGATTTGAAATAGAACGATTTGAAATGAAATAATTTGAAATATTTTGATTTGAAATCATACAATTTGAAATCGTTTAGTTTGAAATGGATTGATTTGAAACAAAAAGGTTTGAAACCAAATGATTCCAAACCTTTTTATCAGATGTCAATATTTCAACTACCTGTCACTCCGTCGGCAAAGCCTTAAACCCATTGCCCATAATCTCCGAGCTTTCAATCACATTGACGAAAGCGTTGGGGTCTAAGAAACGGAGATTGGCTTTCAGTTTCACCAAGTCGGAGCGGTTGAGGGTGACGTAAATCATCTTGCGCTCGGCACCTTGGTAGAGGCCGCTGCCAGTGAACACCGTGCCGCTGCGGTCGAGGTCCTTGAGGATGAAGTTGCGCACCTCCTCAATCTTGTCGGTGACCACGAAGGCCGTCTTGTAACTCTTCACGCCTTCCACAACGAGGTCGATGACCTTGCCTTCAATGTAAATCAGAAGGATGGAATAGATGGGCAGGCGAATGTCCTCGAAAGCAATCAAGGTGGTGAGTGAGATAATGCTATCCACCACCATCACGAGGGTGCCAAGGCTGATTTTCGTGTATTTGTGGATAATCATGGAGATGATGTCGGAGCCGCCCGAAGTGGCACCAGCGCGGAAAATGACACCGATGGCCACGCCATAGATGAGACCGGAAACGATGGTATTCAGGAAGAAGTCGGGCATGAAGTAGCGTTGAACGTCACCTTCCAAGAAAAACAACGACGACTGCATTTCCGTGTCGAAGAAAGCACCGTCATGAATAAGGGGTGCATAACCCCACCATGTTTCAAGGATATAAGTGAACACTGGTATCAGGATGACTGAAATAATCGTCTTAATGCCGAATTTGGGGCCAAGAATGATGGTGCCGATGATGAGCAGCGGAATGTCCATAGCGATGCCTGACACAGAGATTTTCCATCCCCACAGGGCATTGAACACGTTGGCCAAACCATACACGCCGCCAGGTGCCAAATGGTAGGGGTTTACAAACATCACATCGCCAATGGCGAAAAGAGCCGAACCTAACACCAACAAGGCATAGGCCACAATTTGTTGCTTCAATTTTTCGTTTTTCATAACTTAAACTATTAAAATCCAGTTATTTAAATTAAAAATTATGCTTTTTGAAGCGGCAAAGGTACAAAATTTCCAAATTCTTTCTATTTTTGCAGCCTAAATCTTGCGAAAGCCATGCTTCGCTCCGGACCCGTAGTTTAATGGATAGAATAAAGGATTCCGGTTCCTTCGATCAGGGTTCGATTCCCTGCGGGTTCACTCACGACGGCAACGCCATAATGACATGAAAATCCTCATTGTAGAAGACGACAAAAACCTTAGGGAACTGATGCTCAAAGCATTAGTTGACGACCATTATATGGTTGAAACCGCCGCACAAGTCCGCGAGGCCAAGATGAAAATCGACATCTACGACTACGACTGCATCCTTTTGGACATCATGCTGCCCGATGGTAGCGGTCTTGATGTATTGCGACAACTGAAGGCACAACGCAAGGCAGCGGGGGTCATCATCATTTCGGCCAAAGATTCACTTGAAGACAAGGTGACAGGCCTCGACCTCGGTGCCGACGACTACCTCACCAAGCCTTTCCACATCGCCGAATTGTGCGCCCGTGTGAAGAGCGTTTTCCGCCGCAAGCAACAAAACGGCGAGCATTTCATTGAGTGCGGCAATGTGAAGATACTGCCCGAAACGCGCCAAGTCCTCATCAACGGAAAGCCTATGGAACTGCTGAAAAAGGAGTTTGACATCCTTCACTTCTTCATGACGCGGCCTGAACGCGCCGTCAGCAAAGGCACGTTGGCTGAGGCCGTTTGGGGCGACTACATCGACCAAGCCGACAATTACGATTTCATCTACGCCCAGATGAAAAACCTGCGCAAACGTTTATCCGAAGCGCAGGCCGACATCGAAATCAAGACCGTGCATGGCTACGGCTACAAACTGGAACAGCGATGAAACTCTCTCGTCGCATCATAGTGTCCATTTCCATTGCCTTAGTGGTGCTGTTTGCACTTTGGGCTATCGTTTTCAACCAAACCAGCAAACGACAGATTTACAGCCACATCGACCTCATGCTGTCCCAACAATCCGACAAAATCATAAGTCGATTTTTGGACAACGACAGCCTACCCAACTCTCTTTCTGGAATGTCGGGTACGATGGAGTTTTTCATCGAGAAAGTGTCGCCCGAATATGCGGAAAGCCACCAAACGCCTCTTTTTCAAACCGATAAGGAATTTATCGACGACATTCAGGAAGACGAAATCATTAGGGAAATGACACGAGTTTTCCAAAAGCAAGGCATCAATTATGAACTCACGCTAACAGTCCAAGCATTTGCGTGGAACGACACCCTCAATTTCGCCCTTGTCAGTATCGTCAGTTTGGCCGTGGTGCTACTCATCGCCATCATCATCATTGTCAGCCTCATCATCATCACCAACATGAAACCCATTTATCGCCTCACCGATTGGTTGCGCAACCGAAAGGAAAACGAAGAGATTCCACAACACGACAGTCGCATCAAAGCACAGGAATTCAAGGAGATAGAGTCGGCGGTTTTGGAGGCTTCCGAGAAATCGAGACAAGTTTATGAGGAACAGAAACGCTTCATTGGCCACGCCTCGCACGAAATCCAAACCCCGATTGCCATTTGCCGAAACCGCCTCGAACTGTTGGTGGATGAAACCCAACTCAATGAGACCCAACTATCTGAAATCCAGAAGACTTTGGACACGCTGAACTACATTTCGAGGCTCAACAAATCGCTGTTGTTTATCTCGAAAATCGACAACCACCAGTTCAAGGAAGAAACTGAAATCAACATCCAGCAGATTGTCAGCCAGACGCTTGACAATCTCACGGAAATCTACGAGAACCTGAACATCAATGTTGAAATCGTTGAAAACGAACCAATTACCGTCACGATGGATTCTACTTTGGCCTCCTCATTGGTGACCAATCTGCTGAAAAACGCCTTCATTCACAACCATCCTAACGGAACCATCAGCATCAAATTGAAAAACAACACTTTAAGCATTGGCAATACGGGAATCGAAGAGGCTTTGGATGAAAATGTCGTTTTCAAAACCTTCTACAGAAAAGGCGAAAACACCAATTCCACGGGCCTTGGATTGGCCATCGCCAAAGCCATTTGCACCGAATATGGTTTTGAAATCAGCTACCAATTCGTTGAATATCAACATACTTTTTCGGTAAAGTTCAAATAATCGGAAAAAAGTCTTCCATTTCAGAATTATTTCAGAATCGGTTTGGAATTTTGCAGCCGGAAATAATCCTGAAATCATGAAGAAAGCATTGCTCATACTCGCCACCTTATTAATAAACGCCTTTGCCCTCCACGCCGAAGACGCACATCGCATCATCACTTTCGAAGACCTTCCCATCAAGGCGCAAGAGTTCGTAACTACCTATTTCTCAAGCCAAACCATCCGTTTCGTCAGAATGGAAATCGAAGTGACCAAGACCGAATACACTGTGCGTTTCGAGAACGGCATGGAGATAGAGTTCAACAGCACTGGCGACTGGGAAGAGGTGGAAAGTCATTCGGAGTGCCTGCCTTCAGGGTTTCTCAACGAAATGATACTCAACTTCCTGAACAAGAACCATCCCAACTATTGCCTGAACGAGATAGCGAGAGACCGGCACAAGATAGAAGTGGAACTGTCCACCGGACTGGAAATCGTTTTCAACAAATTGGGAGAGTTCCTACGTTATGACGACTAATCAATTAAATAATTTACAAACCCTTAAACTTTAAGAAAATGAAAAAGTTATCATTCATTCTCATCGTGGCGATGGCCTTAATTGGAACGGCCTGCACCAAATCAGAAGCCACATCGACCGAAGCGGCAACAAGGGCTGCAAACAAACAAAACAAGTTTGAAATCGCTCAAGTCATAAATGAGAGCGAAATTGACCCAGCGATCATGGAATTTGTTATGACGCATTTCCCACAAACCGGCATCTTCCACTGCTATCAGACACAGCACTACTACAAGGTAAGGCTCGACGACCGCACCCAGTTGGAATTCACGCACTCGTTTGAATGGGTGAAAGTGGACTGCGAACATTCGACCATCTACACCAACGTGCCCACGAGCATTGTGCCTGAGCAAATTACCACTTATGTGACCACCAACTTCCCGGGCAAGGTCATCGAGGAAATCGAGAAAAAGAACTTTGGCTGGGAAATCGACTTGAAGAACGGACCTGAAATCAGGTTTGACCGCGACTTCAATGTAATCAACGGCGGTGGCAATGGCGGAGGCGGCAACGGCGGCGGAAACAACTTCAACTATCCTGAAATCAACACCTTCGTTGACACTTATTTCCCGCAAGTCAGCATCCGCAAAGTGGAACGCGACGGCAACAAGTATGAAGTCGAACTCACCGACAACACTGACATCGATTTCAATTTGAGCTTCGAATGGAAGAAAATCGACTGCGACGACTCCAATGTTTACGGCAGTTTCCCGTGCAAATCACTGACTATGTGACCGCTAACTTCCCCAACAACCACATCGACCAAATCGAGCATAAAGATTACGGTTGGAATGTTGAACTCAACAACGACCACGAAATCAGGTTTGACCACGACTTCAACGTCATCAGTGGTGGTGGCAACGGCGGAGGCGGCAACGGCGGCGGAAACAACTTCAACTATCCTGAAATCAACACCTTCGTTGACACTTATTTCCCGCAGGTCAGCATCCGCAAAGTGAAACGCGACGGCAGTAAGTATGAAGTCGAACTCACCGACAACACTGACATCGATTTCAATTTGAGCTTCGAATGGAAGAAAATCGACTGCGACGACTCCAATGTTTACGGCAGT
>ONKQ01000053.1 GCA_900318465.1 uncultured Bacteroidales bacterium
TCATTCCGTTAATTGTTTGTGGCCGTAAATATACAATTTTTCCCTATCTTTGTCGCTCCTTCGTTTGACGCTGCAAACATAGGATGACGCAAAGCGCGTGGAGTGCAAAGCCAAGAAAAACGGACTGCCGCTTCGCGTCACTGCGAGGAACGAAGCAGTCCAGACATGAAGTTCCGAGAAAAGCATAAACACATGAACGACAAGAAAGGGTATGTTTACATATTGTTCAACAAACGCAATGGAACCCTGTACACGGGTGTAACATCCTTTTTAAAACGTCGTGTTTATGAACATAAAACAAAACTACATCCTGACAGTTTCACAGCAAAGTATTCAATAGATAAGCTTGGGTACTACGAAGTATATGAACGAATAACTGATGCTATTGCACGTGAAAAGCAAATAAAAGGAGGTTCAAGAACAGCTAAGTTGGCATTAATAGAGGGCTTGAATCCAGATTGGCGGGACTTATACTATGAATTATAACTCCATCTTTGGATTGCTTCGTCGCTAACGCTCCTCGCAATGACGCAAAGCGCGTGAAGTGCAATGCCCAGAAAAACGGACTGCCGCCTCGCGTCACTGCGTGTCATCATTGCGAGGCACGAAGCAAACGAAGCAGATACAAATTAAGTAGATGGGCAAATTTAGTTTGCTTAGATTGACTTCGAGACTGCGAGACTACGGGACTGCGGGACTAATGGACATCAAGTTGGACAAATACCCGAAGTCTCGCAGTCCCGAAGTCTCAAGTCCAGCGTCCCGAAGTCCCGAAGTCAAAAGATAAAGATATTGCCGCTTAATCTGAACACCAACTTAATATAAATATAAAAAAATCAATCTCAAACTAAGGGTAAAACGCAAGTTATTAGTCATAGAAATGTCTAGACAACAAAAAAACGCGTTTACTATGCATTCGAATGCGCAACAGATGCTTAGCAAATTAGCTGTCACCATGCCCTTGGGTAGTGGTGCATTTCCCTTTTTAAGGAGGGCGGGGAGGATTCTACCCTCTCATTCAACCTTGAACAATTATTCAATTCACTTATTTATTAACCTAACTCATTCATTATGAAAAAGAAAGTATTTTCTTTGATGATGACGCTTTTGCTGGCCTTCATAGGCGTGGCAAGAGCGGAGATTGTAGAGATTGGAGTCGGAGGCACAACGACCAATTCGTATGTCCCGACATACAACCTCTACAATTACTCCTTGACGCAGCAGATCTACACTGCTGAGGAGATTGGCACTGCTGGCACAATCAACAGCATTGCTTTCTACTGTTCCTCGACGGGTTGCACCCGTACGTTGGACCTCTACATGGTCAACACGACCAAGAGCTCATTTGCCGGCACGACCGACTGGATCACAGTCACGGCAGCCGACAAAGTGTTCACCGGCAGCGTGACCATGACAGTGGGTGCATGGAACACCATCACCTTAGACACACCGTTTGCCTACGATGGCGTGAGCAACCTCGCCCTCATCGTTGACGACAACACGGGTTCGTGGACTTCGTCCGCCTACTACTACGTGTTCGACGCCACAGGCATGTCCATCCGTGTCTACAGCGACCCCACCAATTACGACCCGCTGGCTCCTACGGCCTACTCGGGCACGGTGATGAACGTGAAGAACCAACTTCAACTCGACATCACTCCTGGTGGCGGCGGTAACGTCGGCAACCAACTCTTCGCCATGCAAAATGGTGAGGATGTGGAGACCGTCGTGGTCGGCACCCGTCCTAACGGCTGCTGGATGGAACCCTTCACCTTCCAACTGCGCAACGATGGCCCTGCCACCACAGTGAACCTGATTGACTTCACTCCTCAGGACTACTTCACTGTTGTGACCGAGCTGCCTTTCGGCATGACTCACAATGAAATCGTCGACGTTCAGTTGACCACCGGCACCTCCAGCGTCACGGAGTGGCAGATGGTGGCCCTCTACGGCACTGGCCGTACCGCCCGCGTGTGGAACATCACCGCCGAGCCTTACGATCCTCAAACTCCGGATGTTTGGGAGTTGGCCTGCCAAGAAGCCACTACCTTCCCATTCGTTGAGGTTCCTGCCGTTGCACACAACACCACTTTGCACAACGACTACACCTTGCCCTTCCCCGAAATTCCTGAAGGCGAGGATGCCGTTTACAAACTCGTGTTCAACCAAGACCAAATGCTGAATGCCGCCGTCACTTACGGCGAAAACGGCAAGGTGGCCCTCTACACCGAGGACTTCTACGGTCAAGGCGGCCCCATGGCTGACAACAACTACACTGGCATCAGCATGAATGGTGGCGGCGCCTCTGGTGCTCCGTTTGAGGCCCAGATTGGTGACGGCACTTCCACTTCGACCTACTTCCCGTTCCATACCCTTTGGAACTACTCTTTGGCCGAGAACCTCTTCCTCGCCTCTGAGTTGGCCGAGGCCGGTGTGACCACCGCCCCGATGACCAGCCTGAGCTGGTTCGTCTCTTCAATGACCACCACAACCCCCCAGAACAGCATCAGCATCTGGATGGCCAATGTGAGCGACGCCGAACTGACCACCACCTCGCACACCACTGCCGGCATGACCCTCGTCTACACTGGCGACAACGTGCTTCCTACAGCAGGTGAATGGAACGAGTTCGTCTTCAACCAAGGCACCTTCGCTTGGGACGGCAGCAGCAACGTGCTGATCCTCTGCCAGAGAAACAACGGCTCATGGCAAGGTTCCATCAGCTGGCAGACCCACAACCCGGGCTTCGCTGGCATGAGCTACGCCTATACCGACAACGCCCCTGGTTACGATGCTACAGCTCAAACCTATTCGATGAGCACCTCGTCAACCAACCGCGCCAACATCATCTTCAAGAGCAATGGTGGCCGCAGCGAAGCTGACCGCGAAATCGTTGAGATTGGCACTGGCACCAGCACCTATTATTACTATCCCGTCAACATGTACTTCAACTACTCCCTGACGCAGCAGCTCTACACCGCTGACGAGATTGGCACCGCCGGTACCATCAACAGCATTAGCTTCTACTATGACTACACCAACTCTTTCTCGATGGACAACGTCACGTTGTACATGAAGAACGTGGAGAGAGACGCTTTTGCAAGCAACCTCGACATGGAGCCTCTGGCTCTGAGCGACATTGTTTGGACGGGTACGCTTTCTGCCGCTGGTCCTGGTTGGGTTACCGTCAACCTCGACACCCCGTTCTACTATGACGGCACGAGCAACCTGATGGTGGCTGGCTTCGACGGCACCTATGGCTATCCGGGCAGCGCCTACAAGTTCCGCACCTCGCCTTGCGACGGCTACAAGGGCATCAACTGGTACAGCGACAGCTATACCCCCGACCCGTACAACACCGCAGCTGGCTTTAGCGGCAGCAAGAGCTACACGCAATACCGCAGCAACATCCAACTCGACATCACTCCTGGTGGCGGCGGCGGTCAAGGTGGCATCTTCGTCAACTACAGCGCTGGTCCTGTCATCACCGACCTGCCGGTGAGACCTGGCACCTATTATCTTGTGGCTTCTTCAACCACTCCCAACTTCCAAGTGACCATCAACGCCGAGAACATGCCTTGCCCGCAGATCGATGCTGAGGGCTTCGCCTTCAACCCGACTCCTGCTGACAACGAGGACGGAGTGGAACCCGGCAGCGTCACCCTGCGCTGGATGATCCCGTCATACGCTACCGGATGGCGTCTCATCTTCGGCACCACCTATCATCCTGAAGTGGGTCACCCGCAAACCATCATCTATCCTGAAGATGGCAGCTTCACCACCAATTTGGCCAACAGCTTCACGGTGCGCAACCTGTGGAACAACACCAACTACTTCTGGAGAGTTGAGTTCAACAACGACGGATGTCCGGATGGTGTGACCAGCCCGGTTTGGGGCTTCACCACCCACCTCAACATCCCGCAGAACCTCACTGCTGTTGACTACACTGTGTTTGACGACGAGCAAATCGTCCTCAACTGGAACCCCGTTGTCGACCGCACCTATCGTCAATACAACGTCTATCGTGATGGTGAGCTCATCGGCAACACCACCGTGAACAACATCAGCAACTCGACCTACACCGACGGTCCTCTCGCCTACAACATGAATGGTTACACCTATTATGTTACGGCTGTGTACGACGAAGGCGAAAGCGCCCCGTCAGATCCTGTCACCGTGAAGGTCAGCGGTCGCGGCAACGTGGACGGTCACGTCTACGAGCAAGACGGCGTCACTGGCATCGCCAACGCCACCGTGACTATGGTGGGTAACGACGAGTTCGGCGACAGCCACACCTACACCTTCCAGACCAACTATCAAGGTTACTACAGCGGCGCTGTGTATGCTGGTTCCTACAACGGTTCGGCTTCCTGCAACGGTTACTTCACCGTTACTGAGCCTGTCCAGGGCAACCCGATCGACATCACCTACAACCAGACCACCAGCCCGATCGACTACATGCTTGATGAGACCTTCGATCCCGTCTGCCAAGTCATTGCTGAGTACTATCCCGACAGCTTGGATCCTCACAGCCCGTACGTGAAAGTGTACTGGGGCTGCGGCCTGCCTGGTAGCGAAATCGTTGAGCCTTTCGAGACTGGCGACTTCAGCCTGTTCGATTGGAACATCGCGGGCAGCTATCCTTGGGAAATCACGACCGAGCACCCGTATGAAGGCACCTACTGCATGAGGTCGACCAACTACAACGCCCCCAGCACCTCTTCGATCATCGACGTGACTGTTGACATCCCCGCCGACGGTATCATGAGCTTCTTCGGCTACATCTCATCCGAGGCCAACTGGGACTACGGTTACTTCTACATCGACGGTGTCCAGAAGGGCAGCTACACTGGTGCTGGCAACAGCTGGGGTGAGAAGAAGTTCGACATCACTGAAGGTACCCACAACTTCAAGTGGGAATACACGAAGGACGGTAGCGTCAACAGCAATGAAGACCGCTTCTATGTCGACTACATCACCTTCTACAAGCAACCCGAACCTGCACAACCCGGTTGGCACACCTACTGCGAGAGCGAGTTCAACAACGCCGTGGGCAGCAACCTGACCACGACCCCGAGCTGGGCTTACGAGTATCCCACTTCGTTCCTGCACGCCAACTATGCTGGCTGGAACATCACCAAGGTCTCCCTGTTCTCCGACAATATGTACAGCGCTGTGGGTGGCAACTACACCTGCCGCATCTATGTTGGTGGCAACGAGCCTGCCGCTGGTACAATGGTGAGCACCCTCACCGTCGACGTGCCGAGCAACTTGAATGCTTGGGTTGACTGGGATCTGACGACTCCTGTCAACGTGAGTGGCAACGAGCCTATCTGGGTGGTTTGGACAGCCAACACCACCGTGAGCAGCTGGCCTGCCGGTTGCTGCGGCGACCTTAACGACTATGGCACATGGTGGGAAGGCGGCAACGGTTGGGAGCACCTGACCTACGGCACCTGGACCATGAGACACTGGTTCACCAACCGTAGCGGCCGCAGCGTGGCTCTCGGCACCGCCTCGGCTCACAAAGACATTGTGGACAGCAACCCGATCAAGAGCGGTTTGCGCAACTTCGTGAAGGGCGACAACAGCAGCAATGCCGTTTGCGCCAACCCGAATGCCGAGCGCATCGCTGGCAACAGCGCCACCCGCGCCTTCTCGCACTACCGTGTGTATCGTACCGCTTGCTACAACGATGGTCCTTACACCGAAGACAACACCTTGATCCTCTCCTGCGAATTGACCGACACCATCTACATCGACACTTACTGGGCTGATCCTCAAGTCACACCTCCTGGCATCTACAAGTGGGGCGTTGGCGTGGTTTATGCCGGCAACCGTGGCGAAGAGATTGAAAGCGAAATCACCTGGAGCGAGCCTGTCAATGTGACTCCTATCCAACCTGAGATGGCCAACCGCGACCAGACCTTCGACTTCGAGAATGGTGCAATTCCTACTGGTTGGACCAACGACGCCACCTATCCGTGGACGGTCGTCACCGATGCCTACGCTGGCTTCAATGGCACCTATTGCATCAAGAGCGGCAATGGTGGCGTGGCCAGTTCCACATCTTCCATCAGCACAAGCGTGAACTACACCACCGACGGCACCGTCAGCTTCCTTGGCGGCTTCTGGGGTGAAGGCAGCAGCGACACCTATGATTGGGATAAGTGCAGATTCTACATCGACGGCACCATGATGATTGACTATGGCGCACACGACATGTGGGAGAATGTCAGCTTCGACGTTCCTGCTGGCACACACACCTTCACTTGGACCTACAAGAAGGACGGCAGCGTGAACCCGACTGGTGATGCCTTCTTCGTTGATGACGTTACCTTCAGCTATGCTGGTGGCGGCGGCACTGGTGGCAATGGCGGCAACGAGCCGATCCAGGAGCCTCGCGAGAGCGAGATCGTGTGGTCGAACTGCCTCGACAAGGACATGTACCTGTCGAATGTTGACGTCACTGTGTTGCTCAACAGCGCCGACAGTCCGGAAGGTACTGTTGTGAAGTTCGTCAACTACAACGAGGCCGAACAACAGATGTATCCTATCGCCGACATTACCCTCGATGGTTCTGGTTACTATGCCTTCGAAAGCTTCCGCCGTGGTGCATACGCCATCACTGTTGAAAAGGAAGGCTACGAAACCATCCACGACAGCATCAACCTGATTGACTACCCGCAGAACCTCGTCAACGAGCTGCACCTGCGCTATGTCATGATCGAGATCCTCTATGGTGTTGAGAACATCTACGTTTCCCGCACTGGCTGGGCCATGTGGGATGACAGCCACAACAATCCTGGTGGTGGCGGCGGTGGCGGCGGCCAAGGCGGCAACGGCGACACCTTCAACGAGAACTTCGACAGCGGTATTCCTGCCGGCTGGACAACAGTCGACGCCGATGGCGACGGCCTCACTTGGGTTTCGAGCATGAATCCTGGTGTCTATCACAACGCTGGCGTTGACCTGACTGGCACTGGCCACAACAGCTCAGCCCACTATGTGATTTCAGGTTCATACGCCAACCAGACCGGTCAAGTCTTGTATCCTGACAACTACTTAGTTTCGCCTCAGGTGAACCTCGTCAATGGTTCGACCTTCAGCTTCTGGGCTTGCGCTCAGGATGCCAACTATGCTGCCGAGCACTTCGGCGTGGCCATCTCCAACAACGGCACAAGCGACTGGACGATGGTGAACGAGTGGACTCTGACTGCCAAGAGCGGTGGCGATGTGATGAGCGTTGGCCGCAACGGTGAGACCCGCGTACAAGGCAACTGGTACAACTACACTGTTGACCTGAGTGCCTACGCTGGCCAGAAGTACATCGGTATCCGTCACTTCAACTGCCACGACGAGTTCATCCTGAATGTCGACGACATCCAGCTGACCAACGGTGCCAAGAACACCGACGAGATGCAACACTTCGAGTACTACAAGGTCATGTGCACCTCTATCGACGGTGTGCCGATCTACAACCACAACACTGTACATCCGTTCTGCCAGCTTTCGACCAACGAGCCTTACAACGCTCCTCTCGTAGAAGGCGAGCACTACCTCTGCAAGGTGGCCACCGTCTACAGCACGGGCATGAGCGCTTGGAGCGAACCCGTCGAATGGCAATATGAGCCTTGCGACCACTGGGGACCTGTTGACGAAGTCACTGTGAGCGCCACTGGTGAGGGCAACCTCATTGAGTGGGTGTTCGACCACGGCTACAACCCCTACGGTGGCGATACTCCTGGTCCTGGCCCGCAACCCGGCGTTGGCGACTGGTATTATTATGACGACGGTGTCAACGTCGATGCTATCGGCTTGACCGCTGGCGGTTCCTTCTACTGGGGCGTCATGTTCCCCGCTGGCAGCTACAATGGCAACATGGTGACCAAGGTCAGCATGTATGACTACGCTGCCCACACGGGCACCATCCTGGTTTACCAAGGCGGCACCAATGCTCCTGGCACCTTGATGGGTCAGCAAGCCTACACCTGCACTGGCGCTGAAGACTTCGTCGAATGGGAGTTCACCGCTCCTGTTGCTATCGATCCTTCACAGAACCTCTGGATTGTGATGAACAACAACAATGGTCAGTTCGTGGCCTCTGCCTGCAACAACACTGGCAATGCCAACGGTCGTTGGATCAGCCTCGACGGTGCTGCTTGGGAAGATGTGGCCACATACGGCCTCGACTACACCTGGATGCTGCGTGCTTACGTTGCCTCTGGTGCCAAGGGTGGCCAATACATTGCCACGGGTGGCGAGTTCTACTCACAATATGCTGAAGACGGCGTCATGCTGAACTTCTATGCTATTGACAATGTTGACCTCAGAACCCTCTTGCTCTACAACCTCAGCAACGACAGCCGCTTCTCGTTAGTTCCTGAAGATGAGTATGGCCAGTTCATTCTCACTTCCATGAACAACAGCAACGACTTCATGGATGAGTTTGAGACCGTCTACCGCAACACTGTGGCCGACTTCAACCTGTTGAGCAAGGCTGACATCCTCAACCGCATGGATGCTTGGAAGAACGGTGTTACGCCCACCAACTTCATCTCGATCATGATGGATGTGATTTCCGACAACACCAGAACCGAAAACGACCACTGCGTCAACTCGAACCCGTTCTGCACGTCAGACGTGATTGAGTTTGAGTCCGCCTACAGCGGCGAGCTTGCAGATGAGAACGCCGACTTTGGTTGCGTCCTTTCACCTCGTAATCCTTCATGGTACCACATGAGAATACATACGGGTGGCCAATTCGTCATCCACATGGAAGGCCACGATCCTGACAATGGTACGAACAGAGACATTGACTACTGCTTGTGGGGTCCCTTCGATGATCCGTATTCGCCTTGCCTGAACGACCTGACGACCAACAAGATCATTGACTGCAACTTCTCGTCTTCCTATTCAGAGGATATCTACCTTGGCTATCCTGAGAATGAACATCAACACCAAACCGGTCACGGCACAGTCAACTACCACGTGCCTGAAGTGGGTGAGTACTACATCCTGATGATCACGAACTACTCGAATCAGCCTTGCAACATCACCTTCACCAAGACTGAGGGTGTTGGCGAGACCGACTGCGACATCGTCATCCATACCGACATCATCGGCTTCTTGATCACGCAAGACGGCGAATACCTCGCCTTTGCTGGTCCTGACGACCGCGAGTACACCGACCTTGGCGAATTTGGTGACCACGAGTACTGCGTCCGCCCGATCTATCCTGGTGATATGATTCTGCCCGACCAAAACTTCGGTTGGTCAATGGGTTGCCCGGTCTGCGAGTTTGGTCCTAGCGGACAATGCGCTGCTGGTGCTCCTATCCACGGCGAGCCTATCCACGAAACCGACCAGGTGAAAGTCTGGTGGGGCGATGAGAATCCTGGCCCAGGCCCAGGCGGCTGCGAAGGCGACGAGTTCTTCCTCAACTTCGACAACAGCCAAATGCCTGCTGGCTGGACTACTCACGACGAAGACGGCGACGGCTACAACTGGGTCCTTGGTACTGCTTGCGACGGTATCTACCTGAACGGTGGTAACCTTGGTGGTGCTGGCCACAACTCTTCAGCCGACCTGATCTGCTCTGGCTCCTACAGCAATGTGGTTGGTGCCCTGACTCCCGACAACTGGCTCATCTCGCCCACTGTGACCCTCTGCGAAGGCTCCACCTTCAGCTTCTGGGCTTGCGGTCAAGATGCTTCCTACGTCGCTGAGCACTTTGGCGTGGCTGTCTCTGAAGACAATGGCAACAGCTTTGCCATGGTCCAAGAGTGGACAATGACCGCCAAGGGCAATGGCGAAACGAGCTTCGGTCGCGATGGCAACCTCCGTGCACAAGGCAGCTGGCATCAGTACACTGTTGACCTCGGCGCCTACGCCGGTGAAGGCCGCAAGATAGCTATCCGTCACTTCAACTGCACCGACATGTTCATCCTCGACGTCGACGACATCGAGCTGACCAATGGTGCCAAGAACCGTGCCGGTATCTTGAGCTACAACGTGTATCGTTCGACCCAAAATGCCAACTACACCTTGATTGGTAACGTTCCCGCTGTTGAAGGCCAGACCTACTACGAGTACATCGACACGCCTGCCAACACTGGTACTTACTACTATCAGGTGACTGCTGTCTACGACGGTTGCGAGTCACAGCCTGCTCTTGCCTACGACGATCCGAGCCACGACTATGTGGTGGTTGGTGTCGACAACGTGGACGAGAACGGTGGCATGGCCATCTACCCGAACCCGACGAAGGGCAACGTGACCATCGAGGCCAACGGTATGCGCCACATCACTGTGGTGAGCACACTCGGCCAGGTGTTGTTCGATGCTGACGTCAATACTGACACCTACATCCTGAACATGGCCCAGTTCACCGCTGGCATGTACACGGTGCGTGTCACGACTGAGAACGGTGTGAGCGTCAACCGCATCACTGTTGTCAGATAAATGACCTTGCGGAATTGATTTCCGCGAAAAATTGGGCGGTTTCCTTCGGGGAGCCGCCCTTTTTTTGTTTCATTGCGAAGAACAAAGCAATCCAAAAATACGGTTTCATTAATAGTTGGCGCATCACTTTTGCCGTATCGCTTCAAGCTTGGATTGCTTCGTCGTTCCTCCTCGCAATGACGCGAAGCGCGTGAAACCAATTTATTCCTATTTTTGCAAGTTCAAACCCTTATCAAATGAAAACACAACACTACATTCTGCTCGCCTTGGGTATGATGATGGTTGGGTGTAGCGAACAACCCGCCGCCATTGACGAACCCAAAACCGATTACATCCAATACGTCAACCCCATCATCGGGACAAATGGCATGGGGCACACCTTTCCTGGGGCTTGTGCACCCTTCGGCATCGTGCAACTCAGCCCCGACACCGACACCATTCCCCACGACATTGACGGCAAATATCAACCTCGCGTTTATGAGTATTGCGCTGGCTATCAGCACAAGGACAGCACCATCGTGGGCTTCAGCCATACCCACTTCAACGGCACGGGGCACTCCGACTTGGGCGACATTTTGGTGATGCCCGTCACAGGAGAAATCAAGTTCAATCCAGGGACGCAGACCAACCCCGATGCTGGTTACCGTTCCCGTTTCAGCCACGAGACTGAAATCGCGGTGCCAGGCTACTATGAGGTGTTTTTGCAGGATTACGGCATCAAAGCCCAACTGACTGCTACGGAACACGCTGGCATTCATCGTTATACCTTCCCGAAAGGCGAAAACGGAAGCATCATCTTGGACTTGCAGCACGGCATCTACAACTACGACGGCAAGACCCTCTGGGCCAACCTCCGTGTGGAAAACGACACCTTACTGACAGGCTACCGAATCACAAACGGCTGGGCAAGAACGAACTACACCTACTTTGCCATCTCTTTCAGCCAACCCATTACCGACTATGGCTACCGCGAATTGCAGAAACCCAAATACAACGGAATGTGGGGCAAGTTTGACGTGAAGCACAACTTCCCCGAGATGACAGGGCGCAAGATTGTGGCATACTTCACCTTCAATCAGCCTGAGACTTTGGAGATGAAAGTCGCGCTTTCCGCCACCAGCACTGAAGGAGCTTTAAAGAACCTCCATGCCGAGACTGACGGACGCAATTTCGAGCAACTCATGGCCGAAACCCAAGCCAAGTGGAACAAGGAACTTGCCATCCTGCAAGCCGAAGGCACCGAAGACCAAAAAGCGATGCTTTACACTTCGCTCTACCACACGATGATCAATCCCTCCATCTACATGGACGTGGACGGCCAATATCGCGGCATCGACCACAACATCCATCAGGCCGAGGGCTTCACGAATTACACCGTGTTTTCGCTTTGGGACACCTACCGCGCCTTACATCCGCTGTTCAACCTTTTGCAACCGCAACGCAACGCCGACATGGTGCAATCGATGCTGAAACACAGCGAACAAAGCGTCCACGGACTGCTGCCCGTGTGGTCGCACATGGGCAACGAAAACTGGTGCATGATTGGGTATCACGCTGTTTCGATTTTGGCCGATGCATACGCAAAAGGCGTCGCAAACCAGAAAGATGAAATGCTGAAAGCCATGCAAAGGAGTTCCACTTGCCCCTATTATGTCAACCTTGGCGATTACCAAAAACTCGGCTATGTGCCTTTCGACAAGAACAGCGGCAGCGTCTCAGTGACTTTGGAATATGCCTACGACGATTGGGCCATCTATCAAGCCGCACTGAAGGCAGGCAACCATGAATTGGCTGAAACCTACAAGCAACGCGCTGCCAACTGGCGCAACACTTTCGACACCGATTTGGGCTTCGCCCGACCCAAGATGAGCGATGGCAGCTGGAAAACGCCTTTCAGCCTGATGGACACTGAGGGCGAGGGCTTCGTGGAAGGCAACTCGTGGGTGTATTCGTTCTATGTTCCGCAAGATGTGAAAGGACTCATCGAGGCTATGGGCGGCGATGCGCAATTCATCCACAATTTGGACACCTTATTTGTAATGCAGCTGCCCAAGGAGTTTTTTGAAAACACCGAGGACGTCACTGAGGAGGGATTGATGGGCTGCTACAATCACGGCAACGAACCCGCGCACCACATTGCTTATTTATACAGCTGGAGCTCGCAGCCTTACAAGACCCAATACTGGCTCCGCGAAATCATGAACCGCTTCTACAAGAACAACATCGACGGGCTGTGCGGCAACGACGACTGCGGTCAAATGTCGGCTTGGTACATCTTTTCCGCGATGGGCTTCTATCCCGTCTGCCCAGGCAGCGACCAATATGTGCTCGGAGCCCCTTACCTACCCTATCTGAAGGTGCGCTTGGGCAATGGCAAGGCTTTGGAAATCAAAGCCCCCAAGGTCAGTGATGAGAACCGATACGTACAAAAAGTGACGCTCAACGGGCAGGAAATCACGAAACTCTACCTCACCCACGAGCAACTGATGCAAGGCGGGGAACTCGTCTTTGAAATGGGAAGCGAGCCAAACCTTTTGCGGGGACTGAACGCTGAATACAAGCCTTATTCTTTATCGGATTAAAAAGATGTTTTGCCTAAGTGGTGCATCCCAACGGGATGCGGTTTGCCACATGGTTTTGGTTTTACCGAATGCGCATCCCGATGGGATGCTACGGTGCAGCAGCATCTAACAAATCCCGTAGGGATTGACTATCGGTAAATCATAGAAGAATATCAACCTTTTGCATCCCGTAGGGATGCACCAAACCCAGATTAAACGAAGAAAGGAACCCCGAAAACCGAGGTTCCTTTCGTGTTTTAAGGCAAAGCCTAAAGCATCAATGGTTCACCACCACGCGCTGGTTGCTCACTGTGCCGTCGCTCTGGCGGATGTTGAAGAAATACGTGCCGTTGCGGTATTGGCTCAAGTTCATGTTGACAATCATGCTGTTGGCGGGAATGGTCTCCACCAAGGCACCCATCATATCGTAAACCTTCACGCTCTCGATGCCTTTGGCCGATTCGATGCGCACTTGGTCGTTGGCGGGGTTGGGATAGACTTTGGCAGTGGACGAAATCTCAGAGATGCTCAGCAGTTCACCGTCAACGGTAACATTAAACACCACGTTCCCAGCACTGGACTCCACCACAACGGTTGTTTCCTCCACACTTCTGCCAACAGAAGAGTTGGGGCTTAAATTGATATAGAAATCTTCTCCTTCATTTAGCGTATATGGCAGCTCTATGGCCTGCGGTACGACAACCACAACTTGGTAGCCCGAAGGATTGATTTCCGTGACGGCAGTGATCTCAATAGGTGTATGCGAGGCGAAATTACCATTGGACACATAAACATTTGCATAAGGCTCTTCGACCGTCAACTCAACGTAAGGCGAGCCAGGGATATACAATCCCAAATCCTGCAAGTTCTCTGACACAGTGGCAACAACTTTGACAGAAGATTTTTCTTCGGGATACAAAGCGACTACACCAACCACATAGAACATGTCGGGATCGCCTTCAAACGAATACTCGGTTGCGGTGATGCTTTCAGCCATCAGTTCGTTGTTGACATAGACATTGTAGCCGATGGGATTTCCATTGGCCGGTGCATCCCAAGTAGCCTCAAACAAACCTCTCGGACCGGCAACTTCAGTCAAAGTCAGGTTCTCGACGGGATAAGGATGGATGTCGGTGTACTCGTAGGCAAAGTGGCTGTTGTACACATACTTCGAACCGTAATTCTGCACCCAGATGGACACTTCGAGGTCACTCATTTCCTCAACATGCGTTCCCGACATGTCTTGGGTGAACTCCAAACGTTGCATCTCGCCTGCCGAGAAATCAAGCGTTGAACCTTCGCCGTCGGGCATCATTTTCATGAAAACGTGGTGGAACTCAGTTTCGCCATTGCTACCCACGTTGTTGTAAGTCACTTTTTCGTTGATGGAGACATACACACGGGCCTCAATGTCAACATACGGCATCACATCGGCGAAAATATGGATGTTGTTGCCCTCCACGGTGAACGAACCTCTGACATCGAAGTAGCCGGGCTCGTCGGCGTGTTGGTTGAAAGTGTTTTGGTTGACAGCGGCGTTGTTGGTGCCCACGCCATCAAGATAAATGTCCGGAACACCGCTCACGCCGTAATAGGTGCGGCGCACGCCACCCTCAGCAGTATAATACGGGTCGCCGTTGCCGGGCCAGTTCATCTGGTACTTGGTGTAGGTGTAGCGACCGGGATTGTTGTTGCAGAATGTGGCCATTTGGTTGTTCACGTTCACGCAAGGTCCGCAAGTGGACGAGGAGAAATGCTCAATCATGGGTATCCTTTGGACATTGTCCATCGGGATGGAGACAGATTTCACCAACACATTGTTGTCGCTCACATCATCGTCCTGACCATTAACCTTGACGATGGTCAAAGTCACGACATAGCCTCCGGGGACGTTCAAGGCAGCAGGAGTATCGAAGGTCAAGGTGGTGGTGGCCAAAGGAGCAATGTTCACATCAAAGGTTTGGCCCAACGGCATCATGCCCGACACCTCGTAGGAGGCTTCGACGGAAGTGATTGGGGTGGAACCATAGTTCATGACGTTCATGCTGACGGTAAGGTTGCCCGTCGGCATGATGGCCGGCAGAGAGGTGCCGGTAATGGCGAGGTCAAGATTTTCGAGGGTAAAGACCATGATGTCGTCGAAGAACCAGTTGTCGATGTTGTAGGAGTTGCCGCTGTAATAGACGCAGAACTGGAAGTTGGCGCTTCCCACGTCGGGCGTCGTGATTTCTTGGGTCACTGCATACACGCCGTCCGAAGAATATACTTGGCTCCAGCCTTCGTTCCAGGTGGTGCCGCCGTCAGAAGTGGTGGCGATGCCCAACGTGTGGGAGCCGCTGTAGTTGTCGAGGCAATGCTTGAAGGAAATGATAACGCTGTTGAGACCCGTCAAGTCGACAACAGGGGAAACAAGGCGGGAAATGCCGTTGAATTGTGGGCCGTAGTACAGCCACATTTCGTTGGCTTCGTCGCCCGCATTGTTGGTGGCCGAAATGTTCCAGTTGGACTGGCCAAGGCCTGCGATGGACCAGCCAGCGGGCATCGAGGCACCGTCAAAAGATTCTTGCAGCAAAACCGCGCGGTTTTGCGCCATCGTTGCCGTCGCAAAAAGGAGGGCAAACGCAAACAGTAAGGTTTTCTTCATTGTGATAAGAATTTAATGTTTAGATAATTAGAATACACTTTTCGCTGCAAAAATAAGAACATTTTTGGATGTCAAGGCCAAGGCACGAAAAAAAATGCTTTCAAATCCCCTTTTTCACCGTTGGCGGACTACAAATCCTACAAAACCCAAAAGAAACCTCTAATTATGTAAAGCCAATGCTTGCCAAAAATTTGTGGATTACTGCAATATTTGTACATAAAAATTTGTGGATTACTGCAATATTTGAAGAAAAAAATTTGTGGATTACAACAAATACTTTTATTTTTGCACCGATTTTCAACGAGTTAGACCCATCATGATTTTCAAGCGGAAACTATATGACAAAATGCTCCAATGGAAAGAGGAGCGAAAAGGCAAAAGTGCCTTACTTATCAAAGGTGCAAGGCGTGTAGGTAAGTCAACACTTGTGGAGGCGTTTGCACAAAGGGAATACAAATCCTACATCCTCATCGACTTTTCGGAAGAGAACAGGAGAATCAATACGCTGTTTGAAGACATGAGCGACTTGGACTTTTTCTTCATGCACTTGCAACAAGAAACAGGCATTACACTTTATGTAAGAGAAAGCGTCATCGTTTTCGACGAAGTGCAATTGCAACCTTTGGCCCGTCAAGCCATAAAGCACCTTGTGAAAGATGGCAGATACGATTACATCGAAACTGGCTCATTGCTAACATTGAAGAAACACGTACAGAATATCGTCATCCCCAGTGAGGAAACACGGATGAACCTTTATCCGTTGGATTTCGAGGAGTTTTTGTGGGCAACAGGCTATGAAGCAGGCATGAATTTCCTGCGTGTGTTTTATGAAAAGAAAATGCCATTAGGTCCCAGCCACAGGAAAACGATGCGAGACTTGCGTTTATACATGCTTGTCGGAGGGATGCCGCAAGCGATAAACACTTATCTTGAAACGCATAATCTTCAACAAGTGGACACTACAAAGCGTGAGATTATAGATTTGTATGACGACGACTTTCGCAAGATAGACCCTTTGGGTAGGGCTTCACGCATGATGCGTTCCATACCTGGACAATTGACCACCAATGCACGACGCTATCAAATAACAACGGCCTTAGAAAACCGCCGAACAGAAGGCACTGACATTGTGTTGGCCGACATGGAAGACAGCATGGTGGTCAATTTTGCATACCATGCCACCGATCCTAATGTGGGATTTGGTTTGAGTCGAGACTACAACAACTACAAAATGTTCTTTGTCGATACGGGCTTGTTTGTTACGCTTGCTTTCCGCGACAAAGCATTCACCGAAAACATCATCTACAACCAACTGCTTTCCGACAAATTGAAAGCCAACTTGGGTTATGTGTATGAAAACCTTGTAGCCCAGATGCTCCACATGGCTGGCAATGAATTATACTATTACACATTCCCCACAGGCAATGGGAACAAAAACTATGAAATTGATTTCTTGCTTTCTCGGGGCAACAAAATCGTTCCCATAGAAGTGAAATCATCGGGCTACAGGACACATAAATCGTTGGATACCTTCTGTGAGAAATTCCCTTCGCGCATTGGTGAACGGATTCTGCTTTACACCAAAGATTATCAAAAAGATGGTACAACCACCTGTATACCTGTGTATTTCACACCGTTTCTGTAAGTTCTAAGAACTAAACTACGAGGAACAACCTCCATTCCTCCTTTCACCGCTGGCGGACTGCAAATCCTACAAAACCCAGCAAAACCGCTCCGCCGCCAACAACCCAAAGCCAAGGGAACCCCTTTTCTGTTTCCTCAATCGAACCAAGCGTTTCAGGTTCAGGCTCAACATAATAGATGTACTTCCCCTCGCGGATAAGTTGTTGTGTGTAGTTCAGGATGGAATCGCCGTGGGCGAAGGAGAGTTCCTCGGGCGTGAAGTTGACGGGATAGTCGGGCAGCACACCGCGACCGAAGGGGAAACGCTCGTTCACCACAGTATCCGCCACAATCTTGATCATCGGAATCTGCACGGTGATGCCGGAAGCGGGCATCATATATTGTGTGAAATGCTCGGCTTTCATCTGATGGTAAGCCGAACCCGTCTCGCGTCCGACCATCACTCCCCTGTTTTGCTTCTTCACATAGCCCGCAAAGGAGGTAGAAGCCGAAAACGAGGCCTCGTTCGTCATCACATACAGCCGTCCCTTGTAGTTGACTAAACTGTCAGGCTCGACCCATTCCGGCTCGTTCTTCACGAAACCCTCACCATTGGGAAGCGGCTCATATTCAGCGAAAACACCCATCGGTTCCTCGTCCACGGGACAACTGCCGCCGAAGCATTTGAAGCCGCCTCTTTTGTTCACAAACCGATAGAGCGAGGTGCAGAACGGCTTTTGTGCGAGGTAGGAATAAATCGTTTCCATCACTTCGCGCGGGCCGCCGTAGTTGTCGCGTAGGTCGATGATGAGGTTAGGAATGCTGTCGGCAATAATTTGAGAGAAAAATGCCCTCACGCTGTCTTCCTGCATTTCGTCTAATTCGAAAGTGCGGAGGTCGAGATAAGCCACTGAATCCGAGAGTTTTTTATACTGGAAAAGCGCTTTTTCGTCGACGTGGAAATGATGGTATGCATATTCTATCCACTTCGGTTCGCGAGCAGGGTCTTTGCGCCCCATCTGCTCAAAACGCTTCGTTTCGCCATCGGCAAAAGTGACGGTGATATTGCAATCTTTTGCGATTTGGTCACAATAATAATTGTCCATTCCAAAAAGCAATATAAAATCCCCGCAACTCTTCACATAGCCATCGGAAGATGCATTAAATTCCAACAATATGGTTTTCAGAGAATCGGCTGAGATGCCGTTCACCGAAACCACCTTCTTGCCGAGATATTTTTTGTATTTCGGAAGTGCGCGCCACACCTGAAGCGTATCGTTGAACCAGCCTAACAACACAGAAGTTGGCATAGTTACGCCCTTCATTTTCGATTGGGAAATGATGGAGGTATGGCTATCACGCACTTTGGAAATCACGGAACGAACCATCACTTCAAAGTCGCCGACAGGAATGGTTTCGCCTATCGTGGCCTTCTTTCGGGCGAGAAAAGCATCAAACTCGTCTTTCGGGGTATAATCGTAAAATCCAGGAAAGGCATCCTCAAAGGCTTCCATCAGTCCGTCGAGGTCGGCAACGGCCTCATCGCGCGTCAGTTGGGTCTTATTGTTCGCCTTGGGCGGGATGAATGTGGTTTTCAGGCCGAAAGGTGTCATCGGGTCAACGGCTTGCGAGTTTTTCGAGATACTGATCACCACGCAAGGCTCCTTGATGCGCTTGTAATAATAGCCCACGGTGCCTAACACATCGCCCCGATGCACGGTCTCGCCCGTCTTGAACAGCCGCAGCGGGCGCATACCGCTCACGTGCACCTCTCGTCCGTCGGCAACGCGAATGGAAACACTTGTGTTCATATAACGAATCTTTTCCGGCGACATTCCCCACTCGATGAACAGAAGTGAGTCTTGCTCGAAGTTGCCCGTTTGTTGGTTAAATACATCAATGGAACAACTGAAACTGTTGCTGTAGAGAATGTTGGCGT
>ONKQ01000014.1 GCA_900318465.1 uncultured Bacteroidales bacterium
AATCAACAATTCAACAAAAATCACTATTTTTGCCGCCGCAAACGTGGAAAGATTTGATTTGATTGCAACCACAAGAAAATCGGGGCTTTGTCGAAGGGCTACCGCCAACGCGTCGGCCTCGCCCAAGCCATGATGCACGACCCGCAGGTGCTCATCCTCGACGAACCCACCTCCGGCCTCGACCCCAACCAACTCATCGACATCCGCAACCTCATCTCCAACCTCGGCAAAGAGAAGACCGTGCTGCTCAGCACTCACATCATGCAGGAGGTGGAAGCCATCTGCGAACGCGCCATTATTATTAATAAAGGTGTGGTGGTGGCCGACGACAAGATCGAGAACCTGAAACAGGACAATGCTGCCAGCAATGTCATCATCGTGGAGTTCGAGAGCGAAGTCAGCGAGTCCTTGCTCCGAAGCATCCCGCAGGTGGGACGTGTACAGCAAGTCAAGGAAAACCACTGGATTATCGAACCTCAAGGCGACATCGACATCCGCGCCAACCTGATGAAATGGTCGGTGGATCGCGGCCTAATTATCAAGACCTTACAGAAAGAGGACTTGAGCATTGAGGAGGCGTTCCAGAAGCTGACGAAATGTTGATTGTTGAATTGTTGATCGTTGGATTGTTTTTTGCAACAATTCAACAAATAAACAATCAACAATTCAACAAAAATCACTATTTTTGCCGCCGCAAACGTGGAAAGATTTGATTTGATTGCAACCACAAGAAAAAATGCTAAACCAATGCCGTTTCCCCCTGGGTTCCTGAGCCTATCGAAGGGCCCTTTCAACTTTAGATTTCCCACACAAATTTCTTATTAACTAACTAATTATTATTTTGTATTATTATAAGTTTAACAACGCATTATTCAATTTAAATAATTCATTGACAATGAGCAATTTGTATAGATTTTTACGATGCGCCGTGATGATGGCGGTGATGATTTTTGTCGGCGGTGGCACGATGTGGGGGCAGGTCCCTGATGGCGTGTATTATATCACGAATACAGCCGACCTAGGGAATCTCCCCAATCCTAATACTGGTGGCTATGACAGATGGTATCTGTGGCCTTCGGTAACAACTAATTCCCAAACAGGAAAGCAATACCTGACTACTTTTTATGATGCACAGGCTCCAGCATGTGATGAAAACGGTGTGAGTTACGGGGCTTATGACAACACTTATAGTCACTGGGTAGTAAAAAACTTAAATGATGGTACAGGAAGATTCCAACTCATTAATCCCAAACTTAACAAATATATTGTTATCCGCAGTAAAGCAAACTATGGAGATAGAGACGTATGGACGAACCAACAGGCGATGATATTGTCAGATCATATTTCAAATTGAATGGCTCTTCTTCCCCATATTTGATATCTCCAACAATAAATGCAACAACTGATATTGCTAATGCGACAGACTATACAGCAGGTACATTAACATTAAACAGTGCTAAAGGCAACAAACGCTATCTCTGTTCCACCAACGACCAGCAGACTCCGTATAACACGGACCGACGTCAAGGATTGCTACAATTTTATGATAATGCTCCAACTTGGACGTTTACCGAAAATAAATTACCCGCTCCCACCATCAGCGACGTGAGCGCAACTAATACCATCACCATTACCGATGCCAATGGTCTGCCTGAGGGATATACCATACGTTATACTACCGACGGGACTGACCCTACAACCACTACTGTAACTATATATTCTGGACCAATCATCGTTGAAGAGGGCATGACGGTCAAGGCCGTAGTGGTGCGCTATGGTATCGTGCTGACCAGCATGGCCGAAAAGTCCGTTTCTTCTGTCATAGCGGCACCCACAATTACCAACAACTACGACGGCACCATCTCGCTGAGTACAACCACACCGGATGCCACGATATACTACACCACCAACGGCGATACCCCCGACAATACTAGCACAGCATATTCTTCACCCTTCTCCTTGGGTGATGCAACAATCATCAAGGCTATCGCTTATATAGGCTCAGATAATTCCGATGTGACCACCTACAACGTGCCGGCATATACCACGCCAACCATTAGTTTCAACAACAGCACTTCACTAATCACCATCACCAGCGAGGGCACCGTTTATTACAACACGGGTGATGGCTCTCAAGCCGCCCCAACTCCTTCTTCTGGCACTTTATACAATGAACCGTTCACTGTGTCCTCTGACATCACTGTGAAGGCCATCGCCACACACGCAGGCTATCTTATTTCCGATGTGGCAACATTATCCACCACTCAGGGCGATGTTGATTACTCGCAGGAATATCTCACCTTCACCGTGCTCTCAGGTGGAACAATTCCTTGGAAGTCCATTGGAACTGGAATGGCAAAAGAAATCTCTTACAGTATCAATAATGGTTCGTGGACATCAATAACAGCTGGAGATGATGTTACAATAAGTGTAGCTGCCAATGATGTTGTAAGATTCAAGGGATTAAATTCAACGTATGCAAAAGACAGGGCTAACTATTCTGGATTTGATGGAGGTACAGCAACATTTGACATCTCCGGTAATATAATGAGTCTTATCTATGGTGACAACTTTGTTGGTCAGACAACAATGTCAGGCTCATATAATTTCTGTTCTATATTCAAGCAGTCAATGGCAGTGTCAGCAGAGAACTTGATTCTCCCTGCAACCACATTGACCAATTACTGTTACCGTGCAATGTTCAGCAAAGCTCAAAATTTGACAGCAGCCCCCGCCCTTCCGGCAACCACATTGGCACAAGGTTGTTATTGGTATATGTTTGAGGAATGCCCAATTACAACAGCACCTGACCTTAATGCTACAACATTGGTTAAAGAATGTTATGGAAACATGTTTAATGGATGTTCAAACCTTAATTATATAAAATGCACAGCAGCAAACGGATTAGATGCTTCAAGTGCATTGACAGATTGGGTTAAGAACGTAGCATCAAATGGTATCTTTATAAAGGATGTAGATGCAGAATGGACAATTGGTGCATCAGGTATTCCATCTGGATGGGAAATCGAGATTGCTGAACTTGTATCTCCCGTCATCACTTGTGATGGTGAATTCATAACAATCACCTGTCAGACATTTGGCGCAAGCATTTATTACAGGTTAGGTCAGACAGGAGATTTCTCTTTATATTCAGCGCCTATTGCAATCCATGAAAACACAATGGTTGAGGCGTACGCGGAAAAGAGTGAATTACAGAGCAATATAGTAAGTGAATACTGTGTAGCAATCAAATCATACAAATTTGCAGGAATGGAAATAATTCCTGGCCCTCTTTACTATGGTAGCAATGGATATGAAATAAAAGAGGGTTGGAACCATGATTCATATAATTCAGTATATGGCAAGAATGTTGGTAGCACCTATTTCAATTTCATTGAACTTGGGCAGTTGTTTGAGTCATCAGTGTTCTCAACATCTGATGGTGACATCGAAAAAGTTCTTGATCCACTTGATGGTTGGAGAGTTCCTTCAAATGCAGAATGGGCTTCCATCTTGGGAACAACCCGTAGTGGTTCAACCGTAAATGGTTCTTCCAACAAGCATTATGCAATGATACAACTGGAAGGTGTCACACACGCCAATTCTTCTGCACCTTCAGGATTGCTCATCTTCCCTGACGGAGAAACAATAACTGGCGTTGCACTTTCCAACATGGACAATACAACTTCCAATACGGGTATTGCAGAATCAGAGTTGAACGACTATTTGGGTCAGGGTTGCATATTCTTACCGGGTAGTGGTCACTATGATGGCAGTCAGCAAACTTGGGGCGATGCACATTACTATTGGAGTTCCACAGAAAACAATTCATCAACAGGATATGATTTAAACTTTGAACCTTCAAATACAATATCATCAGATAACAACAAGGACAAGGGAACCTATTATTTCCCGGTTTATCTTGTAAAGGACGCTGCCGATAAAGCGACAAGGCTCCTCAGAACTTGGACATATAATAACAATGAGGTGGAACTTCCTTATTCCGTAAATGCAATTGATGGCCATTCAGCGAGTTATGCAAGGGGCACATTCACCTTTACAACGGATGTGAAGGTAAAGGAAGCACAACCTACATATCTTTGGTTCCAGCATGCCGACCAATCAGCTGCGGTATATGTAAATAACACATTGGTTGAAAAGCACTGGGGTGGTTACAATGCGTTCTTTGTGGATATATCTAACCATGTACACGTCGGAACCAACGATATCAAAGTTGCAGTGAAAAATAATGAGGGTAATTATCTTGCACCTAATGCCGGTGACTTCAACTTCAATGCCACACTTGGTGAAGTGAAACTCATTTCATCCCCTGTTGTTCCTCATCCTGATTATGGTTATGACGGATTCCATATCACATCAACAGTGACTTCAGCATCTGCTACCATAACAGTAACGACTTCTGTTCCAACAAACGCAACAGTAACCTGTTCTATAAAGGGTACTAACTGTAATTTTTCAGACTCCATGACAAGTGATGGAACTGAGATGGCATTCACAACAACCATCACCAATCCACGTCTCTGGAATGGCACATTGGATCCATATCTCTATGATGTGACACTCACCATTGCAAAGGATGGTGTAGTATATCATAAATTCAAGAGAGGATATGGCCTCAGGTTCTTTGAATATGTCATCGATAATGTTACCCCTGCAAACTCACGTTTCATGCTCAATGGTTCACCTTATCTTTTGAGGGGTGTCTGTATGCACAACGATTTGGAAGGAAAGGCGAATGCCCTTACTGCGGAAGACAATGACAATGACTTTGAAATCTTGAAGGAACTTGGATGTAACTTCGTTCGTCTCGCACACTATCCACATCCCAAGGAGGTTTATGACTGGTGTGACAAGATGGGTATCATAGTACAGACAGAGGTGCCTTGGGTAAACAATGGTAATTCCACCCTTCCAAGTGATTACTATACTCACCTTGAAGGACAGTACAAAGATATGGTAAATCAACACTACAATCACCCTTGTATTGTGTTCTGGGGATTGAGTAATGAAACAACAACAGATGACAAGAGTTTTGTAAAGGATAAGATCAATGGATACATATCCCTCATCAAGAATCTTGATTCATCCCGTTTGGTAGGTTATGTGATGTCCCACAGCGTTGATAATCCAAGTGGATATTATAATGACCCGAATGCTGATTGGTTCGGTTGCAATATCTATGCAGGATGGTATATCGACCAGAATTCAAACAACCCTACAAATCGTCTAAATGCACGTTTGAACAATACCCTTACCCGCATAGGAAAACCATTGGCATTCTCTGAATATGGTGGTGGTGGCACACAAAGCTGCCACTCTGATGACTTCATGACAACAACAACAAGGGGTAACAACCCAAGACACGACATTGAATATCAGATGTGGTTGCACGAAGGACACATCGCAGCAATCAAGAACAAACCAGAGTTGTTATTCACATCTCTGTGGCAGCTATTTGACATTGCTGTATCCAACAGACAGGAAGGTTATAAAGTTTGTTTGGATGGAGAGACAGAATTTGACTATGATGAGCTCAGGAGATTGAACAACAAGGGGCTTGTTGAGAGAGACCACAAGACAAAGAAGGATCCATTCTATCTTTACAAGGCTTGGTGGAACCAGACAGACAAATTCGTACATATTTGCGGAAAGGATTATGAAAAGTTAACGAACAGAGTCATAAAGTGTTACACAAATGATGGCAATTCATTGAGTCTTTATGTGAATAATACATTTATTGAAACTGTAAGTGTAACCAATAATATTGCTACATTCACTGCAAGGAACTTCAGTGGTGGTGATGTTATTAGGGTAAGTGGTGCAACGACAAATGACACATTTACTTTCACTAATGACCGTATAGCTGTTTTCACTACTGACGGCAACTGGAACATGGTTTCCAACTGGAGCGATAATGCAGTGCCTACCACTGGAAGCAATGTCTTGATTGAAGCCAATGCCACCATCCCAGCCGACTATGTTGCCCATGTTGAAGAAATCAGCATTAACGCAGACGCGACCCTCACCATTGCCGACGGCGGACAGCTCATCCACAGCAACGAGGGCGTGACGGCCACGGTGCAAAAGAGCATCAATGCATACTCGGTCAGCCAAAACCACGACGATGTTCTCACCGACGGCTGGTATTTCATCGCCTCGCCCCTCACCGATGCCTACACACCCGCAGGCAACATGATTGAAAACATCTACGACTTGTATCGCCTCAACCCGACAAGCGGAAAGTGGGAGAACTTCAAAAACACGACAGCCCATCCCGACTTCACCACACTCAACAACGGCGCGGGCTACCTCTACGCCAACAGTGTGCAGACCACCCTCGGCTTCACGGGCGAACTCAAGCCATACAGCGAGGCCGATGGCGCCAATCAAGTGAACATCGGCGCCGGCTGGAACTTGGTGGGCAACCCCTTTGCCTGCAACGTTTGCGCTAACCAACCGTTCTACAAGATGAACGAGACGCGCACGGGATTGTCGGCACAGCTGCCCGCTTCAACCGCCATCGCACCCTGCGAAGGCATCATCATCGATGCCACCACAGCGGGCACGGTGGCCTTCACCCAACCCAGCCAAGCCTCAGCCGCCCCAAGCCACGGCAGCCTGCAAATCGCACTGAGCCAAGAGGCCACGAGACGCGGGACTGCGGGACGCGAGGCCCTGATGGACAACGCCATCGTGAGCTTCGACGAAGGCAGCCAGTTGGGTAAGTTCTACTTCGGCGAGCAGAACGCCAACATCTACCTGTCGCAAGGCGGCGAAGAATACGCCATCGCCTACAGCGACAAGCAAGGCGAGATGCCCCTCAACTTCAAGGCCCACGCCGACGGCACCTACACCCTCACGGTGAACCCCGAAGGCGTGGAGATGGCCTACCTCCACCTGATTGACAACATGACTGGTGCGGATGTGGACCTGTTGGCCACGAATGGTGGAGACGCTTGCGTCTCTACGTACACCTTCACCGCCAAAACGACGGATTTTGCTTCGCGCTTCCGCCTCGTGTTCGCCTGCGGCGACGACAATGGCAACAATGGCGGCGACAATGACAACTTCGCCTTCTTCAGCAACGGCAACCTCATCGTCAACGGCACGGGAACCTTGCAAGTGATTGACATTCTCGGCAGAGAAGTAGCCCAAAAAGAACTCTCAACTTTCAACTCTCAACTTTCAACTCTCAACTACGCCCCTGGCATTTACGTGTTGCGCCTCATCAACGGCAACGACGTGAAAACGCAGAAGGTGGTCATAGAATAGAATCAGATTTCAATTCTGACAAAATAAATCTGGACGAGGCTTGCCCCGTTCAGATTTATTTTTGTACTTTTGCCGCCGCAAACGTGGAAAGATTTGATTTGATTGCAACCACAAGAAAAAATGCTAAAACAATGCTTTTTCCTTCCCTATCAACTTCAGACTTCCCACACAAATTTATTATTAACTAACTAATAAACAATTTGTTATGGGTTACTTTTTCACTTCAGAATCCGTTTCCGAGGGCCATCCCGACAAGGTATGCGACCAGATTTCGGATGCCGTCTTGGACGAGATTCTGCGTTACGATCCTACTTCAAAAGTGGCTTGCGAGACTTTGGCCACCACTGGCCTCGTCGTGGTGGCTGGCGAAATCCGCACCAATGCCTACGTTGAGATTCAGGACATTGCACGGCGCGTCATCAACCGCATCGGCTACAACAAATCAGAATACCAATTCGATGCGCAGTCATGCGGCGTTTTGTCGGCCTTGCATGGTCAGTCCAACGACATCTTCATGGGCGTGGGCCGCGACAATCCTGAAAACCAAGGTGCCGGCGACCAAGGCATGATGTTCGGCTTCGCCTGCAAGGAAACCGAGAACTACATGCCCTTGACCATCGACCTCTCGCACCTGCTGTTGAAAGAATTGGCCAACATCCGTCGCGAGGGCAAGAAGATGACTTACCTCCGCCCCGACGCCAAGTCGCAAGTGACGGTAGAATATGGCGAAGGCTGGAAACCGCTCCGCATCGACACCATCGTCATCAGCACACAACACGACGAGTTTGCCGACGACGAAACCATGCAGAAACAAATCGAGGCTGACATGCGCAACATCCTCATCCCCAGAGTAAAGAAACAGCTACCTGTCCGACTGAAGCGGCTCTTCGGTGAGGACATGAAACTCTATGTGAACCCTACGGGCAAGTTCGTCATTGGCGGTCCCCACGGCGACACGGGCGTGACAGGCCGCAAAATCATCGTCGACACCTATGGTGGTCGCGGTGCCCACGGCGGCGGAGCTTTCTCGGGCAAGGACAGCTCGAAGGTAGACCGCTCGGCGGCCTACGCTGCGCGCCACATCGCCAAGAACCTCGTGGCCGCCGGCATTTGCGACCAAGCCTTGGTGCAGATTGCCTACGCCATCGGCAAGGCCGAGCCTGTGGGCTTTTACGTCAACACCGAAGGCACCTCGCACGTCAAGATGAATGACGCAGAAATCGCCTTGAAAGTCAGGGAATTGGTCGACTTGCGGCCTTATTTCATCGTGAAGCGTTTCGGCCTTACCAACCCCATTTTTGAGGAAACGGCTTCCTACGGACACTTTGGTCGCAAGGCCGAGACCCGCAAGGTGGAAGTGTACTACGAGGACAACGACACCTTCCGCGAAGGCGAACACATCTACAAGAACGTGGAGTTTTTCGGCTGGGAGAAACTTGACCTTGTGGACGAGCTAAAAGCCACATTCGGACGATAAAACCTAATAACGTGGTTATCAGAAAAAAAGCTTGCGAGAGGAATCCCGCAAGCTTTTGATTTTTATCAAGTTACAAGTTAGTTTATTCCTCTTCTACCATCTGCTCCATCGCCATAATGGACATAATCTGATCAGGAGTCAGACCAAGAAACTCAATAGCTCTCTCAGCGTCTTTGACGTGTCTGCTTTGAGGATAATCATCAATAAGCCTTTGCAACATGACATGGGCTTGAGCTGTGTCTTGAAGCATGTCGTCATAAACGAAAGAGCCCAGCAAAAACAGGCTTCTCGGTGCCACCTTTGACTCTGGATACTGTGACAAAAGTTGGTTGCCCAATTCGATACTCTTGTCAGGATTCTTCAGCATCACATTGATTTCCATAGCATGATACAGCCAAAGGGGTGCTGTGGAGTCTTCCGGATTTTGCTCGACAAACTCACAGTATTTCTCTGCCACTTTTGGCGCAACGGATTCATTCATCGACCCATCCTCATTGAACAATTTGGCTTCAGCCGCCTCAAGGTCTTTTTGCGTAATTTTCTTTTCGCCGCAAGCCATCATCCCGAAAGCCAAAAATGCGGCAATCATAATCATCAGTGATTTCTTCATTGTATTAAGATTTTATCTGTGTTTCTTTTTATGCGGGAACACCATGCGATAATCCACATCGCAACGGCCATCCATAATGGCGCGTAGTTTGCTTTGCAACAAGGTCTTGCGTAACGGCGCAATGTTGTCCACATACACATGGCCCTGCAAATGCTCATACTCATGCTGGATGATGCGGGCGCGGATGCCTTCAAAGACTTCCTCATATTCTTGGAAGTTCTCGTCGAGGTATTTGATGCGGATTTTGTCGGGGCGCATCACCTCTTCATAAATGTTAGGCAGGCTGAGGCAGCCTTCCCTGAAAGGCACCTCGTCGCCGAAAGTCTCAAGGAGTTCGGCGTTGATGAAAGCCTGTTTGAAGTCCTTTGCATCAGGGTAATCGGGATAGAACGGGTTGCCGTCAACAATGAAAAGGCGGATGGACTTGTTGACCTGTGGAGCGGCTAAGCCAACACCCTCGGAATGGGCCAAGGTCTCCCACATGTCGGCCAGCAGTTTGTCCAAATCCGGATAGTCCGATGTGATAGGCTGCGCGATGGCTTTCAGCGTGGGGTGTCCGTATGCTACTATGGGTAATATCATTTAAGTTGAGAGTTGAGAATTTAAAGTTGAGAGTTTAGAGTTTAATGACTCCATGTAAGATTGGAGGATGATGGTGGCGGCGATGGTGTCGACGAGTTCCTTGTCTTGGCGGCGCGACTTGCTCAGACCTGCGTCAATCATGGTTTGATGTGCCATCACGGAGGTGAAACGCTCGTCGTAACGCACGATTTTCATGTCGGGCAGCAGTTTTTTCAGACGGTTGACAATGGGTTCGATGTATTTCGAGCAGTTGGAAGGGTTGTTTTTCATGTCCTTCGGCTCGCCGATGACGATTTGCTCGACTTCTTCCTTCTTCACATAATCCAACACGAAATCGACGAGTTTGTGCGACTCCACCGTCGTCAGCCCATTCGCAATAATCTGCAAAGGGTCGGTGACGGCAATGCCGCTACGTTTCCTGCCCAAGTCGATTGCCATTATCCTTGCCATTATCTACTTTGAATTGAGCCGCAAAAGTACACAATTTTAGGCATCGGCAGCATGAGAAAACAAAAAACTCTTGCTTTGAATCAAAAACCACGCATATTCCTATCAGGTGACACAGGCCTTTCTAAAGACGGCTTATTTCTTTCTTCGTCAGCCCAGTAGTGGCAACAATGACAGCTTCATCCACTCCAGCAGTCTTCAACTTGAGGGCAATCTCCAAAGACTTCTTCCTTTCTCCTTCCTTCAAGCCTTCTCGCAAGCCTTCTTCTTTGCCCTCACGGAAATGCTTCACATTACTATTATTAATGTCATTGTAGTCAAACAAGGATTTTTCGTACTGCCTGCGCTCATTGGGTTGCATCTTGTCAATCTCGGCATGACGGAAGAGCGAGGCAAACACCCTTTCCTGCAAAGCGGCTGGGCGTTCCATCAACCGTGAAAGGTTGCGCAACACAAACAACCACTTGTCGTAAAGCGTCACCAACTCGTCTTCCTTCTTATTGAACTTTGGCAACTCAATAGTGATGAACGACAACTTGTCGTAAAACACTTCCTTGGTCGCCACGTTCATCAGTTTGGCCTCATGATGGACATCCTCGCTGCTCTTGTCGAAGATGAAATTCAATATACCAATCGTGTAAACGGGATTCAGCTTGTAGTCCCAGTCGCCGCGCTTGGCTTGCTCGCGAATGGGAAAAGTGGAATAATACACCATTCGGTCAGCGAAATAATCTTGGTCCACGTTCTGCATCTCCACGATGATGTGGTCGCCCTTATCAGTTGTGCAATAAACATCGAATATGGCACGGCGCGAATACACTACCTCGTCAAGATGTTCTGAATTTTGATAAGTGATGTCAATGATGTGGTGCCTGCCTTCGAAAAGGGCATTCAGGAACGAAATCAAGTATTCCTTGTTCAGTTCGCTGCCGAAGATGTATTTGAAACCGAAGTCGGTGTATGGGCTGATGTATCGCTGTCCGGTCATGGTTTGATGTTTTTACCCTGCAAAACTACATATTTTCCAGAAACCAAGCAAAAATCCAACAAAAAAAAGAGGCTCAATGAACCTCTTTCGCTTTGGGTGGGAGATGGGATTCGAACCCACGACCCTCGGAACCACAATCCGGTACTCTAACCAGCTGAGCTACACCCACCATCTGGATTTGCGGCTGCAAAAATACTACATTTTTCCGAAACTGAGGCATTTTTTGAGCAAATTTTTCATTTTTTCTTTTTTCGGGGCAAAATCAAGGGTGAAATCCGTATTTTTGGCGGCGCAAAAACGGGTCGCCCATGGACGAGAAGCAGACACAGAACCAATCCCCTAAAGCCCTGGCTTGGAAGCGTTTCCGCTGCAACAAGCTCGGAATGTTGTCGTGCTTCTATGTCGTGGTTTGGGCTTTGTTGGCCTTGTTTGCCTACCTCGTCATCCCCGACAAGACCTCAAACGCCAACCGTCAACTTTTGGAAATCAGCACGAAAAAACCAGGTTTCGAGGTCAATATGCTGATGCTGCCCAAGGAAATGCCGCCAACGAAAACGCCATTTTTCCGTTTTCTCTTCAACGGTCGCGCCGACGAATGCACGTACCTACCTTTCGACAGCCTCCTTATTAATAAGGTGTCGACCACGATTTATCTTTACCAGTCGGAAAGTAGCTCCACGCCAAGAACAGAAATCGTTGACAATAAAGAACTTACAAATCAAGTTTTTTCTTCTGACAGCGAAGCCGAGGCTTACATCCGCGCCCATTGCGTGAAGCATCGCAAGTTCCTCCTCGGCACCGACCAGTTTGGCCGCGATTTCCTCAGCCGCCTGATTTTGGGCAGCCGAATCAGTTTGACAGTAGGTTTCATCGCTGTGCTGCTAAGCCTGATGATTGGCATCATCGTAGGCAGTTTGGGCGGTTTCTTCCGAGGCAAGGTCGACGATGCCGTGGTGTGGTTCATCAATGTGGTATGGTCCATCCCTACCCTACTGTTGGTCATCGCCATCACTTTCGCTTTGGGTAAAGGCATCGCCCAAGTCTTTATCGCCGTCGGTTTGACCATGTGGGTCGAGGTGGCGCGCATCGTCAGAGGACAAATCCTTTCCATCCGCGAGACCACTTTCGTTGAAGCTGGAAGAGCATTGGGGTTCAAGGACTTGCGCATTATTTTCAAACACATCCTGCCCAACATCCTCAACCCCATCATCGTGGTATCGGCAGCCAACTTCGCCTCGGCCATTTTGTTGGAAGCGGGCTTGAGTTTCTTGGGTATCGGTGTCCAGCCGCCCATGCCCTCATGGGGTAGCATGATCAAGGAAAACTATGCATTCATCATCTTGGACGCGGCCTATCTCGCCATCTTGCCTGGTATCGCCATCATGCTTTTGGTATTAGCTTTCATGCTCATCGGGAATGCCTTGCGCGAAGCGTTGGAGGTTAAGAATTAATGCGGAATGCGGAATGTAGAATGCAGAATGCGGAATGCGGAATGCAGAATGAGCATCGCCCTTACGCTACTCAGCCATTCACAATTCTGCATTCACAATTCCGCATTCACAATTCCGCATTCATAATTCCGCATTCATAATTCCGCATTCATAATTCCGCATTCATAATTCCGCATTCATAATTCCGCATTCATAATTCCGTATTCACAATTCTGCATTCACAATTCTGCATTCACAATTCCGCATTCACAATTCTGCATTCATAATTCTGCATTCATAATTCCGTATTCCTCATTATTTACCGAAAAAGTTGTATCTTTGCGCCCTCAAAATGGCGGGTGTGGCGGAATTGGTAGACGCGCCAGACTTAGGATCTGGTTTCGAAAGAAGTAAGGGTTCGAGTCCCTTCATCCGCACAAAGTACAGAAAATCAAAGAATTAGAAATGAATATCACACAAACCGAAAAAGGAGAAAACCTCATCTCCATCAAAATCAGCGTCGAGAAGGCTGACTACGAAGAACAACTCAACAAATCACTGCATCAACTGCGCCAAAGAGCCAACATACCCGGTTTCCGTGCGGGAATGGTTCCGATGGGCATGATCAAGAAAATGTACGGCACAAGCGCGAAAATGGAGGTGCTGAACACCCTCGTTTCCGACAGCCTCAACAAACATATCGTCGACAACAAGCTCAACGTCATCGGTTACCCCTTGAGCGACCTCGACAACCAGCAACCCAACGACCTTGAGCATCAGGTCGACATGGACTTCTACTTCGAAGCCGCACTGCGTCCTGAAATCAACATTGACTACACCAACACCATGGTCGACTTCTACCACATCGTTCCCGAAGAAGAAGACATCGAGCGCGCCATCAACGACATTGTGGAACGCAACCCTGACACTTCACATCCTGACAACGTGGGCGAAAACGACCGCCTCGAAGTGAAAATCCGTGAGGCCATAGACGGCAAAGAAGTGGAAGGCGGTTACGAGAAAGACGGCTTCTATTTCCACATGGATCAAATCAAGGACGAAGAGTGCCGCAACCAGCTGATTGGCAAGGAAGTGGGTTCAGAATTCATCTTCAATTTCGCTAAAGCCCTCGGTTCGGAAGAAGCCGCTGCCAAAATGCTGGGCGAGGGAGCTCCCGCCGCCAGTGATTTCAACATCATCATCGACGACGCCATCCGCAACGAGAAGCCCGAACTGAACGAGGAATTCTTCGAGAAGATTTTCCCGAAACAAGACGTGAAAGACCTCGACACCTTCAAAACCAAGGTGAAAGGTGAGATGGAGAAACAATTTGAGGCCGAAACCGACCCCATCCTCTTCAACAAGATGATTGACGAATTGGTGGCCGCAGTGCATTTCGACCTGCCCGACACCTTCCTGAAACGTTGGATTGTGGAGAACAGCCAAGGCAAGATTACCACCGAAGACGTGGAGAAGAACTACGAGAAAGACTACGTGAAGGGCTTGCGCTGGCAGCTCATTGAAGACAGCATCGCATCGGCCAACAGCGAACTCATTGTCACTGACGAGGAGCTGAAGCAATTCGTGTTGAAGCAAATCTTCCCCGGCATCGACTATGCCACCCTCGAAGACGACATGAAGGCCAACCTCGACAAGATTGCCTCCAACTATCTCAAGGATGCCCAGCAAGTGGAGCACTTGAAGAACCAACTCGCCGACCTCAAGATGACCGCTTTCCTGAAGGGCAAGATGAACATCAACTACACAGAGACCAGCTACAAAGACTTCTTGGCCAAACTCGAAGAGGAAAGAAAACCGAAAGAATAACCCATGAACAACGAATTCTTCAAATATGCCACACGGCACCTCGGGATGAACACCCTCGGATTGGAGCAGTACATCTCGAAAATCAACAACACGAGTTACATCTCTCCCACCGTCATCGAGGAACGCCAACTCAATGTGGCACAGATGGATGTGTTCAGCCGACTGATGATGGACCGCATCATCTTCCTCGGCACTGCCATCGACGACTATGTGGCCAACGTCATCCAAGCCCAGTTGCTCTTCCTTGAGTCGACCGACGCCAAGCGTGACATCAACCTTTACCTAAACTCGCCCGGCGGCAGCGTGTACGCCGGTTTGGGCATCTACGACACCATGCAGTTCATCAATCCTGATGTGGCCACCATTTGTACGGGCATGGCCGCTTCGATGGCCGCCGTGTTGATGTGCGCCGGCGCTACTGGAAAACGCTCGGCATTGCCCCACTCGCGCATCATGATCCACCAGCCTATGGGCGGCGTGGAAGGTCAGGCCACCGAGATTGAAATCACGGCCCGCGAAATCCAGAAGCTGAAGAAGGAACTGTACGAAATCATCACCAAGCACTCAGGCCAGACCTACGACAAGGTGTGGGCCGACAGCGACCGCGACTATTGGATGACTGCGGAGGAAGCCAAGGCTTACGGCATGATTGACGAGGTGCTCATCAAGAATCAAAAGGCCTAAACAATGTCGAAGAAACAAGGAGTTTGTGCGTTCTGTGGAAGAAAGGCCACGGAGGTGCGACTGATGATTCAAGGCATTGATGCGGAGATATGCGACAGTTGCGCTGAGCAGGCCCATCTTATTGTCAAAGAACAGTTTGGCAACTCAGAACGTCAAAAGGGTTTCGAATCGAAAGGCATCTCGCTGAAAAAGCCCGCCGAAATCAAGTCCTTCCTCGACCAATACGTCATCGGGCAGGATGAGGCCAAACGCACCCTTGCCGTAGCCGTCTATAACCATTACAAACGAATCAGCCAAAAAGTGGCCGCCGACGAGGTGGAGATTGAGAAATCAAACATCATCCTCGTGGGCGAGACCGGCACGGGCAAGACCCTGTTGGCCCGCACCATCGCCAAGATGCTCAACGTTCCTTTCGCCATTGCCGATGCCACCGTTTTGACCGAAGCTGGTTATGTGGGCGAAGACGTGGAAAACATTCTCGTCCGACTGTTGCAAGCCGCTGACTATGACGTGCCTTCCGCCGAGCGCGGCATCGTCTTCATCGACGAAATCGACAAGATTGCCCGCAAGAGCGACAACCCCAGCATCACCCGCGACGTGTCGGGCGAAGGCGTTCAGCAAGCCATGCTGAAACTCTTGGAAGGTTCGGTCGTCAACGTGCCGCCCAAGGGAGGCCGCAAGCACCCCGAGCAACCCATGGTGGCCATCAACACAAAGGACATCCTCTTTATTGCCGGAGGTGCCTTCGACGGCATCGAGCGTCTCATCGCCGCCCGCAAGCGCACCAACGTCATCGGTTATGGAACAGGTGGCAACGAGGTCTTGGACAAGAGCAACATGCTCCAATACCTCTCCCCCGCCGACTTGAAGAAATACGGCTTGATTCCCGAAATCGTAGGTCGACTGCCCATCATCACGCACCTCAATCCTTTGGACGAGGAAGCCCTGAAGCGCATCCTCACCGAACCGAAAAACGCCCTCGTAAAACAATTCACGAAGCTGTTCGCCATGGATCACATCAACTTAGTCATCAAGGACGAAGTGCTTGATTTCGTGGTGGAAAAAGCTATCGAGTTCAAGGTGGGCGCACGCGGACTGCGTTCCATCATGGAGGCCATTTTGAACGATGCCATGTTTGAACTGCCATCAGACATCAGCGCGACAGAGTTAGTCGTCGACCGAGCCTATGCCGAAGCAAAATTGGAGAAGTCGGGATTGCAGAAACTGCATGTGGGGGATTAATCTTTGCAGCCAAAACAATAGCGATTTTTTTGGCACAATACTTGCATAACATCAGGCGTTGAACAATTAAACATAGGAGAAAAACGCCATGAAAAGAATAGCCCTAACCGCACTGATTGCCTTGATGACCTTTTCGGGTTTCGCCCAAATGATGGGCAAAAGTAGAGCCGTCACCGTCAAGCGGGCAGTGGAAGCCCCAAAGTCGAGTGTGGTTGACTTTTCCAACGACCATAGCAAGACAAATGTGGTGTACGGAAAAATCGACGAGAATGGCGACACCTTGCTGATGGTCATGCTGCCCGACTTAGACATTGACTTGATGCAGCGTTACCTGCAAATCACCGACACGCAAAAAGGCAAGCGTTTGGCAAGAAATGTCAAAAAAGTGTATCCCTACGCAAAATTAGCGGGTGCCAAGATGGTTGAATACGACTCGATTCTGGCCCATGTTTCCGAGAAATCGGAACGCAACCGCCTGATGAAGCAAGCCGAAAAGGAAATCGCCGACCAATACACCGAAGAACTGAAAGACCTGACCATCACCCAAGGGCTGATTCTCGTCCGCCTCATCGACCGCGAGACGGGCAACACCACCTACCAAGTCGTCCAGGAACTGCGTGGCAAGGTGCGCGCCTTCTTCTACCAAGGCTTCGCCAGACTATGGGGCTACAACCTGAAGACGGAATACGACCCGCACAACAACCCCGAAGACGACGAGATTGAAACCATCATGCAACTCTTGGAAAGAGGAGTCATCTGAAAACGAAGAGACGTCACAGCGGCGTCTCTTCTTCATTTTCCGCGTCCCTGTATCACTATCAAAATTGTGTAAATCAGAATCTTTATATCCAAAGCGAGGGTCACGTTTTCGATATAAAGAATATCGTATTTCAAGCGTTCCACCATTTCATCGACATTCTCGGCGTAGCCGTATTTCACCTCGCCCCAACTCGTGATGCCAGGCTTCACCATCAGCAAAAGACGGTAATAAGGAGCCCGTTCCTCTATCTTCTCGATGAAATACTGCCGCTCAGGGCGGTAACCCACCAAGGACATGTCGCCTTTCAGCACCGTCCAGAACTGAGGTATCTCGTCCAAGCGAACCTTACGCATGAACTTGCCGAAACGGGTGATACGCGGGTCGTCGTCGCTTGAAAGTTGCGGTGTGCCACTCGATTCAGCATCCACCCTCATGCTGCGGAATTTGGCCATCTTGAACGGCTTGCCACCCTTTCCGATACGCTCCTGCACATAAAAAACAGGACCTTTCGAAGTGGCCTTCACGATAATGGCGCAGGCCAAAAAAACAGGCGAAAGAACGACAAGGGCGAAAATGGAGGCTACGATGTCGAACGCACGTTTGACCACCCTCTGCCACACGGGCATCAGTTCAGGAGTAACTTGTGCCAAAGGAGCCTGCCAAATAGCCGATTGCTTGACCGAGCCAAACACCAAATCCTGCATGGCGGGGATGATTTTCACATTGGTTTGGTCGGCCACCGAGAGCAAAACACTCATCGCCTGCGTCTCCGACCGCTCAATAGCAATAATCACCTCCTCAACGGCATAGCCATTAACGATTTGCTCAATATCTCGATAATTGCCCAAATGCGGCAAATGCTCGGCCAATTTGTATTCCTTCTGGTCATACACATTGACGAAACCTATCATCCGCCTACCCGAAGGCTTGACTTCCCCCTCAATCTCCTTGAAGATGGCACATGCGTTGTCGTTGCTACCCACAATGATGGTATTGAACCCGATTTTCTTGCTGCGTATGCGTTGGATAACCGTCGTAGTGATGATGACCCGAGGCAGGTAAACAAGAACGAATTGGAAAGTGAATAACGCTATAAACGACTGGTAATAAGACTTGTAGCTTATCACCTCATCATCAAGGATGACTACAAAAAACAAAACGACCACGCCCAAAAGGGTGATGAAAAACGTTTGCCCCAATTCCTTCAAGCGAGACCTGAAATAGACCTTTTCGTAAGCCCCTGTGACAGCATGGATAATCAGCCAACAGATGGGAATGATGATGACCCCAAGCCAAAAACTGGGCGTAACGAATGAGTGCGTGATGCGATCCCAATAATTGATGTATAGGTCCTCGTGCGCCTTGCGGAAGAAATAGAACAAGGTCCAAGCAAGGATGGAAGCCAACCAGTCGGCGAAAAAGTAAATCCGTGTCAGTTTTTTCTTGTTCATTGCGGACGGTAAAGCACTTTCAGGTTATCAAAATAGTAGTATCTCGGCTTGTCGAGGGGAACATAGGCTGGTTGTCCGTAGCCTTCAGACACCGTCAAGTTGGAAGTTAAATACAGCTTAAAATACTCTGCATTAATATGTTCATTCATGTAAGGTCCAAGGTTGATATAGATTTTTTTCCACTTGTTGGGAACATCATGTTGATTGTCGGAAGGCAGAACCTGCACCAAGGGATGATAACTGATGGTATAGTTCTCATAGTAGCTCAGCCCGACAAAGAACGCATCATTGCAGTTGTAATCCAGCTCAAGCACACAGTATTCCACATAATTCTTATTATAGAATGTGAACTCATCGGCAGTGGTCACGTAAAAATCCAAAGAGTCGGGCGGAAGCTGGATTTTTCCGGAATGGAACGAGTAAGGCTCATGGTACCAAATGTGACTATCCTCAGCACCCACCCTCAACATGTCAACGTCGCTTTGCGACATTGGCACAAGTGCGTTAGTCGTCTCGAAGTCCTCCATCCATCCGATTTGCACCCCTTCATTAATAGGAAAATAGTAAACCTTGGGGTTATAAGAAACGATACTGTTTTCGACAAGTTCAAGTGTGTCGGCGGTAGGTTTCACAAGAGTATAATAAGGACGCGAATCGCCGATGCCATTGTTACAAATGCCGGCACGAACTGTAACCTTGTGCCTTCCCTTTGCAAGAACCGGGATGGTGGATGGCAGTTCGTAACACCCGATAATCTGGTCATCGATATAGACCCAAGCGTCAGTGAAGTTGCTCGTATTGGCGCCATAAGTGTAATAATCGCAATCGAGACTGATAGAGTCAATGCGGATATACGACGGCACCGACTGGCCAGGAAACTTGTGGCACGACGACACCGATGCGGCCAAAAGCAACACAAAAGTCCAAGTACAAAGCGTAAATAATTTGTTCATAACAGTAGTTTTGTAAGGTAACGAAGGAAAACTTGAATTATTGTCGGACAAGAGGTTTATTTCTTTACCTTGGCAGTGGCATTTGCAACAGCATCGAGGATACGATAGGCCAATTTCAGCACATTGATTCCATCGTCGATTGTGACTGCTGGCCTTGTGTTGTGCATGATGGCGTCACAAAAACTCTCCAACTCCGTTTTGATAGCATTAATCTCATGGATTTCAGGCATTTGAAAAGTAATCTGTTTCTCGCTTCCATCGGCCAAATTGATGGTGGCCGACAAAGGGTTGGAGTCATCAATCGTATCGCTGATACGGAAAATCTCTGTCTTTTTCTCCAAAAAATCGATGGTGATATAGGCATCGCGCTGGAAGATGCGAGTCTTTCGCATGTTCTTCATCGACAAACGCGAAGCAGTAAGGTTGGCGACAGCTCCGTTCTCAAACTCGATGCGGGCGTTGGTAATATCCGGAGTGGGACTAACGACGCTGACACCGCTCGCGCTAATATGACTAACCGATGACTTCACAATGGTCAGCAGGATGTCGAGGTCATGTACCATCAAATCAAGCACCACTGGCACATCCGTCCCGCGCGGATTGAATTGCGCCAAGCGATGCGCTTCGATGAACAAAGGCTCTCCAATGAATGGCTCAGCAGCAATAAAAGCCGGATTGAAGCGCTCCACATGGCCCACCTGCACCTTCACACCCGCCTCGTCAGCGATTTTCTTCAATGCGTTGGCTTCATCAGGAGTGGCCACGATAGGCTTTTCGATGAAGACATGCTTGCGTTTGAGCAAAGCCTTTGAAGCACATTCAAAATGACGCACCGTTGGGGTTACGATATCCACCACGTCGACAGCATCCATCAGCGCGTCAATAGAATCAAAGCATTTCACATTCAGCTCTTCCTCCACATTATGCGCCGTCTCTTCCACAGGGTCGTAAAACCCAACCAATTCATACCGCGCAATCTGTTTGATGCATTTGATGTGAATCTTGCCCAAGTGCCCAGCACCCAAAACTCCAATTTTCAGCATAACAAAAAAATTTCGGCAAAAATAGTTTTTTTATCAATCCGTTTGCCGTAATTTCGCGCCACAAATCAAATTTGAACCTCCCAAAACCAATCAAAGAGGCTAAATACTCACAATGACTATTTTAGAAGACACCTATCGGGCCAAAGGTTTACGCAAGCAACTCGTCGACCTGCTCCGCACCAAGGGCATCACTGACGAAACCGTTCTCGCCGCCATCAATGAAGTACCTCGCCATGTGTTCTTGGACTCATCTTTTGTAGAGATTGCCTATCAAGACCAGGCTTTCCCCATCGGCTCTGGTCAGACCATTTCCCAGCCTCACACCGTGGCTTTCCAAACCCAACTGCTACAAGTCGAAAAAGGCATGAAGGTACTTGAGATAGGAACAGGGTCGGGCTATCAAGCCTGCGTATTGGCGGCAATGGGTGCCAAAGTATTCAGCATCGAGCGACAACGCAACCTTTATTTCAAGACCAAAGACATCCTTGAGCAACTGCCCTTTCGCGTGAAAACCTTTTTAGGCGACGGTTTCGAAGGCCTCCCCACCTATCAACCGTTTGACCGCATTATCATCACAGCAGGAGCTCCCAACATCCCTGAAACCTTGATTGCGCAGATGAAAGTTGGAGGCCTTATGGTCATCCCCATGGACAACCCCGATGGCGAAGGACAGACCATGCTAAGAATCACCAAATTAAGCGAAAAAGAATTGAAAAAAGAGTCATTCGGCAACTTCAAATTTGTGCCGATGCTGAGGGAGATTGGGAAGGATTAATTAGAGGTTGAGTTCTCAATTTTTTGGAAAAAAATTCAAATTATGTCTTTGCATTCAAAAAAATTCTATTTTTGCATATTCAAAACTATCTACACAGACTAATTTAATACAATATAACCTATGAAATCAATTATCTCACCGAAAAGACTGTTTAGAGTTGCGCTTTGCTTTTTGTTTACTTCATTTAATATTCTTTCAGCAAGTGCCTATGACATTCAGTTTTCAGCCGAATGCCCTACAGGGCAAACCCTTTATTTTATTTTAGAGAATTATCCAAATAGCGACCATGCAACGCTCACTTGTGGCAATAGCATATCGCATCCGTGGTTTAATGTTACTCAACCAGTTGGTGACATTGAATTGCCCAGCGAAGTTGATTATCTAGGTGTCACTTATCCTGTAACCACGATTGGACCCAGAGCCTTTGCTGGATGTGAAGGATTGACCGGTGATTTGATTATCCCCAATACCGTGACCACAATTGGGTATCAGGCTTTTGCCGACTGCTTTGGTTTTACAGGCAGTTTAACTATCCCAAATTCTATTACCACAATTGGACCCGATGCTTTTCATAGATGCAACTTCACTGGCGATTTAGTCATTCCCAATTCTGTGACAACCATTAATGCACGTGCTTTTTGGGGTTGCTACAATTTTGAAGGCAAGCTAATCTTAGGCAATTCGATACAAAACATTTATGAAAATGCATTCGAAGGTTGCAGCGGTTTCACTGGTGAGTTGTCCATCCCAAACAGTGTAACATACATTGGAAACTACGCGTTCAAGGACTGCTCGGGATTCACGGGAGATATCGTGTTACCTAACCAGTTGAGCAGAATCAGACCGTGTACTTTTGAAGGATGTAGCGGCTTCAACGGGTGTATAGTCATTCCTGCATCTGTAGAGAAAATATTTGACTACGCTTTTTCAGGATGTAGTGGAATTAGTGCAATCTATGTTTTGCGGGAGACACCTTCCATAATTTATCCATGGGTTTCTGGTGACATCCCCGCCGTTTTTGATAGTATAAGCACAGCCATCCCTGTTTTTGTGCCAGTTTGCTCAATTGACAGCTATTCCGCTGCTACGGGTTGGAACAGATTCAACAACTTTCAGGGCATCAACATCTTTGCTGGAAACGAAAATACAGATTGGTCAAATGCTTCCAATTGGGCATGTTTGAGTTTACCCACAGACAGTGACCCTGCTTTGATAGCATCAGATTGCGACATTGACAATTCGGTTACTGTCGGTTCTCTCATTTTGTTCAATAACACTTTAAGCATTAAACCAACTGGCACGTTGACTGTCAACGAGAACATCGTAAACAATGGCTCTTATGTCAACCTAATCATCGAAGACGGAGGGCAACTTTTGCACCATAACGCCAACGTACAGGCCACCGTATTAAAAAACATCAGCCATTACTCCGAAAACGACAATGGTTGGCATCTCATTTCCTATCCCTTTGAAGGAGAAGAATTTATCTCATCAGCAGGCAACATTTTCAACAACGAATATGACCTATACTATTACGATGAGCCCACAGCCTATTGGATTAATCAAAAATTCGACGACAACGATTTCACGCTGCTTCAATCGGGAATAGGCTACCTATATGCAAATTCCGAAGAAACAAGCCTATCATTTACTGGAGAATTAAAGAATGGATACGAGACATTAAGCATAGATCTTGACTATACACCAAATTCCAACCTACCTGGTTTCAATCTTATTGGCAATCCATACGTCCATAATATTACTTCAGTTGCATTCCAGAACGCAGCAAATGCTTGTTATCGAATTAACGACACACATACCAATATTATTATTAGCTCTATCTCTGATGCTAATCCATTAAGACCGGGAGAAGGCTTCTTTGCAAAAGCAATTAATGAAAATGGTAAAGTAACTTTCAATTCCCAAAGCAAGACTCTAATTGCGGACAATAAATCTATCAGTATAGAAATCAGCCAGAATCAAAAAACTATAGACCGTGTCATCATAAAGAAAGGATATGAAACACCAATAGAGAAGTTCTCTCTCAATAATAATAGTACTCAAGTTTTTACAAAATACGAGGATCAACCTTTTGCTCTTGTTTCATGCATGAATGACGAGCAGGTTGTTCACTTCAAGACTCACACTAACGGAACATATTGCATAACAGCAAAATATGATACTGGATTTGATTATCTCCACCTCATTGACTATCTTACAGGCGCAGACATTGACTTAATCGCCAATCCTTCTTACACCTTCGAAGCCAAAGCAAGCGACTATTCCACACGTTTCAACCTGCTATTTGCTCCAAAAGATAACAACGGCCAAGTTGATAGTCCATTCGCATATTATGATAATGGCATTTTACATGTAACTAACAATGATAAAGCTACTATGCAAGTGGTTGACATGACTGGACGCATTATACTTAACGAAATCATTTCCGGAGACATAGACCTTTCACTCAACCTTACAACAGGAGTTTATATCATACGTCTCATCAATGACAATGGAACAAAAAGCCAAAAGACTGTGATTGAGTAAAAGAACCACAGATCACAGGCCATCCCAAATAACCGAAACAATTCGAAAGAAGAAACATAATCTCAGTAAACCGCCATAAGTTTTTGTTATGGCGGTTTACTTTTTCGTTCACTTCGAGAACATCACCTTCTCGCTGTTGAACATCCGTGTCAGTCCCCACACGGCCACGCCAGTGTAGACTACATTGGCTGCCAAAGTAACAATGACGGGCATCCACTTCATCTCGTGGGCGAAGACGGCGGTCATTACCTGAACAGCGTTGTAGAATGGAATCAGGTAGGCGGTCAGATTCTCGGGCGTACTGCTCTGGAACATAGGCATCAAGCCACATAGTACCACTACCAACATGAAAGGCGTAATCATGGTGCCAGCGTTTTTGACATCCTTGGCCAACGCCGACAGCAGGCTGACAGCCGAAGCCATGATGAGCACTGTGGCCAAAATGATGAGCAAAATGACCAAATAGTCATTGAACGTGTAGTTCAGCGTCATGCCTTCTGCATCGGCTTGTATCATTTTTGGCAGCGACAGGGCAATACCAATGAAACTCGATATACCACTCATCAATGCTATTCCGCTGAGCGACACCACTTTGCCCAATGCCAACTCATTCCTCCGCAAAGGGGTTACCAGCAGCGTAGCGATAGTGCCACGTTCCTTTTCGCCAGCAATAGCGCTGGGAGCAATGGCCATCACACCACTGAAAAGCATCATCAAAATGAGCATGGGAATGAGTTTGGAGAGGATACTGCCCAATACATCATCCTGAGAAGCCATGTCGAAATGAGCCTCCACATTGTCGGCGCGGTTGATATCGAAACGGTTGCTCAACTGGTTTTCGTAAGCCGAAAGGGAAGCCTCCAACATGTGGTACACGCGAGAGGAGGCATTATTGGCCGAGTTGTAATAGATTTCCACATTGGGGGCCGCCATGCCGCTTTGTGGGTCGTAGATGGCCACCTTCTCGTCGAATGCTTCGGGGAAGCGCACCAGCACCACATTGAGATTCTTGTCTTCGAGTTTTTCGATATCCTCTTGTGAAACAATCTGTTGCGATGTCATTGTGGCGGGTATATCATCCACTATCGGTGCCACACTCACCGGCAGATTCTCCACACAAAGGGTCACCAATTCATTGGCTCCATCGGTGACCATTTTTTTCATGCCCATGCCCATGAAACTATAGATGAGGTAAATGAGTATACCCGGCAACAACACAGTCGTGAACAGCATTTGTCGGTCGCCAAAGAAACGGGCAAACTCTTTCTTAATGATTGTCAATGTGTTGCTTTTCATTCCTCACCTCCTTTCACTTCTTTGTACATTTCGAAGAAACGGTCTTCCATTGTCATGCCATTACACACCTCCTCAAGGGTGCCGCAGGCCGTCATGCGACCATCTATGATAACACCCACGCGGTCGCAAAGGCGTTCCACGAGGCTGAAAATGTGTGTGCTGAGGATGATGGTTTTGCCTTCGTCACGCAGCTCCTGTAGATAATCCGTCACGGTGCGGGCGGTCAGCACGTCAAGACCATTAGTCGGCTCGTCGAAGATGACAAATTCGGGGTCATGCACCAACGAAATGACCAACGAGGTTTTCTGCTTCATGCCCGTGGAGAGGTTGGCGACCTTCACCTCGGCGAACTTGTCGATGCCGAAACGCTCGAAGAGTTTGGCCTTGCGTTTGGCAACGACTTCTGGGTCGATTCCATAGAGTTGCGAGAAAAAGTCGAAGAGGTAATTCGGCGTGAAGAAGTCCTCCAATTTCAATTCGGAGGTCAGAAAGCCGATTTTCGCCCTGACTTGTTCGGGTTGGCTCACAATAGAGCAACCGTCAATGAAAGCGTCACCTTTGTCGGGGGCAATCAAGGTGGCCAACATACGCAAAGTCGTGGTCTTGCCCGCCCCGTTGGGACCGAGCAGACCGAAAATCTCGCCTTTGTTGGCGGTAAACGAAAGGTTATCGACTGCCACAATCTCCTTGCGGTCGGTCCTTTCGATTTGTTGTTGCTTGCGCGAAAGCTTAAAAGTTTTGCTCAAGCCCTCAACGCGGAGGATTTCGTTCATAGTATTCTATTTTGATAAGTTGTCACAATTTATGTAAATCTGAAAATCGGATTTTATGATTTGCATAAAACCTAAAGGTTTTTCCATGAAATATAGTCGCCGTTGGAGGTTTTGATGTTCTGCTCGCCGCCGTAAACCACATGCAGTCGATCCGCGTCCAATTGGGCGGTTTTGGCAAAAGTCTTCAACGAAGCAAAATGGTCGCTGTGCATGGTGGCCGCCGACTTGATTTCGTAACACTCCAAAGTCATGCCTTGCTCCGAAAACAAATCAACTTCGTCATTGTTGCTGTCGCGCCAAAAATAGAGGTTTGGCTCGCGGCCTTGCGCGTATGCCCGTTTCACGAACTCGGCAACTACCATGTTTTCAAACAATTCGCCGCGCAAGTAATGCGTTTCCATCTGTTTCGTTTCCTCCAAACCCAACAATGAGGCCACCAATCCAGTGTCACAGAAATACAGTTTCGGTGACTTCACAAGACGTTTGTTGTAGTTTTTGTAATAAGGTTTTAGCAAGAAAATGGTGTAACTCGTCTCCAAAATGGACAGCCAAGCATTGGCAGTGGGCACCGAAATTCCACATTCCGTGGCCAATGATGCCACATTGAGGAGTTGCGCCACACGCCCCGCACAGAGTTTCAGGAAACGGACGAACTGCGACATGTCGCTGATGTTGCGGAGCAAACGCACATCGCGTTCGAGGTAGGTCTGCACATAATTGGGGAAAAAATCCACGGGCGCAATGTCCTTGTCATAGATGCGCGGATATCCGCCTGTCATCAGCCATTCGTTCAAGTTCTCGGGCAATAACGAGGCCTGACGAAGTTCGCCGACGGAGAGCGGTGCCATCTTCATCACCGCCGTGCGCCCGGCAAGGCTTTGTGAGATGCGCTCCATCAGCAGGAAGTTGTGTGAACCGGAAAGGATATACATTCCCGTTTCGTTTCGTTCATCGACTTGGGTTTGGATGTAGGAGAACAAATCGGGGGCGTATTGTGCCTCGTCTATGATCAAAGGTGTGCCGAAGTTCATCAGGAAACCGCGAGGGTCTTCGATGGCAAACTGGCGGCGGTCCAAGTCCTCCAACGAGATGTATTTGAAGTCGTTAAAGCGCTGTTTTAGCAAGGTGGATTTCCCGCATTGGCGCGTGCCTGTCAGCGTGACGACAGGGAATTTTGTCGTCATTTGCCGCAGTTTATTTTCTATGGAGCGTTCTATCATACCTGAAATTTTATGCAAAAATACAAATTCAATTTTATGATTTGCATAAAAATCGAGAAAAATTGCTCCTATTTCCTACCGTTTTGAGGCTCATTCCACCCCAAACAAACTCTTATACCGCTCCGCAACATAATCATCCACCCAATCATAATACGCCTCTATCGTCTTGAAACTCTTCGCTTTACGCAATCCTTCAAGGGCTTCCTCTCCACGGCGCATCACCTCTTTTTCAATGTGTTGGATTTGTTGCAAAATGCCAGTGCCCTGCTTGTTGAAAAGTTTGGAAAGGTCGCCGTAAGTGGTGGTGTTTCCTGCTTCAAGCGAGAAGACCCGCTTCTTCAGCTCCAGACCTTTCTCGTTGAGCCACGAATGCCCTGTGCCGTCGTCGGTGACGATGGCGGGCAGTTTCCCCGACAGGGTAAGCACCAACGGAATGGCCACCGTGGTCAGCGGCCAGCCGATAATCGTCCAACTGACGGTGTTCAGCGGCGATTCATCAGGACGAACTCCCTGAACAAGAATCACCGAAGAGGTGGAATAACGAGCGATGTAATCTCCAAAGGGAAAATACTGCGTATCATTCTCGTTCTCAGGCATAAAATCATACATATCAAGTTTCGTCACGCCGTGTTTCAGGTATCTTGAAATGGAAGTGATGAGGTAATCATGCTCCAAATTGCCTTCCTTGCAAGCCTCGGCCATGAAGTCGGTGATGGCGCAATAACGCTCCACGCCCAAGTCCAATTTGTGGTTGCCCGTGGTGCCGAAATTGGTGCGCATCAGGTAGCCGTCAGGGGCAACTTTCGGGTCATTCACATCGAATTTCACATACTCGTAATTGCCAGTTTCATAATAGGCGCAACTGCCGTTGGCATCGAGGACGGCGAAGTTGGAATTGACCTCGCGGGGCTTTTTGACGGTGTCCAAAAGCCGCTCGAAATCCTCCAAGGTGGCGCAAAGTTCCAGCGCCTTGCGGATGAGGATGCCATCGCCGTCGGTGTCACCACCGTCGCCATTCAGGTTATAAGCCGCCGTATTGATGATGCCGAAACCGGCCTCATTGTGGCCGCCCCAAACATTAACTGGAGTGGTGTCCTCGGCGTTCACCAAGCCGATGTAGCGATAAACCTGCCCCTGCACGACAATCGTCATGTTGTGCAGTGTGCTGGTATCGCGATTCTTAAATATCAAAGGACGACCGTCCTTGGTGACGCGGCCAGAAACAATGACCGAGGTGCAGGCCAAAACAGGTTGCACCTCGGTCATCACGGCTGCCATCAGGAAAAGTGCTAACAAACGCTTTTTCATGGCAAGTCAATTTAGTCTATAACATGCTGATAATAAGTTCCTTCCTTGAAATTCTTGATACCATCCTTCAAGAAAGCCACAAAAGCATCCTTGTCCAAATCGTAAGCGCGAGGCTTCATCAGGAGGTTGCCGTTGTGGTCCAAAAGGCAGTAATACGGCTGAGCATTGGTGCCGAACTTCGAGATTTGGAAGTCGGCATACTTGCGCCCGATGGTCTTCTTTTCCTTGCCGTCGTAGGTCGAAGTATACCATTCCTCCTTAGGCAGCGAGGTCTTATCATCGACATATAAAGCGCAGAGCACAAAATCATGGCGGAGCATATCCTTCACACGCGGGTCGCTCCAAACATTGGCCTCCATCTCACGGCAATTCACGCAACCGTGACCTGTGAAGTCAACAAAAATGGGACGATTCGTGGCTTTTGCGACGGCCAAGGCTTGGTCATAGTCGAAATAGCCTTTCAAATTGTGCGGCAAATGGAACAAATCGGCATACTTGGGTTCTTCAGTAAACTCCACTGCTGCAACGGCTTGCACTTGACCTTGCGGAGCTACCGCCATATTGGCCATCTTGGCATCCACATATTCAATCACCTTTTCGCTGTTCTCCTCAATGATGCGATTGAGGTCGAAATCGAGAGTTTGCTTGGGCGGCAAATAACCCGACAAAGCCTTCAACGGAGCACCCCACATGCCAGGAATCATATAAATTACAAAGACGAAGTCGATGATAATCAGCACCAAACGGAACACGCCCAACTCCTTGACTTCCTTCTCGCCCTTGAAACGGATTTTGCCGAGGAGATAAAATCCAAGCAAAGCAAAACAAACAATCCAAATGCCGAGATAAACCTCGCGGTCGAGCAGGTGCCAGTGGTAGGTTTGGTCAGCCACGCTGAGGAACTTGAAGCCTAATGCGACTTCGATGAAACCCAACACGACTTTCACGGAAGTGAGCCAACCGCCGCTCTTGGGCAGACTTTGGAGCAAATTCGGGAAGAAGGCAAACAAGGCAAACGGAAGCGCGAAAGCCACAGCGAAGGCAAACATCGTCACAATGGGAGCCCAAAACTCACCCGAAGTGGATTTGATGAGCACCGTACCCACGATGGGACCTGTGCAGGCAAACGACACCAAAACCAAGGTCAAGGCCATGAAGAAGATGCCGCCTAAACTCTTGGTACTCTGTTTGCTATCACTCTTGTTCACCATATTGCTGCCCAATGTGATTTCAAACGCGCCAAAGAACGAGGCCGCAAAAATCATGAACACGAGGAAGAAGATGATGTTCGGCAGCCAGTGCGTGGCGAGCCAGTTGAAGATGTCGGCAGTGACGCTGTTGCCGCCTACAAGCCAAGTCACCATGATGATAATGGCAATGGGCAAGGTATAAAGCAACACAATGAAAATGAAATACATAAACGCCTTGAATCGCCCTTGAGCCTTGCTTTCGCCTTCGCCGTGCATGAAGAACGACACGGTCATGGGAATCATCGGGAAGACGCAAGGCGTTAGGATAGCAGCAAATCCCCATAGGATGGCTTCGAGAATCATCGCCCAGATGTTCGATTTTGTTCCAGCAGTGGTTTCAGGCTCAGCGGCCTCAATCACAGCGGTTTCCGAGCCATACATCAAATCCACATCTTCTGCAAGCGACACGCATTGGCCGTCCTTGCAAGCTTGGTAGGTGATTTCGCCTGTGATGGGGAAAGAGCCGTCTTTCAGCTTGCGGAAAGTCTGTGCAAACGCCGCAGAACCAGCAAATTGCTTGTACTCTGTTTCAAAGATGTCATCGTAATAAAGCGGCACATCTGTAAGGTCTCGAGCCTCGCTCACGGCCTCGAAAAACTCAGAGGTCGTGATGTCGAACACCGTTGGCAAAGGTGCCAAATCGGGCATTTTAGTTGAATAAATGTGATACTGCGGGTCGATGGTGGCCGTGGCGACCAAATCAAACTCGTTGTCGTTGAGGTCTTCAATGGCGAAAGTCCATTGAACAGGGTCGATGATTTGCGCCTGCGTCTTCAAAGGCATGACGGCAACAAAGGCCATCAGCAGGCAGAAAAAGAGTCGTTTCATATCGGTAAATTTATTGTTTGCAAACATATTTATAAAGGTGCAAAAATAATAAGAATTACAACATGTTTGAGAAAAAAGTGATTTTTTTTGCCGACAAAATTGTCAGTCCTCATTTGACCATCCTGCACTCAAATATTGTTTTGGTCTCTTTCTTAATCTTAAAACGATCATCAATGCGATGCCCAACCACCCAAAGAATGTCACCGTCAGCCGAAACCAGCAACCATACCTTACGTTTTTGCCATTCCGTAAACTTCTGATCCACAAAGAAGTCGCTCAACAGTTTGGAGCCTTTCATGCCCAAAGGATGGAAGCGGTCGCCATACCGCCAATGGCGTAAGGTCAAAGGGAACTTCAATTTGTCGAAGTCCAATTGAGCCACATCAGACGACTTGTCAATGACAAAATCGGGAGTTTTCTCCAACTTGGAAAAACAAAGATGGATTGGCAAAACTATTACATCCTCCCCTACTCCGATTTGGACCTCTTCATTCTCAACAGCCTTGATTTCAGAAAGTTGCAATTCATCTCTGCCAATAATCAATTGGTGTGTCGAGGAAAAATACTTATTCCCTATTCCCGTATTCATTGTTTCAAAAATGAAACGGCATTGATCAGCATTGAAGCCATATTGCCTAAGCCACTCAAAAAGCAACTGAAATGAATAACCCGGCCTTTCGACAAGCTCAGGGGCCTTAGCTTCTGACAGCCGCTTTGCGTCATTGCGAGGAACGAAGCAATCCAGAAAAGCAGAATAAGGAAACCTTTGAACATCTCCATCTTGTTCAACAATTTGCGCCAACTTCTCTTTCAGCAATGTCCGATAAAGCTCGTTTTCTGAAGCAAGATACTCCAAAGATATATATAATCCTTGCCTCGCTTCAGGTTTCAGTTCATCAAAAGCAGGCAAGAGTTGGTTGCGGATTTTGTTGCGCAGATAAACGGATTCGGCGTTGGTATGGTCTTCTCGCCAAAGGATTTGGTTCTCAACGGCATACTGACGAATCTGTTCTCTTGAAGCCCAGAGCAAAGGCCGAATGATGACGCCGTTTTGCGGCAACATTCCTTTCAATCCTCGAAGTCCCGCACCGCGCAAAAGGTTGATGAAAAAAGTCTCGGCTTGATCGTCGGTGTGATGCGCCACAGCAATTTTGTCGTAACCCAACTGCTGTCTCAACTGCTCAAACCAAGCATAGCGCAATTCTCGGGCGGCCATTTCGATGGAAATTCCGTTTTCTGAAGCGTATTTCTCGGTATCAAAATGCTTTACAAAGCACTGAATGCCATTCCGTTCGGCATAATCTCGGACAAACTTTTCATCGCCATCCGATTCCTCCCCGCGCAGATGAAAATTGCAGTGCGCCGCGACAAAATCCACCTTGGTTTTCAGCAACAAATCTGCCAAAACCATGGAATCAATGCCGCCGCTGAGGGCCAGAATGAGTTTGTCGCCCTCGGCAATTAAGTTACACCTATTAATATATGCTTGGAACCGGTCAATCATAGTCAGTGCATTACCACAAATTTTCCCATACCTTTTCCGTTCATTTGAACGAAATACAAACCATCGGGATAGCGATTTGTATCGATCCTTACCTGCTGACTATCAGACACAACAGCATCCATCAATTGGCCCAAGCTGTTGCGGACTTGAATCAAGCCATTAGCCTCAATGTTCACAACATCATCAGCTGGATTGGGGTAAATCGCGCAACCTTCTTGCTGATTATCAAAGACTTCCGAATAGCATTGATGCACTTCTATGCCCAAAGGCTCAAAGGCATCAATAATGGTTTGCAAATCATAGATATAAAAGCCCGAATGACCTCCGTCAAGTACGATTTGTCTATCTGGAGCAATCAAGAAATAATGCGGAGAATAGGAGAAATGAAACAAATCCACAAACCTCTGAGCACCTCCTTCCCGGCCTACCGTAGGATATTCGACACCAAATTCCTCGCACCACCGGAAACACAATTCCTCAGAATCGGTAGTCACTTCCATGTAGAATATGTCTTCATTGTTGCATCCATAACGGTAATAGGATTCCACAATGTATGGCATCGCCTCACGGCACGAAATGCAAGTGAATCCGAAGAAATCAACGAAAACGAACTGTCCTCGATCAAGAATATCGAACAAATGGATTTCGTTGCCATGACAATCGACCAGCTCGAAATCCAAGGCTTCGGGGCCGACGCAAATCGTGTCGGAGATGTTCTCAGAGCCATCCTCACATCGCGAAGCCACATAATAACAGTTCTCCTCCGTCGGATGATACGTTACGTTTTTCAAGTATGGTTCAACCGTGTTGGCTTCCAAATGGAAAACATCACCTGCATAATTCCGCGAAAACACATGATAATACTCGGCACCTTCAACGCTCGCCCACTCAAGTTGCAATTGCGCCTCCGAAAGAGTGGCCGTCAAGTTGCTTGGTGCCTCGCATTGGCCAAAATTGCAATCGCTTGGCGCAATGCCCAAATCCGAAAAAACTTCCTCAAAATGATAGACTATCGGCTCTTGAAATATCTGATGGTCAGGCAAAAACAGAAGAAACTGGTTGTTCCCATAGTCGTAGATGCAATCAGGATATAGGGCATAAAACGAGGCGCTTCCTCCATCCATGCCAATCACGGGGAATTCAATATGATGTTCTTCAGCCCAACTTTGGCACTGCGCATCATCGGCTTGGGTCAGCAAGTCCATGAAAAACACATCCCTGCCATTGCAGCCGTACTGATGGTACAAATTGTTCATGGTCAAGGTCTGCCCATAACCACTAAAATCATTCTGAAAGTGAACCAAGACATATTGCCCACCGTCGAGCAACTCAAACAGATTGTACGCTACTCCATTACAATCCGTAAAGGTAAAATCCTCAACTTCGGGCGGGCAATCGGCTTTCAACTGCCAACCCAATGATAGAAATGCCAATACAAACAACGCCTTTTTCATGTTCAGATAGTATGGATTGCAAAAGTACAAAAACCTCACAATCCGAAAAATAAATCATTTCTTTTTCTTCACCGAAAAACCAAAGCCGCCGATTTTCTCGCCGAGGCCGTAATACTTGCCGTGAGAATAAGCCAAAGGCTTGGCGTGGTTGAGTTGGAACGCACCCGTGCCCTTGTCGATGAGTTTTTCCTCCGCATTGATGGCCACCACCTCGGCAATGAACATATCGTGCGAGCCCAATTCCTTCACCTCCATCACTTTGCACTCGATATTCAGCGGCGACTCCTGAATCAAAGGGGCTTTCACCATTTGCGCAGGCTCAGTGTGCAGGTGCATCTCTTTAAATTTGTTGTAGTCGCGGCCCGAGCGCACACCACACCAATCAGTAGCGGCGGCCAAGTCTTCCGTCGTCAGGTTGATGACAAACTCCTTGTTTTTCATGATGAGTTCGTACGAGTGGCGTTCCTTGCGGACGGAGATGTAGCACATGGGCGGGTCGGAGCAAATCGTGCCCGTCCAGCCGATGGTGATGATATTGTAGTTTTCCTCGCAGTCGCCGCAAGTGACCATCACAGCGGGCAAAGGATAAATCAATGTTCCGGGTTTGAAGGGGATTTTCATCGTTTACAACTTTTTTAATCTGTTTTTCATTTACCAACACGGATTTCAAGCTCATGCTTCCTAAGCATTTTGAAAAACTCATTCTCAAAAGCATAATAGTTATCCCTATTTGACTCTTGTTTCTCAAACAATAAAAAAACGGGCGGTGACAGGCGCAAATCCGATCCTTCATTTGGAACAATTCGGAACATATTACCATAATTATAGCATTTGTTTATATCCGTCCACCTAATCAGCCGATACTCCGGAACGAGTCTCGAGCCTGACAATCTCCTCTGTTCCAACCCAAGGTCGGACAGTTTTATATTGACTTTGGCTTCTGCAAGTTTATGAGCCAACAAGAACATTATGAAAAAACCGACAATCCATAAGACAGCAACCATCCATTCATTGTTCAGAGAAGGGGCAAAGCCTAATGGGATTATCAATGCGATAATAAACAAATAGAACACCTGCTCCAATGGACAAATTATGAAAGTGTATCCCTCTGGATTCGGAACAAATTCCTTTTCGTCTTTTTTCTGTTCTTCGCTCATGGCTGATTGGTTTTTCCGATTGCAAAAATAATGATTTTCTCTGTCATCCTGCGGAGAATACAACATTGCTGGAGATAAAATTTCTTATATCGAATTGATGAAATATCTCACTGCTTCGAGCAACGGGTCAAGGTCTTGACGAATAGTCAGTAGCACCACTTCACCATCAATGTCAAAATAACCATGTGCGATGTGGTTGCGAATTCCTATTACATCCTCCCATGGAATCTCCGAACGTTCCTTAAGCAACTCCAATTCTTGAGCTGCTCAATGGCGTTCTCAATTTGCTGAAAAATGCCCAGTACCCTGTCTCGTTTACTTAATGACGTAAATTCCATCGCGATTGATTTCTTGTAATAAGTAAGGATTCATGTGTTTGTGCATCCTCACCACATCCACCGGACAACCCAAAAGACGCTCAAGAAATCGTTTTAATCGAACCATCAAATAGGCTTGAGGCTCCATTTCCACACACACATCAACATCACTTCCTTCAATCTGTTCATCACGAGACACAGACCCAAACAAGCGAAGCGAACGAATTCCGAAGTTTTTCCTCAACTCATCCTCTTGATTTTCAATTAATTCAATATATTCTTTTTTTGTCTTCATATTGCAAAAGTAATCTTTTTTCTCAAAATCAACACAAAATGCATCGTAATTATCCAAAAAACGCCCGATGCACATCATGATCGGGGGCGGTTCCCCAAAAATCGTCACGAAAAGCAATAAAATTCTCACAATTGTCCTTTTGCTTTTCAAACAAAGGAAGCAATGGTATGGAAATACGGAAATTCATGTCGTCTTTTACGCTAACAAGAAAATCAATTCTACCCCTACCTTTCCCATATAAGTGATAATGCTTCATGTCCTCCCACTTTATCAACCTATACTTAGGATAAATCCTTGAGCCTGATAATCTTGTCTGCTCCAAACCTTCATCGGTTATTTTGAGATTTACTTTCACCTCCGTGATTTTACAACCAATGACAAAAAACAACGCATAAATAACTAAAAGCATAATCCAAACCAACCAACCAGCTGTCTCACCAAAATAATCATTAAAAGCCACTATAAGGACAGCAGAAATCACCAAACCAAAAAGCATAGAAATAAATAACACCCATCCAAAGGCATACTTCACAATCGTGTATCCTTCAGGTCTCGGGATAGTCTTTTCTTCGTCATTGGTTTTCTTCTCTTCTTGGCTCATAACTTATTGCTTTAGAATTGCAAAAATAATAAACTTAAACCATATTCTCACGCAAAATCTCCTCTAATTGCCCAATATAATAAAATGGCACATTGACGAGTCGATAAGGCCGCTTTTCGGGTTCGGGCGTAAAGGTATCTTGAACACTGAACTCGCCACTCCAAAAACGAACCGCCGTAACATGTCGGTCGGCCGTATTGACAAAACTATGCAACGAGCGAAGATGGGAATGTAGCCCCGTCTTCACCTCAATGGGAATGATTTGGGCATTTTGCTGCCAAATGAAGTCGATTTCAGCCGTGGTACCTTTCTTGTCGCGCACCCAATAATACTGCTTCTCTTGGAACTTGTTATCCAACAACACCCGAAGTTCCTGTGCCACAATCTGTTCGGCAGCACGACCACGCCAAGTGTCAAGCAATTCCTTGTTTTGAAGGTATTCTATTTGTATGTCGGCCACAAAATTGGTAATGCCACTATCCACCATGATGAGTTTAGGGGCACGACGCAAGGCCGGGATGGCTGGCGCAGAAGTCGTGGTAATGGGATAGTCTAATGACAGGATATAAGCCCTTTCAAGACAATCCATTGCATCGTGAATCTGCTTGCTGGTATAACTGCTATTGCCAAAATTATTCATAGCAATGGCTTCGGCAGCCGAAAACCAAGCCGTTTCCAACAAATGGCGGATAACGCGCACCTGTTCTTCATTTTTGGCATATCGCTCCACATCCTCATTGTATCCTTTCAGCAAAGAATTGAAAATCGGCGAAAGCCGCTCAATGTCACGATATTGCACATAATTGGAAACCACTTCGGGCATTCCGCCAATGAGCGCGTATTGATTAAAATGGCCAATCAATTTTGGGTGCATCACCGCCGTCACATTTAATTGCCGAACCATGTCGCACCACGCCTCGCCCTCAACTGCGTTGAGGTACTCCATGAACGAGAACGGGCGCAAGTTCAGGTATTCCACTCGCGCCACTGGAAACGAAACGCGCTGTTTGAGCAGACTTTGCAGCCGACTACCCGCCGTAACGACATACAACCAAGGCATCTTTTCATAGAAATAGCGCAACAAGGCCACGGCCTGCGGCACTTCCTGAATCTCGTCGATGAAGAGCAACATGCGCTTGTTCTTGTCGGACACAACACGGTTGCGCAGACACAAAAACTGCCAGATTTCAAGCACATCGTCAGTTCGAGTGAAGATTTCGGCATCCTCCGACAACTCAAGATTGACCTCAATGAAAATGTCGAATTCCTTGCCAAATTCCCTCACAAGAGTGCTCTTCCCCACCTGCCTTGCCCCTCGAATAACAAGAGGTTTGTGGGGACTTCTTTCGCTCCATTGGCGCATCTGTTTTATGGCTATCCGATTAAACATTGTATATCTATTTGTTTTTCAGACTGCAAAGATACACATTTTCCCAATTCATAGGCAAGAATAAGCAAAATTTTTCCTAATTCATAGGCAAGAATAAATAAAAACTTGCACAATTCATAGGCAAAAATAGGGCAAAATTTGCCAGATTCATAGGCAAGAACCCTTTTTCAGACAAAAAAATCCCGCCCAAACGAGCGGGATTTTTCAGTTTTTAAGGTCGACCAGTCGATGCCTTTTATCAGTCGGCCCTTCGACAGGCTCAAGGACCTTAGCTTAATCGATTGTCCAAGTCGAACCGCTGTTCAGCAGGTCGTCCATGCACTTGATCTTCGAGTTGGCCTTTTCGTTTTCAATGACTTGCACGAGGCTGTCGTTGAAGGTCGGGGCCTTCACGTCGCGGATGACGCCGATGGCGACGGGGAAATGAGGCGGCATCATGTGTGCCAACATCATGTGGATACCCGTGTCCTCGGTGGTCTTGTCGTGGACGAGAATATCCTTCTCAGTGATGCCGTTCTCGCCAATCTTCACCACTTCAAGTTGGTTGCCATTGAGGCGAATACCTTTGTCGCGGTTCTTGCCGAAGATGAGCGGTTGGCCGTGGACGCACTTCACCTGCATGTCGTCGCGGACGTCCTTGCCGGTGATGTTTTCGTGAACGCCGTTGGAGAAGATCATGCAGTTTTGCAGGACCTCGGTCACGGCGATGCCGTCGTGCTTGTACGACTCCCAGAAGATTTCGCTCAACTCCTTGGGGTTAATATCCACGCCACGGGCAAAGAAGGTAGCCTTGGCACCAATGGCAAGTTCACCGGGATTGAACGGATCTTCGTAAGTACCTTGCGGCGAAGTCTTGGTCTTCGTGCCGCGGAAGGTGCAGGGCGAGAACTGACCCTTGGTCATACCATAGATACGGTTGTTGAACAGGATCAGGTTGATGTCGATGTTACGACGGCAGGCGTGGATGAAGTGGTTGCCACCGATGGCGGTGCAGTCGCCGTCGCCGGTGATCATCCACACGCTGAGGTTCGGGTTGGCCAACTTCACGCCAGTGGCGGCAGCGGCAGCACGACCGTGGATGCTATGGAAACCATACGTGTTCATATAGTAGGGGAAGCGCGAGGAGCAGCCGATGCCGGAAACGACAACGATGTCTTCCTTCTTCTTGCCCAACTTCGGGAAAATGTCTTGAACGGCCTTCAAGATGGCGTGGTCACCGCAGCCGGGACACCATTTCACCACCTGATCGCTTGCAAAATCCTCTTTGGTCAGCATGACCTCTTGTTCGATATTCTGATTTTCCATAGTCGTATTATTTTAAAAGGTCATTAAACTTAGCTTCAAGTTCGCCGATGGTGAACGGCAGGCCCATCACCTTATTGAATTGCTCGCACTTGTACTCGGGGAAGTTCATGCGCAGGTACTTGGCGAACTGGCCGCGATTGATTTCGCAGACAACAATCTTCTTGTGACCTTGCAGCACTTCCTCGGTGTTGCGCGGCAGCGGCATGATGTAGTCGAAATGGGCATGGGCGATGCTCTTGCCTTCTTCCATCAAGCCCTCGACGGCGGTGCGGACGGTGCCGAATGTGCCACCCCAGCTCACCACGAGGAGGTCAGCGTTCTTGTCACCGTATATTTCTTGCAGCGGAATGTCGTTGGCCACGCGGTTGATTTTCTCCTCACGAAGTTCGGTCATGATCTGGTGGTTCTCAGGATTGGTGGACAAGTTGCCCTTGCCGTTTTCCTTTTCCAGACCGCCAACGCGGTGACGCAGACCAGGAGTGCCCGGGATTGCCCATTCGCGGCGGAGCCATTTCTCGTCGCGGCGGTAAGGCATATAGTTCGGGTCGTCGGCTTTTGCCAGCGGAGGCGTGATGCTCGGCAGGTCGGCCATCTTGGGGATGCGGAACACCTCGGAACCGTTGCCCAACGAACCGTCGCTGAGCATAATGACAGGAGTCATGTGCTCCATGGCAATACGGGCGGCTTCGTAAGCGGTGTAGAAGCAACCGGCAGAGCTGCGGGCAGCGATGACCACGAGCGGAGCGTCGCCGTTGCGGCCATAAAGGGCCTGCAGCAGGTCGCTTTGTTCCATCTTGGTCGGCAGACCCGTGGAGGGACCGCCACGCTGCACGTCGATGATGACCAGCGGAAGCTCGGTCATCACGGCGAGACCCATGGCTTCGCTCTTCAGCGAGAGGCCGGGGCCGGAAGTCGTCGTCACTGCCATGCAGCCTGTGTAGGCAGCGCCGATGGATGACATGATACCGGCGATTTCGTCTTCAGCCTGATAAGCCTTGACGTTGAGGTTCTTGTATTTGGTCAGTTCGGCCAAAATGTCGGTGGCGGGGGTGATGGGGTACGAACCGAGGAAGAGCGGGCGGCCCGACTTCTCGGAGGCGGCCATCAAGCCCCAAGCGGCGGCGGTGTTGCCGGTGATGTTGCGATACTTGCCCTTTTCGAGGTCGGCGGCTTCCACACGATAGGTGTTGGTGAAGAGCTCCCAAGTGTCGGCATAGTGGTAACCGGCGTCGAGGACGGTGCGGTTGGCCTTGATCACTTGGTCTTTGCCTTTGAACTTGGTCTCAAAATACTTGTAAACGGTGTCGAGTTCACGGTTGAACAAGTACATCACGATACCAAGGGCAAACATGTTCTTCGATTTCAGCATCGACTTGTTGTCCATGCCGAAGTCCTTCAGGGCCTCTTTGGTGAGTTCCGAAATGGGAGCCTTCACCACTTGGTAGTCGGCCAAGGTGCCGTCGACGGTCGGGTCATCGGCATAACCAGCCTTCTCGAGAGCTTTTTCGGTCACCGAGTCGGAGTCGAAGATAATGATGGTTCCAGGACGGAGCCAACGCATGTTAGCCTTGATGGAGGCGGGGTTCATTGCCACAAGGACGTCGCAGAGGTCGCCCGTGGTGTGGACAGGTTTGTGTCCGAAATGCACTTGGAAGCCAGAGACGCCAGCCACGGTGCCTTGCGGTGGGCGGATTTCAGCCGGATAGTCCGGGAAGGTGGCGAAATCGTTTCCGGCAAATGCTGTTGAATCCGAAAATAGATTTCCGGTAAGTTGCATACCATCGCCCGAGTCGCCCGAAAAACGGATGACGACGTGTTCAAGGGCTACAACCTTACTTTTTGCTGTCATATTTTTGCGATTTAAAGATTTAAAATTTCAAATTCCAAATTCGGTGCAAAGATAAATATTAAATAGGTGCAAATCCCAACAAAACCGCTTTTTATTTTTCTTTTTAGAGGTTTAGTCGCACCATATTCATTATCAACAACTTAAATTTCACCGTTATTTAGACTGAATAAAAATTTCCAAATTGGGCACTATGGAATGAAAGTTGTAGTATTTTTGCCGCCACAAAACATCAGAACTAACTAACTCAATCTAAAAATTTACAACTATGGCTTACAAAATCACAGACAGCTGCGTTGCTTGCGGCACTTGCATTGACGAATGCCCGGTGGGCGCTATTTCAGAAGGCGACATCTATGTCATCGACCCTGACACCTGCGTTGGTTGCGGTACTTGCGCCGGCGCTTGCCCTAACGAAGCAATCGTAGAAGACTAAAATCAAAAGAAAAACTGCATTAAAAGGAAAAAGCCTGCCAAAAACAGGCTTTTTTTGATTTTTTTGGCAGTTTTGAAAAGTTTGGCAAAGTATTTGCTATCTTTGCCGCGTTCTTTGAAAGAAACAAATTTAAACAAACAACCTAATTACAAACTAAAATCATTAAAAAAATGAAGAAATTAGCTTTAGCACTTGTGTGCTTCGCCAGCGTTGCTTTCTTTGCAAGCTGCCAACAAGAAATCACCAATCCCGAACCCACCATCTCCGTCATTACTGATGAAGGTTTCGTCAAAAACGGTGATGTGATTGACGTCGAACAAACAATTGTCTACGGTTTCCAAATGGCTTCAAACAGCCAAACCAAGAAGGAACTTCAGCAACTCCGCCTCTCTACAACTTTCGTTGACCTTGAAGGTAATGAAAGCACCCCAGAAGAAGAAATCATTTCGCTGGTTGGCAACACAGAGTATCGTTTCGCTGACACAGTTTACTATGAAATCACCAGAGAAATCATAGGCACCATCAAAACTGTCGCCACTGTCACCGACGTTGATGGCAAAGTCAACACTGCCACTCTCACGCTGAACCTCAACCAACCCGCCCAACCTCTGGAAGAAACTGATTTCGACTGGTATCGCTTGGGCAACACTCAAACTGGCCTTGCAGAGTACGGCCTCTTCTGGGAAAAAAATGCCAAGTCGCCTTTCGCCCAAATCAAGCCCCTCGAAGGTGTGACCCTCTACAAGTTTGATGCTGATAAGTGGGAAGCCACGACTACCGACGTCGAGAAAGCCGCTCTCTTCTCAGACGTTACCATCACTTCTTCTGTGTACAACAATGTTGATGTCAACCAAAACGGCACCTACAATGATGTCATTGGCACCAAGATGGCTGACGGCACCCTGCACCTGCTCCACGTGACCAGCTGCACCATCGGTGCTCAAGAAGCTCAAGGCCGCCCGATTCACATCTACGGTCAAGCCAAGTAAGAAAACAAATCATCATCATAAAAAAGGTGCGTCATTGCGGCGCACCTTTTTTTATATACCTTATGAAGCCTTTAGTTCCTTACCCAAAAACCCTCTTCAACCTTCTCATCGCCTCTTCTACTGTTGCCCTTGGGCAGGCAAGGTTGATTCGGAAGAAGCCGCTGCCCTCAATGCCGAAGTCCTTGCCTCGGTTGAAGCCAAGTTGCGCTTCTTGCGTCATCTTTTGCCAAAGGTCCTCTTCCGAGAGACCATAGCCGTTAAAGTCGAGCCACATCATATAGGTGGCTTGTGGTTTGTGGAATTTCACTTTCGGCAGATTCGCTGTCAGGAAGTCGGAAACATAGTCAATGTTGCCTTGCACATAGTCGAGCAGTTGCGCAAGCCATTCGTCACCTTGGGTCATGGCAGCTTGGGTGGCCACCTTGCCGAAGATGTTGCCAAGATGCGCCTCAAGGTTGCTTACAAAGTCGGTGTAAACCTTTCGAAGTCCCTCGTTGGGGATGATGGCCGTCGAGGTGGCCAAACCTGCGAGGTTGAAGGTCTTGGAAGCCGCGTGGAAAGTGATGCTGCGCTGTGCAAATTCCTTGTCCAATGAGGCGAAAGGCAGATGGCGATACCCGGGCAAAACAAGGTCGCAGTGGATTTCGTCGGAGATGACCAACAAATTGTTTTTCATGCAAATCTCACCCATAAACAGCAGTTCGTTTCGCGTCCAACAGCGACCTACAGGGTTGTGAGGATTGCAGAGAATCAGCATTTTGGCAGTCTTGGCTTGCTCCACAAGTTGGTCGAAATTCATCTCATAGCCCTCGCCTCTATCCACCAAGGTGTTGTATACCAGTTTCCTTCCTTGGCTCGTCACAGCATGATGGAAAGGCGGATACACGGGCGATTGGATGATGATTTCGTCGCCAGGCTTGGTGAACGCCAACACAGCCATCGTGAATCCACACACTACGCCTGGCGTGAACGACATCCATTCCGTTGGCACCTCCCACTGGTGACGCCGATTCAACCATCCCGCAATGGACTCGAAATATGGCCTATCCTTGAAGTGGTAGCCAAAAACGGGATGCTCTGCCCGCTCAATGACGGCCTTGCGGACAAAATCGGGCGTCTCAAAATCCATGTCGGCAACCCACATGGGCAGCACATCGGGATTGCCAAAGACCTGCTTTCTCAAATCATACTTAACGCAGTTAGTATCAGCGCGATTGATTAATTTGTCGAAATCGTATTTCATCGTTTGTCGGTTTTAGTGCTGCAAAGGTGCGAAAAAAAATCACTCAAAAAAGGCCAAATTTGGAAAAAAGCCGTATTTTTGCAGCCGCAAACGAAGTAATCGTTCTTTTGACATCATGGGGGAGTCGCATAGTGGCAATTGCAACAGACTGTAAATCTGTCCGGGAATCCGTTCGGTGGTTCGAGTCCACCCTCCCCCACATCAAGCTGAGGCCGTTGGTTCGGCCTTTTTTTGTATCGCCCAAAATCACACCAAAAACCCATCGCGGAATCACATTTTCCATCAAAACGAGATTTTTTGCACTCGACAACAATAATTTTCATAATTTTGCAGCGAATTTAACTTTACATTATGAAGATTTTTGTCGCCAAATTAGCATTCAAGACCACGTCAGATGATTTAAAGACCTTGTTCGAGCAGTTCGGAGAGGTGGAATCGTGCAAGGTCATCATGGACCACGAAACAGGTCGTTCGAAGTGTTACGGATTTGTTGAAATGCCTAACGATGCCGAGGCATACAAGGCCATCGTAGAGACGGACGAAACCGTTTTCATGGGCAACGAGCTGCAAGTGAAGAAGTCGCGCCCGCAAGAAGGTGCTTCCAAGCCCACAAAGCCGCAGAGACCTCGCACCACCTATCATCCGCACTCTCAGAAGAAAACGGAATGAGCCGTCGGCCAGAAAAGATTTTTTTTCGACCGAAAGACTTGACATATAGAAAAAAGACGTATTTTTGCAGCCGTAAACACGATGGTCTGGTAGCTCAGCTGGATAGAGCAACAGCCTTCTAAGCTGTGGGTCTTGGGTTCGAATCCCAACCGGATCACATAACAAGCCTTAACTGATTGGGAACTATCAAGTTAAGGCTTTAATTTTAAACTGACGACAATATGGAAAACGAACTCAAGAAAGCCTACACTGGTTCATGCATTAACGCCGAATTTATTAGCAGCGTCTTGGAAGAGAATGGCATTAAGTTTCTCATCCGCAACTACCAACAGGAAGGCCTTTTGGCTGGATGGGCTCCCAACGTCATCAAGGGCGATGCCTCCGTATATGTCTTCACCGAGGACTACGACAAGGCCATGCTTCTGCTCGACGGAATCAATGAATCGGAGATTGAAGAATAATCTGTATTTTTGCAGCCGATTTACACTCAACGCATGATTCAAGCTACAGGAATACACAAGTCATACGGCTCGCTCGAAGTGCTGAAAGGCATCGACTTGCACATCAACAAGAAGGAAATCGTGAGCATCGTCGGTGCTTCAGGCGCGGGCAAATCCACATTGCTCCACATTATTGGCACATTGGACAAATCCGACTGCGGACAACTCATCATCGACAACACCGAAGTCAGCAAACTGAACGACACCGACTTGGCCGCTTTTCGCAACCATAAGATTGGTTTCGTGTTTCAGTTTCATCACCTGCTGCCCGAGTTCACCGCCATCGAGAACATCTGCATCCCTGCCTACATCGGCGGCATGGACAAGAAAGAAGCCACCGAAAGAGCCGAAAAACTCCTTGATTACCTGAACCTTACAGAAAGAAAAAACCACAAGCCCTCCGAACTTTCGGGTGGCGAGCAGCAGCGTGTGGCCGTGGCCCGTGCCCTCATCAACCAGCCCGCCGTGGTGCTTGCCGACGAGCCTTCCGGCAACCTCGATTCCAAATCGGCACAGGAGCTGCACAAACTCTTTTTCCGCCTTCGCGACGAGATGCAGCAAACCTTCGTCATCGTCACCCACAACCCCGACTTGGCCAAGATGTCAGACCGCACCATCACCATCAAGGATGGAAAAATTGTTTGATTTAATGATTTAAAATTTAAAGATTTAAGGATTGCGGTACAATAATAATAGTAATTGTCCGTTTTCAATAGATTAAAGTCAGAAAAATGAACAAAAAACTCATATTCTCCCTGTTGTTTGGGGTTTCGCTCGCGTTGAGCACCAATTTCGTCCAAGCCCAAAACTCCGAGTCTTACGAATCGTTGATGAAAAAAGGCAACGACAAATTCGCCGCCAAGGACTACATCAGTGCCAAGACCTATTATGAAATGGCCCTCAAGCAAAAGTCGAACGACCCAACCGCCCGAAAGAAACTTGACGAGACCCTGAAGAAAATCCAAGAAGACGGTGCACGACAAGAGGTGTTTTACGCCCATTTGGACGCCGGCGACCAATTCTACAACCAACAGAAATATGAGGAAGCCCTGACGGAATACGAGCAAGCCCTCAAGGTATTCCCCGAAGACAAATACGTCGGTGGACAGGCCGAAGAAGTGCGCGCCATTTTGAAGGAACGCCAAGACAAACAAGACGCCTACAACACAGCCATGAGTCAAGGCGAGACATTGCTTGCAGAGGAGAACTACGATGCCGCCATTTTACAGTTTGAAACCGCCATCGGGATTTTCCCCAACGACAAGCTCCCCAAGGAAAAATTGGCCGAAGCCCGACAGAAAAAACAGCTATACACCGAAAAAGTCACCTTGTTCGACAAGACCATGGAAGAGGCGCGTCAACAAGGCCTGCGCAAAAACTATGACGCTGCCCTTGCCAAGCTCGACCAAGCCTTGGAGCTTTTCCCCAACGACTTGCAAGCCAACACATTGAAAAACGAATACACCGCCGCCAAAGACCAAGCCAACCGCTATAATGGCATCATTGCCGAGGCCGACAGACTTTACGAAAACAAGGCCTACAAGGAAGCAAAAGCTCAGTATCAAAGTGCTTTGTTAGTTGTTGCCGGCGATGCCTACGCCACCGACATGATAGCCCGCCTCGACCCGCTCATTGCCCAGCAAGACGCTGAGGAAGCCGCCCGAATAGCCGCCGAACAGGAAGCAGCACGACTGGCCGCCGAAGCTGAAGCCGCAAGATTGGCTGCCGAGGCCGAAGCCGCACGTATCGCTGCCGAACAAGAGGCGGCGCGTATTGCAGCAGAACAGGAAGCGGCACGTTTGGCCGCCGAAGAAGCTGCCAGAATTGCAGCTGAGGAAGAAGCCGCACGTCAGGCCGCCCTCGCCGCAGCCGAAGCCGAGCGTCAAGCCACCCTCAAGACCATGCTCGATGCCGCCAATGCGCTCTTCGAGCAGAAAGATTATGCCAACGCGAAAGTGAAATACCAAGAAGTTGTAACCTTTGACGAAGGTAACGCTACTGCCACAGCCAAGATTAGGGAAATCGACAGCATCCTCGCACAGATGGCAGCAGAAATAGAAGCGCATTACAACAACGACATGAATGCCGGCAACCAAGCCATGAATGCAGAGAAGTTTGCCGAGGCCATCACCCATTACCAGTCGGCCTTGGTCTACAGACCCGAAGATGCGACTGCCACAGCCCAACTTGCCGTCGCCGAAAAAGCCGAGAATGACCGACTTGCCGCCTTGCGTACACAGTATAACGCTTTCATCAAAGAAGGTGATGCAAACTTTAAGAGCAACACCTTCGACAAGGCCATCGAAGCCTACACCAAGGCCGAGGAGCTCAACCTTGAGACCTACCCCACCGAAATGATTGCCCGCATCAGCGAAATCATCGAGCAAAACAAATTGTATGAACTTAACAGCGAATACATCAGCTTAGGTGCAGGAGAGGCTCGCCGTTTTGAGTTCAACAAGATTGAGGTGGCCGTGCGCCGTTCCAACTACATCATCATCAAGGTGCGCAACCCGCTGCCCGACAAGACTTTCCCGATGATTGTTTCATTCGGTGGTGCTGGCGGCAAAAATGGAGGTTTCGTGCTGCCTATAGCGGCCACCGAGGAAGAGAAGACCTTCGTGTTCCGTATCGGCGCACAATACAAGTGGTTCAGCGAAGACAACACTTGGATTGAAATCATCTCCGAGAACCACCCTATTGATATTGGCAAATTAGAAGTGTCGAGAAGCAACTGATTTAGAACAGTTCCGGTGCTTCTATGGGCATAGGCGGCAAAGATTCGTCAACCGACCTGATATTCTCGACAGAATAGACACTGTCGACGACATACTTGCTCATGCCACGCCACGGCAATGCACCAAGATATTCCTTGTAATGCAGTTCCACACGTTTACCAGTGCAGCGTTCCAACTGGTCGGCCACTGACTGTTTTTTCACGGAGAAATCGAACTCGTTGCTCTGGATGGTGGCGTTGCTGTTCTTGGAGTTGTAGCCCGCTTGAATGAGCCTGCCCTCGTAGGTCTTGAAGACATAGCCTTTGTAAACGAACAAGTTCAGTTCGCCCGCCTTCACACCGCTACCAAACACATAGTAGAACTTTATGAAAAACCACCCCGCCACCGCAACAACGATGATGATACTCAAAGTGGTCAGGATCTTACGCCCTGTGCTTTTCTTTTCTTTGGGGTTAGAATTCTTTCCCATCGCTGACAAGTTTTGGTTTACAGTCTTTCGTTCACAACGTCCCAGTCCACAATCTGCCACAAAGCGGCCAAATGGTCGGGACGACGGTTCTGATAGTCAATGTAGTAGGCATGTTCCCACACATCGAAGGTCAACAGGGGCTTCAAGCCACGCTGCACAGGATTTCCGGCGTTGGTTTCCTGCGTGATTTGAAGTTTGCCATCCTTATCAACGGAGAGCCAAACCCAACCCGAACCGAACAAGGTGGCACCTTTTTTCGTGAACTCCTCTTTGAAAGCCTCAAACGAGCCAAACTGTTGGTCAATCCATTGGGCGATTACGCCAGTCGGTTTGTTGTCGGCTTTCGGGGCACGGAACTGAGTGAAGTAAAGGTTATGGTTCAAGATCTGTCCAGCGTTGTTGAATATGCCACCTTCCGAGGTCTTCACGATGTCCTCAAGAGGCATATCCTCGTACTTCGTGCCTTCGATGAGGCCGTTGAGATTGTTGACATAGGCTTGCAAATGTTTGCCATGATGAAAACCAAGGGTTTCCTTGCTGATAACAGGTTCCAGGGCGTTGGCCTCGTAAGGCAGTTGAATAAGTTCGAATTTTTTCATATTGATGTCGTTTGATGATTGTGCCGCAAAAATAAAAAAAAGAGAGACAACCTTCCGGAAATCTCTCAATTTTTTCACTGGTTCATATACATCTGAAACAGTGGCGAGTTGGGCTCGCTCCGAAGCCGTTTCAAGGCGCGGTCTCGGATTTGGCGTGTGCGCTCGCGCGAGATGTCGAGCTTCATCGCAATCTCCTCCAAAGAGTATTCGCGGGGTGTGCCAAGTCCGAAGTACATGCACAAGATGGTACGCTCCTTCTCCGACAGCATGTCGAGTGAGCGTCTGATGGCTTTGCTGGCCGACTCCTGCTCAACGGCGGCGTCGGTTTGGGTTTGGTCTTCCTGTACAAAGACATCGAGGAAGTTGGCGTCGTCGTCTTGCTCGTCGATGGGCGCGTCGGTCGACATGGCGCGGGTGTTGAGGCTCAACAACTGCTCCACCTTGTCCTCGGCCAAATCGACGCTGTCTGAAATCTCCTTGACGGTAGGCCGACGTTGCAGTTTCTGCTCCAACAAAGCACTGGCTTTCTTCACTTTGGCCATAGCTCCCACCTGATTCATGGGCAGACGGATGATACGCGCCTGTTCAGCCACAGCTTGCAGGATGCTCTGACGAATCCACCACACAGCGTATGAGATGAACTTGAAGCCTCGTGTCTCGTCGAAACGCTGGGCGGCCTTCACCAAACCCACATTACCTTCATTGATAAGGTCTTGCAGGCTCAAGCCTTGGTTCTGGTACTGCTTGGCCACCGACACCACAAAGCGCAGGTTAGCGCGCACCAACTTATCGAGCGCGACTTGGTCGCCGGCCTTGATGCGTTGCGCCAGTTCCACTTCCTCCTCTGCCGTCAACAGTTCTTCCTTGGCGATGTCGCTCAAGTAACGGTCGAGGCCTGAGCCACGATCCGTGATTTGCTTTGAAATTTTCAGTTGTCTCATTTTCGTAATCTTTAATTGTTTAATTGTTTCAAATTCAATATCTTACTCCACATAACTTTCCCTCCCGATTTTTTGCATAATCCCGCTTTTCGAGGGAAACCACTGGGCGGCTTCCCTCAAATCGCAAGATAAAATACTATCAAAAACCGTACCGAAGTATTTGATTTTCAGAAAAATCTTTTTTAGGCTGTTTTTAGTAGAAGAACGAGCCCATCATGCCGTTGGGATAGATGCCCTCGATGGTGGTGCGGCGGTTGCGGTTGCTCTTCAATGCGTTCTCAAGGTCGGTTTGGCTGCCCACGGCATAGCCGTTCACCTTGGTAATGACGAAGTCGACAGGCACACCAGAACCCATGAAACGGCCTTGGCGGATTTCCACGATTTTCAGGCCACTCTTGGTATTGAGGCGCGCCATCTCGTTGTTGTCTATGGGCTGCAGCATCAGGCCAAACTCGGAGTTGTAGAAAGCATCACCTTTCTTGACCACTTCCATATTACCGGCCTCGTTGAGCAGGGTCAGCGTGTAGGTGTGATGCGAGCCATGACGGTTCACTTCCACTTTGACCTTGTCGCCTGGGCGAAACTGGCGCACGGTTTCCATCAGTTGCGTCTTGGTGTTCACTTTCTTGTCGTTGATGGCCGTGATGACATCACCGTCTTTCAAGCCCGCCTGTTGTGCCGCGCCGTTTTCAGTAACCTCGGCCACATACACGCCTTCCACGTCTTCCAAGCCCTTCTTCTCGGCCAATTCGGCAGTCAGCTCGGCAATCTGCACACCAAGGTAGCCGCGTTGCGTCTGCCCGTAGAGCAGCAAATCATCGACCACCTTGCGCACGATGTTGGACGGGATAGCGAAGGAATAGCCCTCGTATGAGCCTGTATGCGAAGCGATGGCTGCGTTAACGCCAATCAACTCCCCCTTGGTGTTGACCAAAGCACCACCACTGTTGCCCGGGTTGACTGCGGCATCGGTCTGGATGAAAGACTCCACCGAGGTGCCTTCGCCCAAGATGCTCAAATCACGGGCCTTGGCACTCACGATGCCCGCCGTAACAGTCGAAGTCAGATTGAAGGGATTACCCACGGCCAGCACCCACTCGCCAATACGCACTTGGTCGGAGTCGCCGAAAACGAGGTAGTCCAAGTCGTTGGCTTCCACCTTAATCAAGGCAAGGTCGGTGGTCGGGTCAGTTCCGATGATGGTGGCGATCTTCTTCACCTTATTATTAAAGGTGACCTCCACCTCGTCGGCACCTTCCACAACGTGGTTGTTGGTGACAATGTAGCCGTCGGGAGTCAGTACCACGCCCGAACCGTAAGCCACTTGAGTGTTGCTGCGCGTTTGTCCAGGATAGCCGTAAAGCTGTCCGAGCAGGGCTCCGAAAAAGTCGTTGTAAGTATTGCTCTGACGCACGACCTTGGTCATGATATGCACGACCGCGTCAACGCTATGTTCGGCGGCGTCGACGAAGTCAGGGGTATTGGCGGAAGGCAGGAAAGCCGTCCGTTGCATTTGGGGTTGCTGCACCTGCTCAACTTGCGAGACGGGTTGCTCTTCTTTAGCGGTTGCTTCTTGGTTCTGTTTCTGGGTCAAGTTGCCACACGATGCCGCCATCATCAGTCCGGCAAGCATCCAAATCATACTCACTTTTCTCATCTTATCTCGTTTAAATGGTTTCGTTTTCTTTTTCTCGTCTGATTAATGCAATTTTTCAACCTTTATTGCACTGAAAAGCGTATTTTTGTCGAAAATTTGCGGGTGGAGCTAATCAAATTACGTGCCAGCCTGCGCAAAAAATGACGATTTTTCAGCCATGTTCATCCGAAATGACACAATATCACTCCGTTGCGCCGAGCCTGAAGACGCACCTTTGATTTACCGTTGGGAGAACGACCGCAGTGTGTGGCGCGTGAGTGGAACCATCGCGCCCTACACGCTGTTTCACATCGAGCAGTTTCTGTTGAACAACAACGACTTGACCTCGCAGAAGCAGCTCCGCCTAATGATTGACCTCAATAGTACAAAAGAGTCCATCGGTTGCATCGACATCTACGACTACGACGCCCTCAACGAGCGGGCTAAAATCGGCATCCTCATTGATGAAGCCCACAGGCACCAAGGCTATGCAGCCGATGCGTTATCGCTCTGCTTGGAGTATCTCTTCCACGACTTGATGTTGCACCAAGTGTATTGCGTCATCGACGAAATGAACATTGAGAGCCAGAAACTTTTTGAAGGACAAGGCTTTGCGCTTTGCGGACGCAGAAAGGACTGGATCAAGACGGCGGAAGGGTTTAGGGATGTGTTGGAATATCAATTGATAAGAAACACCCCTAATACGTCAGCAGCTGGGTCTTCGACTTTTCGTCAACATAGGTAGTCTTGCCACTAAGACCGACATGACCACTGATATCAATGCCAATCTCACCGTTATCCGGATATATATACCCAACCACATCATCGTGCCATTTGCCCCAGTAGAATTTTCTACACAGCACCTGCATCCGTATAGGACCGGAAAGGTATTCCCCCACACCAAGGTCCAGCGGAAAGGTCTTCGAGCCTTTAAAACTGATTTCATGCTCAATGCAGCGAAGGTATCCGTCCATGGCACAACTATCCTTAGGCACCTCAACCTGGACAAATTCACTGTTTCCATCCGCCTGTTCAAACTTTACCACATTATAGTCAATCCGCATTTTGAGTTTTGCACCCAAGAAATGCTTTGCCTTGTTGCGGAAAGTACAAGTCACCATGTGTGGCATAGGCATATACTCCACCGTTGTGTACTTACCCACGGTCGTCACCTTGGCCGTCTTGCCCGAATCCAAGAAACGTACCGTATAGTAAAGTGGAGCCCCAGCGTTGGTTACAGCATCGATACTGAGCGATTTCGACATGGCAGTATCAATATCGCTGCCGTTGAGCATCATGGCGGAAGAAACCGGATCACTCCCGCTGACCCACATCCATTTTTTGTTTACTTTGGAATTTTCCGCAATACTCTGAGCCGAAATGGCCGTTTGTCCGAATATGCTCAACGTATCGTTATCAAGAGAGGTGAACGCTGACGACGAGTAATCCTCGAAGCAGTAGGCACGTCGACCGTATGTCACGGAGGTAATAATGGCCAAGGGAGCCTGATTCATCTTCTCCAGCACATCCTGTCCGGTTACATTAGCCCCGAAATACTTCGATTTGTCCACCTCCCAAGTGATGGAAGCCTTATAATACCGCTGCGAATAGTCCTCCACTTCGGTAATCGACGACTGGTTATTGGTGACAGAGGTCTGCACGTTTGCTTTCACTTGCAAGAAACTCACGCTCACGCCAAGGTTCATCGCCATTTCAGTCACGCTTGACACATACGTCTTCTTATAGTTCAATCCCACCGGAGGCTTATAATCCGACGACTGCAATATGCTGTAGAGGGCCGCTTGGATGGCATCGGCACTGTTCTTCACGCCGCTGACAGACGCAGCTTTGCCTTTTCCCGTGTTAAAATCCACCCTGATGGTCACCGTTCCGTAGTCGAGACCCACCAGAGTGGGATTGCCGTTAGCCAAGTCTTGGTCAGCGTAAACAACAGCGCCAGGATAGATATTGTCGAGATTCTCGGCAAAAATATCCTGCTTCGATTCGTTCACATGGTGAACGACTGTTTTCAGTTCATACGCCACATTTCCCGAAATAAAGATTGCCGGCACCGCCTTCTCCTCTGGTATTTGATACGACAGTTTCGTCTCCTTGCCAGCAGTTTGCTTCAGAACATCGTTGATGCTCTGATGCGTACTGTTCTGAGCTTGCACCACAATCCTAACGAGACAAAGCACTGTGACCCATACTAATGACTTTTTCATAATGCAAAAATACAACAATTTCAAAAACAACAACAAGAAATTACATATATGCGTAAATGAAAAAAACTTGTAACTTTGTAGCCTGAAAACAAAAGCATGATGGTCAAAATAGAAACCAAACTACCCAAAGAGAAAAAGAGCAAAGCCCACAAGCAGAAAAAGAACAAGGTCAGGCTGACGGTATGGCTTGTCATCGGAATCCTCATGGTTTTCGGAATGGCCTTTGGCTACTGGCTTTTCCGCACGGTGATGTCACCCAACGTGGTCACGCCCGACAGCCAGGAAGTGGTCATTTATATCCCCACTGGAAGCACTTTCAACGATGTCCAATCCATTCTGTCAGAGGCCAACATCCTCGTCAGCCCAAAGAGTTTCAACTGGGTAGCCAAGAAAAAGGACTACCCAGGCAACATCCGCCCGGGACGTTACGTCATCGGCAACGGCATCAACAACAACCGCTTGGTGAACATGTTGCGCGGCGGCCTGCAAAGCCCCATCAACGTGACTTTCAACAATCTCCGCGACGTCGACCAATTAGCGGGACGCATCGCGAAACAGATTGAGGCCGACTCCGCTTCCATCGCCAATCTGCTCCACAACGAGGAATACATTGGCCAACTTGGGTTCAACAGCCGCACCATCCCTGCCTTGTTTTTGCCCGATACTTACGAGTTTTACTGGAACACCGATGCCGAGGGCTTCGTTTACCGTATGTTTCAGGAATACAACAAGTTTTGGACGGACGAGCGTCGCCAGCAAGCCACAGGAAAAGGCCTCACCCCTATTCAAGTCAGCACTTTGGCCTCCATCGTCAACAAGGAAACCAACATGAGCGATGAAATGCCGCGCGTGGCAGGCGTTTATCTCAACCGACTGAAAAACAATTGGTTGCTCCAAGCTGACCCAACCTTGGTCTTTGCGTGGAACGACTACAGCATCCGCCGTGTGCTCGAATACCACAAGCAAATCGAGTCGCCGTACAATACCTACAAATATCCAGGCCTGCCTCCCGGACCCATCTGCATCCCGTCCATCGCCGCCGTCAAAGCGGTGCTCAACGCCGAAGACCACCATTATTTCTATTTCTGCGCCAAGGAGGACTTTTCCGGCTACCACAATTTCGCCAAAACCCTCACCGAGCACAACCGCAACGCCGTCAAATACCAACAAGCACTGAATCAAAGAGGCATAATGAAATAATGTCTGGTTTGTTTAGTTTCTCGCAATAACGCAAAGCCTCAAAAGGACAACAGCCATTTAATAATAGAACAATTTCAAACTTTCAACTCTCAACTTTCAACTTTCAACTGTAAACTCCATGAAAGCATTCAAAGCATACGACATCCGTGGCGAATGGGGCACCGACCTCAACGCCGACATCGCCTACCGCATCGGATATTTCCTGCCCGACATCCTCGACGCCGACACCTTCCTCGTGGGCCGCGACATGAGGCTCTCGTCCGACACCATGTTCGAAGCCATCACCCGTGGCCTCACCGACCGTGGGCGCAACGTGGATGACATCGGACTGGCCACTACACCGTTAGTATATTGGTCAACAGCCAAATACGGGTACAAAGCCTCGGTGCAAATCACGGCCTCGCACAACCCGAAGAACCACAACGGCCTGAAAATCTCCGCCGCCAATGCCCTTCCCGTCGGCTACGACACAGGCTTGAACAAACTCGAAGCCTTGGTGGAAAGCGACAAGCCCACGCCGCCTTGCGCGAAAAAAGGACAGATTCGTGGCAAACAGGTCTTGCCCGATTATCTCGCCTTCCAGCAACAATTTGTCGGCGACCTGTCGAACCTCAACATCGCCGTGGATTGCAGCAACGGCATGGCCTCGCTGTTCATCCACAAACTCATTAAGGAAGGCCATTTTATCAACGACACTTTAGACGGCAACTTCCCCAACCACGAGCCGAATCCTTTGGAAGCCAACGCTCAAGAACAAATCAAGGCCTTAGTGCTGAAAGAGAAATGCGATGTCGGTGTGCTCTTCGACGGCGATGCCGACCGCGTCACTTTCATCGACGAGAAGGGGCGTTTCATCTCACCCGACCTCATCATCGCGTTTTTGGGTGACTTCTTCATCGGCGAACAGAAGCAGAAAGGCATTGTCTTGCAAGACATAAGAAGTTCGCGCGCCATTCAGGAATACTTGAACCGCTATCAGGCCAAGGTGGAAACCTGGCGCGTGGGTCGTGCCTACGCCGCGCTGAAACTCCGCGAATTGGACGGCTGCTATGGCGGCGAGTTGGCCGGTCATTACTATTTCCGCGATTTCTACTACTCCGATTCCGCATTGTTGGCCGCCTCCATCGTGCTTCGTCTTTTGGCCGAGCGCAAAAAAGAAGGCATGACGATAAGCCAAATCATTGACGAAATCTCGCCATACAGCAACTCAGGCGAAATCAACTTCAAGATTGAACGCAAGCAAGAGGCGATGGATGCCGTCCGCGACCATTTCACACAAATCGAGAAGCCAGAACGTTTCCTCGACTTCGACGGCTACCGCTTGGACTACCCTGATTGGTGGCTCAACATACGGCCGTCCAACACCGAGCCTTACCTGCGTTTCCTCTGCGAGGCGAAGAGTCAAGGCAAATTGCAGGAGCTTATTGCCACAGTGAAAGGCATTGTGAAACACTTCGCCTGCCTCTTCATTACCATCATGCTCATCGGATTGGCCTCATGCCAAGACCCCGCCAAGTCGCGTGTCTACATGGACGAAGGCAACAAACTGATGATGGCCTACGGCAAATTTGACGAAGCCGAAGAAGCTCTGAACCAAGCCATTAAATACGACAAGAGCAACTACGAGGCCTATTATCTCAGAGGCTGCGCCAAGGTCAACAATAAAAAGTACAAGGAATCCCTCGAAGACTTCGAAAAAGCAATCGAACTGAAGCCCGACTACGCCGATGCTTATTTCAACATTGCAAGAGTATATACCATGCTACGCAACGAGGACAAGGCTTGCGAGTATTTCAAGTTAGCCCAACAATACGGACGTCCCAACTTGGAGGACTACCTGCGCAAATGCCAATGACGGCTATTCAAACGTCTCGGTGAGGAGCAAGTCGCCGTCTTGGTTGTAGGTCTTCCACTCGCCCGATTTCTTGCCCGCCGTGTATTGTCCCTCCTCTTTCAAGGCAGTGTTGGGATAATAGGTCTTGCATGGGCCGTCCAACTGCCCTTGATGATAGTGGCATTCCATTTGCAAAACGCCCGTATCGGAATACTTGTGACACAAGCCTTCGGGCTGACCTTCAACATATTGCGTCTCTTCGGCGAGTTTGCCATTGTTCGGATTATACAACTTTGACCAGCCATGCACCTTGCCGTTTTTGTTTTCTTCCGAAAGCAGCAACTGCCCCGAATTCTTGTCGAAATACTTCCATTCCCCCTCCTTCTTTTGGTTGATGTAATAACCCGTGGCTACCATGCGCCCGTTGGGGGCGTAGGTCTTGTTCAGGCATTTCTCTCCCGACTTGTCGAACTCGTTGGTAGCCTGCAAGTTGCCCTGCTCATCAAAATAATGGAAAGTGCCCTTGCACTTGTCGTTCTTGAACTGGCCTTCATAGCGTTTTTGTCCGTTTGGGTAAAAATCCGCCCATGTGCCTTGTCGACGGCCTCTGGAATCAGTGCGGTTAATATCCTGACACACAGCCGATAGCGACATCAGCGCGGCCAAAGCAAGGAAAAGGAATCTCTTCATGATAGTTGATTTTGGACTGCAAATTTAGGAAAAAACGTAAATTTGCAGCCGTTATTGTATGGCAGAATACTCCTCAATATTATTGGAAAACGCTGTGGAATCGCTCTCCAAGTTGCCCGGCATAGGCAAGAAGACCGCCTTGCGCCTCGCCTTGCACCTGCTCAACGAAGACGCATTGGAAACCGAGCAACTCGCTGATTCACTGCTGAAAATGAAGCACAACATCATGCTTTGCGAGCGGTGCTTCAACATCAGCGACACACGAGTTTGTTCCATCTGCGGCAATCCGCGCCGCGACGAGAACACACTCTGCGTAGTGGCCGACATGCGCGATGTTTTAGCCATTGAGCGGACGGCCTCTTTCAACGGACTGTATCACGTTTTGGGGGGCATCATCAGCCCCATCGAAGGCATCTCGCCCAACGACTTGAAGATTGCGGAACTTATGCAACGCACACAGAAAGAAGACATTAAGGAAATCATTTTGGCTCTGCCCGCCACCATCGAAGGCGACACGACCAACTTTTACATTTTCAGGCAGCTGAAGGACTTTGAAGGCAAGATTTCGGTGATTTCAAAAGGCATTGCAGTGGGCGACGCATTGGAGTTTGTCGACGAGGTGACATTAGGTCGGTCGATTCAGAATCGGATTCCATTTTCACAAAAGTAACTTTCAAGATTACGCTTTGTGTCACTGCATGGTACGGAACAGTCTAAAGGTAAAGCTTCATGCCTGGATTGCTTCAGTTCGTTCGCAATGACGGGACAGGCGGCAGGTCAACCTAATTCAAACAAATCCAACTGGTTCTCGGTGAGGTACAAATCTTTGGGGATTTCGTACTCGTAATTGGAGATAAAGCGTTCTATATTCCTCTTAATCAACTTGATGGGTGTGGTTCGGCGTGCCTTGCAATAATTGCGCAGCGAGCGGTATTGTCCGTCGGAAAGCTTGAACGTGATGGCGTGGTACTTGTAGTTGCGACGCTTCTTTTTTTTGTTTTGTCCCATAACCCATTGATTTGAAACGACAAAGAAACAAAAATAAAACGAAAGTTCAAAAAAATCGTGAAAGTTTCTTACTTTTGGGCGCAAATTGAAACAAAATGAACATCACGGTCATAGGAGAAGCCAACATCGACATCGCAGTGCGGCAAAGAGAACCCGGCAATGGCAAAGGCTGTTCGCCTGCCGACATCCGTTTCCATCACGGCGGCGTGGCGCGAAACGTTGCCCACAACCTCTGCCTATTGGGGCATAAAGTGAAGCTGATGACGGTTTTCGGTGACGACGACTTTGCCTCACGCCTCATCGATGACTGTAAGGAAATCGGCATGGATTTGTCGCTATCAACTCAATATAAAGATGCTCGAAGCCCTATTTTCCTCTGTTTCAACGACAAATGGGGGCAAATGCAATCCGCCTTCTCTGACATCGACCTCAACGACCACCTTAATTTGGACTGGATGCGAGACAAAATTGATGCCGTCAACCGTTCCGACTTGGTCGTCGCTGATACCCTTTTGAGTGCCGAAGCCCTCACCTTTCTCATCGACCATTGCGCAGTGCCGTTGTATATCGACACTGTTTCGCCCAAAAGAGCTTTGTTGCTTTCCAAAGCCATCAAGCAATCGAGGAAGAAAACGTTCTATGCCGCGAAGTGCAACCTTGCCGAAGCCCAAGCCATGACGGGCATCACCGAGGCCGAAGAAGCCGCCCGACAGTTGAACGCCAAAGGCATTGAAAACGTTTATCTCACCTTAGGCAAGGACGGTGCGATTTATTGTTCGAATAATAATCTGCTTCACTTCCCAGCGATGGAAACTGAAATCGTCAATGTGACCGGTTCGGGCGACGCGTTTTTGGCGGGAGTGGTGCATGGACATGCTTTAGGGCATTCTGATGAAAAAGCCGTGAGAATAGGATTAAAGATGGCTCAACTCAATACAGAAAGCGAAGCGCCAGTCAACCCAGCGCTTCGCCATTCTACAGTATTATGCTGCTAATCTTTTGGTTTAGAAGCTAAAACCAACGCGAGCCAGCACCATTACGGGCTTCACCGTACCAAAAGTATTGAAATCGGTGCTTGTATCGGTGTTACTTCCAATTGTCGTTTTCACAGTCTCGGTACCTTTTACGGTAGCATTGCCGAGGTGATAGAAGCTGCAACCCACTCTGAAGTTCTTGGCCACTTCGAAACCTGCGCCTACTTGCCAGGCAAAACTAAAGGCAGCGTCATAACTTTGTTTGGTTACCACCTTGTTTTCCGCACCAAAGACCGTAAACTTTGCCAAAGATTCCATCGGAGTGATGAAACGTGCATTGCCACCAGCGCCTGCCTCAAGATACAGTCCAAAGTTGGAATTGAAGTTATAGATATAGTTCAATCCAACCATAACCGGCACATTAATGAATTTAGGGGTGGAGTTGTAAGTAAAACTACCATTGAGATGCTGCACACCAATTTGGTTTTCGTTGTCACGATAAGCATCCTTCAAAGCAGAGCAGGGGCCATTGTAAAGCCCATCAATAGAGAGCATTACGCTGAGGCCAGGCACACCCATGTTGAAGTACCATTTGAGACCAGCATTGAAGCCGATACCAGCTCCGGCATCGTCAGCATCGTCGTTCGTCAACGCAAAGTCGCCAAAGCCGTCAAATTCAGCATAGTCTTTCATCGGGAAAGAAGCACCAAGATACAAGGCACCATTAGTCTGACCCATCATTTGTCCGCCCACGAAAAGCATGAGCACCAGGACAATCATTGATTTAATTTTGTTCATCGTTTTGTTGTTTTAAGTTTGTTAATAATAGGATTAAAAAATTCGTATTCAGCTCATTAAACCATCTTTTTCGCCTCATCGAGAATCATTTCGGCAAACCGTTCAGCCTCGGCTTCGGTCTTGCCTTCGGAATAGATGCGAATGATAGGTTCCGTGTTCGACTTGCGCAAATGCACCCAGCCTTCCGAGAAGTCAATCTTTACACCATCGATGGTTGTAACTTGTTCATTCTTGAATTTTTCGGCAAACTTGGCCAAGATGCCGTCCACATCGGTAGTAGGCGTGAGTTGAATCTTGTTCTTCGACATGAAATAGGGGGGATATTCCTTCTTCAATTCGGAACATTTGATCTTCTTCTCGGCCAGTTGAGTCAGGAACAAAGCTGTGCCCACAAGAGCATCGCGGCCATAGTGCAACTCAGGATAAATGACACCGCCGTTGCCTTCACCGCCGATGACGGCACCGACTTCCTTCATCTTTTCCACCACATTAACCTCGCCCACGGCAGCGGCAAAGTACTGTTGGCCATGTTTTTGGGTTACGTCGCGCAAAGCACGGGTTGAAGAGAGGTTGCTCACCGTTGGGCCCGGGGTATGTTTCAGGATGAAGTCGGCCACCGAGACCAAGGTGTATTCCTCGCCAAACAGCTCACCGTCCTCTTTGACGAAAACGAGACGGTCAACATCTGGATCGACCACAACGCCGAAATCACAGCCATGCTCCTTGACATAATGGCAGATGTCCGTAAGGTTTTGCGCCAAAGGCTCAGGCGTATGGGCAAACTTGCCTGTTGGCTCGCAGTTGAGTTCCAAAACCTCTTTCACGCCAAGGGCACGGAGCATTTTCGGGATGGCAATACCGCCCGTAGAGTTGACTGCATCCACAGCTACCTTGAAGTTGGCTTTGGCAATCACCTCTTTGTTGACCAAAGGGAGCTGACAGACCATCTCAACATGCTTGTCCATCCAGCCGTCAATCTGCTGATACGTGCCGATTTGCTCAATCGGGACGAAGTCGAAATCATCCTTGGCAGCCACATCAAGCAGCCATGCGCCCTCGGCAGCGGAGATGAACTCACCCTTCTCGTTGAGGAGTTTCAAGGCGTTCCATTGTGCAGGGTTGTGGCTCGCCGTGAGGATGATGCCTGCATCAGCTTTCAAGCCAGTGACAGCAATCTCGGTCGTGGGTGTAGTGCTCAGGCCGATGTCAAGCACGTCGGCTCCCATAGCCTGCAAGGTACCGCAAACCACTTGGTTTACCAAGAAACCAGAGAGACGTGCATCGCGACCGACCACGATTCTCGGACGTTTCGCGCCACGATGCTGGATAAACTTGACGAAAGCTGCGGTGAATTTCACCATATCAATTGGCGTTAGGTTGTCACCTGGCTGGCCGCCAATGGTGCCACGAATGCCAGAAATGGATTTGATAAGAGTCATATTCTTTCAGTATTATTTAGTTGAATTTCAGTATTATCCAAATTATTTTCAATGGGTTTCATCTCAGGTTTAGCCGCTGATTTATCAATGGAAAAATCCAATATGATGGGGTAATGGTCAGACGCTTTGACGCGATAGCGCTTAAAGTTCAACGGTCGAACTTGATCGTTGGCCCAAATATAATCGATACGCAGCAGCGGCAACTTGCCTGCATAAGTCGGTTTGATGCCCCGCCCTACCTTCGTAAATGTATCGGTGAAGCCGGCTTTGTGTATCTGACTATACGTATATGACAAAGGAGTATCGTTGAAATCGCCACAAAGAATGGTCGGTCTATCAATGGGAGGCAAGCCCTGCAACATTGCCGTGACCTCATCGCTCCTCAAGACATAGGCATGTATCAGTTTATTAAGCACCTTCTTCCCTACCGTATCCAATGTTTGTTGATATTCACTTGTTTTTCTCAGTTTTTCTATTTCACCAGTGGTAATCATATTCGAAACCAAATGAATATCAGCCAAATAGAATTTCCCTTTTTCACCTGCATCCACTGTAACCAAAATCCCATACGTCTCTTCTTGACTAAAACCAGATCCTTCAGTAACTTTCATTAGTGGATATTTTGAAAAAATCACATTATTACTATAGTTCCTTTTTTTATTATAGTATATATAGGGTAAATCAATGCTATCAGCAAAAGCCTTAATACATTCATTTCGAGAAATTTTTCCACTATAAGTAGTAAACTCTTGACAACATAAAACGTCTGGCGATTGTTCACGAACAATGCGAATAATATCGTTAGCAGCAGCCTCTTTTCCTTTATTCTTATCAACAGACTGAAACATGTAAACATTGTATGACATGACGCGAATGCTGTCAGTGCTTTCTGCTTTCTTGTTGCCGAAAGAAAATGATTTTCTAATGCCAGGAACCGCAATCAGCATGGCAATAACAGCAATCCAAGCCTTTCGCGACCAAAGCAGTAACAACGCTAAAAGAACCAACACGTCAAACAATAGGATTTCCCAAAAAGCAAGTCCAAAAAATGCAGTCCAAACAAAATGTTTGGGATTGACATAAGGGCTCAAGACGCTCAAAGCCGTGGCAATCACTCCTATAACTGCAAAAACAGAAAGGATGAAAACCAAAACTTTCCCGAAGAATCCTCTTTCTTTCCTTTCCATATCACTTGCTGTTTTTAAACAAAAAGTCCTTCTCTTCCTTTGTCAAGCTTTCATAGCCGTTTTTGGCTACCTTATCCAAAATCGCATCAACGTTCCGCTCTTTTTCAGCGCGTTGACGATTGTATTCACCATCATTGCGCGGCACTTCGTCCCTAACCTCCTCGTATTTAGTGTATTTCATTCGCTTGTTGCCCATCTTCTCCTTCATCCTCCAGAACCATCCTTTCCACTTCTTCAAATCAAAGTTGGGTCCGCTAAGTCCGTTCCTTTTCCAATACAAAATCAAAATTAAGCCGAACAACATACCACCGAGATGGGCGAAATGCGCAATGTTGTCACCTCCCGCCAAGCCGCTAAAGAGTTCGATGACGGCGTAACCGATGACAAACCACTTGGCCTTGATGGGAAAGAGGAAATACAGGTAAATCCGCGAATCGGGGAACATCATGCCGAAAGCCAAAAGCAGACCGTAAACAGCGCCCGAAGCTCCGACGGTAGTCATCCTATTGAGATAGGTCGCCATCGGAATAACTTGGCTACCTGTATTGACACTGGTGTAATCCGCCAAGGTCGAAGTATACTGGATATATTGCACCAACTCCTGACACAATCCCGCGCCCAGACCGCACACCAAGTAGAACAGCAGGAAACGCTGCGACCCCCAAAGGTTTTCGAGTGTGTTGCCAAACATCCACAAAGCGAACATGTTGAAAAACAGATGGGCGAAACTGCCATGCATGAACATGTAGGTAACGAATTGATAAATCCTGAAATCCGAGGCCTTGAAGAAATGCAAACCAAAAAGACCTGTCATGTCAATACCAAAACGTTCTAAAGTAATGGTCGCAAGATACATCAACACGTTGATAATCAACAGATGTTTCACTACGTCAGGTAGCACTCTAAATCCGGTGGGGCTGTATTGTTCGTTCATATTTCTCTATTTCAGATTTAAGATTTAAGATTCAAAATTTAAAAATTCAGATTTCAAGTTAGTTGAATTTGGCGAGTAGTTCCTCGGTTGTGACAATGACATATATTTTCTTTCCGTTGGGCGCAACCTCGGCCACATTGCAGGCAAACAGTTGGTCGACAAGGTTTTGCATTTCAGCTTCTGTCAGTTTTGTTGAAGGCTTGACGGCGATTTGTGCTGCCAAAGTCTTTGCAAGATTCAATTTCCTATCCAACTGCAAATCGGTGCGGTTTATTTTATAGTTGTCCAAAATCCGTTCCAAAAGCTCAACGGCATCGTAACCCGCCGAATCGGAAGGCGTTCCGTTGATCATAAAAGTGGTTGGATTGACTTGTTCAAGCACAAAGCCAAGGTTCTCCAACTCGGGCAGCAATTCTTTCAGCAACGAGGCATCGTTTTGGCTCACTGTAAACGCTTGCGGAAACAGCTCTTGCTGCGAGGCACCGCTGTGGTTTTCCATCTCCTTCAAATATTTCTCAAACAGGATGCGGGTATGCGCCAGATGCTGGTCAATAAGCAATAATCCAGACTTCACTGTAGTCAGGATAAACGATTGATTGACTTGCAAATACCGACTGTTGGATTGCTTTTCTTCAATAGGTTCCGGCTGTCCTTTCTCCTCATTTAAATCCGTCCGCTCGCCATAGAGCATCCTCCAATCGCCCGACACTGGTTGCCGATGCTGTGGAAAGTCATTCCAACTACGGCTATCGCTATGGTTTTCAGTCTTTTGATTGAACGGATTGAAATTGGGGTCGAGCGGAATGTCAGGGAAAACAACCGGTCTTGAGGCTTTGGCCGCTATGCTGAAATCGCTGTTAAGGTCGGCAGGTTCCTCAAAGTCAATCATCGGCGAGAGGTTATGCTGCCCGATGGCTTTACGGACTGCGGCATGTAAAATGGCATACACCAACTTGACATCCAAGAAGTTGACCTCGGTTTTGGTCGGATGAATGTTAATATCAATGTCGGCTGGGTCCACCTCTATGTTGAGGAAATAGCCAGGGAAACTGTCCTTTGGAATCATCTCAAGGAAAGCGTTTTCGATGGCATGATGCAGGTAAGCATGTTTGATAAACCGCTTATTGACAAAGAAATACTGCTCGCCTCGCGTCTTTCGGGCATATTCCGCCTTCACGATGAAGCCGTTGATACGCACACGGTCGGCCTCCTGGTCGACAGGCAGCAGTTTTTCTTCGTAAGCATTCCCGAAAAGTCCCATGATACGTTGTTTGAGCGTACCAGGATAGAGATGATACATTTCCTTGCCGTCGGCTGTCAGCGTGAAGCCGATTTCAGGGTTCATCAAGGTTACTCGGGTAAACTCTTCGACGATGTGCCGCATCTCAGCCTGTGCCGACTTGAGGAAATTGCGACGAGCGGGGACATTGAAAAACAGGTTCTTGACGACGAAAGTCGTTCCTGATGCCATCGGTATCAAACTTTGTTCCTTCACCACCGAACCTTCATTTACGATGCGCGTGCCAACCTCATCTTCCTTGCGGCGCGTCTTCAGTTCCACTTGGGCAATGGCGGCGATGCTTGCCAAAGCCTCTCCGCGAAAGCCCATCGTCTTGATGCAAAACAAATCATCCGCCTTACTGATTTTCGACGTAGCATGACGCTCGAAGCACAGGCGCGCATCGGTCTCCGACATGCCACAACCATTGTCGATGACCATGATAAGCGCCTTTCCAGCGTCCTTAACCACGAGGTCAATCTGAGTGGCACCAGCATCCAAAGCGTTCTCCATCAGCTCTTTGACAGCAGAAGCGGGACGTTGAATCACCTCGCCAGCTGCAATCTGGTTGGCCACACTATCAGGCAGAAGTTTGATGACGTCAAGCATAACTATTTACCCATCAACCCACTAATGAGGTTTACCATCATGGGGGTACAGAAAACGAAATAGAAAATGAACAGGACAAAGACACCTAAAACGATGCGCCGGATGGTTTTCACGCGGCGTTCCTCCTTGCTTTCTTCATTCTTCGGGGCGCTCCAACTTCGACGCATTTGGGCACGAAATTGTTCCTCGTGGCTCAACTTGGCGTCATAGCCTAATTCTGCCTTTTTCTGCTCCCACGCCTCCTTTTCGGGGTCGTAGTAACGCGGTATATAGTTGAATTTCTTTGGGTTATGTCGATAAAAGAATGCCATATCGATATTTCTTTGTGTTAATGACTAAAGGGTGTTTTCTTCCTCATACTCGCCCTCGCCGAATACGTCAATCTCACCTTCTTCGCTACCAGCTTGGTTGCAGTCGAGAGCTACATATTTACCTGTCAATGAAGCATCAAGCTGATCGATGGCGTTGGTCATCTCTATGACTTCCGACTCCTTGACATTCTCGTCCTGCTGTAGCTTTTCAAGGTCGGTGCGCAACCCCAGCACGGCAAAAGTGAGCAACTGCAATTCATCGCAATCGTTGGTTTCTTGTATCTGTGTTTCGACGTTTTCAATGTCTTTTTGCAGGGTTTGGAGTGCTTTGGAACGCTGTTCGCCACACGAATAAAACCCTAAAAACAAGGCGATTAACAAGAATAAAGCCGGTTTCTTCATATTGGGTCGATGATTTGTTTTAACTCCGTTGAACCTTCGATCAATGCCATTGAATGCATCGCATTTCACTGCGTTGAATCTGTGATTTCGGCTTCAAAAATACAAAGAAAATCTGAAACCGAGGCCAACACACCTTATTTTATTGCCTGCGACAAAAAATCCACCTTTTTCGCCATTTTCCACAAGGCATTATCAAACAAGCCTTTATCTTGTTTTCAACATAAATTGTTGAATACTTTTTTTTCCAAAAAGAGGAAAATGTCATTTTTGAAAGAGTTTGTTTATTTAGAAAAGCCTATATTTGCACGATTTTAGGCATATTGAGAACAATAAACAAATCATAATCCAATCAACTCAATTATCAACTTAAACTAATCATTATGAAAAAGTTACTTACTTTTTTCCTGGCAATGATTGCCTCCATCAGTTTGATGGCTCAGGTGACTTCGTCAAGCATTAGCGGCAAAATCACCGACAACAACAAGTCGGCTCTCGCTGGTGCAACCGTTGTCGCGACGCACGTTCCGTCGGGCGCACAGTATTATTCTGTGGCCGATGCCAACGGCACTTACCGTCTGCTCAACATCCGTCCTGGCGGACCTTACAGACTGGAGTTCCGCATGGTGGGCTTCCAAACCACCATTGAGAACAACATCTCGGCCACATTAGGCGAGACAAAAATCTTGAATGTGCGCTTGAGTGAAGAAGCCATCGGCTTAAACGAAGTCGTCGTCTCAGCCGAAGCCATCAGCAATGGCATGGACAGTGACCGCGCCGGTGCCACCACCGCCGTGAACAGCGAGCAAATCGCCACCCTGCCCACCATCACCCGTAGCCTCAACGATGTGTTGGCCCTGACGCCTCAGGCTGCCAGCACCTCCAACGGTTTGGCCATCGGCGGTGGTAACTACCGTCAGTCGTATGTCACCGTCGACGGTGCCGCTTTCAACAACGCCTTCGGTATTGGCGGCAACCTGCCTGCTGGCGGCAGCCCCATTTCCCTTGACGCTCTCGAAGCCATGACCATCAACATCACTCCTTTTGATGTTCGTCACAGCGGCTTCACCGGCGGCGCCATCAACGCTGTCACCAAGAGTGGTACCAACCAGTGGCACGTCAGCGTGTATGACTACTTCACCAACGACGGTCTCATCGGCACCAAGTATGGCAAGAAAGACGAGTTTGGCAACTTCCCTGAAAACCTGAAGCTCAACAAGTCGCTCGACAACACCGCTGGTATCAGCGTGGGCGGCCCCATCGTGAAGGACAAGCTGTTCTTCTTCATGAACTTCGAGTACCAAAGCGATGTCGACCCTGGCCAATCCAGCTTCGCTCGTGAGACTGAAGAAGACGAGTACGGCGGCGGCACCCAATACAACCGTCCTACCGTCGAAAAGATGGAAGAAATCAAAAACTATCTCCAAACCACATACGGCTACAACCCTGGCCGTTACCAGAACTACAGTGCCAGCACTCCTGACTACAAACTGTTGGCTCGTTTGGACTGGAACGCCGGTGCCAACGACAAGATCAACGTCCGTTACAGCTTGGTGAAGAACAAATATTCCACCGCTCCTTCAAGCTCCATCAACCCGTTGTCCAGCTCGGTCTATAACCGCAACACTTACGGCCGTACTTCGGAGTATGCTCTGTATTTCGAGAGCAACCGTTACTTCCAGGAGCAAAACTTCAGCTCCGTCGCTGCTGAGTGGAACCACAGCTTCCTGAGCGGTCGTGCCAACAACATGTTGCGTGCCACTTATTCGCGCCAGTTTGAGCCCCGCAGCTTCGTGGGCGACCTCTTCCCCACTGTCGATATTCTTGAGCCGCTTGAGGATGGCACTCCTGCCGTCTACACCAGCTTCGGTCCCGACCCGTTCACCTACGGCAACCTCCGCGAAGTGAACACCGCCGTCGTCACCGACGAGTTGAGCCTCCTCACTGGTGTGCACAACTTCACCTTCGGTCTCCAATACGAGTTCGACAACACCAAGAACGGCTTCATGCAAGGTGGTGCCGGCTACTATGTCTACAACAGCTGGCAAGACTTCGTTGACAATGCCAACCCGCGTGCTTTCGCCATCACATACGGCAACAACTCCAATCACACTCAGGTCTATCCTTCCTTCAACTACATGCAAGGTTCGGCTTACCTGCAAGACGAATTGACCCTTTCTGAGAACTTCCGTCTGACCGCTGGTCTCCGTATCGAGGTGCCGTGGTATCCTTCAATTGCCGACAACACCAACAAGGAATTCCTCAATGGTTGGGATGAAATCCTTTATGATACCCTTGGCAACCAAATCGGCACCAATCATCACGCCATTGCCGACGGCGAAGGCAACACGATGTACGGTATGTCGACCGCCGATATGCCTAAGGCCCGCGTGAACTTCTCACCCCGTTTGGGCTTCAATTGGGACATCGCCGGCGATCGTAAGTATATCCTCCGTGGTGGTACTGGCCTCTACACCGGCCGTCTGCCTTTCGTTTGGATCGTTTCTGCCGTGGGCAACTCCAACTGCCTCCAGAACCAATACATCAACAGCAACGAAGAGACCCAAATCAGCTTCTACAGCAACCCCAACGACATCATCAACAACAACTCTGACCTGCTGATGACGGGTGACCTGCCGGCTCCTCAGTCCACTACTATCATGGACAAGAACCTCCGTATGCCCCAAACATGGAAGAGCAGTTTGGCTTTCGATGCTACGCTTCCTGGCAACATCAAAGCCACTGTTGAAGGCATCTACAACAAGGACATCACCTCTGTTGCCGTCACCAAACTCGGCATTGTCCGCGCTGAAGAAGACATCCAACTTCCTGGCGAGCCCGACAAGAGATGGAACTGGATGAGCGAAGGCATCACCAACTCTCTCGGTAGAGCCATCACTCCCTATTACATCACCAACACGCCTAACAATGGCTACTACTACAGCATCACTGGTCAGTTGAGCAAGAGATTCGACTTCGGTCTCGACCTGATGGCTGCCTACACCTACGCTGAAGGCAAGAACGTCACCGATGGTATTGGCGACCAAGTCACTTCGGCCTACAACACCAATGCATTTGGCATCAACGGTTCCAACTCGCACGAACTGGGCTACAGCTCGTATGTCACGCCTAACCGTCTGCTCTTCAACCTCGGTTGGACCTGGGCCGTCGGTCAACGCACGATGGAAACTGTCGGTATCTACTACGAAGGCTTCAACCACTGCTATGTGGGCGGCTATAGCTACACCCGCTACAGCTACACCATGACGAGCAACGTCAACGGCGATGGTGGCTCCAACAGCTTGATTTACATCCCGACTGAAAACAACCTCTCGGAGATGCCTTTCGTCAGCGAAGAGAACAAGGATGCTTTCAACAAGTTCATCAGTGCCGACAAGTACCTGAGTGCCCACCGTGGCCAGTATGCCGAGCGCGGTGCAGTTGTGGCTCCTTGGAGACACACCTTCAACGCCAAGTATGAGCGCACCTACAAGTTCAAGAACGGTATGTCCTACAGCATTGGCGTCGATGTGAAGAACATCGCCAACCTGTTCTGGAGAGGCTGGGGCAACATGCAACGCCTGAGCAGCAGCGACATCCTGAAATGGAACGGCGAGGAATACACCTTCACCGATCCTACCTGGAACACCTACGCCAGCACCTATTCAACTTGGTCAGCTGCACTCAACCTTCGCTTCAACTTCTAATCTCTGAAGCATATAGGCAAACCCAAAAAAGCACCTCGTTTGAGGTGCTTTTTTGGTTTGTCCCTATTGAGAGTTTTACTTCGTCTTATCCGGCCAAGCGGGAATCTCAGGAATTTCGGGATAGTCCTTCATCTGCTTGAGAATGACCTCGATAGCCTTGTTGAGTTGGTCGTCTATGCCCTCAAACTCGCGGGCTGGGTCGTTGTCGATGACGATGTCGGGATCCACGCCATAGCCTTCGATGACCCAGTTGCCTTTCTCATCAAATGGTGCAAATTCGGGACGAGTCAAAGAGCCTCCATCAATAAAGGGCAAGCTGCCACGGATGCCGACCACACCGCCCCAAGAGCGCATACCAATGGTCGTGCCAATCTTGTGCTTCTTGAACTGGTAGGGAAACAGGTCGCCGTCGGAAGCGGAATACTTGTTGAACAACAGTACTTTGGGACCGAGCATCATCTTCGTAGGCTTGGTTTCAGGCTCGCCGTTGCGCATCACATCATACATCGACAGTTCGCGGCGCAAACGTTCCACAATCATCGGGCTAACATTGCCGCCACCGTTGCCACGGTCGTCGATGATGAGGGCTTTCTTGTCGAGTTGGGGATAGAAATACTTGGCAAACTCGTTCAATCCGTCCACGCCCATATCGGGAATGTGGATGTAGCCCACCTGCCCGTTGGTGGCCTTGCTCACTTTATCCACATTGTCTTGCACCCAATTGTAATAGTACAAGCCCGTTTCGTCGGCAATCGGTTTCACCACCACATCGCGGGAGCCACTTTCGGAAGCCTTATTATTTAAGGTGAGCAGCACGGCTTTGTCGGCCTTGCCTATGAGGGCAGCATACATATCCTTCATGTCATTAGTGCTCTTTCCGTCGATGGCAATGATGAAGTCGCCTTCCTTGGCGTTCACACCTACCTCTGTCAGCGGGGAGCGGGTTTTCTCGTTCCAGTTCTCACCCTTCAAAATCTTGTCAATCTGATAGTAACCCGACTTGTCGCGGTGGATACGGCAGCCCAACATTCCCATAGGAATACGCTCAGGTTTCACACGGTCACCGTCGCCAACGTATGCGTGACCAATGTTGATTTCGCCAATCAGTTCGCCGATGAGGTAGTTTACATCGTTGCGGTCGGCGCAATAAGGCAACAGCTTTCCATATTTCTCCTTCATCGCGGGCCAGTCCACGCCGTGCATATTGGGCGCATAAAAGAAGTCACGCATCTGGCGCCAAGCCTCGTTGTAGATTTGCGTCCACTCCGTGCGCAATTCCACCCATTTTTTCATATTCGAGAGGTCGATAGTTTCGTCGCCTTCGCCAGATTTTCCTCCATTAGGCATAGGGGCTTTCGGGGCATTAACCACCTTATAACCACGGCCTTCGCGCATCAGCATTTTCGACCCATCGGCAGATAGTTCGTAGCCCATACCGCCACCTATGTTCGTGACTTTCTTGGACTTGGCATCAAAGAAATTGAGACCTCCACCGTTGCGACCACCAGCCACAAAATACAAACCATCCTCGACCCCCGTCAGGTTCCAATATCTACCTGCGTTGATGGGGAGCACCACTACCCTATTGCTGATGCCCTCAAAATCGATTTTCACTTCCTTGGCTTCCTTTTTGCCTTCTGGCTTGCCATCAGGTTTGCCACCTTTCGGGCCGGAGCCATCGGGGTTGCCACCCTTGGGGCCATCCGGCTTGCCTTTGAATTCATCTTTCGGGCCTTCTTTATCTCCTTCCGCCTTCACTTCATCATTCTCGGTGAGGAAAGGTGATGGCGTATCTTTCTGCAAAGTCAACAGATAGACCTTCGACATATCGGTATAGACATGGTTCCATTCCAGCCAACCGTAGGTTGGGCGGAAATCGCGCTCGGAAGTGAAATACAGGTACTTGCCGTTCTTGTCGAAGGCAGGTGAAGAGGCATTGTACCAACCATCGGTGACGATTTCGTCCTTGCCCGAAGCGACATTATAAATATGTATCTGGCTGACACTGAAAGTGCTCGGCATAGCGTATGCAATCCAGCGGCTGTCGGGCGACCAACAGAATTCGTCCAACTCGCCAGCCAAACTGTGCGCCACCTTCGTGACTTTCTTAGTGGCCACATCAACCATATTGATGCGGTTCATCTTGTCATCCCACAGTATCTTCTTGCTGTCGGGAGACCAAACAAGACTATATTTGTAAGTATCTGAATTCGAGGTCAGTTGAATGGCTTCCTCCTTGCCGTCTTGGGCTTGGATGTAGATTTCATCCTCGCCTGTGCGGTCGCTGATGTAGGCGATGTATTTGCCATCGGGCGACCAAGCCACATTGCGGTCGTGGGCGTTGTCGCTTTGGGTCAAATTCCTCGTGATGCCCGACTTGACCGGCACCGTCCACACGTCGCCACGGGCACCAAATGCCACGCGCTTGCCATCGGGAGAAATCGTGCTCGAATTGATGAACTTGCTGGCATCCACATACTTGGTGCGGGTCGACTTGTTGTCGTTGGCCATCTGAACAGGGATGGGATAGATTTTTCCGTCAGTAAGGTTGTAGCGGAACAGTTGACCTCCGTTTTCATAGACGATGTCCTTATCGCCGAGCGAAGGCCACTTAATATCATAATCGGTGTAGTCGGTCACCTTTGTGGTCTGCTTGGTGGCTCGGTCATAGCAAAACAGGTTCATCGTGCGGTCGCGGTCGGAACAGAAATACACCTTGTTGCCAACCCACATCGGGAAGATGTCTTGCGCATTGTTGTTGGTGATGTTCTCGATCTTTTTCGACTTGAAATCGTAAATCCACACATCGTCAGCCATACCGCCGCGATAGTATTTCCATGTGCGGAACTCGCGCATCACACGGTTGTATGCAATCTGCTTGCCATCGGGTGAATACGAAATCCATCCACCTTCGGGCAGAGGCAGTTGCTCGGCCAAGCCGCCGTTGATGTTAGCAATAAAAAGCTGGCCGACAAAGTCATCCCAACTCTCCTTGCGTGAACGGAAAACGATGTTTTCATTGTCCTTCCACGCCATAACGATGTTGTTCGGCCCCATTCGGTCGCTGATGTCGTCGCGTCCCAAAGTAGGTGTGTAAGTCAGGCGCGTAGGCGTGCCACATTCGGGGTAAGGCATCACGTAAACCTCTGTGTTTCCGTCATATTGACCCGTGAAGGCCAAATGTTTGCCATCGGGCGAGAAACGCGCGAACATCTCATAGCCGTTGGCGTCGTTGGTGATTTTGTGGGCAATGCCGCCCTTGATGTTGACGGAGTACAAGTCTCCGCCATAGCTGAACACCACGTCGTTGCCGTGGATGGTCGGGAAGCGCAACATTTTGGCTTCTTCTTGGGCGATTAGGCTGACTGAGCCTAACAGCAAAATTGATAGAAATAAATGTTTGATTTTCATAGTATTAAGAATTTAGCATTGTCTTTGTGTGTGGACAAAGATACAAAAACAATTCACTTAATACAATTGAAATGGAATTATTCTCCAATCCTCACCCGCCGCAAATCCAACAGATTCGTGGGATTACTGCCCATATTTTGCACCCTTTTGTTCACAAAACGAAGCACCTCGTCATAGAACAAAACCACCACAGGTGCATCTTGCATCATCAGGCTATCCATCTCGGTATAATACTGGGAGCGTTCTTGCAAATCGTTGCATAACAGGGCTTTGTCATAGAGTTTGTCATATTTTGGATTGGTGTAATGTGTATAATTTGGTCCCGCAGGAGCAAAATTGGAAGTTGTGAACAACGAAAGATAATTCTCCGCATCGGGATAGTCGGCCACCCAAGAAGAGCGGAAAAACTGCAAACTGCCGTTACTCCTCATACTGCGCATCGTGGCGGGCGGCATTACCTCCATTTTGCATTGCAGCCCGATTTGCTCCACTTGGCTTTGCACAAACTTCCCGATGTCGGCATAGTCGGCAACGGTGGAGAGTTGCAAAAAGTAGCCTTCCAAATGGTTTTCAGCCACCAAACGTTGGGCGCGTTTCAGGTCGTAACCATAGCCGATGGTCGGGCTGTGTCCGGGCAAACCTGCGGGAATCATACCGCCCGTGCCGGGTTCGCCGATGCCGTTGCGCAAGTAACGCAACATCTTCTCTCGGTCAATGCAAAGACTGACAGCCTGACGTAAAGCGCGAGCACGGTCGGGACCAAGCGGGTCGTTAGGGTCAATGAAGAAGGAGAAATATTCTGTGTTCAAATACGGCTCGGTAATCAACTCGATTTTGTCCACATATTTTTGGCGCAGTTGGCCGTCGTAAGTCAAAAGTTCATCTTTATAACGCGCATCGATGCCCGACATAAAGTCGAACTTGCCCTTGATGAATTCCAAGAAGGCTACTTGCTTGTCTATCAGGAAGCTGACGGAAACAGCATCGATGTAAGGCAGCCTCTCCCCAGCCGCGTCGCGCTCGAAACAATTCGGATTCTTGCGGAAAACCAACTTCACGCCTTCTTTCCAATACTGGAACTTAAAAGGCCCCGTCCCAACGGGATGGCTGCGGAAGTTATCTCCGTAATAATCAACGGCTTCCTTCGGCACGACTGAGGCGTAAGTCATAGACAAAATGCCCAAAAACGGCGGAAACGGCTTCGACAATTCGATTTGGAAAGTCGAGTCGTCCAAAGCCGTGAAAGCATATTGGTCGTTCTCGTGCTTGACGGACGAAAAAATCCACATTCCGGGCGAACTCAACTGCTTGTCCACCACGCGGTTGAAGGAATAGACAAAGTCTTCTGCGGTCACAAAACGAAACTTGGCGGTCGGCCCTTCGACAAGCTCAGGGACCTCGGTTTCTGACGGGCGTTGAGCCTGTCGAAACGCCGATTTGTCAATAAAACAATCATCCTCGTGGAATTGCACATCATTCCGAAGATGGAAAGTGTAAACCAATCCATCTTCACTGATGTCCCACGACTTGGCCACCATCGGAATGAGGTTCATCTTGTCGTCAAAGGCTACGAGGCTGTTAAACACCTGGTTACAAGCCCAGATATGCGGCAAGTCTTTGGCATAAATCGGGTCGAGGGTGAGGATACCTGCGCTTTCGTTATACTTGAAAATGGACAATCCATCCTCTGAATCTTGGCGTTTGCCGCAAGAAACCATCATCAACACGGATAATATGCCGATTAACAACTTTCGCATAATACTTTTAACTACGGATTTCACAGATGAAACGGATTGGGTTACATCATACAGCAAACAATCTGTAAAATCCGTGCAATCCGTAGTTTATAATCACTTGACTTTGAATCCGATAACTTCAGGATGCAGATTATTCAAATACTTGTTGTAATCGAGGTCGTTCTTGTCTTGTTCCTTCTCCAAGGCGAGGTCAAGCACTTGCATCATATTCTCCACATAATGGAAATTCAGTCCGCTGATGTAATCCTCCTTGATGTCCTTGATATCGTGCTCGTTATCAATGGAAAGGATGAGGTCGGTCACGCCGTTGCGTTTGGCGGCCAGAATTTTTTCCTTCACACCGCCCACGGGCAAAACGCGACCGCGCAGCGTGATTTCACCCGTCATAGCCAACTGGCCTTTCACTTTGCGTTGGGTGAAAGCGGAAGTCAAGGCGGTGAGCATCGTGATACCCGCCGAGGGGCCGTCCTTGGGCGTTGCTCCTTCGGGAATGTGAACGTGGACATTCCAAGCGTCAAACACATCAGGATTGATGTTGAGTTGTGAGGCGTGTGCCTTGATGAACTCGTAGGCAATGGTCGCGCTCTCCTTCATCACCTCACCGAGATTGCCGGTCAAAGAAAGATGTCCGCCGCCGCGACTCAAACTGACTTCGATGGACAGGATTTCGCCACCCACTTGCGTCCAAGCCAAACCCGTGGCCACGCCGGGAATGGTGTGTTTCACCTCGTCTTCGTCGTGGTGCATAGGAACGCCCAGCACCTTCCTGAGTTCTTCCTTGGTGATTTTCTTGTCAAATTCCTCACCCACAACGACTTGCTTGGCGCGATAACGCATCAAATCACCGATACGGCGTTCCAAATTACGCACACCAGCCTCGCGGGTGTGGTCCTCAATAATGTGCATCACAATCTCCTTTGAAATAGCGATTTGCTTGCTGTCGAGGCCGTGTTCCTTCATCTGCTTGGGAATCAGGTGGCGTTTGGCGATTTCGTATTTTTCCTCGCGCAAATAACCGCTCAAGTCGATGATTTCCATTCGGTCGCGCAAGGCGGGATGGATGGTCGCGAGGTTGTTGGCCGTAGCGATGAAAAGGATTTTCGAGAGGTCGTAATCCAACTCGATGAAGTTGTCGTAGAAGGTATTATTCTGCTCAGGGTCAAGGATTTCCAGAAGCGCAGCCTGCGGGTCGCCGCTGATGTTGTTGCCGCTCACCTTGTCAATTTCATCAAGAACAAAAACGGGATTCCCCGACTTCACCTTGCGCAGATTCTGGATGATACGGCCCGGCATAGCACCAATGTAAGTTTTTCTGTGGCCGCGCAGTTCCGACTCGTCGCGCACTCCGCCAAGTGACATTCTGACATATTTTCGGTTCAAAGCCCTTGCGATGGACTTGCCCAAAGAGGTTTTGCCCACACCAGGAGGTCCGACGAGACACAAAATCGGGGCTTTCATATCCTGACGCAACTTCAGCACAGCCAAATGCTCAATGATTCTGTCTTTCACCTTGTCCAAACCGAAATGGTCGGCATCGAGGACGCGCTGGGCGTGTTTCAGGTCGAAATTGTCTTTCGTGAACTCCTCCCAAGGCAGGTCAACCAAATACTGCAAATAGTTCAACTGAATGCCATATTCGCTCGATTGCGGATGGGTGCGCTCCAACTTTTTCAGTTCCCGATCGAAGACTTCCGCCACTTCTTTCGACCACTTTTTCTTCTCGGCCTTTTCCTTCAATTCCTTGACATCCTGTTCGTTAGGATTGCCTCCCAATTCCTCTTGAATGGTCCGCAACTGCTGGTTGAGGTAATATTCGCGCTGCTGCTTGTCCATATCGTCGCGCACCTTGCTCTGGATTTGCTGCTTCAGTTCAAGCATCTGTTTGGCCTCGGTCAGCACCGAAAGAAGCCCCTTGGCCATTTCGTTGAGGTTGCGCGACTCCAAAATTCCTTGACGCACAGGAAGTTCGGCTTCGATATTGCTGGCCACGAAATTGAGCAAAAACACAGGGTCATCAATGCTCTTGATGGCAAAGCCTGCCTCCTGCGACAAATTGCGCGAGCGAGGAATGACCTGAATGGCCAAGTCCCTGACCGACTGCAACAAAGCATCGAACTTGCGCGATGCAGGCACATCTTCCGAAGCCGCGTAAGGTATCACGGCAGCCTTCATATAAGGCTCATTTTGAATGGCTTCCACCACCTCAAAACGACGAATTCCTTGAATAATGACCGTAACACTACCATCGGGCATCTCAAACGACTTGAGGATTTGGGCCGACACGCCGACCTTGTACAAATCGTCGAGAACTGGCTCATCGACATTCGACTCCTTTTGCGCGATAACGCCGATGGGCTTGCGTTTGCGGTTGTATTCCTTCACCAACTGGATTGATTTTTCGCGCCCCACGGTGATGGGAATGACCGTGCCTGGATAAAGCACCGAATTGCGCAAGGGCATAATGGGCAATTCTTCTGGAACAGATTCATTATGACCGAGTTGGCCTTGCTCGATGGTCAGGACGGGAATAAACTCGGCATCCGTGTCAATCATATCTGAAAACAATACGGGTTCAACTTTATAACTCATAAAACACTTTCGTTTATGGCGACAAATTGTCAGTTAGCCGCCGTTTCACACCTTATTATATATGTGGCGCAAAGATACGACAATAATAATGCCAAGGCACAAAAAAAAGCCCTCGCGATTGGCAAGGGCTTCCCTTTTTCGGTTGCGTCCAACTTACTTGGCTTCCTTCTTCTCGAAGAATTTCTTGTACTTGTTGTTGAACTTATCCACACGACCGGCGCTGTCGACGAGTTTCATCTTACCGGTGTAGAAGGGATGTGACGCGCTGGAGATTTCCAATTTCACCAACGGATATTCGTTGCCGTCTTCCCACTTGATGGTTTCCTTGGTGTTGATGGTCGAGCGCGACAAGAAGGTCACGTCGTTTGACATATCTTTGAAAACAACCAGACGATAGTTCTTGGGGTGAATGTCTTTTTTCATCGCTTTCTTTCCTTTAATTTTGAGTGCGCAAAAGTACAACAATTTATTGGAATGGCAATCGTTTTCGGGATTTTTTTTTACACAATGAGACAACTTTCTATTTATCAATGCTTTACATTTATCTTTCCATTTAAAGAGCACACCGCCCGGACAGGAAGACCAGAAGCCCTGCCGAAGTCATCGTACAGGTCGCAGTCGTCAAAGCTGATGATAAATTGGAAGCCCTTGGCACCGTCAGGAGCGCTCTTATGGAGCGTGCGCGACCAATAAGCGCCTACATCACCAGCATTGCGGGATTCATCGTCATAGCGGCTGCTTGCAGCAGGCAAGAAGATACTGTTGCCATTGCGTCCGGTGAACAGACAACCGTTCACTCCGTTTCTTGTCGTCCAAGTATGGCTGCATTTCGACAGCAGTTCGACCCAGTTTTCGTAGGTCGGGGTACGCCAGCCCTCGCCCCAATGTGCTGTAGCAGCATCATCGTCCGGCAGCAAGGCATCCAAATTGTCGGTGAAGCCATTAAAGCCGAAATCAGATTGGGCACAATACTTCGTAAGTTGGTTGTAGTCGCCATTGCAGTAACCATAGGTGCTCCAGTTGTAGGCGTCTTTGGATTGGGTTTCGCCCCAAGCAAAATAGTCGCCATATTCTTCGGGGGTTTCTGCTCCCACGTTACAAGTCGCCCACAACGTGCCGCTCGGCAGGCCCAGGTCGACGTAATCGTGGCCTTTGTATGCACCGTTGCCGCCATTGTGTTTTGTACAGCCTGCTGCTACAAAGCACACCATTACTGCTAACATAATAGTCATTATGGACTTAGAGAATCTTTTCATATAGATTTAGGTTTTGTAGATTAAGATTTTGAGAATTTCAAGCTGCAAAAATAAATAATTGTTTCTAATTATTCCGATATTGATTTGGGTTGACGTTAGAATTGTGGAGGCATCAGGTTTTTGGGGCACGTCGGGTGCGTCTCTACTTGTTTTCAGGTGATTGAAGTCATTTACAAATACTCCGCCCAGCGTGCCTGGAGTTTCACTTCGGCCACTTCGATGCTGTCTTTCAGGTGTTTGCCGTAGGAACGGTAATACACCAGCCAAGCCGTGAAAGCATAGAATGCAGTCTGTATCCAAAGACCGATCAGTTCGGGACGCACATCGCGAAGCAAGGCACCCGTGTTGTTGATTTTCACGAAGCCGTTGATACCGAAGGTCGAGGGGAAAAGCCAGGAGACTACTTTCCAGAAATGTGGAATGGAGCACGAAGGCCACGAAATGCCAGAGATGAACAACAGTGGCACCGAGACGAAAACAAACATAATGATGAACACCTCGCGGTTGTGCGCGATACCCGAGAGCGTCAGGCTGAAGAAGATGCAAGCCAGCAGATACGGGAACAGGAAAGCCACCATATCTTGCCACTGCCCAATCTGAATCAGATGGAACAGGCGTGGCACAACGCAGAACACGTAGGCTGCCACCACCAGATAGATGGCCAGATAGGCCGCACCCTTGCCCATCAGCATCTCCCAAGGCTTTTTACCGAGTACATGCGGCTCAAGGATGCCACGGCGTTTCTTCTCGCGCTCCTCGCCCGCCATCATGCCAACACCCAACACCATCGTCTGCTGAATCAGCAGCACCAAAACAGCGGGAATCAGGAAGGTGGCGAAGCCACTCTGCGTGTTGAACATCGGAACATACTCGTATTCAATGGGATGGTTGAAGGTCGAAGCCTGCTTGTCGGTCGCGCCCACCAACCTCTGCGTCTTGATGTCTTTGTTCATCGCCAAGGAAACCTCGGTGCACGACGACAGCAGTGCTTTATAATAGAGCAAACTTCCCATGTCGGAATATAACTCAACGACGGCCTGCTTGCCATCCATCAAGGCGTAGTCGAACTCAGCAGGGATATAAATCAGGCAATAAGCCTTGTGCTTGTGAATCAAGTCGACAGCTTCTTGCATATCGGCGCAATGCCCAATGATGTTGACATCAGCAGTGGCATCCACCTTGCGCAGAAACTCGCGGCTGGTAGCGGAATTGGCATTGTCGACCGCCACCGTCGCCACTTCGCGAACCGTCTCATTGCTATACAGATAAGCGTAAAGCAAAGGATAAAGCAAGGGCACGATGAAGAAAAACACGACGACGCCTTCATCAAAAATCGAGTTGTGGAGTTCCTCGCGGAAAACCTCCAATATGTTATGCAACCATTTCATCATCTTGTATATTGATATTCCAACAAACACTTTTTCAATCGGTTAGGCAGCAACATCGGCAAGGCCAAGAAAGCCAGCAACGCCGCGAAGTTGGCCCATGAGTAACACAGCGGCAGGCCATTCAATGCCTGGTCCACATAGGTCAGGTAATAATACCTGAGCGGGTAAAGATACGAAAGCGCCCTCAACGGTGCCGGAAACGCAATCTGCGGGAAAGAGAAGCCCGAAATCGGGAAGGACAGCACGCCCCACAAGGTGGCGATACTCAAGGCCCAACGCAACGACGGCAACAGTTCGCACAGGAACACACCGAAGGCTTGTGAGACCAAAATGAGCAGCAGGGCAGCCAAAGCCATTGGCCAAATTCCGCTCTTCAGTGGGAAGTCCCAATAGGCATAGAGAATGACCAGATACACAGCACCCATCACCATCCAGACAGCCAACTGGGGCAGCAACTTGCCGGCCAAAGCCTTGTAAATATTGCCGTCAACCAATTCCATCCAATGTTTTGAGACACCTTCCTTGACTTCGCTGAGGATGGAGTAGATAGTCACTTGAAAGATGAGCAGCATCAGCATGGCGGGCAGCAGGATATTCGACAGATAAATCGAATAGTTCAGTCCCGGGTTGCCGATGGCGTGCATCTCCATCTTGATGGGTTGCAGGATGCCCATCACCTGCTCGTCGGTATAGCCTTCGGCATACAAAGTCTCACGTGCTATGGCACCTGAAGCCAGTTCCGCCATCATCTTCATGTCGCGGTATTCCAAGGAAGCCGCCACCAGATAGGACGGATTGGTATAGAACGACACTTTGGGCTGTTTGCTCGACAGGGCCTGTTCGGTAGTGCCTTTCGGGATGTAATAGAAGGCGTAAATCTTGCCCTGCTGCATCGCCTCGCGGGCCTCGCCGAAGCTGGCGTATTGCTCCACAATCTCCGACTGCTGGAAAGCGTCCAAGTTGCGCAGCACCTGTCTTGTGACGGCCGTATTGTCCTCATCGACCACCCCGACAGGAATGTCGGCAGGAAGTCCCTGCCCCATCAGCGTCGTGAAGAAGATGTAGCCAATCAGCGGCGCGACGACCATGCAGAAGATGTAGACAGGTTGCGAAAGCATCCTGAGCACTTCACGTCGCATCACGCGCATCAGACCACTTTTGTTTTCATTGTTCATCTTCTATGCTCCTTCTTCACTACTACGCTCATTCCTGGACGCAAGTCACTTGACACCTGAAGCGGTGTGGCGCGTACTTCAAAGGTCTTGAGGTCGTATTGTCCCGTTTCCTTGGTGGCTTTCCAAGCTGCATAGTCGCCAAGGTCTTTCATGTAACTGACTTTCAGCCTGATGGTGCTGTCGATAGCAGGGACATACGCATCAAACTCTGTATCAACGGGATAGTCTTTCAAGCAGTCCTCACGCATGTTGAAAGTCACCCATAAGTCATCCATTTGGGCGATATTCATGATCGGAGCACCTGTGCCCACCAATTCACCCACATGCGGAAAGATTTCACTCACCTCGCCATCGGCGTATGCAGTAAGCACCGTCTCATGGATGTATGAGTTGACCTCAGCCAACGCGCCTCGCGCCTGCATCACTTGGGCAGCGGCCATTTGCTTGTCCTCAGATCGGGCACCTTCGAGAGCAAGGTCATACTGCGACTTGGCTGCTTTCTCGGTAGCCAATGCTGCGTCGTATTGAGCCTTCGCCTCATCATATTTCTGCTCGCTCACCACGCCGTCTGCGTAAAGGTTGCTGACACGGTTGAACGACTTTTGGGCGATTTCAACGCCCACGATGGCTTTCTGCCACATTTCGTAAGCGCCTTCAATTTGGGCCTTCTGTGCACCATGCTGAGCTTTGGCACTTTGTGCTCTGGCCGCTCTTTCCACAGCCTCAGCCTGTGCTTTTTTGGCCTCTACTTCGGGTGCCTCAAGGATGGCAAGGGTGTCTCCCTTCCTCACCATCTGTCCCTCATGGACCTTGTACTCCAAGATACGTCCCGGCACCTTGCTCGAGACACGATACTCCGTTACTTCAGCCTGTCCTTGCAGGTATTCCGTTTCTTTGTGGAAGGTGAGAATGCCAATGATGCAAACCACCGCAATCACACACGCCAGCACTCCCAGCGCCAAGTACGTGTTTACTCTTTGTTCTTTTACTGTTGTTGACATGATATTTGGTTATTTAAAATTCAAAATTTAAAATTCAAAGATTTAGGATTATTGAAGGACACCTGCTGCTTTGCGCAAATTCACATCCGCCATGATGCAATCAATTTTGGCATCAATATATTCGGAATGTGCCTGAAGCCATGCGGTTTGAGCCAAATTGAGCACCGACGATTCCACAACACCCTCGCGGAAACCTGCATTGGCCATACGAAGGTTCTCGTCAGCGTCGTTGAGTTTCTCTTGCGACTGTTTCAGACGGGAGTCGGCCTCGTTGAGGCGTGTCTCACACTGGCGCACCTGAAGCATGATCATCTCCTTGGTGTCTTCATAGTTATATTGCTGTATCTTGGCTTCAGCTTTGGCCATACGGGTCTTGTTGTAGCCTTCACCCCAATGGAAAACCGGAATTTTGGCCATCACTCCGAAGCTCCATAATCCAGTGAACTCGTTTTGGAATCCGTTGAAGCACGAAGGATTACTGAGGGTATAGTTGCCGAAAGCCCCGATGGTGGGCAGGTAATCGGCTCGGGTGACCCACACCTTTTTGGCGTAGATGTCGTTGGCCAGGCTGAGGCATCTCAGTTCAGGACGGTTGGTCTCTATTTCGCTCTCCGAATAACAAGGCTTCTGATGGGTGAGCAGCACATCGTCGAGTTTCTCGTCGGCCAAGACGATATCCGAATCAAGCGGCAGACCGCAGATCTGGCATAGCAACATCTTTGAGAGCGCCAGTCCATTCTGCGCCTTCAGCAAGGCTGTCTCTGCTTCGTTCAGCTTGACCTTCACTGCCAATTGTTCGGAGTTAGTGGACACGCCTTCCGCGACCATCTTCTCAACATCCGCGTTAAGGGTGCGTAGCGATTCGGCATAGCTCTCGGCCAGTTTCAGCTTGTTGGCGATACTGACAATCTGCCAATAGGCTTGGTCAGTAGTCACCACCACTTCCTGCTGCTGCAAATCCAACTTCGACTCGGCCAACCCCTTCAAGTCTTTGGTAATCTGGTTGTAAGCCACAATCTTGCCTCCTGCGAAAATCGGTTGCTGCACCGTAACGATGCCCGAGTAAATATTCTTCGTGTCGACATTGAAGGCGTCCGTAACTTGCTCGCCGATTTGGTTCAAGGCGTCTTCAACGTTAAGGCTCATGAAATCGGCAACCAGCTTGCTGACGATAGGGTCATTCTGAAGCATCGCCAACGAAATCACAGCCGAAGGGTCGCTCATATAAATGGCCAGCAACTCTTGTCGGTAAGCATCAATCTGAGCCTGGGTCATAGTGCCGATGTTGTTGAGTGCGGCAATGTTCTCGTCACTCAGCAGTTGGACGCTCTTGTTGTTGTGCGTGTAAGTGGCGGTTGCCGACACCTTGGGAAGGTAATTGGCGTATGAGGAGTACATCTCATAACGGGCCTTGTTCACCTCCTCCTCCGACACTTTCAGTTTCTTGTTGTTTTTCAGTGCCAACTGGTGGCATTCATCCAACGTCAGCACTCTTTGTGCACCAGCCGTCAGCGTCATGCAGCATAACGCCAGCAGCAACATCATGTTTTTCAATCTTTTAGTCATATTGATTTCCTTTCTTGTTGATGCTGCAAAGAAACGACATCATTTTCGACTAAAAGGCATCCTTTCGGAATCAAAAACTATCTAAAAGTAGAAATTCTCACGATTTTTTATACATAATTCAATAATATTATATACTTTTGCTGAAAATTTCAACAAATGGAGACAACGACACTCAATAGTTTCAGCATCGCCAAGGTCAAAGAGTTGTTTTTGACGGATGACATTATTAATATAGGAGAGGATTTCATCATGGCGCAGCGCACCAACGAGGCCAATTACAACCTGTTGCGTTATCCGTGCCGTATCGATGGCTATCTGGTCGCTTTCTGCAAGAAAGGCAGTTTCAAGGGCAGCGTCAACCTGAAAGAATACGAAATCCACGAGGGCATGATGGTGCTCAACCTGCCGCAAAACATCATCCGCATCGAGCCCAGCAGCGCCGAAGAGGCCCCCGAGTTGACCATCATCGCGGTCACTTCACAGTTTCTCTCCCATTTCCGCTCCGACATCACGAAGATGCTGAACGAGGCCATGCAAATACTGGACAACCCTTGCATCACCTTGAAACCCGACGAACTCTCCATCGTGCAGCAACACATCCAACTCATCAACACGGCCATCCACTCCGATTACGCCTACGCACGCGAGAGCATCAGCCATCTCATCTCCTCGGTGTTTTTCATCTTCGGGAGTTTCATCAACGAGCGTATGGCAAAACAAAGCGAGGTGGAGCAACCTGTCTCCACCCGTCACAAAATTGTATTTGAGAGATTCATCGACCTGGTCAGCAAGTACCACAACACGGAACGCAATGTGGGTTTTTATGCCGACAAGCTCTGCATCACGCCAAAATACCTTTCCAAAATCGTGAAAGACACCAGCGGTCAGTCGGCGCCCCAATGGATCGACCAATATGTCATCCTCGAAGCCAAGCAGTTGCTGAAACACAGCGACCGCTGCATCAAGGAGATCTCAGACGAATTGAATTTTCCCAATCCCTCATTTTTCTTCAAATACTTCAAGAAACACACGGGATTGACACCGAATCAGTATAGGAATAGTTAAAACATTGGCATATTAAAAAATTTAGGTGTTTCTTTTATTATTACATTTTGAGACATCAAAATGACCTATTTCCGATGCCCAAAAACCTACTTAATCCATAGAAAAACCTAAATATTTCAAAAAAAGCGTGGCACATGGTTTTATTTCTTATCTTTGCAGCAAAATAAACGAGTAAAACTTAATCAACAAATTATAAATCAAAACATTAAATCATTATTTGAAATGAAGCAAGCTTTTAATTTCAACGCAGGTCCCTGCGTACTGCCCAAACAGGCTATCGAAAGCACCGTCAAGGCGCTCTATGATTTCGACAACACCGGCATCGGTATCGCCGAAATTTCTCACCGCACTCCGGGTTGGGAGCGCATCATGGCTGAAACCCGTCAGCTGTGGCGCGACCTCCTCAACATCCCTGAGGAGTACGAAGTCCTCTTCCTCGGTGGTGGCGCCAGCACCCAATTCTTCACCGTGCCCGCCAACCTGATGAAGACCAAGGCCGCCTACCTCCAGACCGGCGTCTGGGCCAAGAAGGCCGCCAAGGAAGCCAAACTGTTCGGTAAAGTCGACATCGTCGCCTCTTCCGAAGAGAAGACCTATACCTACATCCCGAAGGGATACAACATCCCGCTGGATGCCGACTACTTCCACATCACGACCAACAACACCATCTACGGCACTGAGATCAAGTACGACATGGACTGCCCCATCATGCTCGTCGCTGACATGAGCTCCGACATCATGAGCCGTCCCGTCGACGTGAAGAAGTACGGCCTCATCTACGGTGGCGCCCAGAAGAACGTCGGCCCCGCTGGCGTGACCTTCGTCATCGTGAAGAAAGACATCCTCGGCAACATTGGCGACCGCGCCTACATGAACCCGCTGCCGACGATGGTTGACTTCCGCACCCACGCTGCTGAGGAAGCCAAGAACATCAGCATGTTCAACACCCCGCCCGTACTGCCCATCTTCATGATGCACGAAACCCTCGTGTGGTTGAAGGACACCATCGGTGGCGTCGAAGCTATGAACAAGATCAACACCAAGAAGTCCAACATGCTCTACGAAGAAATCGACCGCAACAGCATGTTCGTCGGCACCGCCGAGAAGGAAGACCGTTCCATTATGAACCACTGCTGGGTGATGGCTCCCGGTTACGAGGAGAAGCAAGACGCCTTCATGGCCTTCGCCAAGGAGCGCGGCATGGTCGGCATCAAGGGTCACCGCAGCGTCGGCGGCTTCCGCGCCAGCCTCTACAACGCCTGCCCGATTGAGGCCGTCGAAGCCCTCGTCCAGTGCATGCAAGACTTTGAAAAAGCGAACAAGTAATTCAAGATTTAAAATTCAAAATTCAAAATTTAATCATGAAAGTATTAGTTGCTACAGAAAAACCTTTCGCAAAGGTTGCTGTTGATGGAATTAGAAAAGTCGTCGAAGAGAATGGTTACGAATTGGCTCTCCTCGAAAAATATACCGATGTCAATGACCTCTACAAGGCCGTTGCTGATGCCGACGCTTTAATCGTGCGCAGCGACAAGGTGACGAAGGAAGTCATCGACCACGCCAACAACCTGAAGATCGTCGTCCGTGCCGGCGCCGGTTACGACAACCTCGACCTCGAGGCTTGCACCTCGACCTCGAGGCTTGCACCGCCAAAGGCATCGTGGCCATGAACACCCCCGGCCAAAACAGCAACGCCGTTGCCGAATTGGTGATGGGTATGCTGGTTTACGCCGTCCGTAACTTCTACAACGGCAAGAGCGGCAGCGAACTGATGGGCAAGAAGCTCGGTTTGTTGGCCTTCGGTAACGTGGGTCGCAACGTGGCCCGCATCGCCAAGGGCTTCGGTATGGATGTCTATGCCTTCGATGAGTTTGTCCCTGCCGACAAGATTGAAGAGGCTGGCGTTCACGCCGTCGCCAACCGCGACGCCCTCTTCGAGACCTGCGACGTGGTCAGCCTGCACATCCCGGCCACTGCCGAGACCAAGCAGAGCATCAACTACGCTGTGGTGAACAAGATGCACAAAGGTGGCATCCTCGTCAACACCGCCCGCAAGGAAGTCATCAACGAGCCCGAACTGCTCAAGCTGATGGCCGAGCGCACCGACCTCAAGTACATCACCGACATCATGCCCGATGCCGATGCCGAGTTCAAAGCCTTCGAAGGCCGCTACTTCGCCACGCCCAAGAAGATGGGTGCCCAGACCGAAGAAGCCAATATCAACGCTGGCCTGGCCGCTGCCAACCAGATCGCTGATTTCTTCAAGACTGGCAACAAGCGCTTCCAAGTGAATAAATAATCATTAACCGCAGAAGGAGCCGCTACCCAAAAAGTGGCGGCTCCTTAATTTCATAATCAATCGTCATTATGCCAGAAATAAGTAGTTTTTACGGTATCATTATCTACATGTATTATAAGGAGCATCAACCTCCTCATTTTCATGTATGGTACAACGAATACCAATGCGAGATTACCATTCAAGACGGTATCATCACAGGCCAGTTGCCTCGTCGCGCTGCCCGTTTGGTATTTGAATGGCTTGACTTGCATTATGACGAATTGATGGAAAACTGGTACAGATCTGAACGAAAAGAAGCTTTGCTTAAAATAGAGCCCTTGAAATGACATTACTATGCAAAACCAACTATTGTTCATAAAAATTACCAAAGCGGAATATGTGAAAGATCACATTCTTCGCCTTACCTTTAATGATGGTTCGGTGAAATTGTGCGACTTTCTTCCATTAGCTCAAGAGGGCATCTTTTTGAAACTGAAAGATTTGGCTTATTTCAAAAATTTCACACTTGACCCTTGGACGGTAGATTGGAACAATGAGATTGGTTTTGCACCAGAGTATTTGTATGAAATTGGGGTAGCAGCTTAACAGATATAATTGATTAATAAATAATTAACTCAAACTATGAGCACAATCAAACCCTTCAAAGGATGGCGTCCAGGAGTGGACATCGTCCAAAAACTGGCCTCCCGCCCTTACGACGTGCTGAACACAGAAGAAGCCCGCAAGGAATGTGAAGGCAACCCCTACAGCCTGCTCCACGTGACCAAGGCCGAAATCGACTTGCCCGAAGGCCACAAGGACAGCGACCTCGAAACCTATCTGAAAGTCGTTGAGAACTTCAACAGTTTCAAGGACTTCGGATGGATCAAACAAGACCAAGAGGAAAAACTCTACATCTATGCCCAAAGCATGAACCCCACCGACGCCAACGCCCACTGGCAGTATGGCATCGTGGCCTGCGCCTACAGCGAGGACTATGTGAACAAGGTCATCAAGAAGCACGAACTGACCCGTAAGGACAAGGAAGAGGACCGCATGAAGCACGTGCGCCTCACCAACGCCAACGTCGAGCCTGTGTTCTTCGCCTACCCTGCCGTCGCCGAAATCGACGCCATCGTGAGCAAGATCACCGCCGAGAAGCCCATCTACGACTTCATCGCCAAGGAAGACGGTTTCGGCCATCGCTTCTGGATCATCGACGACAAGGCCACCATCGCCCGCTTGGTTGAACTGTTCGACAAGAAGGTTCCGGCCATGTACATCGCCGACGGTCACCACCGTAGCGCTGCTGCCGCCCTCGTCGGACAGGAGAAGAAGGAAAAGAACCCTGCCCACACCGGCAAGGAAGAGTACAACTACTTCATGACCGTCATCTTCCCCGACAACCAGTTGAACGTCATCGACTACAACCGCGTCGTGAAGGACCTCAACGGCCTCAGCACCAAGGACTTCTTCAAAGCCCTGCAAGAGAACTTCGACATCGAGTGCAAGTGCAACTGCACCAAGGACGGCGGCAAGTGCAACTGCGAGTTCCCCTGCCACTGCGAGTGCGACACCGAGTACAAGCCCAACAAGCTCCACAACTTCTCGATGTACATCGAGGGCGTGTGGTACAGCCTGACCGCCAAACCCGGCACCTACGACGACAACGATCCTATCGGTGTGTTGGATGTCACCATCCTCAGCAACCTTGTCCTCGACAAGATTCTGGGCATCAAGGATCTCCGCACCGACAAGCGCATCGACTTCGTTGGTGGTATCCGTGGCCTCGGCGAACTGAAGCGTCGTGTGGACAGCGGTGAGATGAAGGTCGCCTTCGCGCTCTATCCTGTGAGCATGAAGCAGATCATCGACATCGCCGACACGGGCAACATCATGCCTCCCAAGACCACATGGTTTGAGCCTAAACTGCGCTCTGGCCTTGTGATTCACACTTTAGATTGATGTTGACACAAAACTATTTGAAGCAGAACAGATTTTTCAAGCCAAAAATAAAAAGTATCGCAAAAGTTTCCTACCTTTGCGATACTTTTTTTCACTTCCAAAAGGAAAACATGAGTAAGAAACTGATATGTATTCTCGCCGTATTTGTTGCCCTATTGAATGCGTGTTCCTATAATCACAACGCGGATAGATATGTGATAAAAGATGTTTCACAACCATGTAATATCATATTATCTGCATCCGACACAACAACTTGGCCTTCAAGTGTATCAATTCACATAATGGGTGTAGTAGATGGAGAATGCACATTCGAAATTGAAAATGGAGCAGCTCGTTACAACACCATTATACTTAAAGACACCATAGATTATCTTTACGAAAACGAATGGTACGAACACAAAATCAATCTTAAATACCATCCTGGCCCAAAGACTACAGGGGATAGCATAGTTATTGAATACCGAATGCGGTAGGTTTACAAATTGTCCTATTCCGCCAAAGCGTGGCTAATCTTTCGATTAATCTCTAACAGCCTCTTCTCGTTCAATTTGACAACTTTTCGGTCGTAGGTCATCAAGCCGTTGAGTTCGGTTTCGCAATCGGTGGTTTGGGTATAGACTGCCGCCGAGAACCCTTGGAAAGCCATCTTATAGAGCAAGTTAGCATATTCCACGTAGGTGTCGGTCACCTTCTCTTCGGTGTCGAACTCCACATAGCCCCATCCTTGATCCTTCACCCAAGTATGGCCTTCCACTTTGCGCCCAATGCCACCATATTCGCCCAAAACAGTGGCGCGCATCGGGTCATAAAGCACCATTTTTGGCTCAGGATAGTGGTGCAGGTCGAGGATGTCGCCACAGGTGTAGAAATTGCCGCCCGAAGCTGGATTGACCAATCGTGTCGGGTCGAGCTTCTTGGTCATCTCCACGATTTCAGGAGTTTTGAATTGTCCCCACGACTCATTGAACGGCACCCAAACGCCAATGCAGGGTACTGATTTCAAAGTGTTTATGATTTCCGTCCATTCCTTTTTGTAACATTCCTCCGACTCGAGTGTGCGCACACTTTCTGGACCATCGAAATATTTCGTCGTTTGCCAACCAGGACCACGACCACCCGAAGGCATATCCTGCCAAACGATGATGCCAATACGGTCGCAATGGTAGTACCAACGCGCAGGCTCCACTTTCACGTGCTTGCGAATCATATTGAAACCCAAGTCCTTGGTCTTTTGGACATCAAAAGCCAAAGCCTCATCAGTGGGAGCAGTATAGAGGCCATCGGGCCACCAGCCTTGGTCAAGAGGACCGAAATGGAAAATCGGCAGCCCGTTCAAAGTCAGACGCACGATGCCACTCTCGTCACGCTGTGTACCGAAACTACGCATGGCGAAATAGCTGTCAACCGCATCGATGACCTTGCCCTTGCGCAACACACTGACTTTCATGTCATAAAGATACGGATGATCAGGCGACCAGCGGAGGAAGTCCTCTGGCATAATGACTTCGACAGGTTGTCCGTTAATGGACTTGCCCGTAGCCACCAATTCGCCTTCAAACGACACCTCCACTTGATATAGGTCGTCCTTGGTCGGGTTGGAGAAATCCACCTCAACACTGACCGTAGCCTTATCGAAATTGGGTGTAGTTACGAGATTTTTGATGTAATCGTCGGGCACCAACTCAAGCCACACCGTCTGCCAGATGCCCGTCACGGCGGTATAGAATATGCCCTGCGGCTTGACAACCTGCTTGCCATGCGGGATGTAACTCTTGTCAGTAGGGTCCCACACACGTACCTTCATCGTATTGTTTTTGCCTTGCAAGGCTTGTGTAATATCAAAGGTAAAAGGCGTGTAACCACCTGTGTGCGAGCCTACTTTAATGTCGTTCACCCACACATCGGCCATCCAGTCGACAGCACCGAAATGCAGCAACACACGACCATTTTTCCAGTTGCTGGGCACGGCAAATGTCTTCTCGTACCAAAGGGCATTCTCCGGCCCAACCTCCTTCTGAACGCCCGACAGCGACGACTCGATACAGAACGGCACGAGGATGTCGCCCTCATATTTCGATGGAGCCTTCTCCCCTTTGGGCGTAATGGCATATTGCCAAAGACCATTGAGGTTTTTCCAAATGGGACGCACCATCTGGGGTCGCGGATATTCCGGCAGTGCGTTTTCGGGGGCCACTTCTGATGCCCAACGGGTCTTGATTTTATCGCCAGCGGGAGCATATTGGGCTATGGCCAGCGTAGAGAGCAGCACAGCTGCTAAAAGCATTATGTATCTCATATTCTTACAGTTACTTTTATTCATCATTAGACATTTCCTTCATAAACGCATCGGCAGCAGCAATGAGGCTATGGATGGCACGGGGCACAAGGTCATCGACCGTCGATGTGGAATCCAACACCTGCTCGAAACACATCCAAATAGATGCTCCGCTATCATGCTCATCCTCAAACTCATACAATACTGCCTTCACCACCTTGAAGTTCCAATTGATGTTGTTGCAGGCCATGATGGATTTGGCAAAATTGTCATCGGTCACATCGAAAACACCTGGCAGCAAAAGGCGAAAAAGCAAAGGGTCGTCGGCATCGTTCCAAAGGAGGAAGTTCCAACCTTCATGAACAAAATTGAGGCCCAGTTTGCTCTTTTTCACCTCCACCCCATTGTCCTTCAAGAACTTGGATACTAATCGTTTGGCAGTCATAACGTTTAGTTTTTGTTGAATCCGATGCGCGTCTTAGTGGAATAGGTCGGGTTCTTGTATTTCAGCACATCGACGAGTATTTTCTGCGAAATCGGCACGTCGTTGTAAGCGGCGGTCATGGCGGCTTCATTGACGGCCTCCGTGATGTCGCCAGCATTGAAGTCGTCTGATATCTTGGCCAATTCATCGAAATCCAATTCCTCGCAGGGACGGTCTTTCAGGTGTTCACGGAAGATGTCCTTACGTGCCTCAAAATCAGGCTGCGGGACAAAAAACACACGGTCGAAGCAGCCCACTCGCATAATTGCTTGGTCAATAAGGTCGGGCCGATTGGTAGTTGCTGCCACGAGGAGGCCTTTTTGTGAACACTCATTGAACATACCAAACAAGGCTGAAATCTGCGGTGTAATGTTTGCCTCCTCGCCATCTGCATTGGGATTAGGGGCAAGGAATTCCAGCTCATCAAAACAGAGCACAAACGGTGCCTTAATCTCGGCAGCATCAAAAAGACGTTGCAGGTTGTCCAAAACACCGTCTTGATAGATATTGCCAAACTCAGCGGCATTAATCATCGTATAGTTGAATCCCAATTCCTCTGCAAAGCTCTCAAGCACAAGGCTTTTGCCACATCCTGGAGGGCCATAGAGCAGCACACCATTGATGGCTGGCAACCTGTAAATCTTGGCCTTCTCGGGGTTTTGCAGGGCAAACAACACCTCCTTGCGCAGCTGTTCCTTCAACTCGTCACGACCTGTCACATTGTCGAAGCCATTGCCTGAACCCTTCTTGAACGTAATGGGGACAACAGTGGTGTTTTGAGACTCCTCTTTTTCAGCTTGTTGATCTTCCATCATTTGTGTCGATTCAGGCATCAGGTGATCTATCAAGGCTTGCGAGAACTCCTCTGCCGTGCCGAAGCGTTTATCAGGCTTCTTGTCAAGAGCCTTTGCCAGAATTGCCTTCATATAATCGGGCAGCTTAATCTTCTCAGTCTCAAGCACCAATTCCGAGCGACGGGCAGTCTTCACCAAATCCTTAATCTTGTTCTTATCGCCACGACAAGCCGCAAGGTCTGTTTCCCAAGGTGCCTTACCGAAAATGAGGTAATACAGCAGCGCACCGGTCGAGAAGATGTCGCTTTTGACGGTGTAGATGCCGCGGAAGGTCTCGGGCGCACGATAGAACGGCATCAGGTCATCGACATAGAACGTCGGACGACCTTTAACCATATAGGAAATGTGTCCGAGGTCGATGATGGTAGGCAGCAACATGCCGTCTTCCATCTCCTGAAGCATGATATTTGAAGGACGTATATCATTGTGAATCAATGCGCGGGAATGGATATAGGTCAAGCCATTCAGCACACAAAGAGTGATTTGCACGGCATCTTCCAAATCGAAGGGACCTTCCTGTGCGACAGAATCCGAGAGCAGTTCGCCACGGTAAAACTCGGTCACCAAATAATGGTATCGGTTCTCGCCTTTGCGCACCTCGCCCTTGTCGACAAAGCGGATGACGTTCTCGTTCTCTTCCGAATGAAGTTCGCGGCAAAGCTGGATTTCATAAACCTCTTTGCCCTCGAATAGCTGTTCTTTAGGTATCGAGCCGAGGTCAAACACCTTGATGAAATACATCATATCGTCAGAGCCGAGTGCTGTATATGACTCAGCCACAGCTCCTTTCTTTATAAACGAGTTGATGACATACTTGCCAATCTTCTCCCCTTTCTTGAATGTTTCCATAAGCGAAATTTATTTGGGGCAAAGGTCATGATAAAAAATGAAATGTGCAAGGAATGAAGAAATTTTTCTTGATTTTATGCAAATGATAAAACCCGATTTGCAGATTTCATTCAGCCAATAGTTCTTCTATCCGCTGAATCAACTCTTTTGTCGGCTCGGTAATAGTTGCAATTTCCTCTTCAGTAATGGCATAAAAGCAATTGTAATCCCCTTTTTCGCGCAGTTGTTCCATTCGTGACAAAAATGCGCCCAACCTTGATTCCACTTTCCCCGCTTTGACGAAATGAAGTCCGAATTGGGTTAATAGGCCATCATGCGTGTGGGCAACCAGTTCATTTTTAATGAGCAAGGCTTGAACGGCATGATAACAGGCATAATAATAACGGTTGGAAGCGATGTCCCAATACTTTTGCCGGCACATTTCATCCGCTTGTTCGAGGAAACGATGCGCCTTTTCCATTTGTAAACTTACTACAATCTGTCTTTCTTCATCGGTGAGTTTTATGCCAATCGTATTGCGTCATCAATGAGATTGTGGTAAAATGGAGTGAACTTGCTTGCTTCCCATTCCTTGGCGGTGTACATCACGGGGTTAATATATTCACCAAGTTCCCAACCGAGTTCTCTCAAAGGATAGGAAATGGTATCATAGTCTTTGGGCAAGAGTTTTTCTTTGTCAAGAACAATGAGGATGTCCCAATCGGAACCTGAATGGGCATCACCTCTCGCTCTTGAGCCATACAACAAAGCGTACCCCCCTGAAGGCAAATGCAACAGAAGCGTCTTTTTAATGCTGTTAATGACTTTTTCTTCCATGTACCAATGATTTCTTTTGCAAAAATAGGCATTATTTTCAAATGAGGGTAGTTTTGAACAAAAAAAGGAGAACCGTCGGGCTCTCCTTTTTGATATTCATCTGATTGTCAATAATCAAGCATCAATATTCGCGTATGTGGCGTTCTGTTCGATGAACTCGCGGCGCGGGCCTACTTCGTCGCCCATCAGCATGGAGAAGATGTGGTCGGCTTCCATGGCGTTCTCGATAGTCACTTGGCGCAAGGTGCGGTTGGCCGGGTCCATTGTGGTCTCCCAAAGCTGCTCGGGGTTCATCTCACCAAGACCTTTGTAACGCTGCACGTCGTAGCCACTCACCGTGCCGTTCTTGGTCAGTTCGGCCATGGCTGCAAAGCGTTCATCGTCGGTCCAGCAATAACGGATGGGCTTTGTGCCACGCTTGATGAGGTACAAAGGTGGTGTGGCGCAATACACATAACCGTTCTCAATCAACTCGCGCATGTAGCGGAAGAAGAAAGTCAAAATCAGGGTGGTGATGTGGCTACCGTCAACGTCAGCATCGGTCATAATGATAACCTTATGGTAACGCAACTTGTCGAGGTTCAAGGCCTTGCTGTCCTCTTCCGTGCCGATGGTCACGCCGAGGGCGGTGTAGATATTCTTGATCTCTTCGCTGTCGAAAACACGGTGTTCCATCGCCTTCTCCACGTTCAGAATCTTACCACGCAGCGGCAGGATAGCCTGGAAGTTACGGTCGCGGCCTTGCTTGGCGGAACCACCAGCGGAGTCACCCTCAACGAGATAAAGCTCCGTCTTGGCAGGGTCACGCTCGGAGCAGTCGGCCAATTTGCCTGGCAGACTGAATCCCGACAAGGCGCCCTTGCGCTGCACCTTCTCGCGGGCATTACGCGCCGCCTGACGTGCCTGGGCTGCCAGCGTCACCTTGTCGAAAATCATTTTGGCCTCTTTGGGATGCTCCTCAAGATAGTCGGAAAGTTGCTGTCCCACAATGCTGTTGACGATACCCATCACCTCGTCGTTGCCGAGTTTGGTCTTGGTCTGACCTTCAAACTGCGGCTCCGGCACTTTTACCGAAATGACGGCGGTCAAACCCTCGCGGAAGTCGTCGGGCGAAATCTTCACCTTCAGCTTCTCCAACTTCTCCATCAGGCCGCTCTTTTCGGCGTAGGCATTGAACGAGCGCGTCAAGCCTGAGCGGAAGCCTTGCAGGTGGGTACCACCCTCTATGGTGTTGATATTGTTAACGTAGGAATGCAGATTCTCCTTATATTCGTCGTTATATTCCAGTGCAATTTCAACCGGCACATTGTTCCTCTCGCCTGATATGGAAATAGGCTCAGGGATGAGTTTGGTGCGGTTGGCATCCAAGTAGTCGATAAAATCGATGAGGCCATTCTCCGAATAGAAAGTCTCGCTGCGATACTCGCCGTTTTCCTCTTTCTGACGCTCGTCGGTAAGGACGATGGTGATGCCGTGGTTGAGGTAAGCCAGCTCACGCATACGGTTGGCCAATGTGCTGTAGTCGTATTCCGTGGTCTGGAAGATGGTGGCATCGGGCTGGAAAGTGATGCGGGTGCCGTTTTTGTCGGTCGTGCCCACCACTTTCACGTCGTAAAGCGGCTTGCCACATTCATATTCCTGCATGAAAATCTGGCCTTCGCGATAGACCTCAGCAGTGAGATGGGTTGACAAGGCGTTCACGCAGCTGACGCCCACGCCGTGCAGACCACCAGAGACCTTATAGGAGCCCTTGTCGAACTTACCGCCAGCATGAAGCACCGTCAACACCACTTCCAAAGCTGAGCGATGTTCCTTGGGGTGCATACCCGTCGGGATGCCACGGCCATTATCCAACACGCTGATGGCGTTGCCAGGAAGGATGCGGACATCAATCTTGTCGCAAAAGCCCGCCATAGCCTCGTCGATGGAGTTGTCGACCACCTCATATACCAAATGATGCAAGCCACGGAAATGCACGTCGCCGATATACATGGCCGGACGCTTGCGCACGGCCTCCAAGCCTTCAAGAACCTGAATTTTACTGGCACCGTATTCTTCGCTTGCCAATTCTCTTTTCTCTTCTTCAGTCATTTTCAGAATTTTTGCTGTTTTCAAATAAAGGTGCAAAGATACACAATTTTTCGGCACGGCGGCCAAAAAAGTTGAGAAATTTGTTTTTCAGCAAAAACGGCTCTACGGGGCTGAAAACGGGTAAATTTTGGAAACGCCTCTTTTTCGCGCATAAAGGAAAAGAAAATGCCGAATCCAAAACAAGGGTCTTGGGAGTGGTTTTAAGGCGTTTTTCTTATCAAGTTATCGCATCGATACGTGCAAGCAATTCATCAGCACCAAGTTCTTGCATCTGAGAAAAAGCAAACAGCTTGTTTCCCAAATCTTTGAGAGAAGCTCCTATATGATACACAGTGTCGTCAACAATCAAAAAGCGGTCATGTGAATGGGTATATTCAAGTATGTCAATAGGGGCGTATTGCGCATTATGTCGCGACAAGTCAAGCGATAGCTGAGATGTAATCCGCTTGGTGTAAATCTTTGCTTCTACTCCATCTTTTCGTTTGTCAAGAAGTGTCAACACCGACTCATCAATATAATTGTCCACAAGCACAATACGGATTTGGGCAGATTTTATGAGATCCGAAACAAAAACATAGGCATCATAGATTTGTCCTTCGAAAAACAGGCCTTGTTTTGCTCTTGCACCTTGATCCAAACGGCGAAACACCTCGTCTATACGCAAATTGGTCTCCACAATATGCTTATCGGACTCAATTTGATGGTACTCTATGGTTGAAAGACGTTGCAGCACCTGTGCACTTGCCGACATGATGTGTCTCATGGCGGTGAAAGCTCGCATAATCCGAATGTTGACCTCTATAGCAACATCTGAATGAAGAACACTACTCAACATAGCGATACCACTTTCAGTAAAGGCGTATGGCATATAGCGAGTACCTCCCCGCTTGTTTGAGGTCGCAAATTGCGACCTCAAACTGCCATATTCTTCCATGGTCAATTTGAACATAAAATCATCTGGAAATCTCGATATGTTTCGGTTGACCTGTTCTTTAAGTCGCTTGGTCTCAACACCATATAACATGGCCAAATCTGAATCAAGTATCACTTGTTGCCCTCGAACCAACCTGATTAACGGCTCAATTGACACCTGATTGAGGTCGCAATTTGCGACCTCAAATTCATCGGTTTTTCTGATTTTCACTATTTCCGTTTTCTTTGCCATGTTTTTCAGAATCTCAGTTTAACGCCAGCAAAGAACTGGATGCCCGTCACCGGGTAGTTGTAATAGAGCTGATACTTCTGGCAAAGCACGTTGTCAAGCAGAGCAAAGGCCGTGATTTGGTCGTTCACTTTATAGTCTGCGCCGAGACTAAGGTCGAAGACGTCTTTTAGTTTTTCAGGCCCCCAACCCATCCAATTTGAGCCGAAATCATCTTGTATCAAAGCATAGCGCCCACCTTGATAGAGGAAAGCTGAATTGAAGGAAAGATGGTCGTTCAGGTCGTATGTCAGTTTCAGCTTGCCTTCCATCGTGGGACGATACCAAGCGTATTCCTCTGTGGTCGGCTTGCAGCTATTATAGGCAAAGCCCAAATCAGCGGTGAGGCTGTTGCGCATCTTGACGCGAACATCAGCCAAGACGGTTACGAGATGTGTTTCGTCGTAAATCAAATTGAATTTGTTGGCAATCACGGCATTATCGAGAAAATCATACCTCAAAACATAGAATGGGTCATTCTCAGTATGGCGATAGCGCACGCCCAAATGCAAATCGACGATTTCGGCAATATTGGTGCGCACGCCGCCGTCAAAACCGAGTTTCACATTCTTTACCCGCAAGTCGGGCACCTGCAACTGCCACACAAAGGGATTCTCCTTGATAATATCACCATAAGTCACCAGACTTTGGCCTCCATTCAGGCCTGCATAAAACTCCAATTTCTTGTCCAAGACAAACAGGCTACCGCTCACATCGGGCCTAATGGTAACTTTCCGGTCATCTTTGGCAACAAACCCATCAACAGAAGCCCCCAAATGAAGTCGATAAAAATCGCCTGCCATCTCAAAACTTGGGTTCAATCGGCCAAAACCTCTGTTTCTCAAGGAATCCAGACATTTATAGTGATTGAAATCCAAATCGACATCCACTTTTATCCTTTTTGAAGACGTTCCTTTCTTGTACCAAGCAGCAGGGTATAAAACATAGGAATAGTCGAATTCCAACAATCCATCACCACACCCCAATTGGTCAAATACATACCGATACTTGATGGCACCCGGATCGACTGGCACCCCCAAAGGATAGCCCTTGGCATCCAATTTCACAAAAGCGCCAATCGTATTATACACCTGCCTTGGGCAGAACGCCTCGATTTGCTCGTCGGTCAAGGGCATTTCAACAAGATTCACGCCATAATAATGATTCATGTCATTGTCGAAAAACACCCCGCCTTCCAACCTGTACATTCCCATATCCTCATACGACAGATTTACATCGAAAGCATTGTTCATATAACTTGACGGCGCATAATCCTTGATGTTCAGCCACGAGGAGTTGTGCTTCACGCCCACGCCAAGGCCTAAAGTCTTGGTCAACATGGAGTTGTGCTTGTAAAGGAAAATCGGCGAGAGGCGTGTGCCCATGCCGGCCATGATGAAGTTTCGTGTCGGCGTGACTGATTTGTCGTCTTTTGACGAGTAGGCCGTGGGGCTGATTTTCTCCAAGTCGATGGCGAATTTCTGCCTTGCTTCCTTGGGGTTGACCTCGGTGCTCGGCATGACATACGTCGGCGCGGGCGTCTCGGGTGTCAGTTTGAGTTTGTTGACTTTGTTTGCCTTGGGACGGTATTTGCCTTCCACTGTGACTTGTTCGTCGTGTTGTGCGTAGGCCTGCATTGCGAGCAGGACGATACTGATTATTAGGATGTTTCTTTTCATCTTAGTTTGTTGTTAGGGCAGTGAGTGACGTCGCGTTCCCTTTCCGGGTGACGCAGGGACTTACGTCGCCTGCTTACTGATATGTCGCCCCTATGGGGCTAGTTCGTTGCTGTTTTCGTTTGTCGGCAGGGACTCACGTCGCCTGCTTACTGATATGTCGCCCCTACGGGGCTGGTTCGTTGCTGTTTTCGTTTGTCGGCAGGGACTCACGTCGCCTGATTATTGATATGTCGCCCCTACGGGGCTTAGTTCATTCCAATTCTATAGGTTCGATGCCGTTGCTGTTGCTCACTTTGGGCTCTTTGCGCTCCACTTCGGCGAGCTTGGCGCGGGCTTCTTGTTTCAGGTCGTTGCCTTTGTAGTTGTCGATGACGCTGCGGAGGGTTTCCTTGGCCTGGAAATAGTTCTCCTTGGCCACATACACGTCCGCAAGCGCGATGAACGACTTTGCGACCCAGTAATCGTATGCCGAGAAGTTGTCGGAGATGTTGAAGACCTTGTTCTCTGCCTCGTCGTAACGTTTCAGCTTGAGGGATGCCACAACGGAGTAGTAAGCACTCTCGGCACCATACACCGACTTGTCGTTGCGGGCACTCTTGTCCAACCTCTCGATGGCCGCGCTGTAGTTGCCCTTCTCGAAGTACGACTTGCCCACAATGTGGTTGATTTGGTTCACCTGCTCGTCGGTCAGGTCGCGCGACAGGCGCAGGCTCTCCCCCATCTCGATGGCCTTGTCGTAGTTGCCCATGAAAAAGTTGCTCTTCATGCTGCCCTCCAAGGCCTCAAGGCGCTTCAACGGTTCCTCGGTGATGCGCGACAGACGCTCATAATACTCGCCTGCCTTCTGGTAGTTGCTCTTCTCATACTCGATGCGGGCCATTTTCAGCAGGGCGTTGTCGGTGTAGTCGTTGTCGGGTTGCGCCAATATATATATAAGGTGTTCGACGACCTGCTCCTCCGTGCCCACCTTCTCGGCACATTCGAGGCCGTAATAATGGGCTTTCAACGCATAGGCACCGTTGCTGAAATTGTCGAAGTAATACTGCAAGGCGGCCTGAGCCTTTTGGTACTGTCCGTCCAAGTAGAAGTTTTCCGCATTGGCGAAAGCCAACGAATCCTGTTGGGTCACCTTCACCTGACCTCCGTTGGCGTTGACGTAGCCAAAATACTCGTTCAGCTTGTTCTGTTCCATGTAGATGCTGCGGATGATGGTCAGGGCCTCGCGCGACTCATCGGTGTTGGGATAGGACGACACGAGATTCTTCAGGTTCTCCAAGGCCTGGTCGTACTGGTTGTTGTTGTAGTAAATCATGCCCGTCTTCATCATGGCCTGTCGGGTGTAGGTGGAACGCGGGCGTTCCTTGATGAGACGGCTGAAATTGGCAAGGGCCGAGCGTTTGTCGCCGTACACGAGATAGGTGTTGCCAATCTCAAACAAGGCCTGGTCGTAGTAAGGCGTGGTAGGATAGGTCGTCAGCAGCTCGTCGAGCATTGCGATCTTCTGGTTCACGTTGCCTCTTGCGCCATAGCACAAACTCTGCTGATAAAGGGCATAGTCTGCGTTGCGCTTGCCGATGCGGGAGGCAAGGTCGTAATAGTTGATGGCACGTTCATAGTTCCGTTCCATGAAATAGCAGTCGCCGAGGCGGATGTAGGCGTCCGTCTTGAGGTCGGTTTGCCTGTCGTCTACCCGTTTGAGGAAACGGCTGAAACATTCCTCGGCGGCATCATAGTCCAACTGCTGGTAGTAGATGTAGCCAAGGTCGTAGTCGGCCAAGTTGTATTCCGGCAGACTTGTGGCCGCCCTCATTTGCTTGAACTGGGTCAGGTATTGGATGGCCTTGGAGTAGTCGCCGATTTGGTAGGCCGACTCGCCCATCCAAAAACAGGCCTCGGCCTTGTTGGTGGCCGACTGCCGGCTGTTCATGATCTTCGAGAAATACATCTGCGCCTTGTCGTAGCTGCCCTTCTGCACGTTGTCGATGCCCGTGGCGTAGAGCAAATCGTTGTACACCTTATCCAATTCTGTGCTTCTCTGCCTCATCGCCTCCAAGCGGCTGAGGGCTTCTTCGTTCTCTTTCGCGTTGAGCAGCAGATAGACGGTCATCTCCTCGGCTTCGGCCTTGCGCTCCGAATCGGGATGGGCGGCCACAAACTGGTCAAGCTGGCCGACGGCTTCGTTGAAGGGGTCGGTGCCCGGAATGAGGCTCAGCTTGGCATAGTTGAACAGCGACTCTTCGCTGAGTGCCTCGTCGAACTTGGCGTTGTAGGCCGTGTAGAACGCCGTGCGGGCATATTTCGGCTCGTCCGTCTTGGCATAGCTCGTGGCGAGGTAATACGAGGCATATTGCCCAAGGATGTCGTTGCTGCCGGCCACTTTCTGCAAGTCGGCGATGGCACCCTTGTAGTCGTTTTTCATCATCTTGCTCACGCCCATCTGGTAATAGGCCTCGCGCGAGATGCCCCGCAACAGGTTTTTCTTGTAGATGCCGTAATACTCAAGGGCTTTGTCGTAATCCTTCTGCTGGAAATAGGCATCGGCGACGATTTGGGCCATTTCCGACTTGCGTTTCTTGTCGGCCTGTTGGATGTATGCGGGGCCGTCGTCGATGACGGATTGGTAGTTGCCTTTCAGGTATTCGATTTGCATGATGTAGGAGGGCACCACCTTGGCATAGTCGGGATGGGTGCGCAACAGGCGGAAGTTGTCCAAAGCCTCGTTGTAGCGCCCTTTCATGTATTGCACATGGGCGTAATAGTAGCGCGCCGATTCTTGGTATTTCCCCTCGTTCATCATCAGGCCGTGGAAAAGCGGCACCGAGCGGTCGATGCTGCCCGTCTGGAAATAGGCGTAGGCCATGTTGAACTGCAACTGCTGGGCTTCGTCGTTGGTGAGGGTGGCGGCATCCATGCTTTCGTAGATGTCCAAGGCTTCGCGGTACTTCTTATTATTATTAATAAATAAGGTGTTCGCATAAAGGAAACTTGCGTGTTTCGCCCAAGTGCTGCCCGGGTTGTCGTTCACGAACTGCATGACCTTGGCGGCTCCGTCGGCATGGCCCAAATAGAGCGAGCTGACGGCCTCGTAATACTGCGCATCAACGCAACGCTGCGATTTGGCATCGTCGACCAAGGTGCGATATTGCGCGAAGGCCGACAGCGCGGCACCATATTCCTGGTTTTGGAACAACAGCACTCCTTCGTTGAACAAGGCTTCGGGATTGTAGGTCTCTATATGCTTTTGCGCTGACAATGAAATCGTTACGAAACAGGAAAACAACAACAGCACTCGTTTGCCAATATGGATACGCAGAGGATGAAATTTATGGATATTCATAGCGATGAAATTTTTTACGAAAATACAAATTTCCAGTTTAAGCCAAACAAGAAAAAAACAAAAAAATTGTATTATTTTTCCATTTTTTTTGCACACCAAATGGATTTTTACTTATTTTTGTGGGTTCTTAAATAATAGTATACTGACGTTAAAAGAAGCGAAAACACCATATCCAACAACTGACAACACAACCTAAAGCACAAACACAGACAAACAGTAAAGCAAAGAAAACCAGACAATTGAAGAGCAAACACAAATACAAAACCAACTGTCATGCGTTACTATGACCCCCGATATGACACCACTTTCAAGAAGGTCTTCGGCCATCCTGACCTGTTGATTAGCTTCTTGAATGCCTTGTTGCCACTTGGCGATGACGAGCAGGTGGAGAGTATCGAGTACCTTTCACCTGAGATGTTGCCCAAGACTCCCGATGGAAAGTTCTCCATCGTCGATGTGTGCTGCAAGGACAAGAAAGGCCGTCAGTTTATCGTAGAGATGCAGATGGTATGGAGTGAGGAGTTCAAGACACGCGTACTGTTCAATGCTTCCAAGGCATACGTCAACCAGTTGGAAAAGGGCGAAGACTACAAGTTCTTGCGCCCCGTGTATTCGTTGAACCTCGTGAACGGCATTTTCGAGAAAGACTTGCCCGAAGACGAGTTTTATCATTTTTACCAGATAGTACACGAGAAGCATACCGACAAGGTAATTGAAGGCCTGCACATCGTGTTTGTGGAGCTGCCCAAGTTCACGCCGCGCAACTGGGGCGAGAAGAAGATGATGGTGTTGTGGCTGCGTTTCCTGACGGAAATCAACAAGACCACCGAGGAGGTTCCGGCAGAACTGATGGAGAACCCATTGATTGAAAAGGCGGTTTCGCTGGTGGAGGAGTCGGCCATGACGAAGGAAGAACGCTACCGCTACGAGAAGAACCTCGATACCATTCGTGTGGAGAGGAGTGTTATCGAAGACGCGATAAGAAAAGAAAAACTCGCCACCGCCCAAAGAATGAAAGCCAAAGGCTATCCAATAGAGGACATAGCAGAAATCACTGGATTATCTCCAAAAGAAATCGAAAATCCCTAAATCTTAAATCCTTAAATATTAAATCTTTAAATCCTAAAATATTAAATCATCAAACAACTCACAAAAACAGAAAATCAAACATCCGACAATTCAAAAAATAAAATCCCAAACCACATGGAAAAGCAAAACCCCATAGAAGAAGCTCAGCGATATGTCGACAATGCGAAGCAGACCCTGAAAGAAAACGGAGAGCTTGACACGACTACCCGTACCTATAGCGACCGCAAATATGTGCGTGCCGCAGGGCATTATCTATGGAACGCGGTACTGATTGTGATGGATGCCATCTTTAGCGTAAAAACCAAAAAACGCCCGCATCCCGACATTAAGGACTACAGGGCAGCCGTGGCCACTCGCGACCGCAAGCTGCTTGCTTTGGTAAACGCAGGGTATGACACCATGCACATCACTATGGGTTACGATGGCAACCAAAGCAAAGAAGTGTGTGACGCAGGTTTCCGCCTTGCCGATGAAATCATAAAAACCTGCTCGAAATTGTTACCTGACCAATAATAAACCACTAACGTAATAAACACCTATAAATAAATAAACATAAACAAGACAAAGAAAAAGAAGAAAAAAGAAAAATCAATCAATCAAAACAATTCATCAATTCACTAAATTATTAACCTAAAATTCTAATCATTATGTGTAAAAAATCACTACTAATGATGCTGCTATTGGCCCTATTGGTGCCATGGGCAGCGAACGCACAGACAACCGTGGAGATTGGAGATGGTACTGCTGGCAGCAACCGTGTCCCGATCGATACGTATTACAACTACTCCATCTCCGAGCAGCTCTACACTGCCGATGAGATTGGAACAGCGGGAACCATCACCAGCATCAGTTTCAACTACATCAATTCTGTTGCTAAGGATTTCCCGATTGAAGTTTACATGAAAAATGTTGATGCCGCAGACCTTTCAACTGGCATTAGCCTTGCCGATGCCGCTTTGGTATTTGAAGGAACGCTTTCCGTTTCCGAAACTGGCTGGGTGACCATCGATCTTGGCACTCCTTTCGACTATGACGGAACGTCCAACCTCCTGATTGGTATCAACAAAGGTTATGTTTATTGGTTCAGCGGCAACTCTTGGCAAGGTACTACCACCAACACTACAATGGCTCGTTATTCTGAGAATGACAACAATGCCTACGATACCAGCACTACGCCTTCGAGTACATCGTCCGTCCGTCCGAACATCCAGATGGAAATCACGCCCGCTGGAGGCGCCACTTGCGATAAACCTGCAACCCTTGTGGTTAGCGACATCACTGGTTACGGTGCCACCTGCACTTGGGAAAGCAATGTGGGCAACTACACCTTCGAGTACAAGAAGGCTGCCGACAGCGAGTGGACCGTTGTTACTGGCCTCACCACCAACACCTACACGCTGAGCAACCTCGAGTCTATGACTGCCTACAACACCAGAGTGAAAGCCGTTTGCGGTGCTGGCCTCGAGAGCGGCTACAAGACCGCCAACTTCACCACCTTGGACGTTTGCCCCAATGGCAAGGTCTGCATCGGTGAAGGTACAGCTACCAACACTAATCTGCCCACCAATAATTATTACAACTACTCCTTGACGGAACAGATCTACACCACCGCTGAACTTGGCGAAGCTGCTCTCATTGAAAGCGTTGACATTTATAGCGTAGGCTCGGTTACCCGTAATTTGGAAATCTATATGGTGAACACCGAAAAGATAACTTTCGATACTGTCACCGACTGGATTCCCGCTACAGAGGGCGACCTTGTCTTCAGTGGCAGCGTGGCTTTTGCTGCAAACTCATGGAACACCATGGAGTTCAGCACCCCATTTATCTATAACGGCAGAACCAATGTCGCCCTTATCGTTAGAGACGTCACTGGCAGCTGGGTATCCGCTACCAATTTCTTCGTCTTCAATACCGAAGAAAACCAATCCATCCGCGCTGCTAGGGATGGCAGTACTTACGACATCGCTGCTCCTGGTGTTAACGGCACTTTGGCGAAAGTGAAGAACCGCGTCCGCTTGGGCGTGAGCGAACTTCCTTCATGCTTCCAGCCTTCGGGTCTCACTGTGAGCAACATTGGTGCCCGCAGCGTTGAACTGAGCTGGACCGAAAACGGTGAAGCCACCGCTTGGCAAATTGGTTATCAGGTTGTTGGAGGAACAGAGCAATATGTGGAAGTTTCCACAAATCCTTACACCCTCACAGGCCTCACACCTGACACGGATTACGAGGTCAGAGTGCAAAGCAAATGCAGTGACACCGAATACAGCACATTCACCAGCTTCGTGAGCTTCACCACCGAAGTGGCCTGCCCCGCTCCTACCAATTTTGCCGTTTCGGACATTACCGCTTTCTCAGCTAATGTCAGCTGGAATGCACTCTCAAACGTCACATTGAGATATGTTGCCAATCCTAACTTCTTCTTCCAAGGCTTTGTGACCGATGCTGGCGCAATGGCTGATGGTGCCGATGCTTCTTGGATCAAGGGTGCGAGTACTACTTGGGGCCCGAGCGGAAATTATGCCGGTGGCTACTATCTTGCTGATGACTTCACCGTCAATACCGCCACCTCACTCACCGAAATCGAGGTCTACGGCTACCAGACCGGCAGCACTACGGAATCGACCTTCACCGGACTTTATGCCATGATTCTGAGTGGCAACCCGATGGAAGGCACAGTTGATACCATCTGGGGCGACATGACCACCAACCTCATGACCAGCACCTCGTTCACGAACTGCTACCGTGGTTCCGATGGTCAAACCACCGCCACGACGCGCCCGATTATGGCCGTCACTGCCAGCGGCCTCAACATCAACCTCGCTGCAGGCACCTATTGGCTGGTTTACGGCATGACGGGCACCCTGTCGAGCGGTCCTTGGGGCGTTCCCTACAGCGATCCCGTTGTGGGCAACATTGGCGATGGCTTGCAGTACTCCAGCAGCGGTTGGGCAGCTTTGACTGACAGTGGATCTGGTGCTTACGGCCCTGCCATGAAGCTGATCTTTGGTGACATTGAAAGCTTCGACTGGACAACTGTCAACAATATCTCCACTGGCGAATACGCCATGACCAACCTCGACCCTGAAACGCTTTACCTCGTTCAGGTGCGCGCTAACTGCGGCAGCGAGGGCAACAGCAATTGGGTGAGCACCACCTTCACTACGCTGCCTTCCTGCTTGTTCCCGACCGATTTGGCTGTCAGCAACATCGAAGCTCGTCAGGCTGTCCTCGCTTGGACTGAAAATGGCGATGCCACCGCTTGGGAAGTGGAAGTTGTCGGTAATACTACTACCGTATTGAATGCCACACAGAATCCTTACACTTTGACAGGCCTTAATCCTGAAACTCGTTACACCGTGAGAGTACGCTCGAAGTGCAGCAACACCGACTTCAGCGAATGGAGCCTCCATGCCACCTTCACCACCGACGTGGCCTGCCACGCCCCCACGAATTTGGCCTTTGCTGACATCACCCGCATCTCGGCCAATGTGAGTTGGGATGGCGAAGCCGACAGCTATGAAATGGAATATGCTACCGGAGGAGCAAGTTACCTCACTTATGACTTCGAGGATGGCACCCTCCAAGGTTGGACCAACCTCATAGTCAACACCGATGGTGGCGAATGGCTGCACAGCAATGATAATGGTGGCGGATATGACTATACCACCCTTGCCCACAGCGGCACTGGCTTTGCCACGTGCTATTCTTACGTTGATGGTGGAAGTGGCGCATTCGACACCGATGCCTACCTCGTTTCTCCTACGAGTTATTCTATTGATGGAAATGCTTCATTGAACTTCTGGTACGATATGGCAAACGACAGCTATCCGGAAGACTTTGAGGTTTGCGTAGCTACCGTTGCCAATCCCACGGCTTCCGACTTCACCGCCATTTGGGCCTCGGGAACTGCCAAAGGCAACAACGACATCTGGAAAACTACAGAAAAGCGTCAGCGCAATACCCGCTATGATAACTGGAGAGAGGTCACTCTCGATCTGAACGCCTATGCAGGACAATCCATCTGGATTGCCTTCCATGACGTGAATTACGATGCGTATGAAGTCTGGATTGACGACATTACCGTCAACACGGGTATCGAGCTCATTTGGACTCCTGTTGGAACCGTCACCAGTCCTTACCTCTTTAATAATTTGGATCCTGAGACAACATACATGGTGCGTGTACGTGCCAACTGCGGCGAAGAGGATGGCTACAGCGCATGGTTGCAAGGCTCGTTCACCACTGACGTTGCTTGCCCCACTCCTGAAGCCCTTGCTGCTACGCCTTACGCCCTCAGCGCAGAACTGAGCTGGGAAGGTGTCAGCGAAAGCTACACTGTGAGATACGGTATTACCGAAGTTGGGGAAACCTTAAGTAGCTTTGACTTCGAAGACGAGACCATTCCCGCTGACTTCACCAACTCAACCTCCTATCCTTGGACGGTTACAGAAGGCGGAGCCGACGGTAGCGGCTATTGCGTCATTCCTGGAAACGCGGGACAGAACAGCACCACCTCCGACCTGACATTACAGTTGACGGGACCTTGCGCCGTCAGTTTCATGGCCAAGGTTTCTTCGGAAAATAATTGGGACTGGGGTCGCTTCTTAATTGACGGTACGCAACAGATGCAAATCTCTGGCACCCAAGACTGGACAGCATATAATTACACTGTGACAGAAGGCACACACACTCTCGTTTGGAGATATTATAAAGACAGCAGTACTTCTTCTAACGACGACCTCTTCTATGTGGACAACATCGTTATCAATGAGATAGGCTATGATTGGAACACCACAACAGCTACCACCAACGAGTGCGTCATCACCGGTCTCGAACCCGCAACCACCTACTATGTGCAAGTCATGGGTGATTGCGGCGACTTCGGCACTTCCGAATGGAGCGAAATGATCAGCTTCACCACCACGGAAGACACTTGCCCGGTACCTACGAATCTGACTGTTAATAACGAAACCCTCACCGCCACCACCGCCGACCTCAGCTGGGAAGGCTCGCCCGATGTGGAAAGCTTCACCGTGCGTTACAGAGCTCCTCAACACGCTGCTGAAGGTGCCCTCTATGAGGCCTTCGGAACAAGCATTCCTACTGGCTGGACTCTGTACACTGGCCTTTTAGACACCGTGATGGTAAGACCTTCCGCTTTGACTTCTGCCACCTACGGCTGGAACTTCGGCACTGGCAACGGTGTGTTCGACAATCACGCCCGCTGCAACATCTATGGCACTTACCAAAGATGGTTGGTCACACCTGAAGTTACAGTGGCTGCAGGTGCTAACTTGGCCTTCGACTTGGCCTTGACTGTCTATACTTCAGGCAGCAATGCCAGTCCTACCCCTGGTAATCAAGCTGATGACAAGTTCATCGTGTTGATTTCTACCGACAGCTTGCAAACTTGGACCATCCTGCGCCAGTGGGACAACCAAGGCTCTGAATATGTCTATGACGAAATCACCAACGACGCCAATGGCCAACCGGTGAGCATCGACCTCAGCGCCTACGCTGGTCAAACCGTACACATCGCCTTCTACGGCGAATCCACCGTAAGCGGCGGCGACAACAACCTGCACATCGACAACGTAATCATCGGCGAGGTGATTCCTGCCACCGATTGGCAGACTGTGACCACAACCGAGACGAACGTCACGCTGACAGGCCTCACACCTGAGACACCTTACGAAGCCCAAGTGAAGGCCGACTGCTCCGATCCTGAAGCATGGAGCAACACGGTGAGCTTCACCACGCTTGTGCAGACTACTGTTACTCAGACTATTGCTTTGACTGCTGGCTTTAACTGGATTTCTTCCTACGTGGAAATCACCCTCAACGACCTGAAGGCCGCACTCGTGGAAGCACTGCCCGGCTCTCAAATCGCAATCTATTCGCAGAGCAACGGTAATACCACCTATAACGGCAGCCGTTGGAGAGGAACATTGAACGCATTAGATCTGTCGCAGATGTACAAGGTTAAGGTCGCCGCCGACTGCGAAATTACTCTTGAAGGTATGCCTATTGACCCTGCCGAGCATCATGCCACCATCAACACTGGCTTCAACTGGATTGCATTCCCGCTCAGCACGGACATGACCCTTACCAATGCCTTTGCTGGCTTCAGCATCAATGGCGACATGGTCGTGTCTCAATCCAATGGCTCTTCCACCTATAACAACCGTTGGAGAGGAAGTCTCAGCAAACTTGAAGCTGGACATGGTTACAAGTACAAGTCAACCTCAACGGAGTCCAAGCCTTTCACCTTCCCGTTAAATGCAAAATAATTAAAAAAAAGAATAAACAACACTAAATTAACACACTATGAAAAGAGTTTTAATGACATTGATTGCGGCTCTCGCAATCTGCGGATTCGGTTTCGCTCAAGAAACCCATTGGCCAGAGTTCAACCTCTACGATTTTCCGAACAATTTGCCTGTCGTAGGCTTCGTTCAAATCGACGGCGAATACGTTACTACTGACAACTATGCTGACATGGAAGTCGCTGCCTTCGTCAACGGCGAGTGCAGAGGCCACATGTTCATGAACGATTACACGGAAGACGGAGACCCGTATCCCATCTTTGAAATGTCCGTCTATTACGACAATTCTAACGAACCGCTCACCTTCCAATTGTACAACCACGCCACTGGAGTCCTTTACGAAGACTGCGTTGCCAACATGGACATCGTCACTGGAGAAGAACATGTCGAGCTTTATTTCGACTATGACGAAGCTGTGGTTTTGAGCTTCACTGGCAGTACTACTGGTTTCGAGAAGAGAATCGTTGGCTACGGGGACGGTAATGCCAACTGGTATCTCATCTCCTCGCCAGTCGGTCAAGTCAATCCTTCCAATGTGGAGAACATGCTCACTAAAGGTGGCGTGGATAAAACGTACGACCTCTACTACTTCAACCCTGCAGCTACTCCTGGAGAGGAATGGGTCAACCGTAAGGGCGAAAACAATGAAATTGTCGACTTCGACCTCATGCCTGGCCAAGGCTACCTCTATGCCAATCTGAATACTGATACCCTCAGATTCACTGGCGCATACGAAGGCGACGGCACTGTGACCTTGACAAAGGCCGGTGAAGAATACTTCCAAGCATGGAACCTAGTGGGCAACCCCTTCGGCGTTCCTGCCTACATCGACCGTTCGTTCTACAGAATGAATGAAGAAGGCTCGGCAATTTTGCCTGACACCTATTCTGATGCCATTGGATTGATGGAAGGTGTCTTCGTCATTGCCAGTGAAGACGGAGAACAGATGACCTTCAGCACCGAGGCACCTGGCGAAAAAGCAAACCTTGCCATCAACGTCAGCCAAGGCCGCAGCGTGGCCGACCGTGCCATCATCACCTTCGGTGAAAGCAGCGCACTGCCCAAGTTCCAGCTCAACCAGAACAGCACCAAGGTGTACATCCCGCAAGAAGGCAAAGACTACGCAGTGGTCAGCGCCGGCGAAATCGGCGAGATGCCCGTCAACTTCAAGGCTGAGAGCAACGGCACCTACAACATGAACTTCACCAGTGAAGCCGTCAACTTCAGCTACCTGCACCTCATCGACAACATGACCGGCAACGACGTCGACCTGCTCGCCACCCCGAGCTACAGCTTCGACGCCCTCACCACCGACTATGCCAGCCGTTTCCGCTTGGTGTTTGCCACCAGCAACGGCAATGAAGACAACTTCGCCTTCTTCAACAACGGCAACCTCGTCATCAACAACGACGGCAAGGCCACCTTGCAAGTGGTTGACGTGGCTGGTCGTATCCTGAACAGCGAGAGCATCAACGGCAGCGCTACCATCAAGTTGAATGTTGCCGCCGGTGTCTACATGATCCGCCTCATCAATGGCGACAATGTCAAAGTCCAAAAGGTGGTTGTGAGATAAATTGAGCTATTAGCCATTAGCTGTTAGCTATTAGCTCGGCAACCACTAAGCTAACATCTAACGGCTAAAGGCTAACAGCCAAACAAAACCACGAACGAAAGTAAAATTGAACAACAACAATAAAACTTACTTACAATGAAAAAATTAGCAATAACAATCGCAATCGTCCTCGGATTAGGAATGACCTCTTTCGCTGAACCCACCAACGGCGGCTTGTTCCAACGTGGTGAAGTAGTGGAAAACCATGGCGGTACCATCTATGGCTCAAATCGTGACATCGTCCCGATGTTACCCGGCCACGGAGTAGAAGGCAACCAGCCTGCTCCCCTCGGCAGCGGCATCGCCCTGCTGACAGCCCTCGGCGCAGCTTACCTTGTAGGCAAACGCAAACACGAGGATTAATCTGAATGTTTCCTATTCAAATCTTTTTTCAAGAAGGCTGGTGGCGCAAGCTGCCAGCCTTTTTAAAACATCGCCATGAACAAAGACGAAGCCCAACAGCGCATAACCGCATTGAGCGAGGAATTAGAACAGCACAACTACAACTACTACATCCTTGCCAAGCCCACCATCAGCGACTACGAGTTTGACATGAAACTTGAGGAGCTGGCACGATTGGAAAAGGAATTCCCCGAATTCCTCTCCCCTGCCTCCCCTACGCAACGAGTGGGCGGCGGCATTACGAAAGAGTTTCAGAGCGTCAAGCACCGCTATCCCATGCTCTCGCTGGCCAACAGCTACAGCCGCGAGGAAATCGCCGACTTCATCAGCCGCATCAAGAAGACCATCGACGAAGAGGTGGAATTCTGCTGCGAACTGAAGTTTGACGGTCTGAGCATCAGTCTGCAATACGAAAACGGTGTGCTTGTCCGCGCCGTGACCCGTGGTGACGGCACCCAAGGCGACGACGTGACCACCAACGTGAAAACCATCCACACCGTTCCGCTCAAGCTCCACGGCGACTATCCCAATTTTTTCGAGATGCGCGGCGAAATCGTGATGCCCTTCGAGAGTTTCAACCGACTGAACGAAGCCCGCGCCGAGGCTGGCGACGACCTTTTTGCCAACCCGCGCAACGCTGCCGCTGGAACACTTAAATTGCAGGACAGCAAGGAAGTGGCCCGACGCCGACTCGACAATTACTGCTACTACATGATGATGGACGGACTCGAAGACCGCTACCAAACCCACTACCAAAGCCTGCAAGCCGCCAAGAAATGGGGCTTCAACATCTCTAACTATATGGCACTTTGCAAGACCATCGACGAAATCTTTGAGTTCATCGACTATTGGGATGTGAAACGCAACGAACTGCCTTTTGCTATTGACGGTATCGTGTTGAAAGTCAATAGTTACACGCAACAACAGGCTTTGGGTTTCACGGCCAAGTCGCCGAAGTGGGCCATCGCCTACAAATTCAAGGCGGAGGAAGTGGAAACCGAGCTGCAAAGCGTTGATTTCCAAGTAGGACGACACGGAACAATTACTCCTGTTGCCAACCTTGCGCCAGTGCAATTGGCCGGCACCACCGTGAAACGCGCCACCTTAAATAATGAAGATTTCATCCGCCAATTTGACCTGCATTATGGCGATACGGTTACAGTTGTGAAAGGCGGTGAAATCATCCCGAAAATCATCGGCGTGAACTTGGACAAGCGTCAAGCGGGCGCAAAACCGGTGGAATTCGTCAAGACCTGCCCGATTTGCGGAAGCCAACTTGTTCAAAATGAGGGCGAAGCGGCTTGGTATTGCCCGAACAGTTCGGGCTGTTCGCCGCAAATCCGTGGCCGAATCGAGCATTTCATTGGGCGCAAGGCAATGAACATCGAAAGCCTCGGCGAAGGCAAGGTTGAACTGCTTTATGAGGAAGGCTTGGTGCGCAATGTCGCTGATTTGTACGACCTTACTTTTGAGAAACTCTATGGTTTGGAGAAAACCATCACCATTGAGGACGAGTTTAGCCTGATGCCCGTGGCCACACGCAAGGTCAGTTTCAAGGAAAAGACCGCACAAAACATTTTGGACGCTTTGGAGAAGTCGAAGTCGGTGCCGTTTGAAAGGGTGCTGTTTGCCTTGGGCATCAAATTCGTGGGCGAATCGGTGGCCAAGGTGTTGGCTAAGGCCTTGCATGACATTGACCACATCATCAGTGCTTCCGTGGAGGAAATGACCGAAATCAACGAAATCGGCGAGAAGATAGCCTTTTCGGTTCGCACTTTCTTCGATGACGAGCGCAACATTGAAATCGTCAATCGACTGAAACAACATGGTTTACAGTTCGCTATGGCCGAGCAAGCTGTTTCCGACAAGGAACAGGTGTTGGCCGGAAAATCCTTTGTGGTGAGCGGTGTGTTCCAACACTATTCCCGCGACGGCATCAAGGAAACCATCGAGGCCTACGGTGGCAAGAATGTGGGCAGCATTTCCGGCAAGACCGACTATGTGTTGGCGGGCGACAAGATGGGCCCTGAAAAGCGCAAAAAGGCTGAATCGTTGGGCATTCCGATTATCACTGAAGCGGAGTTTGAGGAAATGATTGGAGTTCAAAGGTCTCCACAAGAATCAGGGCTTCTCTTCTGAGTTTAAGTATACATCCAGAAAACTACTTCTTCAGCAACTTCACCACTGAGGCCAAACCATTCTCGTCTACAATACGCACACAATACACGCCTTCGGGCCAAGAACTCACGTCAACGGTGTCTTTTGAACCTTGAAACATCAGTTGTCCAAGAGCATCAAACACCCTGATTTCCTTTACTTTGCCTTCAACCACAAAACTGTTGGAGGAAGGATTGGGATAAAGGTGAATTTCTTCCGAATGCTCTTGAACTGCTGTCACCGCAACATCCACTGTAGCCATCTCTGACTCACAAACTTCTCCGTCGCGCTCGTAACTTACTGTCACACCATAACCACGAGTGCCGATTGGAGGATTCGGATCAATAAACTGATACTGATATGGGTTGTCTATGGTACGAATCAAAACGCCGTCGCGATAGAAATTATAGCAGACAAAATCATCTCCAGCCCAATAATAATCCACTGTCACACTATAGTCATCTCCACTCCAGTATACATAATACGCTCTCTCGACATAAGGGGGATGACAATCAATACCACAGTCGCTTTCATAATCGGCGATTGCACCCACCTCGGGATAGCCATCGGAGGCCACAATCAGGTGGTCGTTCCAATCGTAAACCTCGTATGAAACCTCTTCAAGACTACCATGGGAATAGCAAGTGTTGTCGTAGGTCCAAAACAAAGTTGTATGTTGATTACTGGGTACAGGTACGGTTAGTGACGTCGAGCCTCCTTCCCAAAGTCCAACACGTTGCGAGACCTTGCCATCCTCATCCAACACGGCTATAGACGACAGGTCCCAACCGTTATTGCCACTATCAGCAAGTTCAAAACGGAGGTCGCAGGAGCCGCCCACCATCACGGTATCACGCACAACCTTGCTCATTCCTGCCTCATTGACCGCAAACACAGTATAATAATACGTACCGTTCTTGTCCAACTCGTCGCGATACCATAATTGCTCCTGGGCGATGTCATGGAAACACCTCACCACTTCTCCGTCGCGCATAATCACCACCGAATCCAGTTTTTCAATCGGGTCGCCGCCTCGGGTCAGATATGAAGGCCTAACCCAAAACTCCAAATGGCGATTGATGGCATCGGTGGCATCAATTTCCAATGTCACAGCTTGAGGTGCATCGAAATACTCCTCCACAGGATGCAAATTGAAGATGGCACCGTGGTTCCATGGGAAGGAATAATACGTCAGGTAGAAACCATCGATGGCATAATAGCCGTTATCGAAACCCGCCCAGCCCCAGTTGAGGTGGAACAGGTTGTTATTGTCGTATCCGTCAAGCAGATAGGCATGTTTCCCATCGGGGCCCGACGAATCGTAATACAACGGCATCCCAGAATCAAGATTGGAGCGGAGCATATTCGCCCACTGGTTCTGATATGACGATTGACCGCAATACTGCCAATCGGGGCTGTACCAAAAATACTCCTGCATGGCCGGCCCCACATCGTCGGAATAGGCACCGCTGGCATTGGGGCCATACCTCATATCGATGCTCACGCCTGCATGAAACTCCAGCAGAGCGACAGCATCCACCTCGAACTGCGGAGAAGCAAAGTCAAGGAAGTCAGGCATCAAATCGAAACGGTAGGTGGCATCCTCAAAATTAGCCTCCAACCAGCCATAGTTTCCGTTTTGGTTACTGGCATCATAGCCGTGACCGCCCTGCCCATGACGCGGCCATTCCCAATAGCGCATGATCTGGCTCATCGCATTGGCCACGCAGCCCGATTTGCAATGACCGCTGTAAACCGAGTTGGGGTCTTCAGGGGCCATATTGTTGTAGAGGTCGGTTTGGTTCCAGACGGAACGCACCAATGGTGCCACCTCACGTGTGATGCGAGCATCGAAAAGGCTGCCTGTTTCGGCGAGGCGCATCCAATCGGTTACGGCTTCTTCTGTTCTAACATCGTCGTTCTCAACCATCTGCACAAAGCCAGCCTTGTAGTTGTCGAAAAAGGTCATCAAACCATCGGGCAGCCGTGAGGTAAAGTTGCTCTCGGTCGAATAGCCCAAGATGGGGCGCATACGGTCGTCGGCAGAGACGATGACGAAACCCTTCGGATACACCGAGAAGACATAGAAACAGGCTAACCCGTTGTCAGCAACGGCAGTATAAGCCAGCTCAGCTTCAACCGACTTCACCGCAGTGTTGGCATTCATAAACTTGACACCCAACGCTTTGGCCGTTTCCACATCAACGGGCTTGGCTTGCAGCCATCCAGTGAAAGCTATGGCTGTAAGGAAAAAAATGATGAGCTTTTTCATGCCTTGGAGCTTTTACTGCTTCATGACTTTCTCAAAACAGACTTGGCCATCGGTGCTTTCAATACGGACGAAATACACACCCGTCTCCAATGCCGACAAGTCGACAATCTGTTCCTTCGAAGTCATCACCTGTTGACCTAAGGCGTTATAGACTTCAACCTGAGCCACTTCCACACCCTCAATCACGATTTGAGAACGAGTGGGATTGGGATAAACCGAAACGGTTTCCTGCTCATTTTCAGTCACATCGTCGGAGCAGTCGACATACACGCTGCACAACTCCCCTATCATGACGAAAGGCTCGGAGGAATAAAGATGACGTCCGTCCCAGTCATAAATCTCGAATGAAGTCTCATGCGAACTACCATAGCCATAGGCCCAATGTACCGTAACCTCATCAAACATCGGCACATCCACCTTGACCGTAGCATCGTAGCCTTCGGTCAGGCCAAGTCTTGTAATGGCGTTGCCACGTGAGTCGACGACGGAAAGCGATGGATAAGTCCAGCCATCGCCCACCGAGTCATGCAGATGGAAATTGAGCGTGCAAGTCGGGCCGTTCATGACGGTATCTTTCGCCACACGCCCTTGATATTCACTCGAAAAGGCAAAAATGCTGTAGTGGCTGATTCCAGGCGCATCGTTGTCATCAAAGCTGAATTGAATACCAGCCGGGACGTTATATTCCGTGTGAACCACCTCGTTGTTGCGCATAAAGACGATACTATCCGTCATTTCAATATCCCACTCGCCCATGTTCATCGAAGGAGAAGTCAAAGTGATTCGGTTAGTGCCTTCGGCCACCGGCACCACCTGCACATCGGTCAGACCCTCAGGGCAGAAACAATATGGATAATAGTCGGGAGTGATACCGAAAATGGCGGCATGGCCTTCAGGGAATGAATAATTTGAGAGATAGAACGCATTGACCGCATAATAGCCATTGTCAAAACCTTGCCAGCCCCAGTTGAAATGGAACATGTCGTTCATGTCGTAGCCATCGCAAACAAAGGCATGTCCACCATCGTTGCCCGAAGCACTGTAATAGAGCGGCATGTTTTCATCAAGGTTCTCTCGAAGCATTTCGTTCCATTCGGAGTCGACATACCCATCACGATAATGGATGACCATCGAAGGGTCATAAAGGAAAAACTGCGACAAGGCATCAGGCACACGATGTGTGAAGGCACCACTTCCATCAGGGCTATAACCCATCTCAACACTGACGCCAGCATGGTATTGCAACTGTGCCACCGCATCGATTTCCTCATCGGTTGAAGTCCAATCCAAGAAATCAGGCATCAACTCATAACGGTAATGGGCATCCTCAAACGAAGCGCCAATCTGTCCGTAAGGCCAAAGCTCGTAGATGTAAGCGCCTCTGCCAGTATGGGGCCATTGCCAGTAGTACATGATTTGCGACATGGCCGTAGCCACACAACCAGCATAAACATGGCCATCAGGACCTTCCTCGTCCACAGGACAACGGCGGTTGTAAAGTGCCGACTGGTTCCATGTGCAAGTAAGCAATTGCGGCAGTTCGCGGGTGATTCTCTCATTGTTGATTCTGCCCGTTGCGGCAAGGCGTTCCCAATCTCTGACAGCCTCATCTGGACGCGGGTCGCCACTGGCAAAAAGGTCGGTGAAACCTGCGCGATAATTGCGGAAGAAGCTCTCCAATCCTTCAGGGATTTCATCGCTAAATGCGCTTTCTGTGGAGTAGCCCAATACGGGTTTGGCACGGTCGTCAGCGCTGACGATGACAAAGCCCTTGGGTTGCATCCTGAAGACATAGAAACACGCCTGCCCGTCATCCGTGAAAGCGGTATAGGCCAAGTCAGCCTGAGCAGACTTGACAGCAGTGCTCGTATTCATAAACTTGATGCCCAACGACTTGGCCGTCTCGACATCCACGGGGTTGGCTTGCAAGCCCACAAAAGCAAGCGCAAGCAACATGGTAATGAAAGTTTTTTTCATGGTATTATGAATTAAATGATTATACTTCAGCGTTTTGCACCAAAACGAAATGCTCCGAATCGTTTTCCTTGGGCACATAGCCTTGGTCGTAAACGAAACGGTAAACGGCACCCGCCTTGGTAGTGTAGACATGCGTAAAATACTTGAAATCAAAGCCTTTGTCAACCATCTGCTGACGGCTGACAAAACTCTTTCCCTTCGTATTCAGTTCTTCCAAAATCGTGTGGTTGCGAGCCAAGATGCCATTGATTTTCCGCACCACATTGATTTGCTTGTGGGTCTTTTCGTAGTTATAGCTGTTGCGGCACGAGTCGCAGCAGAATTTCTTGTCTATGCGACCATAAATCGGCTCACCGCAGTATAGGCATTTTCTTTTTTGTTCTTCCATACTCTTATTTGTTTATGTTCTGGTTACCACCGCACTGCGCTCCGCTTGTACGGTGTTAATAGCACTTCGTGCGTCTGACCTCTTCGAGGTCTTATGTCCCTCTGTCCCGTGTCCCATAGTCTCGTGTCATTTAGTGAATACATAGCGCAAAATGTTCGCGCCCATTTTCAGGGCTTTTTCGCGGGTTTCCTGCGAGTCGTGATGCACGCGCTGGTCTTCCCAACCGTCGCCGAGGTCACATTCGTAGGTAAAGATGCACACAATGCGGCCTTCGTAAATCAAGGCAAAGAGTTGGGGCGGCTTGTTGTCGTGTTCGTGGATTTTCGGCAGGCCATTCGGGAACGAGTAAGGCTTCGTGAAAATCTCATGCGAATAGGGTAATTCCACAAAATCCAACTCAGGAAACACCTTTTTCATCTGAGGCTCAATGTATTGGCGTATGCCGTAGTTGTCGTCAATGTGGAGGAAACCGCCTGCCAGCATGTAGTTTCGGAGGTTTTGTGCCTCAGCTGCATCGAAAACAACATTGCCGTGACCCGTCATATAGACGTAAGGATAGTTGAACAAATCCGGACTCGACGGTTCCACGGTCGGTACATTCGGGTTGATGTCGGTGCCAATCTCTTGGTTGCAGAAACGCACCAAATTGGGCAGCGAGGTCGGATTGCCGTACCAGTCGCCGCCGCCGCGATATTTCAGCAAGGCGATGTTGAGTTGCTGAGCAGAGGCAACGAAGGAAAACGACAGCAATATGATTATCAGCAGTTTCTTCATTTCATCTGATTAATGAGTTGAATCGTATGGCAAGCCACGAGAGCCGCCGTTTCGGTACGCAAACGTGCCTCACCAAGGCTGCACGGCACGAAGCCGTTTTCCTTGGCCAAGGCCACTTCCTCTGGACTGAAATCGCCTTCCGGTCCGATGAGCACCAAGGCGTTTTCACCTTTATTATATAGGTCGCAGAGGCAGTCTTTCACATCATCGTCAATCCACGCGATGAACTTTTGGCCCTCAAATGGTTGCTTCACTAATTTCTCAAAAGGCACCAAATCCTCCACCTTTGGCAGCCTTGACTTGATGCTCTGCTTCATCGCCGCAACCATCACCTTCTGGAAACGCTCTACATTTGCGGCGCGACGCTCAGAATGGTACGAGGTGAACAATCTCACGCGGTCGATACCAATTTCCGTGGCCTTTTCCAAAAACCACTCCATCCGCTCGTTGAGTTTGGTCGGCGCGATGGCGATTTCGAGCTTGAAGTTCCAATGGTCATACCCTTTGCGCTGGTTGCTTAAATTGACTGTGGCTCGTTTGGGCAGGGCCTCCACTAACTCAGCATCAAAGAGAAAGCCTTCACCATTAGTGACGCAAAAGCGTTCACCCTCGGTCATGCGCAGCACCTTGACGCAGTGCTTCGACTCGTCTTCGGGCAAAGTCGTCAGGCCTTCAGTGGCGTTGGGTATGTAGAAAACGTTCAAGGATTCAAAGATTTAAGATTTAAAATTTAAGATTTAAAGATTCGGAGGCTTACGCAATTTTGAATATTGAATTTTAAATTTTGAATTACATCCTATTTGGCATTCCAATTCCCAGCAATTCCGAAGCATTCCTCAGCAAGGCGGCAACCATGTCACAGACCTGCAAGCGGAACATGCGACGGTCGGCGTCGGGTTCTTTGAGGATGCTGCATTCTTGGTAGAATTGGTTGAATTCCTTGGCGAGATCGAAGATGAAGTTGGCAACCATCGCGGGGCTGCGGTTCTCGGCAGCTTGGTTCAATACCATCGGCCAACCGTACATCATCACAATGATTTCCTTTTCCTTGGGCTGCAAATCGTTGACTTTCACCTCACTTTCGAGCTTGATGCCTTGTTCCTCGGCCTTGCGCAAAACGGAACAGATACGGGCATGAGTGTATTGCACAAACGGACCAGTGTTGCCGTTAAAGTCGATGGACTCAGCGGGATTGAAGAGCATGGTCTTCTTCGGGTCGACCTTGAGGATGAAATACTTCAAGGCGCCGAGTCCGATGGTATGATAAAGTTTGTCGGCTTCCTCGGGCGAGAGGTCTTTGGCCTTGCCAAGTTCGTCGGAAACAGCCTTGGCCGTGGCCACCATCTCATCCATGAGGTCGTCGGCATCGACCACCGTTCCCTCGCGTGATTTCATCTTGCCGTTTGGCAATTCAACCATACCATAAGACAGGTGCTCAATATCGTTGCCCCACTCGCGACCCAAGCGCACCAACACACGCTTCAGCACATCAAAGTGGTAAATCTGCTCGTTTCCAACAACATAAATCAGTTTTTCAGGGTCATATTCATTAACGCGGAGTTGGGCAGTGCCAAGGTCTTGGGTCATGTAAACCGATGTGCCGTCGCGGCGGAGCAGGAGTTTTTCGTCCAAGCCCTCATCGCGGAGGTCGCACCACACGGAGTTATCGTCGCGGCGGTAGAGCACGCCTTTTTCAAGGCCTTCCTGCACCAATGCCTTACCCAAAAGATAGGTCTGCGATTCGTAGTAAATCTTCTCGAAAGCCACGCCCATGCGCTTGTAGGTCACATCGAAGCCGTCATACACCCATTGGTTCATCGTTTCCCAAAGGTGACGCACCTCGGGGTCGTTGGCTTCCCATTTCACTAACATCTCACGGGCTTCCTTCATCAGTGTGGATTCGGCCTCGGCCTTGGACTTGGCCTCTTCCTTGGCTTTCTCGTCCAAAGTGTCAAAGTCAGCGGGCAGCAAAGTTTTCAACTCCTCTTTATATTTCTTGTCGAACAGCACATAGAAGTCGCCGATGAGGTGGTCGCCCTTCTTTCCCGTCGATTCGGGTGTGCAGCCGTTGCCCCATTTCAGCCAAGCCAACATACTCTTGCAGATATGTATTCCTCTGTCGTTCACGAGGTTGACGCGCACCACCTTCTTGCCATTGGCCTTCATAATTTCCGATACGCTCCAGCCGAGCAGGTTGTTGCGGATATGACCCAAATGTAAGGGTTTGTTCGTGTTGGGTGAAGAATACTCGATGACCACGTTCTTGCCCGAAACGGGTTTGCGGCCAAAGTTGCGGTTCTCATGGTTTTCCTTGAAGAAATCCATCCAAAACTTGTCGGAAATCAACAAGTTAAGAAATCCTTTCACCACATTGAACTTGGCAATCATGTCCGATTCCTTGATCATTTCGGCACCCATTTCGTTGGCCAATTGCTCAGGGTTGCGGCCTGCCAATTTCCCGAAGGGGAATACTACTATGGTCATGTCGCCCTCAAATTCAGGGCGCGTCTTTTGGAAATTCACCTGCTGCACAGGCGGTTCTTGTCCGTATAAAGTTTTGAATGACTTTATGAATAACTGTCTTAATACTTGTTCTAACATTGTCTTAACGATTATTTTGGCACAAAAGTAGGAAAAAAACGGGATTTACTGACTAATCCAGAAAATTTTCAATCCACCATCAGTTTTGACGGAATGAAACGGTCAATAATTACGAAATTTCCATCAACGTGAAACACAACAGTCCACTTGTGGTTCATAATTGAGAACGTTTTGGCCAAAGGATGAATTCTTCTCGCCGTTGCATAACGACTAAACTGGTAAATATCAGCGGTGTAAGAAAGCGAAGCCAACTTTCCTAATATTCGATTAACATAATTGTGTCCGCTTTCAATACGATACAAAGAGGCTATGTAGCGAGCCATCCCATCCAAATCGGCAGTTGCCTCATTGCTTACTATCACCGTGTAATTCCGCATAACAGGCATCCAATTTCTGATGGAACAATTCGCCGAAACGCTCCAACGACATATAACCGGCTGGAATGTCTATAGAGGAGCCATGCGGCATTGACATTGTTTGTCGGGTTTCACCGTATGCAACAAGAGGTTCCGAGGCCATTGAGGAGGCAGTTTCTTCTTGGGTATCAAATTCTTTCATTGCCTTTGATTTTGATGGCAAAATTACAAAACTTCATGGAAAAACCTTTGTATTTTTTCATTTTTCGTATAGGCAACAGAAACAATCCAGGTTTTTGTATTACTTTTGCAATACAATTAACAACAATAATAAGTTACTATGGAAACGACAATACGAAGAAAACAAACCTCTTTTCGCCTGAGAACAGACTTGTTAGAGGAAATGAAGAATGCCGCCAAAAAAGAAAACAGAACCCTCAACAACTACTTGGAGAGCCTACTGTTGAACTACTTCTATAGCGAGCCTAACGAGGTCACCAAAGCCGCAATTGAAGAGGCAATGTCTGGACACAACAGAAACAAGGTCTACACCAATATCGATGAAATGTTTGATGATATTCTAAACGAAGAATGAAGACACTGCAACCCACCACGCAATACCGAAAGGATTTGATGCGATATAGGCATCACCCAAAAAAACTGGCCGACCTGAAATCTTTTCTGACTCTTCTGCAAAATGAGCAACCCATCCCTGCCGAATATCTGCCTCATCCGCTTCATGGCAACTACAAAGGCTGCATCGAATGTCATATTCAGGGTGATTTCCTTTTGATTTGGTTTGACCCAAAGAGTGACATCATTGAGTTGGTCAGATTAGGCTCACATTCAGAATTGTTTGGGCAAAGGAAATAGAAAAAAATTTCATCTTTATTGCGCAAAAACAAAAACTTTACTATTTTTGCAGTCCGATGAAGTACCTAAACAAGCCATCGGAAAAGATTGAAACTTGGGAATCAACTTGTTCCCTCACCGTGAGTTTTCCTTTTTTATCATATTGGCGGTCACTTGGTTGGCCGCCTTTTCTTTGCCATTATCAACAAATTAAATCCATAAGCCTATGTCAATTTCACTGAAAAACCGTAGCCTGATTTCCATCAGCGACTACACGCCTGAAGAAATCTGCCACGTCCTCGACATCGCCGAGGACTTCGAGAAAAACCCGCACCAGAACCTGCTGAATGGGCGCATCATCGCCTCGCTGTTCTTCGAGCCTTCAACACGCACCCGCTTGAGTTTCGAGACGGCCATCCAGCTTTTGGGCGGCAATGTCATCGGATTCAGCAGCACGGCAGGAACGAGCATCCAGAAAGGCGAATCCCTGGCAGACACCATCACGATGGTGGCCAGCTATGCCGACCTCATTGTCATGCGCAACCCCATCGAAGGCTCGGCGCGTTTTGCCTCCGAAGTGTCGAAAGTGCCGGTCATCAACGCGGGCGACGGTGCCAACCAACACCCCACCCAGTGTATGCTCGACCTCTACAGCATCCGCAAGACACAGGGAACACTTGAAAATCTAGAGATTACCCTCGTCGGCGACCTGAAATACGGCCGCACCGTCCATAGCCTCGTGGAGGCCATGTGCAACTTCAACGCGAAGTTCAACCTCGTGTCGCCCGTCGAACTGAAACTGCCGAGTGTCGTCAAGCAGCACATCAAGGACCGCAACCTCGAATACCACCAGTACACCGAATTAGAGGACGCCATCCCCCACTCCGACATCATCTATATGACCCGCATCCAGCGCGAGCGCTTCCCCGACCCAGAGGAATACGAGAAGGTGAAGAATTCGTATGTACTACGCAACGCCATGCTGGAGAACTCCAAGCCAAACTGCCGCGTGCTGCACCCGCTGCCGCGCGTCAACGAAATCCATGTGGATGTGGACGCCAACCCGAAGGCATACTACTTCCAACAGGCACAAAACGGCGTCTACGCTCGTCAAGCCTTAATCGCATCGATATTAGGTCTTAAGTAATTCAAAAATTCAAAATTCAAAATTTAATATTCAAGATTATGGCGAGTTACAAGAGGTTTGAAGATTTACCATTATGGCAAGAAGCTCGTGATTTCTCCAAGAAGGTGTTTTGGGCTTCCAAAGAAAGTGAGTTTTCAAAAGAGTTTCGGCTATGTTCACAAATCCGCGCCTCGTCAGGCTCGATTATGGACAATATAGCCGAAGGTTTTGAAAGAAATGGGAATGGTGAGTTCAAACAGTTTTTATATATCGCCAAAGGTTCTTGTGGTGAATCACGAAGCCAACTTTACCGTGCATTTGACTACGGCTTTTTGGCAGAAGAACAATTTGAAGCATTAAAGTCACAATCAGAAGAAATCTCTAAATCGATAAGCAGTTTCATCGATTATTTGCAAAGCTCTGAAATAAAAGGAGCCAAATTCAAACCCCAAGACAACGTAAATAATTGAATTTTAAATCTTTAAATCTTAAATCTTTAAATTCAAAATTATGGAAAAAAGAAAAGAATTGACCGTTTCAGCCATTGAGAATGGCACCGTCATCGACCATATCCCCGCCGACAAGGTGTTCCAAGTCGTCAAGATTCTGGGCTTGGAGAAAGTCAGCAACCCCGTGTATTTCGGCACCAACGTGGAAAGCAAGAAATACGGCACCAAGGGCTTCATCAAAGTGTCCAACAAGTACTTCGAACTTGAGGATGTGAACAAGATTGCCTTGGTTGCGCCCACCGCTTCCATCATCGAAATCAAGGACTTCGAGGTCATCAAGAAGCAGACTGTCAGCATTCCCGAGCGCATTGAGCACATCGTGAAGTGCTTCAACCCGAACTGCGTCACCAACAAAGAACACGACGTGCCGACCAAGTTCACCGTCATCAAAGACGCGCAAGGCAACATCAAACTGCATTGCCACTACTGCGAGAAGAACACCACGCAAGACAAACTGGAATTCATCTGATTATGAGGAGAGCAAAGATTATCATTACCGTCATTTTGGGTGTCATCCTCATCTGGGGCATCAGCACCTACAATGGCCTTGTGAAGAAGCAGGAAGCCATGACAAAGGCTTGGGGGCAGGTAGAGAATGTTTACCAGCGTCGCGCCGACCTTGTGCCGAACCTCGTCGCTCTGGTGAAGAACTACGCTGAATATGAGCAAAGCACCATCCTCGCTGTCACGGAAGCCCGAGCCAGAGCCTCTTCAGCTTCTGTCAACACTGAAGATTTCGACCCCATCGCGTTCGCCAGCTACGAATCCGCGCAGAAGGAGTTGGGCAACTCCCTGAACCGCCTCATCGTCAGCATAGAAAACTACCCTGACCTGAAGGCCAGCGACAACTACCTCAGCTTGCAAGCACAATTAGCCGGCTGCGAGAACCGTATCCTTACCGAGCGCGAGCGTTTCAACGAAACGGCCAAAGACTACAACCAAGCCATCCGACGTTTCCCGCACAATTTGATTGCCAAGATGTTCGGCTTCGAAAAACGTCCTTATTTCGAGGCTGATGCTGGGGCTGAAAAGGCACCAGGGACGTTCTGAAAACCATACACATAAAGCAGAATCGGGCGGAATCCCAATGGGTTTCGCCCGATTTTTTCCTGACTTTGACACCTACTAAAAGTTAAAATTATAACTTGTTTACAATCTGCTGGTTATAATTTTTGCGACCCCTGGTTTGGGGGTCGCAAGGCAAAAAAAGCCGTAGTTTTGCGTCATGTTTGTGAAGAAGAAGCCCAATCGGTCAGGCACCACGACAGTGGTTGTAGCCGAAAAAGAGAAAGGAGCCACCAGGTATCTAAAGACGATAGGGACGAGTTCCAGTCCGATTGATATTGCCGAGTATGTTCGAGAGGCAGAACGCTATATCGAAGAGGAAAACAAGAAGATATGCCCCGAGCTGGACTTCGAAGGAGCCAGGGAGCGGGCAGCGGAGGCCGAGCTGAAGGCGACCGAGGAGTTCCTCTCGCGCATCGAGAACGTGATCCACGACGCGCCCAAGCGGATACTTGACAGGGTGTTCGACGCGGTGGGGTTCCATGCCGTTGGCGACGACATCTTCCGCAGCCTGGTGATAGCGCGCCTGTCGTTCCCGTCGAGCAAGCGGGCGACGGTGGAATACCTGAAGTCGTGCTTCGACGAGGACTACGACCTACACAAGATATACCGCTACCTCGACAGCCTAAACGACACGAAGCGGGAGGAGATACAAGCCATCAGCGTGCGCCATACGATGGAGGTATACGGCGGGAAGATAGGGGTGCTGTTCTACGACGTGACCACGCTTTACTTCGAGACGGACAAGCCGGACAAGCTGCGCAAGCCCGGCTTCTCGAAGGACGGGAAGCACTCCAGCCCGCAGATCGTGCTCGGGCTGCTGGTGAGCGGCGACGGATGCCCGCTGGCCTACGCCATCCACGAGGGGTCGAAGTACGAGGGGCACACGATGCTGCCCGTGGTGACGGCCTTCGTGGGGAAGTACCGTCTGGAGGACTTCGTGGTGGTGGCCGACTCGGGGATGATGAGCGAGGCCAACCTATCGGACCTGGAGGCGAGGGGCTACAAGTACATCGTCGGCGCGAGGATAAGGAACATGCCCGAGGACATCAGGGAATGGATCCTGTCGCAGGAGAAGCGTCAGGACGTCGTCAGGGAGCTGGTCCTGGACAAGGACAGGCACAAGAGGCTGCTGGTCGGCTATTCGGAGGAGCGCGCTGCCTTGGACGCGAAGAACAGGGAGAAGGGTGTGAAGAAGCTGAGGGCGAAGTACGCCACGGGTACCGTCACGAAGTCGAAGATAACGCAGCGGGGCTACAACAGGTTCCTGAAAGTGACGGGGGGAGACAAGATAATGGTCGCGGTTGACGAGGACATGGTGGGGGCCGACGCGAAGTGGGACGGGCTGAAGGGCTACGTCAGCAACGCCACGCTGACACCCTCGGCGATTGTCGAAGCCTACCACCAGCTCTACAACGTGGAGCAGTCGTTCAGGATCTCAAAGTCCAAGCTGGAGATACGCCCGATGTTCCACTTCAACGAAGACAGGATTAAGGCCCACATCAGCATCTGCTTTGTCGCCCTGAAGGTCTATCGGGAGCTGGACAGGATGCTGAAGAACAACAAGATGAAGCTCAGTGTGGACACCGTGCTGAACATTGCCAAAACCATCCCGACCATCAGTGTGAAAATGGCCGAAAGCACCTTGACGAAGACCCTGTTCCTCACCAAACGGCAGGAGCAAATCAAGCCCTTGTTCGAGGAAAAATTCTGGGGGTCGCAAAACTCTCCTGAAAATTAGTGAGTTATAAAATTCTTCTCAAAAAGTGTCAAAGTCAGGAGGGACGTTCTGAAAACCATACACATAAAGCAGAATCGGGCGGAATCCCAATGGGTTTCGCCCGATTTTTTCACATCGTTATTGATATCAATAACCCCTTGGCTGATATGCTTGACCGTCATTCTCTCTCCCTAAACCTCCTCTCCAACTCCTTCATGCTCACCATCAGATCCACAAAAGTCGGCTTATCACCGTAAATCATCGCGCCAGTCATGATCTCATAGTCGTTACGCCAGTTCTCACGGCATCCTTCCGGTGGGACAAGCTGGATGCGGTCCCGCACATCAGGCGTGTAGTCAATGCCCTGCATGCTGGTCAACGTGGAACGGTGATGGCTGATAATCTCCCACAGGGCATCATCTTTGATGGCTCGCTCAGCAACGCCCCTTTGCATCATCATGTGAAGATCGTATATGTGGCGCGAGCGTCGATGCGCCTCCACCGTGTTGCTGACCGAAAACAGCTCATGGAGCAGGAACGCCTTCTCCAAGAAAGTCTTTTCGGCCACCGCCGTCCTGACCAATGTGTCTGATATCATGGTCGAGACAGCAGGGAATGTGTTGTCAATCATGCTGCTGATTCTCCGTTCCTCCGCTGGCTCAAGCAAAGAACGTGATCCTGCTTCAATCTTGACAACCGGCTCGATATAGCTCAGCTTATCATCGAAAACCGATTGGTACCGTACAAACAAGATTCGTGGCTCAGGATAAGTCGATTCCCCTTCACCGTCAGGTTGTGCCTCTATCGTGCAGCGGTCTTTGAGTGGAGTGTTGTTGACAGCCTCTTGCAGCTGATGGCAAAGCTCTTCTCTGACAAAGACCGACGACGCTTTGCGTAGCTTCTTCACTCCCTTCTTCGTCAAATCGCCTTCGAGGTCGAACTGTCTTCTGTCGATGGCCAAGTCTATGTCTTCAGAAAAACGGTTAATCAGCTCCCACACTTTGCTGAGCGAGGTACCTCCTTTGAAAACCAGGTTACCAGCACAAGGCATACCGAACATGACTTGGAGCATGGCCGTCACCCACAAGTCCTTTTCCACGGCTTGCACGGGCAACGACAAACGTATGGCCGTTTGTTCCATGATGAGCCGCTGCTCGGCAACAGCCAAGTCGAAATAGTTATTCTTCATAGAGCGATTTGATGATTGACGACACCCAAGCGGGCATCAGTTTGTAATCCTGTTTCACGCCCTGACTCTTGTCTTTCGCCAGCAGGTCTTTGGTATGGGCAAGGATCTCATCGGTGACGTTGTCCTTTCCCAGACTTTTGAAGGCGAAAGTGAGCAACATGGCCAGCTGCGAGTTGAAGGCCAGATTTTTGGGTGCAGTGTGCTTAAACTCGATGGTGGCCCCGTTGTATAGCATAAGCTTACGATTGGAGCCATCCGTCAAGTATTGTATGTTCATGGGTATTTGTGTGGAAAAGCCCAGCCTGTTGAGCGCATAAAGGCCAGTCGGCACGATACGCGCCTTGTCACGCTTGGCAACACCTTCGGCGATGGCCTCCAACGTGGGGTACAGCACACCCAAACCCAGTTTCTTGTCGATTTTGGGATAATAGTAGATGCCTCGGCTGATGCGCAGGATTGTTCCTTCTTTAGCCATCCTCTCCAAGACTTTATTCACCGTTTTCTGCTCTCCAAAACGCACAAAATCCGAAGAGAAAACCAGTTTACCCCTTCCGCATTTTTTAATACATTCAAGTATCTTACTCTCAATATGTTGACCACTCATTACACATACAATTTTGTCGCAAAAATACACAATTTTTACGACAAAATATCAAAATCGGAACTTTTTTGGTAGCATGGAATTCATACCCAACCCCTTTTGCATATCATTGCACCTAATCCCCACCTATGCCAACCATTTACTTCTTAATCCTATACTTCCTGTTTTTATACTCACCCTCCACCTCAAGGATGCCTTCGCCCACGAGTTGTTTGAGGTAGTCGCGGGTTCTTGAGGGTTTGAGTCCGATGGCTTTCGAAATGGTTTTTGAATCTGAATGCATCTGGCTATAGGCATTTTTATCTTCTGGCGTAGCCACAGACAATCCGCACCTTCGTCAACTGGCATTGGAAACCTCTACAACAAGGTAACTAATCTTTCAAACACCCGATAGGCACAACAAACACTCCGTCTTCACGGCGGTAGGCATACATTCCCACGCCCACCACGCAAGATTTATCAATGATGCTGCACCTTCATTGATGAGGTCGTCGCCACCCAGCTTTATCTCAACCAGGCCGTAACGGCCATCCCTCAAATGCACAACTGCGTCACATTCCAGCCCGTTCTTGTCCCTGAAGTGATACACCTTGCCATTAAGAGCCTCGGCATAGGCTCGGAGGTCTCGCACGGCCAACGTCTCAAACATCAAACCAAAGGTGTTCAAATCATTCACCAAATCACGTGGGCCTATGCCCAATGCAGCCGTGGCAATCGAGGGGTCGGTATAATACCGCGTGTCGCTCGTCCGTATCGCCGTCTTGCTCCTCAAATTCGGATTCCATGCCTCGCTGTCCTCAACCACAAAAATCTCTTTCAATGCTTTGATGTACGATGCGATGGTGTCTTCCGACAAAGCGTCCGACTCATTCGCAATCAAGTCTGCCCTGATGGTGCCGCATGATGCTTGGCTACCTTGGTTTCGCGCCAGTGAGCGCAACAGGCGGTGTACCCTAACAGGGTCGCGATCCACACCGTCCACCTTCGAGATATCACGTTTCTCAACCGCCTCCACGTAGTCAAACGCCTGGTCTAAAGCTATCTCGTTTTCCATATCCACCGCCAATGGCCATCCTCCGCGGCAGGTCAAGAATGCAAGCTGTTCAATGGACATGTCGTTGACAGCTCCAATCTGTTCGGGCGTCTCGAACAATTCAGCCAGCGACACCTCGCCAGTCGATTCTTGCGACTCCCAAAGGCTCATGGGGCGCATCCTCAGCCACCCAATGCGTCCTGTTCCCGAATGAACCACCTTACTCATGTCGGCAGGAACGGCTGAGCCAGTCAGAATAAACTGACCCAGCGGGCCATGGTCTGATTCAAAACGAATGCTGTCCCACAACTGAGGGGCAATTTGCCATTCATCGATAAGCCGGGGAAACTCACCTTTCAACAGCAGCTTCGGGTTCAGCGATGCCATTTTGATGTTCTGGTCAACCATACCAGTTTCCGTCATATACTTCACACTCTTGGCAATCTGCTCCGCCGTAGTAGTCTTTCCACACCATTTGGCACCCTCGATAAGCACAGCCCCTTTGCCTGCCAACTTACGCTCTAACAGCCTGTCAGCTATCCTTTTTTTATAGGTCTTATCCATATTTTTTGTTTGAATTGCGTTGCAAAGATATGGATTTTCTTTTTGCGTTCACCCATTTGACCAAAATTCATTCACCCATTTGGCCAAAAATCATTCACCAATTTGGCTAAAAATCATTCACCCATTTGGCTAAAAATCATCCACCCGTTTGGCCCAATACCTTTCGCCCAAAGAGGTCGCACCTTAACCCGATTCAAGTTTTGCAAGCCCATTTTTTTTGCCCCTTGTGGCGTTGAAGATGGCAATAAGCTACAATGGCTTTCGAAATGGTTTTTGAATCTGAAATCCCGTTATCGGCGATAAAATCGATGATTTGTCGCCGATTTTCTTCATTTCGATTTCGATTTTCTGTTTTTATTGTCATTTTATCGGATTCCTCTTCGTTCATTGAGGCTATCAGTTCGAAGGCCGCCCGAAGAACTATTCCGTAGCGAAAGACATCATGTGGAATTCGCCCTACGTGAAATTTATGAACACAAAAGTACAAATGTCTGCTAACAATCACCCCAAGCAACTACTGACCGCACGACACTCATACATTTTTTGTACGGGAATCTTTATCTCCTACTATTCTATTTTTATTCCTATTTTTATCGACAAATTTCTTTATCTTTGCACTTTCAGAGTATAAGCATCACAGATGCCCCAAATTGCCACCGACATATTAGAAAACGACATCCTTCGGCGTTGGCCAGAGGTGCTTAGAGCATTGCTCAAAGACCATACAACCAACCGTAATATATTCTGGGCTACAGATATGTATGAGAAGAAGTATGGCGAGTCGTATTCTTTTCATCATCCCATTACGGTCGATCAAATTACTGGAGTCAATGGCAATGTCATTCGTCCAAGGTCAGTTAAATCGGAGGAGGAACAGCGTTTTCGCATTCGCGACAAAGCGGAGGTGTTTACGCCTTCATGGATTTGCAACGCCCAAAACAACCTTGTTGATGACGCTTGGTTTGGGAGAAAAAACGTTTTCAACACACTCAACGTGCAAACACATGAATGGATTCCGACAGAAGGAAAGATAGGGTTTCCAGAATCCAAGTCATGGCAAGAGTATGTTTGTAGCAACTGCCTTGAAATTACCTGTGGTGAAGCCCCGTATCTTGTAAGTCGATATGACACCACTACTGGCATCCCCATCAAGGAACTCAAAATGCGTGTTGGAAGGCTCGACCGCAAACTTCGTGTCGTCGGTGAGAATGTCAAAACCATGAGAGATTGGTATTATTGGGCCTTCAATGCCATCAAATCCACCTACGGTTACGAGTGGCAAGGCGACAGTCTTTTGCTTGCACGAGAGGCCATACTCTACACCTTCATAGATTATTATAAAGAATTTGCCATCCAACACAAGATTAAAACTATCGTTCCGTTCCGTTCCTATTTGTATCATGCGGCAAAGATTATCTCTTGGAATCTATTTCAAATGGACGGCCTTAAGATGGTATTGCCCATGACGTGTTATGACACACACATTAAAGCCATACATCAAACCAATCTGTTTGAGAAGGTGAACACCAAAGACAAAATCATTCCATGCCCTGGCTGCAAAAAAAACAATGTCCATTTGCACAACGGCATTAAGGTTCTTGTGGCCGATTGGGATAAAACACAATGGAGCATGACAGAAAAGCCTATAGAGATTGTTGAATTCCATACACTTGTTAAAACGCCATGACAGCATTCAACACAGATATACTTGACAACCTGATTGTCGGACGCATAGAGCCTCACATCTATGCTTTCACAACCAACACTGTCCCCAATTATCTCAAAGTGGGCGACACTTATCGACCTGTCAATGTCCGTTTGGACGAATGGAGAGATTATTTCCCAAATCTCGAGCATGAAAGTGATTGGGAATGGTTGGCCAAGACTGAAAGCGGCAAGTATTTCCGCGATTTCGCCATCCATTATTATTTGGAAGTCTTCAAGCGTTACCACCGCCTACAACCCACCGACTTTGATAGTCTTCCGTATTATTCACGTGAGTTTTTTGAAAATGCCACACCGAAAGACATTGATGAGGCAATCAAGGACATTGAACAATACGCCATCCAAGCCGATGGTTCTCGACAATATCAGTTCTATTCCGAAGAACGCTTGCCCGAGGAAACACATTTTGCCCGAGTTGATAATTATGATCCACGTCCCAATCAGGAAAATACCATCCAGCGTTTTGTCGCTGCTCTAAAAAGAAGGCGTAAGAATCTTCTGATGTATGCCGTGATGCGTTTCGGTAAATCGTTCACATCCATGTGCTGTGCTACTGAAATGGACGCCAAGGTCGTGCTGGTAGTTTCAGCGAAGGCCGATGTGAAAAACGAATGGAAGAAAACGGTTGAAAGCCATGTCCGTTTTGCTGACTATTGTTTCCTTTGTAGCGACAATCTTAGAGAGGACAAAGCAATTTCCAAGAAACTCGAAGAAGGAAAACGAGTTGTCGTTTTCCTGACCCTGCAAGATTTAATGGGTGATGACATCAAAAAGAAACACAAGGATTTGTTTCGCCAAAGAATTGATTTGCTGATAGTAGATGAAACTCATTTTGGCGCACGGGCTGAAGAATACGGGAAAGTGTTGCGCAATGTAAACAACCTTAAACCTGAACAGATTAGCAAAGAGCAAGAAAAATCGGGAGAAAGCACTTTCGACGACTTGGAAAAAGGTCTTGAAAGAATTAAAGCTCTAAAAGTTGACACTACTTTGCATCTTTCAGGTACTCCATATCGGATCCTTATGGGCAGTGAGTTCAAGAAAGAAGACATTGTAGCGTTCTATCAGTTTACCGACATCATTGACGATAAAGAGAAATGGGACAGAGAACATCCAGAGGATAACGAATGGAACAATCCATACTATGGTTTTCCGCAGATGATTCGTTTCGCTTTCAACCCTAGCGAATCGGCGCGAAGACTGATAGAGCAACTCAAAAATGATGGCAAAACTACACAACTTAATGAGTTGTTCCGCCCACAGTCCATTTCCAAAGATACTACATCCGAAAAGAAACACCGCTTGTTTGTGCACGAAAAAGAAGTGCTTGACCTTTTGCGGGTCATTGATGGTAGTGCTGAAGACGAGAATCTGTTGGGCTTCCTTGATTACGACAAACTCAAAGAAGGCAAGATCTGCCGCCATATCGTCATGGTTTTGCCTTTCTGTGCGTCGTGTGATGCGATGGAAAAACTGATTGGCGACCACAAAGATGAGTTCAAGAATCTGGATGAATATACTTTGGTCAATATCGCAGGCCACGAAAGCAATTTTGACACCACAGAGGAAATCAAACATCACATCAAGCAACTGGAAAGCGAAGGCAAGAAAACCATTACGCTTACCGTCAACCGAATGCTTACTGGCAGCACGGTGCGTGAATGGGACACTATGATATTCTTGAAAGATGTGTCGTCGCCTCAGGAATATGACCAAGCCATTTTCCGCCTTCAGAACCAATATGTCACCACATACAAAGATGAAAGCGGGAATACAATCAAGTACAACATGAAGCCGCAAACATTGCTCGTTGACTTCGACCCCAACCGCATGTTTTTCATGCAGGAGCAAAAATCGAAGATTTACAATGTCAACACCAATGAGCGCGGCAATGATGAATTGGAAACACGTCTCAAACGCGAGCTTGAAATTTCACCCATTATCGTCATCAATAAAGGCAAAATTGCCCAGGTTACGCCCACCAACATCATGGATGCTGTGCGTGACTATTCCGCCAACCGCACCGTGATGGATGAAGCGACAGCAGTTCCCACTGATTTCAAGTTGCTTGAAGACCCCAACATGTTGGACATCATCAAAAGCCTTGACCCCATTGACAACAAAAAAGGCATCAACATCAAGCCAAATGAAGGTCCCGGTAATGACTACGACAACTCGGATGACGACGATGAAAAGGGTGCATCAGGTGGTGACAAGCCAGCGAAAGGCTCCTCCAAGAATGATGAAGACAATGACGACCGGCTTGACAAACGTCTGGCCACTTTCTTTGCGCAAATTCTTTTCTACGCCTTGCTTACTGACGATAGTGTAAAATCGTTGAATGAAGTAATTCAATCCTCTAAACGTAACAAGAACAACAAGCGTATCATGCGCAATGTTGGATTGGAAACCGACCAACTCAAATACTTGCAGAAACACATCAATCCATTTGTGTTGAGCGATTTGGACTACAAAATCAACAACATTAATGACTTATTGAGCGACACGACCCACGAACCACTTGTAAGAGTAGAACGTGCACTAAAAAAGTTTGGTCGTCTATCGACATCTGAAATCGTAACGCCTGCTAAAGTGGCCGAAGACATGGTTGCTTTATTGCCAAAAGAAAACATAAATAAAAAGACGCGTTTTCTCGATATTGCATCCAAGCAGGGTGAATTTGCTTGTGCCCTGTATAAACGCTTCGGGCCAGCCATCAAAGAAAACATTTATGCTTTGCCAACATCATCACTCACATACGAGTTCACCAATAAAGTTTTCAAATTGCTTGACATACCAGCCAAGAATATCATTGCTGATTTCAACACATACGATCTCATTGGTGAAGACAAAGAAACTCACATCCAAACACTAAAGAAAATGAAATTCAATGTAATATTAGGGAATCCTCCATATCAAGATAACAGATCATCTGAAAATAGCACGAACACAAATGCTGCATTTGCTTCTGCAATTTATCCATCCCTCATTGATGTAACAGTTGAGATCAAGCCTAAATATATTTCCTTAATTACTCCAAGTAGATGGATGACAAAAACAGGTCAAGGTATTTCGGACGAGTGGGTTGATGGCTACATTAATGGCAACCACTTTATTACCGTCTGTGATTTCACGGATGCATCAAATTGTTTTGACAATAGTAGTATTGAAATCAAAGGAGGAGTAAATTATTTTCTGTATAGCGATTATTATACTGGAAAATGTCATTACACTCTCAATACAAACGGGGTAATCTCTACTAGAGAGGAAGAACTCAATGCTAACGGTCTTGGAATTGTTATTAGAGACATTAGAGCTACTTCAATATTCAAAAAAATAATCGACGTTGAAGGAATGTATATGAATGAAACTAATTTCTCGGAATTGGTCAGCCCTCAACACTTTTTTGATAAAGATGGTTTACTTGGCTCTAGATGGAATGGTTTCGCAGTTGAAAAAGATGATAGACATCAGATAAAATATTATTGCAACAAGAAGCTTAGCGCATTAGGTTATGGTTGGATACACGAGGATGACATACCAAAAAACAAGGCCTCACTACCGTTGCACAAAATTTTTATTCCCGAAGCAGGAGGTTCTGGAACAGATTCAATGGTTCTAGGTAGACCATTCTATGGAGAGCCTGGCAGTATTTGCTCTCAAACATATTTATGCATTGGGTATGATGCAGAAAATCATCATTTTACCAAGTCTGAATGTGAAAATATCATAAGTTATATAAAAACAAGGTTTTTCCGTTATTTAGTTTCTGTCAAAAAGCGAACTCAGCACACCTCATCATCAGTTTATCAATTTGTGCCACTCCAAGATTTCAGGAAGCCTTGGACAGATGCAGAGTTATATGCAAAATACAATCTTTCAGATGAAGAGGTGGCGTTTATTGAGTCAAAGATTAATCCGATGGAATGAAATGAGTCTTGTTTAATCAATATTACTTAGTAACTTTTATATGGAAAAGATTTTTTTATATAAGACTACGACAAAGTCAATCGCATACGATGATGATTTCTGGTACATCAATGACAAACCACAACAAAAAAATGACGGTGAAGGAACATCAGAAATCAAATCAAAGGCAATGGAAGAAGCCTATCGGCAAGCTTCGTTAGATATTATCCGTTATTCTAGTCATTTTAAAAATGTAGCTGTGTTAACAGCAGCAGGGACTTCCATGGAAAACGGGGATTATGGAGGAAAAACAAGAACAGAGTTATGGAATAGTTACAAAACAGAAATTGATGCAATATCAAACATATTAACAAAAAACGATGGCTTCTTAAAAGAAAAATGTCTTTCCATTATTGCAGATGAGAATATTGAAGACTTTCTTTCTTTTACTATTCTATACGAAAAACTGAATGGAGAATTAAAGGATGAGAATGGAGATTCTTTAAAGGAAAAGCTTGAGAAAAAGATTGCAGATGCATGTCGATTGCCTTTGGACGTTAATAACAAGCATCATCAAGAGTTTATACGAAAACTAACTGCACGCAAACCTGATTCACCTCGTATACAACTATATACAACAAATTATGATACGCTATTTGAGCAAGCAGCGCAAAGGCTAAATTATACCATAATAGATGGGTTTTCATTTTCGTATCCCAGGGTATTCAACGGTGTAAATTTTGATTACGATATTGTTTTTAGAGAGAGAACTCGAGTAACGCAAGAAGAAAGCTTTATTCCAAATGTAATTCAACTATTCAAACTTCACGGAAGCATTGATTGGGAAAACAATGATGGAAAAATCTATCAGAAAGAGTATACTGATCATCCTTGCATTATTTATCCTGCAAATGAGAAATATGAAAGTAGTTATGAACAACCGTATTTTGAAATGATGGCACATTTACAAAGTACACTTAGAAAAGAAGGTACTTTGTTGATTGTTGTTGGTTTTGGTTTTCAAGATAAACATATTCAAAATGTTATCAAAGAAGCTGCTCTTCAAAATCAAAACTTTCATTTGTTTATTGTATGCTATGGAAAAAAGGAAATTGAAAAAAATGCAAATAAAGTAATTGTGGATAGTGGAATCACTCATAAATTAGTCCCCGAGTATGTTTCTGAAAATGGGTCAGTAATGCCTAATGTGACAGTGTTGTTTTCAAAGTTTAAAGCATTTGCGGAACATTATCCTAACAACAACTCTTATGATACTGAAAATTTAAGTAATAATGAAACCGTTTAATCATAATAGATTTATTGGATATATATGTGAAGTAACTCCACAATATGTTCGAATGCAGATTCCTTCAGCAAAACTAATCCATACTTTTTATCTTAATGGGGAGATTTTTCTTGGTGGATCCGTAGGTAGTTTCGTGGTTATAGAAGGTGTTGAATTTGGCTTTCTTGGTAGGGTTTTTGAACTGAATCTACCGCAAGGTGAGCGTTTAGAAATAACTGATAAAAACATAAATGAAGAAGAATCCCAATTTCACCCTATAGCAAAAGTCGAATTATTAGCACTATTCGATATTTATCATCCTGAAACTATTGTTAAAACAGTTTCCCGTTATCCTACCGTTGGGGCGAAAGTGTATTCCTGTTCTGACGAACAGATGGGATTATATATATCAAATTTTGGTGTTAAAGAAGAAGATAAGAATGTGCCGTTTGCCCCATTAGGCAGGTTGACATCAAATAATGCATCTTGTAACATTTCATTAAACTCTTTATTCGGTCGTCATTGTGCTGTATTGGGGACAACAGGAGGAGGAAAGAGTTGGACAGTAGCAAAACTTCTTGAATTGGTGGCAACAACTACAACAAATAAATGTATCCTTGTTGATGCGACTGGCGAATACAATTCAATAAGCAATGATATGGATAGTATTCAAATTGGAACTGGCGAGTATGTTTTCGACTATAAAAATCTTTCCATTGATGAATTGTATTATTTATTACATCCTTCATCAAAAACTCAAGTTCCGAAGTTAATGGATGCCATCAGATCGCTAAAAATGATAATGATTGATGAGCAAGAAGAACTTAAACAGTACTATGTTCAAGATGCAAATGGAACATACCTAAAAGAAAACTTGTATAAAGCAGGGAAACGAAAGAGAGACTTCCATGTTTTCTATTATAAACATGTCATGGAAATAGAAGATAAGTTTTGTAGATTTGATTTTATGCATCTTGCTCAACAGATTACAAATGAGTGCAATTGGGATACGGACAAGGCTGACGCTTCTTCATGGGGGCAAAGAAATGATACGGATGTTTCAAATTGTATAAGTCTTATTTCTCGAATAAACAATGTCATGTCTACATCCGAATATAATAAAATATTTGGCTTTAGAACAGAAACTATACCAGGTGCAAAAGACATAAAAAAAGGAATACAGGACTTCTTAAATAGCGAGAAAAGCATTTTGCGATTGGATTTTTCACAAGTGAGTTTTGACTACCAAGTTAGAGAAATATTGGTTAATGCTATAGGGAATTTTTTGTTATCAGAATCTAGGGAAGGTAAATACAAAGAACATCCTACTATCGTGTTTATTGATGAAGCACACCAATTCCTAAACAAAAGTATTTCAGATGAATATTTCTCTGCAAAACCATTGGATGCCTTTGAACAAATTTCAAAAGAAGGCCGAAAATATGGTTTATTTTTATGTATTGCGACACAAATGCCTCGTGATATTCCATTAGGAACATTAAGTCAAATGGGTACTTTTATCGTTCATAGATTAATAAACGACCAAGATAAAAAAGCAGTGGAGAATGCTGCGTCTGCAGCGAATAGAAATAGTTTAGCATTTTTACCAATACTAGGAGAAGGAGAAGCTCTTTTAGTAGGTGTTGATTTTCCAATGCCCTTGACAGTAAAAATCGATGTGCCTCACAATAAACCAGATTCTAAAACACCAAAACTAAACAAACGATAATGTTTTGATTGAATTAGAATAATCAAAACTTGTTATTTATGAAATCCCAAACAACAGAAAACAATAACCTCGAAATCATCAAAAAGCAAGATTTCCTGATCTATCAGGACGACAATGGTGTTAGCCAAGTGAATGTCAGATTTGAAGGAGATGATGTTTGGCTCACCGCCGAACAATTGACCGAATTGTTTGATGCGTCGCAGCAAAACATTAAGTTCAAACCCACCCCGATATGCAATGTCGGGTTTTGATAATTGATAATCAATCTTATATATCAGAAGAAACTGGCCTTTTCTTCCCAAACAACCACCCAAACAACCCACGAGTAGAAAACGCCTCATCCCAACACTCATGACCTAATTCGGGATAAGTGACGAGGACAGCCTCCTCGTTGGCAGTTTCCCTCAAAGCGTCATACATTTGTATGCTCCGAGAGGGCATCACTATCTCGTCAAGCAATCCATGAAAGATATAGACAGGAATGTCTTTCATGGCATGGGCGAAAGTAGGGTCTCCCCCACCGCAGATGGGAACGGCTGCCGCAAACTTTTCGGGCCAACGCTGCAAGGCATCCCAAACGCCAAAGCCACCCATCGAAATGCCGCAAATGTAAACCCGCGTCGAGTCAACAGAACCACTATCGACGAGGCTGTCAAGCACGGCCATCACGCTTCGTAGTTCGGCGGTAGGCTCGCTTTCCATCGTGTGCTCAGACAGACTCCAATCGGTATTCACCCAACGTCTTTCGTCAGGGCATTGCGGAACCATCAACAAGAAAGGATAACGGCCTGTCACTGTGTCGTTAAGGAAGAATCGGACGCAATGCTTCAACTGCATACGATTGTCGTTACCGCGTTCACCTGCACCGTGCAGAAAGATGACCAAAGGCAAGGCTTCAGTCATTGTATCGGCTTTCACCGAGCGATAGAGCCGATAAGGAAACGTATCGTTGCCTTCGATATGAAGATGGGCTTCAAACAGGCTTGCATCAGGCAGTTGCTCCATCGGAAGTGTATCGTTTTCCTGAGCCGAAAGAAGATTGCCAAACACCAAAGCCAACGCTAAAAGGAGGATTTGTTTCATCGCATTACAAATGCTTATAAGCATGTGTTCAAAATTAAACTACAATATCTTTTGACTTCGGGACTTCGGGACACGGGACTTCGGGTATTTGTTTGACTCGCAGTCTCAGAGTCTCGCAGTCTATTATGTAAATTATATTTGCTCATCTACTTATTCAAAAAAGGGCGGATTAGGAAACCCGCCCAAACAACAAATCAACTTTGACAATACTCAAGCCTGTGCCGTAGGAGCACCCAACGAGAACGGAGCAACGCCGCCGCCGTCCTTGATGGTGCCAAACTGCTGCTCATACTTGGCAATATTGTCAGCCAAAGCCTTGTACAAACGCTTGGCATTCAGCGGGTTCATTATCACACGAGAACGAACTTTCGCTTTAGGTGTGCCCGGCATCATCTGTGCAAAGTCGACGATAAACTCATTCGGCGAATGGGTGATGATGGCCAAATTGGAGTACTTGCCCTCGGCAATCTCGTCGCTGATTTCGATATTCAACTGGTTTTTCTGATTGTTTTCCATGATGTTTTATTTTTATGGAGGCGAGACTACCAGACTGCGAGACGTGAGGTATTAAGCCAGTCCCATGTCCCGAAGTCCCGTGTCTCGTGTCATATCATAATGCAAATATTATACAGTTACTTAAAAAAGCGGGGACAACCTTTCGGCCATCCCCGCACATTCATTTAGGCTTCAGTGGCCTTGGCTTGCAGCTCCTCGTATTCTTCGCGAGAGCCAACAATCAAGTCCTCATATTCGCGCAGACCTGTGCCGGCAGGGATCTTATGACCAACAATCACATTCTCCTTCATGCCAAGCAGGTAGTCCGTCTTGGCGGCGATGGCGGCGTTAGTCAACACCTTGGTGGTCTCCTGGAAGGAGGCTGCCGAGATGAAGCTGTCGGTGGCCAAAGCCGCACGGGTGATACCTTGCAGCACCTGCGTGGCCGTAGCCGGACGTGCCGGACGCACGGTGGGCAGTTTCAAGTCCTTACGCTTCAGGGCCGATTCTTCCTCACGCAGCTTCATGGCCGAAACGATTTCGCCCTTCTGCAACTTGTCGGAAGCACCGTTGTCCTCTACGTAGAACTTGCCGTAGATGTCGTCGTTCTCCTCTTGGAAGGTCAGTTTGTTGACCAACTCGCCTTGCAGGAAACGGGTATCGCCCGGGTCGAGAATCTCAACCTTACGCATCATCTGACGCACGATGACCTCAAAGTGCTTGTCGTTGATGACCACACCTTGCTGACGGTAAACGCTCTGTGCCTCGTTGACGATGTATTCCTGCACCTTGGCGGGACCGCTGATGGCAAGGATACTGGCCGGGGTGATGACACCCTCGGAAAGGGGTTGACCAGCCTTCACGAAGTCGTTCTCCTGAGCCAGAATCTGCTTCGAGGTCGGGATGAGGTAACGCTTCTCCTCGCCTGTCTTGGCCGTCACCACGACTTCACGGTTGCCGCGCTTGAGCTTCTTCTCAAGGTGGACGATACCGTCGATTTCGGAAACGATGGCCGGGTCGATGGAGTTACGGGCCTCAAACAGCTCCTGCACACGCGGCAGACCGCCAGTGATATCACCGCCGCCAGAGACGTTACGCGGGATACGAACCAACTGGTCGCCGGCTGCGATAGTCTCGCCTTCGTCCACAACGACGTGGGCATCGACAGGCAAGTCGTAGGAAACAATGACTTCGCCGTCTTCGGTGACAATCTCAATGAGCGGGTTACGCGCACCGACACCACGACGACCTTCGATAATGACGCGCTCGATGAAGCCCGTCTCAGCGATGGTCTCGTTGCGGTAAGTCACGCCTTCGATGACATTCTGGAAGCGCACCTTACCACTGTGCTCGGAAACGATGGTGGCGTTGTAAGGATCCCATTCGCAAATCTTGTCGCCTTTCTTCACTTGGTCGCCCGACTTGAAGAACAACTTGGCACCATAAGGGATGTTGGTCGTCATCAGGACGACGCCAGTATGGTTGTCGTGGAGCTTCAATTCAGCGGAACGGCCAATGACCACTTGGTAGCTGTCGTTCTCCTTGTTGACCTCAACCGAACGCAACTCGTCGATTTCGAGGTAGCCGTCATACTTGGCATCGGTGCTGTTGGCCACAAGGCCCTTCGAAGCCTTACCACCGCTGTGGAAGGTACGCAGGGTCAGCTGGGTACCAGGCTCACCGATGGACTGGGCAGCGATAACGCCCACAGCCTCACCTTTTTGCACCAGTTTTGCAGACGACAGATTACGACCGTAGCAGTTGGCGCACACGCCACGCTTCGACTCGCACGTCAGCACGGAACGGATTTCGACGCTCTCCAACGGGGATTCGTCGATGGCTTCTGCCAAAGTTTCGTTGATTTCCTCGCCGCTGGGCACGATGAGTTCACCCGTTTGCGGATGGAACACGTCATGCAAAGCCACACGGCCAAGGATGCGGTCATATAATAAGGAGTGCTTGCCAGGTTCCTTGATTTCCTCACCACGGCTGATGGTCATGCCACGCAACGTGCCGCAGTCCTTCTCAGTGATGATGACATCGTGCGCCACGTCGACCAGACGACGGGTCAGATAACCAGCGTCAGCGGTCTTCAGAGCGGTATCGGCCAAACCCTTACGGGCACCGTGTGTGGAGATGAAGTACTCCAACACCGACAGACCTTCCTGGAAGTTGGAAAGAATCGGGTTCTCGATGATTTCAGCACCGCCCGAACCAGCCTTCATAGGCTTGGCCATCAGGCCTCTCATGCCGCACAGCTGCGACACCTGAGCCTCGGAACCACGAGCACCAGAATGCAACATCATATACACAGGGTTGAAACCTTGGTCGTCGCTCGACAAGACCTTCATCACGGCCTGGGTCAAGTTGGTGTTGACCTCAGTCCAAAGGTCGACGATTTGGTTGTAACGCTCGTTGGGACCCATGAAGCCCATCTTCTCGTACTCACGAATTTCGGCGGCCTTGGCGTTGGCATCGTCGATGAGCTTGCCCTTCACTTCAGGAACGAGGACGTTACCCAAGTTGAACGACAAACCACCCTTGTAAGCCTGATAATAACCCATGTTCTTGATGTCGTCAAGGAACTTGGTCGTCACAGCAGTGCCTTCCATACGCACCATGTCACCGACGATGGTACGCAGCGACTTCTTCGTAAGCAGTTCGTTGATGAAACCGAAGTCATCGGGAACCACTTGGTTGAAGATAACACGACCCACGGTGGTCTCAACAAGCTTTCTGACCAACTGATTGCCTTCGCGGACATTCACGCGCACCTTAATGACGGCGTGCATGTCGGCGCGGCCTTCGTTGTAGGCGATGATCACCTCTTCCGGCGAATAGAACGACATGCCCTCACCTTTAACAGGATGATCAGGCGTGCTCTTGCGCGGTTTGGTGATATAGTACAGACCAAGAACCATGTCCTGCGAAGGCAGCGTGATAGGCGCACCATTCGAGGGGTTCAAGATGTTGTGCGAAGCTAACATCAGGATTTGGGCCTCCAAAACGGCGGCATTGCCCAACGGCACATGCACAGCCATCTGGTCACCGTCGAAGTCAGCGTTGAAAGCGGTACACACCAACGGGTGCAGACGGATGGCTTTACCCTCGATGAGCTTCGGTTGGAACGCTTGGATACCCAAACGGTGCAGCGTAGGAGCACGGTTCAGCAGAATCGGGTGACCTTTCAGGATGTTCTCAAGGATGTCGTAAACGACGGGATCCTTGCGGTCGACAATCTTCTTGGCCGACTTCACGGTCTTGACAATGCCGCGCTCAATGAGCTTGCGGATCACGAAAGGCTTGAACAGCTCGGCGGCCATGTCCTTGGGCAGACCGCACTCGTTCATGCTCAGGTCGGGACCGACCACGATGACCGAACGGCCAGAATAGTCGACACGCTTACCCAGCAGGTTCTGACGGAAACGACCTTGCTTACCTTTCAAGCTGTCGCTCAACGACTTGAGCGGACGGTTAGAATCCGTCTTCACTGCACTCGACTTGCGCGAGTTGTCGAACAATGAGTCGACAGCCTCTTGCAACATACGCTTCTCATTACGCATGATGACGTCAGGCGCGTTGATTTCGATGAGTCGTTTCAGACGGTTGTTACGAATGATGACACGACGATAGAGGTCGTTCAAGTCGGAAGTGGCAAAACGTCCGCCATCCAACGGCACCAAAGGACGCAGGTCGGGCGGCGTCACAGGAATCACCTTCATGATCATCCACTCGGGATGGTTCTCCATGTGGCGGTTGGCCTCACGGAAAGCCTCAAACACTTGCAGGCGCTTGAGCAATTCCTGTTTCTTCTGTTGAGCCCTCACTTCGTTGGCTTCGGCACGGAGACGGTTGGCCTCTTCGTCGATGTTGAGTTTAGAAAGGAGGTCGTAAAGAGCATCGGCACCCATCTTGGCGACGAACTTATTCGGGTCATCCTCAGGCAGATACTGGTTCTCAACGGGCAACGTTTCCATCAGGTCGAGGTATTCCTCTTCCGTCAGGAATTCGCCCTTCGTCACCTTGCGGCCTTCGTTGTCATTCGGGATCGTGCTGCCTTCCAAAGCACCGCCTTGAATCACGATGTAACGCTCATAATAGATGATGGCATCGAGTTTCTTGGTGGGGATGCCCAAAAGGGCACCAATCTTGTTGGGCAACGAACGGAAATACCAGATGTGGGCCACGGGAACCACCAAAGAGATGTGTCCCATGCGCTCACGACGGACTTTCTTCTCAGTCACCTCCACGCCGCAGTGGTCGCAGATGATGTTCTTGTAACGGATGCGCTTGTATTTTCCGCAGTGGCATTCCCAGTCTTTCACTGGTCCGAAAATCCTCTCGCAGAACAAGCCGTCACGTTCAGGCTTGTAGGTGCGGTAGTTGATGGTTTCCGGTTTCAACACTTCGCCATGCGAACGGGCAAGAATCGATTCGGGCGAGGCCAAACTCACCGTAATGCTATCGAAATTGCTGTTTACTATGTTGTTATTCACCATATTCTATGCATTTACTGTCGTTATACAATACATCAGTTCAAGACTTTGCCTTTCTTGTCCTTGAAAGTAATCTCCAAGCCCAAGCCACGAAGCTCGTGAATCAACACGTTGAAGGATTCGGGGATGCTCGGGATTGGCATATTGTCGCCCTTGACGATGGCCTCGTATGCCTTGGCACGTCCGTTCACGTCGTCCGACTTCACCGTCAGGATTTCCTGAAGCACGTTGCTGGCACCGAAGGCTTCAAGGGCCCAGACTTCCATTTCACCGAAACGCTGGCCACCGAACTGGGCTTTACCGCCAAGAGGCTGCTGCGTGATGAGGGAGTAAGGTCCGATGGAACGGGCATGCATCTTGTCGTCGACCATGTGGTGCAACTTCAGCATGTAGATGTAACCCACGGTGGCAGGCTGGTCGAAAGGCTCGCCGGTCTCGCCGTCGTAGAGTTGCATACGTCCGTTGGCAGGCAGGCCCGCCTTTTCCATGTATGCGTTGATTTCTTCAAGTGTGGCACCGTCGAAAATCGGGGTGGCGAACTTCAGTCCGAGTTCATGTCCGGCCCAGCCGAGCACGGTCTCGTAAATCTGACCGAGGTTCATACGCGAAGGCACGCCCAAGGGGTTCAACACGATGTCGACCGGAGTACCGTCGGCCAAGAACGGCATGTCCTCGGCACGGACAATTCTCGAAACGATACCCTTGTTGCCGTGACGACCGGCCATCTTGTCACCAATCATCAGCTTGCGCTTCTTGGCCACATAGACTTTGGCCATCTGAACGATGCCGTTGGGCAACTCGTCGCCGACGCTGGCCACATACTTCTCGCGGTTGTAGCGGCCTTCGATTTCCTTGTGCTTCACGGTGTAGTTGTCGATGATGGCACCAATCATCTTATTGACCTTGTCGTCAGTCGTCCACTTGTTGGGATTGACGGTCATATAATCAATATCCATCAAAGCCTTGACGGTGAACTTCGCCTTCTTGGGAATCAACGGTTCCTTGAAGTTGTTGTTGACACCCGACGACACGCGGCCATTGAGCAGCGTCATCAGCTTTTCAACCAGCAATTCCTTCAAGGCGTTCAGTTCCTTGTTGCAGGCGGCATCGATCTTTGCGATGTCTTCCTTGTCCTTGGCGCGGGCCTTGCGGTCCTTTTGCAGACGAGAGAAGAGGCGCTTGCCGATGACCACACCCTTCATCGAAGGACCAGCCTTCAACGAGGCGTTCTTCACATCGCCGGCCTTGTCGCCGAAGATGGCGCGGAGCAGCTTCTCTTCAGGTGTCGGGTCGGTCTCACCTTTCGGGGTAATCTTACCCACAAGGATGTCGCCTTCCTTCACCTCGGCACCCACGCGGATGATACCGTGCTCGTCCAAGTCCTTGGTGGCATCGGCACTCACATTCGGGATGTCGTTGGTCAGCTCTTCCAAGCCACGCTTCGTGTCGCGCACCTCAAGGGTGAATTCCTCAATATGTACAGAGGTGAACAGGTCTTCCTTCACGATGCGCTCCGAAATCACGATGGCGTCCTCATAGTTGTAACCCTTCCAAGGCATGAAGGCCACTTTCAAGTTGCGGCCCAATGCAAGGTCACCGTTCTGGGTGGCATAGCCTTCGGTCATAATCATGCCTTTGGTCACATGGTCGCCCTTGCGGACAATAGGCTTGATGTTGATGCTCGTGTTCTGGTTGGTACGCGTGTATTTCGTAAGGTTATAGGTCTTCACGTCGTCTTCGAAGCTCACAAGGCGCTGCTCGTCAGTGCGGTCGTAACGGACGACGATCTTCTTCGAATCAACGAAGATGACCTCACCCTCGCCCTCGGCGGTGATGAGAATACGCGAGTCGCGAGCCACCGAGCGCTCAATGCCTGTTCCCACAATGGGACTTTCGGGATTCATCAGCGGCACGGCTTGACGCATCATGTTCGAGCCCATCAAGGCACGGTTGGCGTCGTCGTGCTCCAAGAACGGAATCAATGAAGCGGCGATAGAAGCGATTTGGTTGGGGCCAACATCCATCAGCTGAATCTCTTCAGGCGTAACGATAGGATAGTCAGCTACATAACGAGCTTTGATATTTTGGTCGATGAAACGGCCATCCTTGTCGACAGGCGTGGTGGCCTGTGCGATAATCTTGTCTTCTTCCAATTCGGCTGTGAGGTATATGGGCTTCTTGCGGAAATCCACCACACCGTCATGCACCTCACGATAAGGAGTCTCGATGAAACCGAGGTCGTTGATTTTGGCGAACACGCAAAGAGACGAAATCAGACCGATGTTGGGGCCTTCAGGTGTCTCAATGGTGCAAAGGCGGCCATAGTGGGTATAGTGCACGTCACGCACCTCGAATCCGGCACGGTCGCGCGACAGACCGCCAGGACCCAGAGCGGAGATACGACGCTTGTGCGTGATTTCCGACAGCGGGTTGGTTTGGTCCATGAACTGCGACAATTGATTGGTGCCGAAGAATGAGTTGATGACCGACGACAACGTCTTGGCGTTGATCAAGTCGATGGGCGTAAACACCTCATTGTCACGCACATTCATACGTTCACGAATGGTACGGGCCATACGAGCCAGACCCACGCCGAACTGTGCGGCAAGTTGCTCGCCCACAGTGCGGATACGACGGTTGCTCAAGTGGTCGATATCGTCGATTTCGGCCTTGCTGCTCAGCAGTTCAACCAAATACTTGATAATGGCGATGATGTCTTCCTTGGTCAGAACCTTCACATCATCAGGGATGGTGAGGCCGAGCTTGCGGTTGATACGGTAGCGGCCCACCAGTCCGAGGTCATATCTCTTGTCGGAGAAGAACAGCTTGTCGATGATGCCACGGGCCGTTTCCTCATCGGGCGGCTCGGCGTTGCGCAGTTGGCGATAGATATATTCGACAGCTTCTTTTTCCGAGTTACAGGTGTCTTTCTCTAAGGTCTTGAAGATGACGGAGTAGTCCGAAACGCGGTCGTTCTCGTCGCGTGTCTCCTCGGGGTGCAGCAGCACGGTCTTCACGCCGCTGTCGACGATGCGCTGGATATGGTCGTCTTCCAGCACTGTGTCGCGTTCGAGGATGATTTCGTTACGCTCGATGGAGACCAACTCGCCAGTGTCCTCGTTGACGAAGTCCTCAAGGTAAGTGTGCACCACGCGGGCGGCCAATTTACGGCCCAGCACACGCTTCAGTCCTGCCTTCGAAACCTTCACCTCTTCGGCGAGGTTGAAGATGTCGAGGATGTCCTTGTCGCTCTCATAGCCGATGGCGCGCAGCAAGGTTGTGATGGGCAACTTCTTCTTACGGTCGATGTAGGCGTACATCACATTGTTGATGTCGGTCGAGAACTCCATCCATGCGCCCTTGTAAGGGATGATACGGGCGGAGTAAAGCATCGTACCGTTGGAGTGTTGGCTCTGTCCGAAAAACACGCCAGGCGAGCGGTGCAGTTGCGAAACCACCACGCGCTCGGCGCCGTTGATGACGAAGGTGCCTTGGGGCGTCATGTAGGGGATCATGCCTAAATAGACGTCTTGGACAACTGTTTCAAAATCTTCATGTTCCTCGTCGTTGCACGACAGCTTCAGTTTGGCTTTCAGAGGAACGCTATAGGTGAGTCCACGCTCGATGCATTCCGCGATGCTGTAGCGCGGTGCGTCGATGTAATAGTCGAGGAACTCTAAAGTAAAATTGCCCCTTGCATCGGTGATGGGGAAGTTTTCGGCGAAAACCTTGTACAGTCCTTCGTTTTTCCTGTTGTCGGGATTGGTTTCCAATTGGAAGAAATCCTGGAAAGACTGGAGCTGGATGTCAAGGAAATCAGGGTAGTCGAAAGGCTTCTTGATGGACGCGAAGCTGATTCTTTCAGTTGATTTTGTAGCCAAAGTAGTTGTTTTTTTAAGTGATGAATTGGGAAAGACGAACTAAAGGGAAAAGGGTGCTTTCGCTATAAGCGAAAAATCGACACCAAACCTCAGACCCGAATTTCCACCCGGATCTGAGGTTATAATGCCGTTGTTGACGGATACGAATCCTATTTATTTCACTTCGACCTCTGCACCGGCCTCTTCGAGTTGGGCTTTCAGTGCATTGGCTTCGTCTTTGCTCACGCCTTCCTTGATGGGTTTCGGAGCTGCGTCGACGAGTTCCTTAGCTTCCTTCAGGCCAAGGCTCGTGAGTTCCTTCACCAGCTTCACGACGGCGAGCTTCTGGGCACCGGCGCTCTTCAGGATGACATCGAAAGAAGTCTTTTCTTCAGCAGCGGCAGCAGCGCCACCGGCAGCAGGAGCAGCAACTGCGACAGCAGCGGCTGCGGGTTCGATACCGTATTCTTCCTTCAGGATGTTAGCGAGTTCGTTCACTTCCTTCACGGTAAGATTGACTAATTGTTCAGCAAAAGCTTTAAGATCTGCCATTTTACTTTTATTTTTTAATTGTTAATACTTGCTTTGTTTTTCCGAATGAATCTCACATTCAATATTTCTTATTCTGGTCTTTCCGACAGGGTTTCGAGCACTCCGCTCAGCTTGTGGCCACCCGATTGCAGTGCGCTGATGACGTTCTTCATCGGCGATTGCAGCAAGGCGATGACGTCGGCAATGAGGTCGTTCTTCGACTTGATGTTGCACAAGGTGTCGACCATGTCGTCGCCAATGTAGCAGCATTCCTCAATGTAGGCGCCCTTCAGGATGGGACGGTCATTGGTCTTGCGGAAGTTTTTGATCAGTTTGGCGGGAGCGTTGCCGGTCTCGCAAAACATCACGGCAGTTTGTCCTTTCAGAACGTCATAGAGACCTTCGTAGTCCTTTTCCATGCGTTCCATAGCCTTCTGGAAGAGGGCGTTCTTGACAACAACCAATTTCACACCACTGTTGAAGCATTGCCTTCTCAGCTGACTGGTCTTCTCGGCGTTGAGGTCGGAAATGTCGGTCAGATAGAAATTCGGGCAAGCCTGCAGCTGGCCAAGCATGGAGTCGATGAGGACTTGTTTATCTTCTTTTCTCATATCAACAAATTCCTTTCAATTTAGTTTGACACTGATTTGACATCGACTTGCACACCCGGGCTCATCGTGCTGGAGATATATACACTCTTCATGTACGTACCTTTGGCAGCGGCTGGTTTCAACTTGATAACGGTTTGGATCAGTTCCTTAGCGTTATCCACAATCTTTTCGGGAGAGAAGCTGACCTTGGCGACTCCGCAGTTGATGATGCCGTACTTGTCGACCTTGAAGTCGATCTTACCGGCCTTCACCTCTTGCACAGCTTTACCAACCTCCATCGTCACAGTGCCCGTCTTGGGGTTCGGCATCAATCCACGGGGACCGAGGATACGACCGAGCGCACCAACTTTAGGCATGATATTGGGCGTGGTAATCACAACGTCGATATCGGTCCAACCGTCCTTGATCTTTTGGATGTACTCATCCAGACCGACGTAATCAGCGCCTGCATCCAAAGCCTCTTGTGCCTTGTCGGGGTTGCAGAGAACCAAGACACGCACCACCTTACCTGTTCCGTGAGGCAACGTCACCGAGCCGCGCACCATTTGGTTGGCCTTGCGGGGGTCGACGCCCAAACGGATGTTCAGGTCGACTGAAGCATCGAATTTGGTGTAGGTGATCTGTTTTACGATATCAACCGCTTCGCTTAAGGAGTAGATCTTGCTTTTGTCGAACTTAGCCAAAGCTTCTTTCCTCTGTTTGGATACTTTTGACATTTAACTTACTTTTTGTTTGTTCTACAAATGCATTGAAGACTTAGTCTTTCTTTAAAGGTGATTCGCCTGTAACCTTCACTCCCATGCTTCTGGCCGTACCAGCGACCATCGACATGGCTGACTCAATGGTGAAGCAATTCATGTCCTTCATCTTGTTGGTGGCGATTTCTCTCACTTGGTCCCAAGTCAACGAACCGACTTTCGTACGGTTGGGTTCTTTGGATCCGCCTTTGATCTTCGCAGCCTCGATGATGGAGACCGCCACGGGCGAAGCCTTCACGATGAAATCGAAAGACTTGTCCTTATACACAGTGATGATGACGGGCAACACCTTGCCAGCCTGATCCTGCGTACGGGCATTGAACTGCTTGCAGAATTCCATGATGTTCACACCCTTCGAACCCAAAGCAGGGCCGACGGGCGGAGCGGGATTCGCGGCTCCTCCTTTAATCTGCAGTTTGATTAATCCGCTTACTTCTTTTGCCATTTTTGCTTTTCCTTTAATAATTAGGCAACAATTTTAACTCACATCCATTAACTCTCCAACTTGACTTGGAAGAAGCTCAACTCCAATGGGGTCTTGCGGCCAAATATCTTCACGGAAACCTTCAGCTTCTTCTTCTCCTCATTCACCTCTTCGATGATGCCGTTGAAGGTGCTGAAAGGACCATCATTGACCACGACCGACTGACCCACCATGAACGTGACATCGCTGGCGGCCCCCATGCTTTGCAGCTCATCCACCTTTCCGAGGATGCGCTGAACCTCAAGCGGGCGCAACGGGTCGGGCTCACCTTTGGTGCCCAAGAAACCAATCACGTTAGGTGTGTTCTTGATCACATGAACGACCTCACCAACCAAGACAGCCTCCACAAGCAGATAACCTGGCAAGTAGTTGCGCTCTTTGCTCACCTTCTTGCCATTCTTCACCTCGTAGTACTTCTCGGTTGGGATCAACACGGTGGAAATGAGATCCTGCAGATTCAGCCTCTTGATTTCGGACTCAAGGTATTCCTTTACCTTTTTCTCCTTACCCGTAATGGCCTTCACTACATACCATTTCTTTTCGTTTGACTCGCTCATCTCTTCCTGTCAGTTTAACAAGTTACTAAATGCTCATCAAGATTCAATACACATACAATCAGAAGAGTCTGTAAAACGCCTCCAAAAGATGTTGGAAAGAAAAGTCCATCAAGAACACCACCAAGGCGATGATCAGGGAAGCAATGGACACAACGATAACGCTACTTCTGAGTTCGCTCCAGGTAGGCCATGTGACCTTTTCCTTGAGTTCTGTGTAGCACTCTTTAATGTAGTTTACTATTTTCATCTTACTATTGAACCTTTATAAAAAGCACGGGCGGAAAGGCTCGAACTCTCGACACTCGGTTTTGGAGACCGATGCTCTACCAACTGAGCTACGCCCGTAGGATAAGGGTGGGTGTTCGGTACGGCCACCTTCACGGATAGCGAAGCGGAGACCCTTGTCCATGGCGATGTCAGCAATCAACTTAACGTCGATGGTGACGTGGTCGCCAGGCATGACCATCTCCATACCATCAGGCAGGGTGATTTCACCAGTCACGTCGGTAGTTCTGAAGTAGAACTGAGGACGATACTTGTTACGGAACGGGGTGTGACGGCCACCTTCTTCCTTGCTCAGGACGTAAACCTGACCCTTGAAGTGGTGGTAAGGCTTCACCGAACCGGGCTTGGCAATAACCATACCACGGCGGATTTCGTCCTTATCGATACCACGGAGCAGCAGACCTGCGTTATCGCCAGCTTCACCTTCGTCCAAAATCTTGCGGAACATTTCCACACCGGTAACGACTGACTTCAGTTTCTCGGCACCCATACCAAGGATTTCGACGGGATCACCAACGTGGATGACGCCAGTCTCGATACGACCGGTAGCAACGGTACCACGGCCAGTGATGGAGAACACGTCCTCGATAGGCATCAGGAACGGTTTGCCAAGTGTCGCAAGCGTCCATCAGTTGGTCGATGGCGGGGGTCCACTTCGGGTCATCATTCAGGGCACCCAGAGCGGAGCCACGGATGATAGGTGTATTGTCGGCGTCGAATTCGTACTTGCCAAGGAGGTCACGGACTTCCATCTCAACCAATTCGAGCAACTCCTCATCGTCAACAAGGTCGCACTTGTTCAGGAACACCACGAGGCGCGGCACACCAACCTGACGGGCGAGCAAGATGTGCTCACGGGTTTGAGGCATGGGACCGTCGGTGGCGGCAACAACGATGATAGCACCGTCCATCTGAGCAGCACCAGTAACCATGTTCTTCACATAGTCAGCGTGGCCAGGGCAGTCGACGTGAGCGTAGTGACGCTTCTCGGTCTGATACTCAACGTGAGCGGTATTGATGGTGATACCTCTCTCCTTCTCTTCCGGAGCGGAGTCGATGGAGTCGAAGCTCTTGACCTCTGACAAACCCTTCTTTGCAAGGTGCAGGGTAATAGCAGCGGTCAAAGTGGTCTTGCCGTGGTCAACGTGGCCGATAGTACCAATGTTGACGTGCGGTTTAGTTCTTTCGAATTTTTCTTTTGCCATTTTGTTTCTATTTAAGGTTATGAACTCTTATCCACAAAAAATCGAGCCGATGGGGAGAATTGAACTCCCGACCCCTTCCTTACCAAGGAAGTGCTCTACCGCTGAGCTACATCGGCTTGTCAATCATCTGAGCGGAAGACGGGGCTCGAACCCGCCACCTAAAGCTTGGAAGGCTTTCGCTCTGCCAAATGAGCTACTTCCGCTTGACTTGTGGGGGAGGGTGGACTCGAACCACCGAACGGATTCCCGGACAGATTTACAGTCTGTTGCAATTGCCACTATGCGACTCCCCCGTCTTAACTGAGCCGGTAGACGGACTCGAACCGCCGACAGGCTGATTACAAATCAGCTACTCTACCAACTGAGTTATACCGGCATGATGTGAAAGAACGATTTGCTTTGTTTTGCCGTCCTTTTCTTTCCGAAAAGGTGTGCAAAAATAGACCTTTTTCCTGAATTGACAATGCGTTTTCTCCTTTTTTTTCGAAAAAATTCATGAAAAATTTCTTATTTTATTGTAAATCAACATAATAACAAATAAAAAATTTATCCAAAAAAGAAGCCAACCCCGTGTCTTGGGGCTGGCTTTGTTCAATTAATAGGGTTGAAATGGTTCATCGGCAAAGGCTCACTTGGCGGTTTTGCCCTTGTATTTCTCGAGTTGCTTCTTCAGAGCGTCGATGCAGGCGTCGACGGATTCCTCGAACGACTTGCTTTGTTTGCTGGCGTAAAGGTCGTCGCCGCGAAGGACGAGACGGATGTCTGCAATCTTGTTCTCGGGGGTGTCGGTGTTGTCGAGTTTCAGGGTAACCTCTGCGCTGATTACTTCGCTGTACTTGGCGCAAAGCTTTTCCACTTTCTGCGTGATGAAGTCTTCAAGTTTTTGGTCAGCCTTGAAGTGAACTGAATTGATCAAAACTTTCATAATAAACTCCTTTCTTTTAATCACCCTTTCGGGTGGGCTTGTTTATGGATTTTCTTTAGTTGTTCGATTGTGGTATGGGCATAGACCTGCGTGGTGGCAAGGTCTTCGTGACCCAAGAGTTTTTGGATGGCGACGAGGCTCGCACCTTCGTCAAGCAAATGGGTGGCGAAAGTGTGACGCAACACATGTGGACTTTTCTGCTTTAACGTGGTGACACCCTCCAGCATGTGATGCACCTTATTATATACGAAATAGGGCGACATCACCTCTCCCCTGTCGTTGAGAAGCAGACGGTCGGCATGGCTCGCAAATGCAGCCTCGCGCACGGTTTGATATTGCTCAATCAAGCGTATCATCTGATGTGATAACGGCACAAGCCGATCTTTATTGCGCTTGCCGTGAACTTTCAGCAAAAGTCCGGCACGGTCGACGTCACTGTCAACCAATCCGCGCAACTCTGCCTGACGCATCCCCGTCTGATAAAGCAGCTCAAAGAGCAGCCTGTCGCGATGGGTGGCAAAGCCGTCGTCATCGGCAAACGATACCTTATTAATATCAGACTCCGTGACGAACTTAGGCAACACCTTATCCTGCCTGAGCGACTTGATTCCGGTCATGGGTGTTTTCTCAATAAGGTTTTCGCGCAAACAATATTTATAAAAGGTGCGCAAGGTGGTCAGCTTGCGGTTGATGCTGCGGTTCGACAAGTTTTTCGCCTTGAGATGGACAAGATACGACTTCACCATCACAGTGCTGACTTCGGTCAAGTCGGTGGTCTCGTAGTTATCTCTCATATACTCAATGAATTGCTGCATATCGCTTTGGTAGGCATCGACGGTGAGCATTGAGAAACGCTTCTCGGCTTTGAGGTATAATATGAACTTATCGACGAGCATATAAAAACTTCGCTGTAAAATTAGGGAAAATTCCCATTCACAGCGAAGTTTCGTCCAAAAAAATTATTTTTCCCTTGGGGCGAATTACATATTCTCTTCAGCCTGACGGAGTTTTTGCACGTAGATGGCTTTCATCAGTTGTGCACGCTTGATGACTGACGGCTTGGTGAATTGTTGGCGTGCGCGCAATTCTTTCACGACGCCGGTCTTTTCATACTTTCTCTTGTAGCGCTTCAAAGCTCTGTCGATGCTTTCGCCTTCTTTTACAGGAATAATAATCATTTTAAAACACTTCCTTCTTTTTAATGGTTGATAATTAGGTTGATTTGAGGGCGCAAAAGTACAACTTTTTCTTTTACGTTGACAATTCCTTGAAAAATAATTTTCCCCTACCCTACTTTTACCTTATTTCAACTGGTCGATAATCTGTTCGATGCCGATTCCTTCGGCTTCGGCGGTGTAGTTGCGGATGATACGATGGCGCAAAATAGGCACGGCGACGCGCTGCACGTCCTCAATGTCAGGCGAATACTTACCCTCCAAAAGTGCATTGGCCTTGGCACCGATGATAAGGTATTGAGAGGCACGAGGACCCGCACCCCAGCTCAGGTAACGATTGGCCCAATCATGCGCCTTGGTCGTATTCGGACGGGTTTTGGCTACCAAGTTGACGGCGTATTCGTACACGTTGTCGGGCACTGGCACACGACGCACCAACTGTTGGAAATAGACAATCTCCTCAGGCGAGAGCACAGCCTTCACTTCAATCTCCTTCCCTATCGTGGTGTTCTTCACGATGTCGATTTCCTCTTCATACGAAGGATAGTCGAGCATGAGGTTGAACATGAAACGGTCCAACTGGGCCTCAGGCAAGGGATAAGTGCCTTCCTGCTCGATAGGATTTTGTGTGGCAAGGACGAAAAACGGCTCCTGCAATTTGTAGGTCTTGCCCGAAACGGTGACGCTCTTCTCCTGCATGGCCTCAAGCAAGGCGGCTTGCGTCTTGGGCGGTGTGCGGTTGATTTCGTCGGCAAGGATGATGTTGGCGAACACGGGGCCTTTGATGAACTTGAACTGCCGCGACTCGTCAAGAATCTCCGTGCCAACGATGTCGGAGGGCATCAGGTCGGGAGTGAATTGGATACGGCTGAAAGTCAAGCCCAAAGCCTTTCCTATCGTATTGACCAACAAAGTTTTGGCCAACCCAGGGACACCCACCAAAAGCACGTGGCCTTGGCAGAAAATGGAGAGGATGGTATCGTGGATAATGTCCTGCTGTCCCACGATGACCTTGGCGGTCTCGCGGCGCAGGGCTTCATATTTCTCGACCAATGCCTTGGCACCGTCGACGTCGGAATTATACAGGTTTGTCATTGTTCAAGGTTCCAATCGTAGTAAAAGTTGCAATTGTCGAAGTTTTCATCGATGCGGATGTAGGCTTTCTTGGCCTTCTCTTCCACCCACTTCCCGATGGCTTCTTGTTTCTTCTTATTAAGAGCCCAGTTTTGGATAAGACTGTAGTCGTCCTTGAGGTTGGCGCGGTGAGCCGCTATCTTCTTTTTCACCACCACAAGGCGGAAGGCGTCCTTCTTCTCATTGGTGGTCATCGGCACGGGGTCGCTCACCTCGTCGATGCCTAAACGACTGATGACGAAAGGCAGGTTCTTGAACTCGGGAAAGTCCTCGCTCAAGCTCTGCATATCTTTCAAACTCAAACGTTTGCCACTGGTCATAGGATGGGTCAGGTAGCCTCCGTTTTGTTTCGTGTCGTCGTCGCTGAACTTGAGGCAGGCTTCCTCAAAGGTCATATCACCGTTGCGGATGAGGCCAGCCACCGAGTCCAAATGATTTTGCGCCTCCTCCAAGGCCTCGACAGGCACTTTGGCGGTGAGCAGGATGTGTCGGCAGTTGACGGCCTGATCGCGGCGTTCAATCAGTTGGATGATATGGAAGCCAAATTCGGTCTCCACCACATCGGAAATCTCGCCATCATGCAAGTTGAAAGCCACATTCTCAAACTCGGTAGCCCAAACGCCCTTGCCCGTTAAACCGAGTTCGCCGCCCATACGGGCCGAGCCTGGGTCTTCGGAATAGAGCACGGCCATCGTCGAAAAACTGCTTTCGCCGTCAAGGATGCGCTTGCGGATTTGATACAGGCGGTCTTTCACTTGCAGCTTCTCGTCGAGGCTGACGGGCGGACGCTTCACAATCTGAGCAATCTCATATTCCTCGTCAACCATCGGAATGCTGTCGGCAGGGATGCTGCGGAAAAAAGTCTTCACTTCCTTTGGGGTGACGACGATGCCTTCCATGATGCTCGTTTGCACACGCCGTTGCAGCAGGTCATCTTTCATTGAGCGCCGTACTTCGTCCTTGATTTCGGAGATGGTCTTGTTGAAATACTCCTCAAGTTTCTCCTGCGAGCCCATGCGAGCGATAAAGTAACGCATACGCTCGTTCATCTCGGCCTCCACTTGGTCGTCGGTCACGGTGATGCTATCCATTTCAGCTTGGTTGAGCATGAGTTTTTGAAGCAGCAGGTCTTCAAGAATCTGGCAACGGATGGCCTGCCCTGAACCCGACAAGCCATTGAGCCTGTACTGCATATACTGGTTCTCGATTTCCGATTGCAGGATGATGTTTTGTCCCACCACGGCCACCACCTTGTCGACCACCTGCGGCTGACGGTTTTGAGCCATCACCGAAAGGGTCAGAAGGGTCAATGCTGCGATGATTAGGTTTCGTTTCATATTTTCAACATTTCAATTTCAAGATTTCAGATTTACGAGTCACATTCAAACCTCTAATCCACCTTCTCCATTATCGTTGTTCCGACATATTTCGCGAAGGCGTGTTCGCGTCTGGCTTTTGCGTAGGTTGCGGCTTTCATTCGTTCAATGAGTTGCTGCTTGCGCTGGGTCAGGATGACGCTGCGGATGTTGTCGCGCACAAGGACGAGGGGCGAGATGCTTTTCTCAAGCAGATATTCCTCGAAACGCACCATGTAAGTGTATTCGTCGGACTCAAGTGTCACGAATCGGTTGCGCTTGAGTAAGATTTCAGGGTTGAGGATTTCCATCGGGATGATGCGGGTCAGGTCGTCGAGGCGCATCCAGCTGTCCACGTCGAGGTAGCTTTTTTCGGCGCAATTGGCCGAGAGTGCATCAAGGTTTTGGAGCAGCAGTGTGTCGGGGTCGCTCATCAGCTCGTGAAAAGCCTTCTTTTCGTCGCAGTCTTCCTTCAAAACGACGTAGACCGCCCTGACCATCGTGTTGCGCAACTGGAAGTCCTCCTTGTTTTCTTCGTAGTAGGCAGAGATTTCGTCCTCGCTGACCACAGTATCCAATTTCTGGTTGATGAGTTGGGTTTCGTAGGCATACATGACGAGCGAATTGCGGTATTCCTCCATCTGCTTCTTGAGGTCGAGCTGTTCCTTGCTCAGATTGGTCTCTGCCTGATGCAGCAGCACCTGACGCTCAATCCAAGAGTCGATGAAAGAGTTGATGCGTTGCAGGCTGTCCATGATGGAGGCATGTTCAGGCACGATGCCTTTCAAGTCAGACTCATAGAGATACTTGCCGTAGCACTCGGCCACGACAACCTCCTTCGCCTTCTGCTGAAAGAAATCGCAACCCGCCAAAAACAGCAGGAAAGACAAGCCCGCAAACAACCGCAGTTGCCTCATTGATAGAGTTTTCTGACTTTTTCCAACACTTTCTCGTCCACCTTGACGGGATATTTCTCTTTCAGCGTCTTCACCCAATTCTCTTCCAACTCCACTTGATAGTCAGAAGTGACGAGGCCACGGGCTTCCTTCAAGGTCTTCGGCTCGGGTTTGCGCAACTCGCGGATAAAGACGAGCGTCGTTGTTTCGTCGACGGTGGAGGGAATCTCGTTGCTCACGCCCACCTTCCACTCGGTTTGGTCAACAAACTGGTTGTCGCCGTGCTGATAGTAGCCTTGGCGGACGTAAACATAGTTAATGGTATCACGTTGGATGACACTGCGAAGGCTATCGAGCGGTGTACCGGCATCGATGAGGGCCTTCACCTTGGGCAGTGACTCTTGTCGTGTCACCGTCACGACGGTGGCTTTGGCGCGATCGTCCCACATGTACTTTTCGGCATGACGCTCATGATAGGCCTGCAAACCAACCGTGTCTTTCACGGCCTTGCTCCAAACCTCGCGGTCCATCAAGTCGAAGAGGAGGATGCCATCGCGATATTCCTGCACCAGAGCGGCAAACTCAGGATATTTCTCCTCAAGATGTGCGTCAGCATAGTCCATCGTCTTTTGGTTGGAGAAGGTCTCATAAAGCTGATAGGCGTATGTGGCTGGTGTCACATATTTCTGTAGGGTCATGTTTTCCTTGATATAGCTCACAAACTCGCTCACCTTGGTCTCTTCGCCATTGATGCTGAAGAGCGTAGCGTTCATGTTGGCTTTTGGGGAAGGCTCGTAGGCTTTGTTGAGGATGGTGCTGTCGACGGTGCCCATAAACTCCTCAATGTTCTTGTCGTTAGCCTTGAAATTGTATTCCTTACGGATTTGTTTCAGCACCACCTCTTCCGACTTCTTTGAACGCATGTCCTTTTCGATGCGCTCGGCCAAGCCCTTGGATTCCTTCTCGAAGGTGCCGACACCCGACTTGCTCAAGAGCTTGATGATATGATAGCCATAGCTGGTACGCACGGGTTTGGCAATCTCATTGACTTCAAGCGACTTGCAGACCTCGATGAACTGCGGCACGATGCGGCTCACAGTGAAAGCACTCAAGGCACCGTTGCGGGCCAGAGTGCCACGGTCGTCGGTGTAGTTCTTGACGGCTTCGTTCCAGTTGGCACCATTCTGAGCCATCAGCTCGGCATAAATGTTGTCGGCCTTTTTCTTGGTGGCAGCCACATCCTCTTCGGGCGCGTCGAATGGCAGCTGGAGGAAGATATGTGCGGCCTGAATGGAACCCATAGCATCGGTGACGCTGACCACCTTAATAATATGATATCCGAAATCGCTGCGCACGGGCATCGAAATCTCACCTTCCTTGGTGTTGTAGGCTCCCGTCTCGAAAGGATACACCATGTCGAACACAGTGAAATAGCCAAGGTCGCCACGATTGCCAGGACGGGCGGGGCTTTGCTCAGTGGCTTGCATGTCTCTGGCCGAGGGGTCGTCGGAGTAGTGCACTGCGAGGTCACCGAAGTCGGCACCTTTGGCGAGGGCTTTCTTGCGGATGTCCATTGCCTTGTTGTAAGCCTTCAGCGTATCAGACGGCAAGGCACTCTTGTCGCAACGGATGAGGATATGCGAGGCGCGAATATCCTTCAGCTTGCGTTGATAGGCCTCTTCTATCAGCTCGTCGGTGATGTCGTCGCTGCTCATGAAAGGTTTGGCGAGTTGCTTGCGGTAGCCGGCCAGCTCCTTTTGGAACTTGGCGTTGGTGTCCAATTGCAAGGCCTCGGCCTCCATCACCTTCATGCGGAAAGTGGAGAAGAGGTCGATGTACTCGTCAACTGACTTTTTCTCAATCACATCGCCTTTGAGGTTGTTTTTGGCGTACACGTCAGTAAATTCCTTGACGGTAATGTCCTTGCCGCCAATGGTCATCAGCACCTGATTGTCGAGTTTCGACTGGGCATTGGCAAAAACTGTAGGCATCAGTAATGATGCTAACAGAAACATTTTCAAAAAGTTGACTTTTCTCATTGTTGATATTTTTACTATTTGTTCTTTCAAAGATGTCGTGAAACGGGCGGTAAAATTACACAAAAACCGCCAAACTTCACCCAACATTTTTTTATAACGATGAAATTTGGCGGATAGTATATCTCGCGAGCGAGAATCAAGACTTCAAGGCTCCTTCCACTTGGAGGCCGTCTTCAAGCACTCGGAAGTCGTTCACGGTGATTGCGTCGAACACCGACTTCACTTCCTCGATTGTGCCTAAATGAACCAGGAAACGGTTGTTGTCTTGCTTCTCCAACAAGCCTTCCGGAATCTTGTTTTTCAAGAGGTTGAGGGCAGTGTTGACGAGGGTCTCGATGCCCTTCCCGCCTGAGATTTGCACCAACAAGTCGCTGCCTCTCAATTCCTCGACAATCAAGTCGACGGAGAGGTCTTTCTTGATGATGCCCAGATTGAGCGGATAGGTGACATGGATGGTTTTCTCGTCGACGCTGGCGAAAGAGATGTTTTGGCCAGCCTTGTCTAACAGAATTTCCGATAATTCGGGGAATGAGATGGATGCTTTCATTGGAATTGAATTATTGTTGTTTTATAATTGATTGTTACATGAATTATCATGAATGTATCACGAATTTTTCATTAATTTCATTCTCTGTATCTTCCTCGTCCCAAATGGGAGATTCGGAATATAGCAGATTCATGTCTTTGTCGAGAAGGACGCATTCATTCGTTTCTTCAACATAGGCATAGCGCTCGCCTTGAAGACTGGATTGCCCAAAATTGATAAGCAATCCGACAGGCTTTTTTGTCAATCTCAAATAATTGAACAACTGTGCACGATGAGCGGGTATGATTTCCTTGACGGACTTGAGTTCAACAATGATATCGCCAACCACCAAATCCATTTTGTAGTACTTTTCCATCTTATGACCCTTGTAATAACATGGAAGAAGTTTTTCCGACTCACAGAAGATGTCTTTTTCAAGCAGTTCCAAATAAAGTGCCTCATTATACAAAGGTTCCAACAATCCCCAATTCAACTCACCATGAACCTCCATTGCAGCACCAATTATCTGATACACAACGTTCTTGTATTTCTTGAAACTCAACATCGCCTAATACAAAAAACAAACAATTCATGAATAATTCATGGTTAATTCATGAAAATTCGTGTATAAAAATCAACTGCGCTTGCTGTAATTAGGTGCTTCTTGGGTGATGGTCACGTCGTGCGGATGGCTTTCGAGGATGCCTGAGTTAGTGATGCGGATGAACTTGGCTTTCTTGAGGTCGTCGATGGTGCGCGAGCCAGTGTAGCCCATGCCAGAACGCAATCCGCCAACCATCTGATAAACGACTTCGGCAAGTGTGCCTTTGTACGGAACACGACCCGCGATGCCTTCGGGGACGAGTTTCTTCGCATCTTCCACATTGTCTTGGAAATAGCGGTCCTTCGAGCCTTGTTGCATAGCTTCCAGCGAACCCATACCCCTGTAAGTCTTGAACTTACGGCCTTCGTAAATAATCGTGTCGCCCGGCGACTCATCCACGCCCGCAAAGAGCGAACCCGCCATGATGGACGAAGCACCTGCGGCCAAGGCCTTCACGATGTCGCCCGTATAGCGGATACCACCATCGGCGATAAGCGGAATGTCGGTGCCTTCCAAGGCTTTGGCCACATCCATGACAGCAGTGAGTTGCGGCACACCAATGCCCGCCACCACGCGAGTCGTGCAAATGGAGCCAGGACCAATGCCCACCTTGATGGCGTCGGCACCTGCCTCAACGAGAGCTTTGGCGGCCTCTGCGGTGGCGATGTTGCCGGCCACGATGTCGATATCCTGATAGTTTTTCTTCAGGTTGCGCACCATGTCAATGACACCTTGCGAATGTCCGTGGGCCGTGTCAACGACCAAGGCATCCACACCCGCATCCACCAAGGCGGCGGCGCGTTCAAGGGTGTTGGCGGCAATTCCCACGGCGGCGGCCACACGCAGACGGCCGCGAGAGTCCTTGCAGGCGTTGGGGCGCGCCTTCACCTTAATAATATCTTTATAAGTGATAAGGCCGACGAGATGGTTGTCCTTGTCGACCACGGGCAGTTTCTCGATTTTGTGCTCTTGCAGGATGTCGGCGGCCTTCTCGAAAGAAACCTCAGTCGTGGTGATGAGGTCCTTGCTGGTCATCACCTCGGCGATGGGACGTTCCAAGCCGCGCTCGAAACGCAAGTCACGATTGGTGACGATGCCGACCAACACATTGTTGCTGTCCACCACGGGAATGCCTCCAATGTGGTATTCGCTCATCAAGTTAAGGGCATCGCGCACGGTGGCGTCGATGTGGATGGTCACGGGGTCGCTGATCATGCCGTTTTCGGCGCGTTTCACCTTGCGCACCTCGGCAGCCTGCTTGCCGATGGTCATGTTCTTGTGCAGCACGCCGATGCCGCCTTCTTGGGCGATGGCGATGGCCATGCGGCTCTCCGTGACGGTGTCCATAATTGTAGTTGGGTTTTAATTAAACGGCAAAGATACACTTTTTTTCGATAAGGTAGGAGGTGTTGGCCTAAAAAATGGCAAAAGTGGTTAATTCAGGATGTATTATCCTTCCATCAGTAAGTCCAAAAAATGACAAAAAAGACAAACATTTTGCGATTTTTGACATTTTTCACGAAACAAAAAGTGAGATTTTTGACAAAAGAGAGAAAACGGGGTGCAATACTTGCCGTTTTATATGACCATGTTTTTGTAGTTTTATCCAGAGGTTTGTGACCTTAAGAAGTAATTCCAAAAGAGATATTTACCGCCAAACTTTGAATTTTTTGGCAAGTTTGGCTTAACTTTCCTCGGTGTTTTCAACAAATAAGTTGTTTATTGTTAGCACTTTAGAAAAATCATCACTATGTTCACCTTGAGCCAATCCCTTGGTGGTTATGAGGACAGTCCGAATGGCTTTGGGAGTTTTGGTTTCAGACTGGAAGGTCTTGATTCGGTTTCCTAACTTTAGGCTCTCTTCAGCATCCTGGCTGTATTCATAGCGGGAGTATTTCATCTCGCAAATATCAATAACGCCGTCGGCGCGGTCTATTATCATGTCAATCTGCGCCCCCGGGGTGGACTTGCGGCTACGCCAAGAATAATAAGAGGTGAGGATGGTGTCCAAGCGCAGGGATTGTATGATTTCCCAAATATGATACATACATAGGCGTTCAAAAGCCAGTCCATACCAGTTGTTTTGGCCTGGTGTGTTGAGGGTGTGCCTCCAATAAGCGCGGTCGGTGATGGTTTCGGAGGCGCAGAAAGTCTGGTAGAAGATGGTGAAGAAATCAATCAATCTGTAGATGCCGGAGTTTTTTTTGCCTCCGTCACTATGGTGGATGATGAGGTCGCAATAAACCAAATCCTTGAGCATCTTGGTCAATTCCTCGCCCGAAGACATTTTCATGGCAGTGGCAATCTCTCCCCTTGTCATCCCTTCCTTGCTCTTTGAAAGCAAGCGGATGATGTCCATGTATCGTTCAGGGGTTTTGAACAGTGAGGTGTACAAGCGTCGGAACTCGTTCTTGAATTCCGCATTGGTGGAGAAGAACAGCATATCGATGTTCTCGGCCGCACTCTTGGCCGGGTCGAGCAGGGAGAAATAGTAGGGCACGCCGCCCAATGCTAAATAAAGCTGAAGGATGGTCATCCTGTCCCACCTGTAGTGTTTGGCCTTGAAGTACATCTCGGACTGATAAAGGTTGAAGGGGCGCAGATGCATTTCGTGTGTGGTTCGCTTGTGCAATCCGCCCCGATTTTCGATGACGTTGCGAATCATCCACGAGGTGGCGCTTCCGCAGATGACCAAAAACACGTTGTCGTGCCACGAAGCGATGTTGTTCCAAAACCTACCTAATTCTTTGACGAAACCGGAATACTCGAAGTCGAAGCAAGAGATTTCGTCGATGAAAACCACACAACGTTTCTTGCGCTTGTTTTTCTCAATAATGGTTCCCAAAGCCTCAAAAGCCTGTTTCCAATTCTTTGGTTCGGGACCATCGTAGCCATATTTGGTCAGGGCCGACAAGAAGGCGTCCCTTTGGTCTTCACGGTTTCCTTCCAACACGCCGCTGACAAAAAAGTCGAACTTGTCCTTGAAGAAATAACGAATAAGGGATGTTTTGCCAACGCGGCGCCTTCCATACAACGCGACGAATTCGCACTTTGCGCTTTGGTTGTAGGCCGACAGCTTCGCCAGTTCCGTATCGCGTCCAATAATCTTATCCATAGCGTTCTAATGTTTTTGCAAAGGTAGTGTTTTTCTTGAAATGTTCCGCCAAACTTGCCAAAAAAAGCAAAGTTTGGCGGAACATTTGTTTCTTTTGTCTGACAAATCGATGTTTGGCAAACGCTATTTTTCACTATAATTCACTACATTCCATTGCCGTTTGGCGGGAAGCCGCTATTTTTGCGGAAAATAACAGGCAATGGATCATCTGAAGAAAAAATACCGACAAACTGAGCATTGGTCTGAAAAATGACTATTTTTGCAAATGAGTTTTACGAAGGAAGATAGGACTTGGATTATGCCATATTAACTACTGGTTTAAGTGTATTTGCAACAAAATTGAATCTGTATGGAGAAACCGAACAAACGTAATCGAATTATCATTATCGGTAATGGCTTTGATTTGGCTCATGGATTAAGAACTAGTTATCGGAACTTTATTGATTGGCTTTGGGATAAGAAAGTCGAAGAAATCAATGAGGTGAAGAAGAAGATTGAGTCTAATAGTCGAATAGTTGATAAAGACAATATGTTTATTGTTGATGTGGGAGAACGGAATGAGTTTAATAGTGCTGATGAGTTGAAAAGATGGATCACATACAAGAATGGCTTGTTGGACACATTGGAGAAGAAAAGGAGTAAACTAAAAGATCCAAAATGGTCGGATATTGAGGACGTGTACTACGATTGTTTGTTGAAGTGTAATGACCATTTTGGTATTGAAAAAGAAGAAAAGAATTACGAGGAATTGTCAATCATTAAACTCAATCGTGAATTTCGGGTGTTGAGGGCTAAACTTCTTGAATACTTGCAGTTCATTTATTATGATTCGGCAGATAAAGACAGACCAGAGTTTATCAAATTGACACATAGAATGAAAAAAATCTTCGAAGCCCAAGACCATAATGGTAATGAGATTGAGAAGACTGTTTTCATTAGTTTTAATTATACACCTACTTTGGAATCAAATGGATATTCAGATTCAAGTGAAACAAAAAAAAGGAAACGCCGAAATCATTTATATACATGGTAATCTACAAGATAAAGATTCGATAATATTTGGGTATGGTGATGAGTTGGATTCCAATTCTTTGAATATCCAAGAAAACAAAGACAATACATTTTTGGAATTCAACAAAGCGGTGCTTTATGCGAGAAGTGGTGAATATCAAAGGATTGTCCCCTACATTTATGGTAACAATGATTATGAGGTCTATATCTTAGGGCATTCGTGTGCCAATAGTGATAGAGCCTTACTGAATGAGATATTTGATAATGAACATTGCAAACTAATCAAATACTATTATTATTCTGGTTCTCCTGGAATAGAGGTGAATTTCAAAGAACAAATTAGCAATTTATATCGTATTTTTGGCAACAATCATCGTGGTTTCAGAGCAATTTTTTGCCCCTTGCATAAATCGGAAAGAATCCCTCAAATTGGTGATATAGAAAACTTTATTGTTGATGAGGAGACCTCTGCTTCAACAAATACTGTCATTGAAATATTGGGGGTTCAGTTTGTAAAAGTTAAAGGCGGATGCCTTGATGATGGAACAAAAGTAGAGGATTTTTGGATAGGAAAGTATCCTGTTACTGAACTTCAATGGAAGAATATTATTGGTGAAAATGTTGACGATGAAAAAGGAGACGATTTCCCTGTAGTCAGGATTAAATACGGTGAGTGTTTGAAATTTGTTGGTGAATTAGCCTCTCAATCAGGCAGAGCAGTTTCATTGCCGACGGAGGAACAATGGATGTTCGCTGCTCGTGGTGGGAATAATAGCAAGAACTATATATATGCTGGCAGTAATAATATTGATGAAGTTGGTTGGTATAAAGGAAATAGCGAAGGGCATCTTCATCCTGTCGGGAAAAAGAAACCAAACGAGTTAGGCATTTATGATATGAGTGGAAATGTTTGGGAATACACAAAAACAGTTACTCGGTCTTCTATTAATAAAAACGGAATTAATCTGATAAAACTCGAAGAACTGGAGGAAATCACAGAAAAAAAGACAAATGAAGTCGTTTATGCAAAAGATGTTCTCAGTGGTAAAATGCATAGGATGAATTTTGAAGAAGCAGTAATTAAAACATTTAAAAGTCGCTTTTTGTCAAATGTAGTATGCGGTGGAGGATACCTTAGTAAAAATTCACATTGTCGTACTAATAGTAAAAAAGTTATTGAAAGACCAGCCGTTCATGTTGGATTCCGTGTGGTGATAAACCAAGAATGACTATGGTGTTTGGCCACATTTATATTCTATACTGATATTGAAATGGTTATAATGCTTTTTTTGGGGGGGGAGTATGTGTTTTTTAATGACGGAAATGGATGATGTCAACTGTTTTAGAGCTATGTTTCATTGTGACTTGACGCAACTGCTATGACAACAAGGGTATGTCCAAAGCCTCGAAGACTACATCCGAAACGAGGTGAATAAGTTTTGCAGCGATGAGGAAATCAAGTTGCGGCGGTAAGTTTTTTCAACGCGAATGTACATGAATTACTTACGGATTGTTCAGAAAGGAATTTTTGAAAAATTCGTGGCATATTCGGGGTAATTCGTGTTTTCTAAAAACAGACCTCTGCTGTTTTTCAGAAAATGTGTATTTTTGCAAGTGGAAATCATTGAAAGGAGAAAAGATTATGGCAAAACCGATAGAAGCAACACCAGTGTTGGAAGGCTCGGATGCTCTCGCTTTCTTTGCTGAAATGGAAAAGAACGAGAAAGCGTCGGAAGAGGAAAGAATGCGCGTAAAGGCTGATGCCAACTTTTTTCGAGCTATGTTTCATTATGATTTGACGCAACTGCTTTGACAGCAGGCCAACAAGAAGAATGTCCAAACCCTCGAAGACTACATCCGAAACAAGGTGCATAAGCTATGCAGCGATGAGGAGATCAAGTTGCGGCGGTAAGGCTTTTTTCAACACGAATTTCCATTAATTATTCACGAAATCGCAGATTGGCTAGCGCCGAATCGGAGATTTCAACGGAGTTAATTATCAGAAATGAATTTTTGAAAAATTCGTGGTAAATTCGTGGTAATTCGTGTAAAAAACCTACTATCTTTTACTAAAATTCACTATATTCCATGGCGCATTGCTGGTGGTGCTATATTTTCGCGACCGTTAAGTAACTGTTCAAAATTAAACTGCAATATCTTTTGACTTCGGGACACGGGACTTCGAGACTTCGGGACAAGTAAATGCCTCATAGTCTCGCAGTCCCGAAGTCTCGCGTCCAATATGTAAACTAATTTCACTCATCTACTTAATACAATTAGTGTTACAGCAATTCAGCGACAAGTGCAACATCCGACTCGCCGAAGGAAAGCCCCTTGACCTCAAGCAACTCAAGGACTGAAGTTAGCGCTTCAACTTTGTCGAGGTGAACCGTCAGCCTGTTGCGGTTCTCTTCGTCAATGGTCACCAAGCCTTTCATCTCAGCGTCACCGAGAATCTTCTCCAAAGTGCTTTCTTCATCCTTGCGTTGTTTGGTGAGAACTTTCTGTCCCCAGCGAGCAACACCCAAAAGCCCAGACAATTGGACATCGACCACAATGTCGTGTCCGGCAAGCTCCACCAAGCTCAGCTCGGCATCAGCCGCCAATATGGATTTCTTGATGTGAGCGTTGATGGTGTTTTCCTTCACATGCTCTATCTTGTCAATGGTGACGGTTCCATTCAATATTTTATTGAGGAACGTCTTGAGTTCCGGATAAGCTATATTCAAGTTCATGGTTGTGCAAATTTACAGATTCGGGCCAACATTTTATTCCACCACATCGACCTCCAGATTGAGACCTGATTCGCGGAAGTTGATTCCTTTGACTGTGAGCAAGTCCAACACCGTTTCCAGGCCCTCAATATCCTTCAAATGTATGGTGAAACGAGTGGCTTGTTCCGATGTGATCATCTTGCCTATCTCGAACCCGAGTTCAAAAGTGATGTTGTTGTCTTTGATTTCGGTTGCGCGCAAATCGGCAGTGATGCCCGACAATGAAACACGAGCAGTGTTGTCGGCGCCCACACCCTCGACCTTGATGTCCATCTGGAATTTCTTGGAAATGAATTTCTCGATTTCCGAATAAGCTATTTGTAAATTCATATCACTCTGATATTTAATTGGTTTATTTTAGATTGATTCGACAGTTGTTTGGTACTTTTCCAAAATGGTCAAGCACCAAATGAATCTACAAAAATAGAGTTTTTTCTTTGCGGATGAATTTATTCGTTTTTTTCATTTGTGAATAATTCATGGAAATTCGCGTTGGACACAAGACTTAACGACGCAACTTGATTTCCTCATCACTGCAAAGCAAAACCAAGATTCATTTCGTTTTCGTTATGCTTCCCGTAGTGGCATCTTTGAAACTGCTTTCCTCAAACACTTTCTTCATGTTGTCAATCTGTTTCTTGCACGACTTTGAAATGCTAATGGTTCGATTCGCGATTTCTTCAAGATTCTTTCTGAACACATTCTCCTGTACAGCCTTGTTTTCTTCCATCTCTTTCAAGAAGCACTCTTCCATCGCTTCATTGACAACCGCTTCAATATCAGCGCCATTGAAACCATTAGTACAATTAAGCAATGAATCTGTCGGCTCAAGGTTCCCCTTGCCTTTTTTCTTAAAATGCACTTTGAAGATAGCCCTTCTTTCTTCTTTGGTCGGCAGATTGACACAAAAAATCTCATCAAAGCGGCCTTTGCGCTTCAATTCGGGCGGCAGATTGTCGGCGTTGTTAGCCGTGGCAATTACATAAACGCTACTGGTTTTGTCTTGCATCCACGAAAGGAAATAGCCGAACATTCGCGTCATGATGTCATTGCCGCCTATGCCTGAAAACGCTTTTTCGATTTCGTCAATCCACAATACGCAAGGCGCAGCAGCCTCGGCAATCTGGATGGCGCGGCGCAAGTTCCCTTCGCTTTCGCCAACATACTTGCCCATCATGCTTCCCATGTCCATTTTCAGCAATGGCGTATTGAACAAAGCCGCAGAAGCCTTGGCGCACAATGATTTGCCGCAGCCTGGCATTCCAACAATGAAAACGCCTTTGGGCACAGCTACCTTTTTGCTCATGGCTTCGCCAATGTTTTTGATGACCTTTTCTTTCTTCCGCAAATACGCTTTCAGTGCATCCATACCGCCAATGCTGTCGAGGCTGGCTGGGGTGTCAACCAATTCGAGCAAACCTGATTTTCTGACCATTTGCTTCTTGTGCTGCAAAATCATGCTTTGGTCCTCGGCGGTCAGGGTGCCGTTGCTGCTCATGGCCATGTCCAACATGCGGTCAATCTCGAAGTAGGTCAGGCCTTTCAATGAAGGCATCAACATGTCCGTATCGCCTTCCTTGAAGTTTTCCTTGTATTCGTTGACTTCCACATGCCAGTCTATCAGTTCCTTGATTTCCTCATCGCTTGGGAAGGTGATGTCAAGATAAGAAGCGTATTTGTCAAGTTCTTGGGGCAGACGGATATAGGTGGACACGATGATGACGGTCGTGCTGAATGAACGGTCGTAAAGCCTGCGTTGGGCAATCAGTTGAAGTTGGGTCTTGATTTTGGTTTTCACAGGGTCGAAATAGCCCGCGCCACCTGCTTGCTCGTTCACATAGTCTTGAACATCTTTAAGGACAAGGTATTTGTCGATGGGCTTGAAGAGTTCCTCTTTCACGTAAAAATCAAGGAATTGCTCAAGCGACACATCTTGTTTTGATTCCTTGGTCCTGAAATCGGTTTTGCCTGTCGCGGGATTCCACTCATACACATTCTTGAAGCCAACCACCTCCCCTATAAGTGCGTCAACACGGGCAAAGTCGTGGTCTTGTATGCAGATGATAGGCGTGTTCACATCTATCATCTTCCTGAAGTTGGTGATAATGCTGCTGTTCATCTTAATCCTAATTTAAAATGGAATACCTTTCGCCATGCGTTTCCAAAAAGAAAAACAACTGCTCCACAATCGAAGCATCATTCAAGTCGCATTTCAATCCCTTTTCCGAAGCAACAACTCCTTTTTGGCCGCTCTGTTTCAAGCCAAAGATGGGTTTATATGGAGAATCCTCTTCCAACTTCCCAACATATTTCTTGAACAATTCGACACTGCCGAATTGTTGTTCAAACGAAAGCGCTCCTATTAGAAACACTACTGACTTGTATTCGGGGAAATTGCAAGTGGCAGTCGTGCCCATCAAAGTTTCCATCGAAATCCTGATAGCGTCCTGACTTCGCAGTTCGGTCTTTCTGCGAATAGGGTCACTTTCGGGTTGGTGTTCTTTCAAAATCTTTATCCCATACCTGCAAAGGCTGTAAAAATCATCCTCCTTTTCGATTTTGTCAAGGTCATGGGAAATCTTGTCCAAGTCTGAAACGGATATCCGATTATTGCCATCTCTGTAGCGGTCAAGGATTTGCGTTAGCTTCGGATAGCTATGCGTAATATCAAACCATTCCTTTTTGGCCTTTTCAAAACCGAGACTTGATGATTTTTCCAAACAGGCAATGGCTTTGTCTTTATCGCCGATTTTCTTATAAAGCGAATACATTAAAAAGAAACATTCCGCTTGCCGTTTGGTATCCAATTGGTTCTCAAAACGTTCAAAGAAGGCTATCCAATCCTTATCCGCTTTCGTTTCTCTTGCTGTTTTGTTTTCAAACAACGCCTTAACAAAGAAGAACTCGTCGGTTATCAATAATTCATCAATGTACCCAACATTTTCCTTCACCAAACCATCAATCAATTCCCTTGACCTGGATTGGCTTTTTTCCATCTCCGCCAAATCATTGGTTTTCTCATACAATTGGGACAAAATGAGATGGTATTCCACTTCTTCCATGGCTTCAAGACGCATCTGTTTTGCCTTGAAGAAACTTATCCATTCCCCAACGCTTTTCAGTTCCCGACAGGAATCAAACCACGCTTTCGCCGTTTTGTAATCCATCTCCATCGAGTCCAAAACAAAGGAGAAAGCATGATGAAGGTTTTTTGTCAGGTTTTTGCCTTGATAGAATCTGAAGAGCGCATCGGCATCTTCAAAAGCATGTCCACCCAACTCATTCTCAAAGAGCAAGCTGCTGAATTTGACGCAATCCTTGGCAGAAGGCTTTTCAATCCGGGCAAATGCATCCACCTTTTCGGCCAATTCCTTTTCGTTCTGCTGCTTCAGCCAGCGCGACAGGCTTTTTCCCTTCACTGCCTCCCAAAGGTCAGGCACCGAGAAATTCTGTTTCAGCGAGTCGAGCGAGAAATGCTCCTCCCCTCCCGACTTGATCCTGATTCTGACAGGTTTTGCTTTAGGTTCAAGTTTCATAGGCCTCTGTTTTGTCCATAAACGGCATTCAACTGATAGTTCTTCGCCTTGGCTCTAAGTTCACGTGATTTGGCCAAAACGGGCCTTGCTGCTTCTTTTGCCATCCGCGACGCTTTTTCGATGCCCACGGGAATGGCTTCTTTTACTTTGGGCGCGACCAAAGTCAGCACATATTTGAGGATGGGCTTTGAAAGTTGAATCGCCAAAGCCGCAGGTGGAAATGCAACGGAAAGCGCATCGGAAATCACATCGACAGTAGCTTCCACGTTGTCAATCACAGCATTAGCAATGGCAATCGTCCGGACAGCCGCATGGTCGACCAACGCATCGACCATTTCTTCAGCGGGAATCTCGCCTTTTGCGGCCTTGTAAGCCACTTTTACTTGGGTCAAACTGTTGTCGACAACGGAAGCGATGGCTTTAGGCGAACTATCAGGCATATCAAAAGGCAAAACGCCAGAATCCTTGGCCAAAGCAATACCCGCTGCAAATAGTTTCTTCAAGGCCGAATCTTTGTTGCCAACAAGCGGAGCATCAAGGAACTCTTGCACACAATTGAGGGGCGCGGATTCGCCCTCGCCAACAACTGCATTACCATCAAGAAGCGCAGTTTCCAAAGAGACATACTGGGAAAGGTTGTTCTTCAGTTTGTCGCCAAAAGCCTGAAAATCTTCCGAGTAGATGTATTCGTTCTCCATACTCATCCCTCCTTATTGGTTGGTTCGTCAACACCGATGCTTTGCAGAACGCCACGGTCGACAGCCTTGGCAATGCCTTCGGCAATCGCGGCTTTTTCTTCGTCGGTTCTGCCTTCGGTGAGTTTTGCGGTCTCGGCCAGAATCCATTTCTTGGTGGTCTCGCCCTCTTCGTGTGCGGCTTCCAACGACGATTTCTTTTCCTGCATCTCGTCAAGCAGGCCCAAAGAAGCCTTGATGCTATTCATGCAGTTTTCGCTCGCGCCCAATTCTTGAGCCACCTGTGCGACGATTTTCTCCACATCCATCTCAGGATGGGCTTCGTAGGCTTGCAGCAGTGCTGCCATTATTTCGTTGTAGGTCATATATTTAAATCGTTCTATTTCATGGATAGTGCCAAAAAACTTTTCATTCCCCTCGCCACAAAAATACGCATTTCTGGAAAAACTGAATAGGATGGTTGAAATTCATTTAGTTAAAAACACAAATTACCATGAATTGGCCATGAATTTTCAAAAATTCATTTCTGGAAATTCGTGAATCATTAGCTTCGCTGAATCTTCGATTTCATGGAAATTCGTGTTGAAAAAAAGTATTATAACACGAATTGCCAATAATTTGCCACGAATTTTTCAAAAATTCATTTCTGATAATTCATGAATCATTCATGGAAATTCGTGTTGAATATAAGCCTTACCGCCGCAACTTGATTTCCTCATCGCTGCAAAGCTTGAACACCTCGTTTCGGATGTAGTCTTCGAGGGCAAGCCTTCGCACCTCTACCGATGCGCAACAGAATGTAGTAAAATATGTAATACTAAAGAAATAGGAGCATCAGTTTTATTCTGACAGAATAACCCAAAGGCCTTGTTTTCGTCCACCTTCACGAGTCAATACGCCCATCTTTTTTAATTGAGCTAGATCTCTTTCGATAGTTCTGACATCAACCGTATCTTTTTCCGACATCTTTTCCGACATCTTTTCCGACATCTTTTCCGACATGGCTTTGGCAGACAAAGATGGATCACATGCTACCATTTCCAAAATAATTCGCTGACGTTCAGTAAGTTCTTTCTGTCCACCTATTAAGCCTTTCTCACCCTCTTTGTGCCCTTTCTGCCCCTCATTCTGCTCATCTTTTACGCCATCCTCAGTTTCAATTTGTGCCTTTTTGAACACTATGCACACAGTTCCATCCCCTAAATGGTAACAAGGAGCGGGCAGATTCTGCTCTCTGCACAAGTCCGTCATTCGCTTTACACCAGACCCCCATTTCTCCGAATAGGTGGTTTGGTAAAGCACTTGTGCAATCTTCAAATTGGTTGGATATGAATCGTGAGGCTCCATGATGCTCTCCTCGGTCAATCCCATTGGAAATCGACCAGGATTCATTATCTCAATCCTGTCATCGTAGATGGCAAGGCTGACAGATGCTCTTGGGTCATCATATTGGCGATGGCAAAGGGCGTTTATCAAGGCTTCGCGCAAAGCTTCAGCCGGGATTTCCAAATGCTCCTCACGACGGAGACCTACAATCTTGCCGCTCAGACTCAAGTGGCGGAAGCAAAATGCCATTCCAGCATCGAGCAGATCAAAGAAGTTTCCCGTTTGCTGCTTGTTGTCAATGAAAACATTCTTGTCTATTCCATCGAAATAGGCCATACGCAAAAGCATTTGAGGAAAGTCATCCGTGTTTTTGGCAAATAGCATCACGGATGCATTGGTGGGACAACCGCCTTTCAAAAGGTTGAACTTCCGAAGAAGTGACTCAACCGTATCACCTTCAGCTGATGCGTTGACCCTGCCTCCAGCAATGCCAAGACGAACAGCGTTACGGATGCGCTCTTCGTCCAAATCATCTATTGCAACACCTTCAGCTATTTGAGCGTCCCATGCGAATTTGCCAGGCTTGCTTTCGCGCAAACGCTCTTCAAACATTTCTCGCGGCATTATTTTGGTGGTGCTTTCCACCCGAATATAGGGACGGCCATGATAAGTGTAAGGCACCATCCCTCTAACCCAACCGTTAAAATGCATGGCGATGAGATGCTTGCCCTTCCCTTCAGGGACATCGATATATTCAACGGTAACATCGACGACAGGTTCAATTCCTACCAAAGCTTGCGCCAGTTCGCGGCGTGTGCTTTCTGTGACATCTTGTCCGACGAATTTGAGCGAAGTGGGCGCAATGCCGAAAACGAGCCAACCGCCTTCAGTGTTCAAGAAAGCGCATGCGGAATGCATACCATCTTTCAGTTCACCTGTTGTTTTCTTCAACTCAAGGTGCTTGGTTTCGTCATCTGAAATAATCCGTTTAATTTCCTCTACGGTCATGGAAAAGTGTTTAATACTGCAAAAATACACATTTTCCGAAAAACAACAACGATTTCAAAAATGCTTCAACTTGATTTCCTCATCGCTGCAAAGCTTGAACACCTCATTTCGAATGTAGTCTTCGAGGGTTAGCCTTCGCACCTTTGCCGATGCGCCATGGAATGTGGAATATAGTAAAGGGAACAAAAGGAATCCGATTAAAAGGCTTTTGTTGGAAGTTTTTTCTTCAGCAACTCATAGACATACGACGGACTTTGCGAAAACAAATCCCCTTCCTTGATTTGAAGCAGGTCATAGACATGCGAGGAATACACCGTTTCCAAAGCCTCGCTGATGCCCATCCCTTCGTCCTCAATTAGGAATGTGGTCAACTGGTCAACGATTCGATTCACCAAATAATCCTGTATTTGCTTCTCACTCATAACCTTTTCAATAGTTTGACAGCCCGTTCTGTACCGAAATAATACTGGTTGTTCAAATCCCTGTATTCCAACTCTTCAGCCAGTTCATCAATGGTCATCGTGCCTTCTTCATATCTGCCCAAGAGATAGGCCACCACGTCATTGGCTATCTGTCCAAACACAATGTCGTAATCATGCTGGAAATGCGTCTTTCTGTTGCGGTTGTTGAAAATGAACTCAGCCCATTCGCGGGTAGCCGACTGAAACATCATCACTTTCAATTCCGATGATTCAAGCCAAGTTTCATCAAATTCGTATTCTTGCACGACCGCCGAACCTCGGAAAAGAGAAGTTTTCTTGGAAGCCATCACTTCTGCCTGATGCCTGCTGTCAGTCAGATAAAAGCCCCTGCCGAAGTCTTTGTATGGCGACGACTTTGAAAGGTCGATGACTTCGAAATCCATATTTGTGCCGTGGTAAAGAATCATGCCAGATACCCTCCGTTGTTTTGGCAGCAGACGATGAGGTCATCCACCGCATCCTCAATGGACTGCAAATGCTCAATCTCGTAGAAATCCACAAGGAAAGCTATGCCCCTGAAACGCAACAGATACTTGAACGCTTCCTTGGTGGAGAGTTGAAACCGTCGTCCAAAGGCGCGGATGCAAGCGTTGGTGTATGGTATCTGGTACTTGCTCGTCGGACAAGGATTTGTTGCAGCCGCAAAAATACACATTTCCCGAAAAACGGCAGAGGCTGGTTCTTAGAAAACACGAATTGCCACAAATTTGCCACAAATTTTTCAAAAATTCATTTCTGATAATTAACTCCGTTGAAATCTCCGATTCGGCGCTAGCCAATCTGCGATTTCATGAATCATTTATGGACATTCGTGTAAAAAAATCCCACTTTTCAAACACGAACCATATTCAAACCTAACAATCGATTCACGACTTGTATATGTGCCTATTTTTTGTAATTTTGCCGCACGGGAAAAAACCGCTGCGTTGTCATAAATGACAATTGAAAGAAATGACAAAAACCAAGAATATCAATATGTTACATTTTTATAATATTCAAACACAAATGAAAAAAAACAAGTTTTTCTTTCTTCTCGTTGCCTTGTTGGTGATGGGAAAATTTTCATGGGCACAAGACGGATGGCCCAAAACATGGAATAGTGGCGGCACAACTTGCACGCTTACTATGGACGACCACTATTTCTACGCCCTCACCGTCAGTGTAGGCGAAGGACAGGACGGCGTTATGGCAGATTACACTGAGACTGCCCCCGCACCGTGGCATGAGTATGTAACGGACATCCACACCCTTGTCATCGAAGAAGGTGTGAAGGAAATCGGAAAGTGGGCGTTCATCCAATTTAACATCAACAGCGTCACGCTGCCACAAAGTTTGCGGGTGATTAAGACAGATGCTTTCCGAAACAGCACTATGAGTATCATCTACATTCCCAGCACCGTCACTTATATCGAGGCAGGGGCTTTCCATTACTGCGAACAATTGCATGACGTGTATTGCTATGCAAAGGCCGAAGACATCTTGTGGGGAGGTTCCAATTTGGACTTCATTACTGGAGAGGGCACCGGATCATATCCTTACCCTCGCACCACAAAGATGCACGTCTTGCCCACCCGGCTTGCCGCATTTCAGAGCAAGTATGGCACCTCACTCAATGTCACTTTTACTGCTGAGAATATGGCCCCAACTGACAGCTGGACTGATCCGGGCAACTATGCCGAGTCGTTCAGCAGCGCAGAGGGCAACACCATCAACATCCAAAACGAGGCGGAATTGGCCCGCTTGGCTTACCTGCTCAACAGCGGCGAACAAAGTTTCGACCAAGATGGTGTCATCAACCTGGCCGCCGACCTCGACCTCAGCGCACACTATTGGGTTCCGATAGGCGACGCGGCCCATCCTTTCGGGTCTACCTTCAATGGTAACGGACACCAAATCACCGACGTCTATGTGAACCGCGGCGACCAAGCCTATAACGGACTGTTCGGCTATGCGGAAGGAAAGTACTGGGACGAACATTATGGTGTCGGTCTTAATAAAGCTAAAATCAACGACCTTGTTTTGAAAAACAGCATCATCATAGGCGGCGACTTCACCGGAGGCATCGTGGGTCGAATGACTTATAGTTCCTTTCTGACCAATGTGGTTTGTCATGCTCAGGTGAGCGGAAGCGGAAATGCGGGTGGCCTTATCGGAGAAGTGCAAGATGCATCATACGATCATTTGATAAGTGGATCTACTCCGTATCCACCAGAAATAAAGGACTGTTTGTACTTGGGCAACGCTGTCACTGGTAGTGATGGTTTTACAGGGTATATCATTGGAAACTATCTACTTAGATATGATGTTACACCACCTTGTGTCGGTGCGGAAGTCACAAATACCTATTTCTGCAACAACAATTTGCCCGATATTAACCAAAAAGACGTGCGGGCCTATATTTTCAAGAAACAAGTTACGGTGTCGCCGAAGGTGAAAGTCGATTTCAGTGGCACGGGCGTAGCCTACAACGATGTTTTCTATGCCCCTAACGGTGCGACGGTGAATTTCAACGTATATTGCGAAGACCTTTCAGAGGTAGTGAATGGAGTATTAGTAAATGGCACTTCGGTTGGCACTACTTCAGGCAGTTATTCCTACACTGTCGATGCCAGCACCGCTACTGAGTATATTATCAACGTAACGACTGAAAACATAGGTTTCACTGGCGAGGGCACTGCTGACAATCCTTACATCATCACCAACGAGGCGCAATGGAATACGATTGCCCGTGAAGTGGCGCAAGAACGGAATTTCAGTGGGCAATACCTCAAACTCGGCGCCGACATCAGCGTTTCCACGATGGTGGGTACCAGCAATGATTACCATTTCAACAAGTTTTTTGCAGGCAACTTCAATGGCGACGGTCACACGCTGACTTTCAACTGTGGTACCGAAAGCGAGCCTTTCAATGAAGACTACTGCGCTCCCTTCCATAATGCCAAGAACGCGACCATCACCAACCTCACCGTGGTGGGCGACATCTACACCGCCAGAAGATACGCTGCCGGCTTTATCGCCGAAAGCGAGAACAATATAATACAAGACTGCCTCAGCAGCATCAACATCCATTCGACTTACGCAGGACAAGGCTGCCATGGCGGCTTTATGGGATACGTTGATTGTACACAGCAAACCAGCCAAATAATCGGCTGTGTTTTCAACGGCAGTTTG
>ONKQ01000056.1 GCA_900318465.1 uncultured Bacteroidales bacterium
GGCTTCCCCTTCGAAATGCCTTCAACGCCTGCCTTCACGCCCACCTTGGCCGACTGTGGTGACGGCACTTTGCTGCTTTTCACAGCGACCACCTCGGCACTTTACTACGTCAATAATACGGGCACACAACTTAATATGATAGACAGTGAAGGAGCCTACAAGTATTCCTACCAATCGCCACTCGTGGTCGACTTATTCGGCCACGGTTTTACCGACTGGAGCCTCGTGGGTGCCTGCCATGGTGACAACCCGCATCATTACGCGCGCCTTATCATGGGTGATGGCGACTACCTTGACGGCTGGCCAAAACCCGTTTCAAGTTGGACTTATTCCGCCCCGACGGCCGTCAAAAACGGCGACGAATACGCCATCTTTATGGGCGTCTCTGGCGAAGGTAACGTGTTCTACCAATATGATGCCGAAGGCAATGTGGCTCCCGGATTCCCACTCAACCTGAGTTCGGGCATCGAAGGCTTTATCTCTGTGGCCGACATCGACGGCGACGGCGAAAACGAAATCATCACCGACTTCAATCTGATGGATGGCGAACAAGGCTACATCCGCGCTTGGGAGATGGACGGCACCGAGGTGACCGAAGGCTTCCCATTGCGTCCGCAAGGCCTCTCCTATATGAATGGAGCCAACCTTGGCGACATCAACGGCGACGGCATGCTGGAAATTGTCACCTTGACCTATGTCCAGAACTTCTCTCCCGATGACCCTGTTTATGTGACTGCATACGCCTTGAACCAACCCGTTGAAAATCTGGTTTTTGGCACCTACAAAGGCAGCAACGACCGCATGGGCTGGATTCGCGAGGAAACCATTGAGCCTGAATGCTTCCCTGTCCGCAACCTCGAAGCCGAAACTTTCGGCGACACGCCCAAAGTGGTTCTGAAGTGGATTGGACCCATACCGGGATCAACAGGAAATCTGTCGGGCTATAGGATAATGAAAGACGGAATGCTGCTGGAAACATTACAACATCCACTATTTGAGTACACCGACCTCGACGTTGACTTCGAAGAAACCCATGTGTATATTGTCATTGCCGTTTTCGATGACGGTTGTGAGAGGGCTTCTGAACCATTATCAGTAACTGTGCTTTGGGACGCCGTTCAAGAAAATGCCAAGGAAGCTAAAGTCTATCCCAACCCTGCCAATAATTTGCTCCACGTCGAAGGTGCTGGACTCGCTCAGGTTGAGGTGTTCAACATCATGGGACAAAGTGTGTTGCGCGTCGGTGAAAACTTTGAGGCTATCGACATCAGCCGCCTGCAAAACGGCATCTATTTCGTGCGTCTCAAAACCAATGATGGAGAAAAGACCGTGAAACTGGTCGTTGAAAAGTAAGATGGCAGGCATCTACGTTCATATTCCCTTCTGCAAGTCGAAATGTGGCTACTGCGGTTTTTATTCCATTCCGTCCATTAAGTTGAAAGACAGGTTTTTGGAGGCGTTGAAAAAGGAAATCGTCTTGCGGAAAGACTATCTGAAAGGGCAAGCCGTCGGAACCATTTATTTCGGCGGCGGCACCCCTTCTTTGCTCACGATTGAGGAGATAGGAGGCTTGTTGCACCTTATTAAAGATACTTTCTGTATTAAAGATACTTTCTGTGTCGTTGAAAACCCAGAAATCACTCTTGAGGCCAACCCCGACACCTTGTCGTTGGAGTATCTGCAAGGCTTGCATGTAATAGGAGTCAACCGCTTGAGTATCGGCATCCAGAGCTTTTTCGACAACGATTTGCAATACTTGAGCCGAAAACACGACGCCCATCACGCCCAGCAATGCCTCGATTGGGCCAAACTCGCTGGTTTCGAGAACATCAGCATCGACTTTATTTATGGCCTACCCACCTCTAACGCTGAGCAATGGAACCGAAATTTGGACATTTTCTTTGCCTACAATCTTCCTCACCTGTCAGCCTATGCCCTCACTTTGGAACCCAACTCCATCCTGACGAAACAAATCGAGCAGGGGAGGGCCTTACCCATCAACGAAGAAGATGCGTTGCGGGATTATGACATTCTCTGTCAACGCGCCAAGGAAAACGGTTATTTGCATTACGAAATTTCCAACTTCTGCCGTCGTGGAATGCACTCCAAGCACAATGCAAGCTATTGGTTCGGAACGCCTTATCTTGGTCTTGGGCCTTCGGCGCATTCATACAATGGGGATTCGCGTCAATGGAATATTTCCAGTGTTGAACGGTATTGTGAGGCTTTCTCTGCCGCATCCCGTCATTGCGAGGAACGAAGCAATCCAGACAAAGAGCTTCAGTATCTGGATTGCTTCGTTCCTCGCAATGACGCGAAGCGTGTCAAAGATTCGGTGTTGGAAGTCGAGCAATTAACTCCCGAGCAGCAATACGATGAATACGTCATGCTCCGCCTCCGCACCCATTGGGGCATCGACCTGAAATGGATGAAACGCGAGATGGGGGAACGTTTCTCCGCCTATTGCGAACAACACGCCCGGCCTTTAATCGCCCAAGGCCGCCTTTCGCAAACGCGGGAATTTCTCTACCTAACCGACAAGCAAATGCTCTTTGCCGACGGCGTGGCAGAGGAATTGTTTTGGGAATGATTTATAGTGTGTACTACTATTCCAAAAAATAATTCCCGATTTTTCCCAACCAACCGTTTTCTTTCCTATTTTTGGACTCCATAACAACTACCAACCCTTTGTCTCACAATCCATCGTCACAAGTCAATTCAACAATTCAACAATCAACAATTAAACATATCAAAATGCTCAAATTCAAATCATTACTATTAGCAAGCCTGTTGCTTATCGGCTATAATGTCGTGGCTCAGGATGAACAGGAAATGCTCGTCGGTGCCAACTGCACGAGTATCATGGTGGGCAAAAACGCCTCCACCGACGGCTCGGTCATCACTTCACACACCTGCGACGGTCGTTATCGCACTTGGATGCGCTGGGAACCTGCCGCCGACTACAAAATCGTAGAAACACCCAAAGGCAAGAAAAAGAATGCCGAACCTGTCGAGACACACAAGGTCTACAAAGGCACCATGCACACCGAAGACCCCTTCGACAACCGTAACTTAGAGCTGGCCGGCGAAATCCCGCAGGTGGCACACACTTACGCTTACCTCAACACCGCCTATCCCTGCCTCAATGAGAAACAGCTTGCCATCGGCGAGACGACTTTTTCAGGCCCCGATACCTTGGTCAACAGCAAGGGCATGTTTATGATTGAGGAGCTGGAGCGCGTGGCCTTGATGCGCTGCGACAACGCCCGCGACGCCATACAACTCATCGGCCAGCTCGTCAAGGAATATGGCTACGGCGACGGCGGCGAGTGCATCACCATTGCCGACAAAAACGAGGTGTGGCAGATGGAAATCCTCGGCGAAGGTCCCGACAAAATCGGTGGCGTGTGGGCAGCCAAACGCATCCCCGACGATGAAGTGGGCGTCAGTGCCAATATCTCACGTATTGGCAAGCTGGAACGCGGCAGCAAGGATTTCTACTGCTCCGACAACTGCGAGGCTGTCGCAAAGAAATACGGCCTTTGGGACGGTCAGGGCGATTTCGTCTTTTGGAAGGCTTTTCGTAGCAGCTATGGCGGCGGCAAGAACTACAGCGACCGCGAGTTCTTCATCCTCAGCCATTTGGCTCCTTCGCTCAACCTCAACCGCGATATGCCTGAGTTGCCTTTCTCAGTGAAACCTGATGAAAAGGTGGATGTGATGGACGTCATCAACCTGTTTAAGAGCACTTACGAGGGCACCGACATGGACATGACGCGCAACGTGAAGATGGTCAGCAAGAAACGCCTTGAGGACGGCACGGTGGTCAACGACACTGTGGTCAGTCCTGTCGCCAACCCTTGGGTCAACGGCACGATGATGAACACCATCAACTATTTGGCTCCTGGCACCATCAACTTCCAGCGCACTGTGGCAGTGGCTTGGAGTAGCTACAACTTCGTCACGCAATGCCGTAGCTGGGTGCCCGACGAAATTGGTGCCATCTGTTGGATGGCTTGTGACAATCCGGGACAAAGCCCGCGCATCCCCATCTTCTCTGGCTCTACCACCTTGCCCGATGGCTTCGACAAATGCGGTCAGCTGCGTTATCGCGAAGAGGCTTGGATTTGGCACTATCGTAAGGCCAACAAATTGGCCACCGTGCAATGGGGCCGCACCAAAAAGACCCTTTTAGACAACGTGACCCGCTTCGAACAAAAAGCCTTGGATGAAATCCCCGCCATGGAAAAGCGAGCTAAAGCATTGCTTGACGAAGGCAAGACCCAAGAGGCCAAACTGCTCATCAACCAATACACCTCTGACTTTGCCGGCTCGACGCGACAAGCCTGGAAGGAAATGGAAAACAAGTTCTGGTATTGGTTTAGTATGGGATTCTAAGTAACGGATACTTAACAAAAAAGGAGAGCGTCGCTCTCCTTTTTTTGTTAGTTGTGTTGGTTTACCGTAATGATAATCTGCGCTTCCGTTGAACCGACTATCTTTATGTGTCCTGTTCGCGGTCGTGTACTTTCCATAGGACGAATATTGACTACAATCGTGCTGCTGCCGGTGCCGTTTTGCGGGAAGCAGTCCATCCACTCTACGTCCCAATTTAGCGTCCATGATTGGTTGGCGGTCAGTTGGATGGTGTATTCACCTCCTTCGGGATGTGCTTCGATTTCGGTGATGTCGGTTTCAAAAATATTGGGTCTGCCTTCCTGAATCACCACGACGTTGCCCATCGTTTGAAGGCCGTGCACGATGCGGACGTTGCCCACGCGCTCCGTTTCACTCATATTAATGTCGATGGCAAAGTCAAGCTCGGCATCGCCTGTTCCTGTTGAGGTTAGTAGTGTAATCCAAGGGTCGGAGGTCGTCAGTCTCCAGTTGGTATTGGCTGTGATGGATACGTGTTGCAGTCCGCCAGTATAGGGCGCATACAGCGTGTCGGGGCTAATGGTCACTTGTGATTGCACATCGCCTGCCGCTTGCGATACGTTCACGCGTTGCGTCAGTCCAAGCGATTTGACTATCAGAAGGGTGGCTCTTTGCTCATTGATGATATTAGGCTCAACACTCAGCGTAATCACGCCATCGTTACTGCCTGACGTGGCTGACAATGTGGCCCAGTCGCATGACATGTCTACCTCCCAATCCGCATCGCAACTGATGTGGATGTCGGCCTCGCCGCCTTCCTTTTCAAAGTTCAATGTCTGAGGCGTGACTTCAAGGTAGTGGGGGTCAGGCGCACCTTCTTGCTTGACGACAAGCACTGCCATAGCACCCGTTTCGGAACTAAAACTAACATGTGCTGTCCTCTCTACCATTATTTCTGTATTCTCTGCAACAATCACCGCCATTTCAGTGTTGCCACTGCCAGAATTGCTGCCAATGGTAATCCAGTCGGCATCACACGATGCCGTCCAACTGCCCTCACAACCGATAGACAGAGTTTGTTCACCGCCTAAGTAATCAAACGACATCAATTCGGGACTAATATTAATGGGAATAATTAATTGTGCGTATTGGGTCACATGAACCGAAACCAGCTCACTTTCACTACCGTTGAAGAAAAGGTGTGCCTCGCGCTGGGCAAAGTCACCCATCATGGGTTCAACGGTAACTACGACTGTCCCATTACCCATGCCACTCGTAGGCTCGTAACTTATCCAGTCCACGGCTGTAGTCACCGTCCACTCGCAGTTGGCAGTTACCTCAATCTCAAACATGCCACCTTCAAAATCGACGTTTTTATCGATGGGACTGACACTGATGGAGTTCTTCTCTCGTGGCTCTTGCGTCACCGTAAGAGTGGCCGAGTTGTCTTTGGTTTTCACGCGCACTTCGCCTGAACGTGTTTCCTCACTGTTGTTGGCAGGAGCCGTCAGGGTCAGTGTGGCATCGCCTTTGCCCGATGTGGGGCTGATGGTAAGCCATTCGGGATAGGTGTCGACGCTCCACTCGCCGTTGGAAGCCAAGGCAGCTTCCACGGTAGCACCTTCGGGGTCGATGGCAACGTTTGTTGCAGTAAAGGCCACATCCACTTTCTTTCCACAGCTTGCGCATACGGCGAAAACGATAAGGGCGGCCAATAAATGTCTCATTTTGTTCATATCAAAATAGTTTGGATTCATTATGTTAACGGACGAATCGGGTTTTTATTGCCTGAAAAAAAAGTGTGCCATTACGATGAACGGCACACTCGGAAAAATGCTTATGAAAAACTTACAAATCCTTTCAAAATCAATAGAAGGTCAGACGGTTGTCCTCAATCTTGGCGTTGTTCTTCAAGGCGTTGTAGATTGAACCGCCCAACACTTTGTTGTTGAACTGGCTGGTCTTTTCGCGCAACACGTCGCTGTAGTCGGTGGTGGCTTCGGGCTTGGTGAACTTCACATTCTTGATGATGAAGGCACTGCTGTTGCCGGCCACGGGACCTACCTCTTCGCCTTCCTTCATACCGAGAAGCGTACCGACGATGTCGGCTTCGACGCCGAAGTTGCCAAACACGCGCGATTCGATGGCGATGTCGGAAACCGTAGTCGATTCGGCACCCAATTCATTCACCATGCGGTTGGTGTCGTTGCCACAGGCTTTCATCTTTTCGACGGCCACTTCACCTTTCTTCTTGTTCAGAATCTGGTATTTGGATTGCTCAGCCACAATGTTCAACGGGGCGTAGCCTTCGGGAACGATGTTGGTGAGGGCAGCCACGACGAACATGTTGTCGAGGTCGAAGATGGTGGATACGTCACCCACTTTGGTCTTGCTGTCGAAGGCCCAGCGCACGATTTGGCGCGGGTTGTCGATACCGGTGATTTGGTAGGTGGCAGCGTTCATGCGAGGCATGGTGCGCTTGGTGAGGCCTTGGGCTTCGATGGCAGCGTTAAACTGGTCGTAGGTCTTGTTTTCGGTGACGAACCTGTTGGCCTCGGCGAAGGTGTTCTGATAAGTCTTGGTGCTTGCGGTGATTTCGTGCGTCAGGTAGGCCAAACGGGCTTTGGGCTGGGGTTGGGTCTTGTCGGTCACCTTGATAACGTGGTAGCCAAACGGAGTCTCCACCACGCCAAGGGTACCCACAGGGTTGTTCACCACAAACTCGTTGAACTGAGGCACCATCATGCCGTCGGTGAACCAGTCAAGGTCGCCGCCTTTGTCTTTCGAACCTGGGTCGCTTGAGTTGGCGGTGGCCAATTCAGCAAACAGCTCACTGTTGTCCTTGGGAGCCTTCAGTTGGGCGAGGAGCTCGTTGGCCTTGGCTTCAGCCTCTTCCTTGCTGATAGTGTCTTGGCTGTTGAATGCACCCTTGTAGCTGATCAGGATGTGGCTGGCGCGAAGCGAGTCGGGACGGCTTTGCAAATCAATGATACGGACGAGGTTGAAGGAACCTTCATCTTCGTAAGGACCATAAACAAAACCAGCACTGTTGCCCATGTCGAACACCGAGGCTTCCACGACTTGCGGAACATCCTTGCGGCTCATCCATGTGCTGTCGTAGCGCTTGTCGGAGTTGGCGTTGACGAAGTTGATCACATTGTCGGTGCTGGTGAAGTCGGCCTTCATGCTCTCCACATACTTGAGGGCATCTTGGCGGTCTTCCAACGACGGTTTGACCTCAAACACCACATACTCGATGTCGCGGCGCTCGTCGGTCTCGTAACGGTATTTGTTCTCCTCGTAGAAAGCCTTGTTGTCCTTGTCGGTGACGACGATGGTCGAGTCGGCTATTTTCGCATAGCGCAAGGCGATGACGTCGGCAGAGGCTTTCGTGTTCTTGTTCTGGTAATATTTCTCAGCGAGGGCATTTGGCACCATATAGGAGGCCTTCACGAGGTTGTTGAACTTGTTCTCCAAGCGGTTCTCCTTGATGGCTTTCTCAAAGTCCATCCAACGCAGACGGGCGTCGGCGGGGAAGTCGTTCAGGTTTTGGAGGTAATATTCCACCATCTCCTTGTTGAACGTACCGTCTTGGTTGCTGAAACTCTGCACGACCCACTGGTGGGGGTTCTCGCCCATGAACTGGTCGTAAAGCTCGTCGCTGCTGACATTCATGCCTATAGCCTCATATTCCTTGTTCATGATGTTTTGCTTGATCATCTCGTCAAGGGTGCTGTTGTAGATGCTGTAGGTCTCGGCTGACGTAAGGTTGTTGTTCGAACTTCTCCTGTTATCGAGGTTCTTTTCCCGCTGTACTTCATAGTCCTGATAGGGGATTTTTTCGCCGTCGACCACCGCGATGTTGAACTCACGGTTACGGCCTTGACTTTGGAAAAGGTCTTGTAACACAAACGCTAACAATGCGATACCGATGATTGCAATCAACAATCCGGAACGTCTTCTGATTCTTTCAATTGCTGCCATAATTCTATTGACTATTTTTACTAATTAAACTTCAAATTTGAGCCTGCAAATTTAGGAAACTTTTTAACGCAAAGGCCAAATTGCCCGATTTTTATTTTTCAAGCCTTAGAAGCAAGAGGGATTTTGTTTTTAAATCGTTTGTAAATCAACTAATTATCCATTATTTTTAGTTCCACTTCGTCTAATTTCATGTCGGAGGCCTTGAGGATTTTCACGCGATAACGGCCTATATTAAGCTCTTCACCTTGTTCGGGAATGTTCTCGCAATAGTGCAAAATCATTCCGGCGAGGGTCTCGTAGTCGTCGCTCACGGGCAAATCCAAATGGTAAGTATCGTTCAGATAGTCGATTTCGAGGCGGGCCGAAAAGACAAAGGTGTCGTTGCCGACCACTTTTTCCATTTCGTCTTCCACGTCGTACTCGTCGTCAATCTCTCCGAAGATTTCTTCCACCACGTCTTCCATCGTGACGATGCCTGCCGTTCCGCCAAACTCGTCCACCACGGCGGCTATGCCTTGGTGCTTGGCGATGAAATGTTTCAGCAGGCGGTCGGCGGTGTAGGTCTCAGGGAAGAAGTCGATGGCGCGGACTATCTCTTTCAGCGCTACGTCTTTGTGGTCGGCAATGACGCGCACCACGTCGTTCAGGTGGACATATCCCACGATGTCGTCGATGCCCTCGCCGCAGACGATGAGCTTTGAGTGCTTGGTTTCCTCGAAACGCTGTTTCACCTCGTCGATGCTGTCGGTGAGGCGCACACTCTCAATCTCGTTGCGCGGTCCCATACATTCACGGAGCTTCACCGAGCGGAATTCCATCACGTTTTGGAACAGCTGTATCTCCTGCTGCATGTCTTCGTCGGCTTCTTTGGTGTCGGCGTATTCGGCGATGTAGTCGTTGAGGTCGACGACGCTGAACTTGTATTCCTCCTTGTCAACCTTGAGTCGCAAGATGTGGCGAATGATAAACTCAGAGATGCCGGTATAGACAAGGATTAATGGATAGAGCAGAAAATAGACGACGAAGGTGGGGAAGGCGAAAAACGACAGGATGGCATTGGGGTTGATGCGAAACAGGGTTTTCGGGATGAACTCGCCTACGAGCAGAATTAATAAGGTGGCGATGATGGTCTGCACCAATAGCACAGTGAAGTCGTTGCTGATGGAGATGGCTTGGAGCCATTGCGTAACTGGAGCTTCGAGCAGTCGCGACATGCTCATGCCATAGATAATCAGCGCGATATTGTTGCCCAAAAGCAGTGAGGTGATGAAGCGCGACTGGTCTTTGAGGAAGATGCGGATGAGGCTGGCCGAGAAGGTGTTTTTGGTCAGCTCCACTTCGAGTTGAAGCCGGTTGATGCTGTTGAAGGCAATCTCCAATCCCGAACAAAGGGCGGAGAAAAACAGGGTGACGACGATGACAATCCAGACGTTCATGGCTCAGTCCTCCTCATCGACGTTCAGAATGGCGCTGCCTGAATACATGGTATATTCCGAGAAGTCTTCGGTGGCAACCAAGCTGTCGCCCTCCACTTCCTTGTCGGTGCCCACGATGCGCACATGCGAGCGGGTGTAGATCATCTTCAAGTCCTGATACCAGAACAGCTTGTCGGAATACATCACTTGTCCGTCTTCGTTGCGGCGCACCACTACGCTGTCGCGGGCTTCGATGTACTTGCCACCGATGCTCTTGCCGTAGCCGGCGGTGAGCTGAGTGGTGGGTTGGTGGGCTTTGTCATACATGATGACCTCGAAGCCGAGCGGAAATTCCATCATGTTTTTCTGGTCGTCCATGCGCACAAGGCGTGGGGCATGAAGCTCAAGGTTCACTATGCCAGAGTCGCTGCGGAAGAAGGTCACGCTGTCGGCGATGATGCCCGACAAGGTGTCGTCGCTGGCCATCTCACTGATGACGGCATCGGGGTTGGCACACGAAAACAACATCACAGCCACAAGGGCCGTGATGTTGCTTAGTATTCCTATTTTCAGGATGGGTTTCAATTACTTCCTTGCTCTGATGGTCGTGGTCTCGCCAATCCATCCGCCCACGTTGAAGCTCTGGCCTTCTGAGTAGTCGTTGAAGAAGATGGTCTCCATCGAGGGGTAGGCGGCAGAGTAGGCGCGAATCAGGCTGTTGGCTTTTTCGGCGCATGAGGGGTCGATGGTCTTGGCCCTGCTGCACTTGTCGACAGCGGCTGAGTAGACGGCACCTCTTTCGATTTCGTCGGTGTACTGCTTGGCGCTTTCGGCGTAGAGCATACCGATGAGGAGGTAAGGCTCGCCGTTGGTCGGGTCAACCTGGGCGGATCTTCTGAAGGTTTCGCGAGCACGCGACATGTTGCCCAAGTTCTGGTAGCACATGCCCAAGTTGCGGTAGGCACGATACTTACGGTCATTGTTTTCCGTATTGGTGGCCTGCTCAAAGAAGGTGGCGGCATCGCTGTATTTCTTGTCCTTGAAGAACTTGATACCCAAGCTGTAGGAAGCCTCGGGGCTGGGCTCCAGTTCGTTGAGGCGGACGGCAGCGTCGAGGAAGAGCTTGTTTTCGGTGCAGTCCTTCTTATCAAGGATGGTGGTGATGCGCTTGAGCAGTGCCACATCGTCGGGCGTTTCGGCCATCTTGGCGCTGAACACCTTGATCAGGTCTTCGCAGGAGGCGAAGGGCTGGAACAGGTTGTCGAGGTTGCTCTTAACGCCCTTGTTGATGGTGATGGACTTGGTGCTTTTGGCAAAACGCTTTCCAATCTCGTTGTTGGCGTCGAGGAAGGTCTCCACACGACCGTTCAAAACACTGACGACTATGGTGCCATAAGAAAGGTTCTTGGTGCTTACGCCGTTGACCTCATTCTCTTCCACGTTGTCGGGTCTGCCCCAAGCTTCAATCAGTTCCTCTTCAGTCAGGTCGATGGGGTCTGAAACCTCTTGCGAAGCGGCTTCGGCCAATGCCTCAATGTTGTTATCGACGACTTCCGAAAGCTCTTGGTAGACGTTGATGATGGTCATCTTTTCGGCTTTCCCGTTGTTCACCATGTCGATGGTGGCCTTGAAGTAGGCGTCGATATAGGCACCTTGCAGCTGCGAGGGGTCGAGGGCGACAGCCTCTCTCAACACGTTGTAGGCCTCTTCATAGCGGTTCTTGTTGTAGGTGTAGATGAGCAAGCCTTTGCGACCCATAATGTTGGCCACCTGCGAGGCACCAGTCTTGGGATCGTTCGGGAACGACTCGATGCGCTTGTCCATCAGCATGTTCAGCGTGTCGATGTAGGCATCTCTCTTGGTCGGGTTGGTGCGGATGTAGTAGTCCATGATCTTCTCGCCGTTGGTGTAGGTCAGCTGGCTTGCACGGGGGCAGTTGAAGAACACCTCACGCCATGCGGTGACCATCTCGGGGCTGAAAGATTCGGGGGCAAACTTGGCAGCCTCCCACTGTTTGAAGTACTCGCGGTACATTGACATGTTGGTGACGCAGGCCACGCTGTCGGCTCCGTACTTCGACTCGCTTTGTGCGCTTACGCTCATTGCCATTCCAATCAAAACGGCAATCATCATTAATCTGTTGGTTTTCATTTCTGAACTATTTTAATGGTTTGACTTGTCTTTGTCTGTTCAAATATCGTTCCAAACTTGAATCACTTGTATTTTCGTTTTATGAACCAACGCTCGAACACCGATACGCCGATGTCGAACTTGAGGTATTGCTCTTTGATCAGCCCGTCCATCTTGGTGCCGTATTGACCCAATTCGATGGCCAAGTTGACCTTTGAGAACGACCTTGGCAACGGCAGCGAAATGCCCCCTGTAATCCCTACCTTATTAATAAAGTGGTCGTTGAGGTAGAGGAAACCCCGTTCATAGCTGGCTCCTATGCGATAGTGTGCCCTGCGGAAATAGTTCGACACCGACGAGTAGGTCGGCATGAACTCGAATCCTGCTGACACACGCCACGAGTCTTTCAAGGTTTCGGTGTAGCCTTCGCGGGCAAAGCGCGACCACTGCGTCCAGTTGAAGTCGGCGCCAAGAATCCATCTGTTGTATTTCTGCAAGGCGATGCCGAAGCCCACACCCTGTGGCATGGTCAGTTTGGCATGACTGTTCACGGTGTAATGAATGGTGTCGATGAGGTATTCCACATCGGTGTCCATCGTTTCCATGATGCTGCGGATGAAGAGGGTCTGCTTGCCGTTAAGCCGCACACTTTGGTCGTAGGTGAGGCCGATGTTGAGGTGCATGTCCGAGCCAAGTTTTGTGTCGAACATGAGGCCGTAATCAAACATGAAGGAGCTGGCCATCATGTCGACGCTGCGGCGCGAACCGAGGATATAGGTCGAGTCGGGGTAGAGCGTGGTGGTGCTTTTCGTGTCGCCGAACACATAATAGGCGTTGGCTCCAATGCTGATGTGCTTGCCGATGCGGAAGGCATTGCTCCAGAAGGCTTGGTTGAGGCCGCCCGAACCTTTGAAAACGGTGTGATAGCTGCCCATGCCCTCGTTGTAGCCTTCGACGACCATCTTATAGCCGGAGGTGCTGTAGGGCTGTATGCCGAGAGCCGTCTTCCACCAATCGGTGAAGCCGAAAGCCATGGCCACGTAATCGAAAGAGGCATTGGCACCTTGTTCCGCTTTGGTCGATGTGCTAAACGTGGAAGTCTTGAAATAGACGCCCGCGTCGAAAAGAAAAGCCAACGAATCCATTTTGGCTAAAGTGGCGGGATTGCCTGTATTAATGAGGCCTGGGCCACTGATGGCATTGCTGATGCCGCCCATGCCTTTCAGCCTGACATTCATTGCGTTGCCAGTGAGTTGTCCCACACCAAACAGCGAGTAGGGCGACTCCACGTCAGCTTGGGCAAAGGCACCCGTCGCAGCGAAGGCGACGAGAAATGTCAGGAGTATATTTTTCAATGGTGTTGCTTTCATAGTTGCCATTTGAGCCTGCAAATATCCGATTTTTTAACTCGTTGAGCAAATTTTTATTGCACTGGAAAAATCGGTATAAATATAATTGTTTGATTTTCAATAAGAAATAATTTGAAAAATAAAAAAATTGCAAAAAAATACAGAAAAATCGTTGCCGATAATAAAAAATGTCTTACTTTTGCGGCCTGAAAACGGAGGTACCGTAGCTCAGTTGGTAGAGCAGAGGACTGAAAATCCTCGTGTCACTGGTTCGATTCCCGTCGGTACCACCACCAAAAAAGCCAGGCGTGATGTCTGGCTTTTTTAGTTGGTTTTTCTAAGCGATGGGTTTAATACCGTTTCGGCATGACGAGTGCTGCTAAGATGTAGGCAAACAACCCCGCGCCGCCGCAGAAGGTGAAGATGATCCACAACAAACGGATGATGGTGGAATCGAGTTCAAAGTATTCGCCAATGCCTCCGCACACGCCGCAGAGTTTCTTGTCCACGTTGGAACGATAAAGCTTTTTTACTTCCATTTTTGTTGATGTTTTGATTCAAGGCGCAAAAATACACGCTTTTTCCTTATCCCGAAAGGGGGAAAGGCACATTTTTTTCGATGAAAAAGTTTGTAAAAAAATATCTCAACTTGTTGATTGTCAATGATGAAATTTCACAAAAGTTTGTAATGCCCGCTTGGTGCGTAAAAAAGACGGTTTTTAGTTATATTTTTGCAATGGAAAATCGGACACAAAATGAAAAGTCTATCGTTCAAACTGAAAAAACGCTTTTTGCTCCTCCTCGCGGCGGTTTTGCTCCTTGCCGCTTGCAACACGAAAAGCAAGACGGAACGGATGCAAGCCGTGGTGGAGGAGGTGAGAGCCAAATACAAGGCTTTCGATGACATCAGCAATGAAGACCAAATCTTTGAGGCTTACGACTACTTCGTGCGCCAAAAGGATTACGAAAACGCCGCGCCCGCCGCACTCTACAGCGGCTGCGTGCGCCAAACCAAAAAGGAATATGAGGCCGCCATGAACTGCTACAAGAAGGCGGACGAGTACGGTAGGCTGGTCGGCGACTCGGTGAGTGCGGCCTTCGCGCAATATTATATAGGTGACCTGCTCAACAACAGCGGCCACGAGGCCGAGGCCATCTCGAACTACAAGGCCGCCGCCGAACTGTGGGGCGACAGCCTATCACGCAAGGCCAAATGCCTCAACGCCGTGGCAATGATGAACATCGTCATCGACGAATATGATAGTGCGTTTGTCTACCTCGACCAAGCCTTGAATTTGGCGCAAACCGCAAAGGATAAGGTCACCGAAGCCTCGGTTTGGAACAACTATTCCGTTACCTATCAACTGCTTGACGAGAATGATGCCGCCTTGGACTGCCTGCGCAAGACCTTGCCTTTGGTGGACGAAAAACGCCGCCCCATCGCTCTGCTCAACCTCGCCAAAGTGTATCTGGCCTTGGAGGAGCGTGACTCGCTGGAATACTATAAAACACGTATGCTCAGCGCGATAGAACAAGTGGAATGTCGGCCCGAAACGCAAGCAGCCGTTTATGGTTTCCTGATTAAGGATGCGCTCGCCGTGGGTGACTTCGAAAAGGCCTATCAGTTTGAGAAACAGCACGAAAAAGTCGCCCTCGACCTCCTTTCCGACCAAACCCAAAGTTCCGTCCTCGAAATCCAGAAGAAATACGACTTTGAGGCGCAGGCCAACCAACACAACCGCCAGATGCTCTCACGGCAAAGGCTCATCATTGTACTGACCATCGTCTTGATTGCCGCCTTGGTTTTGGTCACCATTTTGATTCTCAACGCTTTGAAAAAGAAACGCATTGAGGCCGAAATCAACGCGAACCTGCTGGAACTGAAAAAACGCAACGCGCAGCAACAGCAAGCGCAAACCGAAATGCAAGCCCAATACGATGAGCTACAGAAACAGAACGCGCAGCAAAGCGAATTACAGGCAGAATTTGGCGACAAGCTGAAAGATGAATACTTGCAGAAATGCAACATCATCCGCTGTTTCGAAGTGCTGTCGCGCGATAGAAGCAATGCAATGGCTTTCAAGGACTTGGAACATTCGCTTTTTGAAGGCGAAGACCATTGGGCGGGTTTCGAGGCCGCTTTCGAAGGGGTGCATCCGGGCTTCATCTCCTTTGTGCATAAGCAATATCCCGACTTGACCGATTTGGAGTTCCGCTACTGCCTGCTCTCGCACTTCAAACTTTCGCGGCAAGAATATGCTGATGTGCTCGGTTGCAGCGTCTATAATGTCGATAAGGTGAGGGCAAGCCTCAACAACAAAATGAAAGAAAATGAATAAGACCATGAGATACAGATATTTAACATTAGCTATTATTATCGTCACCGTCTTGATGACTAGTTCGTGTAAAAAGTTCAATCCTTTCGAACAACGTAAACCCACGATGGATTATGTTTCCGGCGAAGACAAGGACAAAATCGACCTGAAAGGTGCGCTGATGAAACCCGAGATGCGGTATGTCAACATTTATGCGGAGCTGGTGGACAAGATAGTTTATGTCTATTTCAACGAGGCCGTTGAGCCATGTCTCATCACCCTTTCCGCCGAGAACGAAGACGTGTTGTATGCCAGAAACGTGCAGAAACAGTATCCAGCCACGTTACGCATCTTCATGGAGAACGAACCTACAGGTGACTATCGGCTCTACATTTCCAATGGGACCGAGGAAGCCTCGGCATGGTTCCATTTCGAGAACGCGGAAACGCCCAATCGCGCCCCTGTGCCCATTGAAAGCGATTAAAAGATTCAAGATTCAAGATTTAAGATTTAAATATTTAAAATTCAATAAATTATGAAAAAACCAATTGTAATTGCTTTGGCTCTGGCCTTATGTCTGCCAGCCATGGCGCAACAAGAAAAGGAATGTTACATTAGCGATGAGTTTAGCATTGGCTATGGCTTCCATCCCGTGAGTGGGGATGAGTTCGATTTGGAAAGCTCTTGCTTTCGCCATCATTTAGATAAAGTGGGGGCTTTTTATGGTGCTTACACCCATTTTTTCAATCAGGTAGTCGGCGTGGGCGGCACTTATTGCTTCGACCCGAGAATCATCGACTACACCTATAACGGCATCCTCACCAACAACCCTTTGGTTTGTTCGCTCAACGAGTCGTGCCATTCCGTCATGGGACACTTGAAACTTAATTGCATCAACAAAAAGCACTTCGTTCTTTATACCAAGTTTGATGCTGGCGTATGCTTTTGGGGATACAAACTAAAAGAACACCAGCCTGAACTATTTGGTGTGGAACTCCCTGCCAAGCATTTCAGTTTCGCATGGCAAGCTGCCGCTGGCATTGAGGTTGGCAACGAGCGCATCGCCGGCTTTTTGCAATGCGGCATCGGAATGGAAGGCAACTTAAGCATAGGAATTAGATACAAACTTAAATACAGAGCACAATGAAAAAGATATGGACAATTGGCATGATGCTCCTTTTGATGAGTTCATGCGTCAAACATGCAGACATCTACTTGAAACTATCCGAAAAAGACGCGGCAGCCATCCCTTATCGGGAAGGGCAAACCGTGAAATTCCTCAACCAAGATGGCGACACGGTGACCTATGAAGTTACCCGCGACGAAATCTATCCCTACAATGGAGAGCAATACATCAACGCCATCCATGGTGGAGACGTAATGCACCCGGCACCTCATTCGACGGAGTGCTATGCCCGCACGGTAATACTCTATGAGCAATCATACGCAAACCACATGTGCTTCACCGTGAAGCCTGGAAAGGAGTTCTCATTCTACTTCATATCCAACGAAGGCGAACTCAATTTGGACATGTATCTGCCGTCCGTCAGCTCCTATACTATCAATGGCATCGACTACGAGCATGTTCACCACGAAATTCTATACAGCCATTTCACTGGCGAGTTGCTTTATGACTGGTATTACAACGAAGAGTTTGGACTGTTGTCTTTCACCAAGGGAGATTTCTCTATCACAAGAATACCATAGTTACAAAAACCAAATCTTAAAACCTCAACATCATGAAAAAATCCGCATTAATTCTTGCCTTTTTGCTTGTGGCAACCGTTATGATGACCGGCTGCAAAGACCCGTTCTTCGATGGGAAATTTGAGACCTATCTGAGAGTTTATAACAAAACAAATTCCACGATAGTTTTGGAGTTTGAAGACATAGAATACGACACCGTTTACATTAAGAAAATCAAACCTAACAAGGAGGGCTCTACGATGCTCGGTGTCTATGAAGGAAGTGTGAAAGAGACAAGACCTTCCGACGATTTTATCAACGACAAGTTGAGGCATGTCGCCATTTATCGAATGGTTGGTGGCGATGTGCTCCAAAACCTGCCAAGAGAATATTACAACGAGGCAGGTAAGCTTCACTCTTATGTAAACCCTGAATTTGTAATCTATGAGGCTCGCTTTTATTTAACTGTCACCGAAGACATGTTTTATGAAAAGGCAGAGGAGTAATTCCATAAATCACAAAAAACATGAAAACCAAATACTTATCATTAATCGCCATCTTGTTTGCCACTTTGATTACGGCTTCATGCAGCAAAAAGCCCGATCCGACCGACCTCATTATATGAGGAGTCCTAATATTGAGGCGGGCTATCTTGGAAAGACCGTTTATGTGTATTTCCACGACTACATGGGCGTTTGCACAGTGACGATTTGCAACGCGCAAAATTCCGTCATTTTCAGCCAAGAACAACCGACTTACCCCAACGCGGAAGTGCGCTACTATATGGGCGACCAACCCTTGGGCCGCTATCACCTCGTCATCACCAACGGCATCGAAAAGGCCGAGGGATGGTTCAACAATTTCCGCATCGTGGCGCACAAGCCTTAATAGAGGATTTAAGATTCAAAGATTTAAGATTTAAAGATTTAAGATTTAAAGATTTAAAATTCAATTAATTATGAAAAGAAACATCTTTTTGTTTGGATTGCTACTTGCATTAGGTGGCCTCCACGCCCAAGAAAAGGGCCAATTTGTGCTTCAAGCCGAAGCCAATGCCGGCATTTTGTTCTGTTATCCCTATCAAGGCACTTTTAATTCAATTGACCTTTTTGGCTCGATTGGGCCAGTTTTCCGCTACCAAGTGGGTGAGCATTGGGGAATTGGCCTCGGAGCCAATTATTGTCTTCATGAGTGTTTCCAATACTTGCCCGTTTTTGTCGATGCAAAATATAGTTTCGGCTATGGAAAGACAAGGCCGTACGCCGAAATCCGAGCTGGCTATGCGTTTAGCCTTAAAAGATATGATTTGATGATGCCTGTAATTTATTCTCAGAGTTTTTCAATGGAAGGGTTTTACACTCAGTTCATCGTTGGCTATTCCATTGGCCATTCCGACCTTGGCATTGGCGGGCAACTCATCAACATGAAAAGTGAAATAATAGATTTTGGCGATGGTCATACATCCCTCAAAAACCGTCTGCAGCCTGCGGTGTTTTTGCACTATGCTTATAATTTTTACTTTGGGAGGTAAGTTGTTTAAATTCAAATAATTATGAAGAAAACAGTTTTCATTCTGTGCCTATTGGCAGTGACGCTGACATCCTGCGACCCAATGTTTGACATTTCATTCAAACTCGTTAATGACAGCGGTCATGCCGTCACCTTCATTTCCGTTGTCCAACCTGGATTTTGGTATGACCATCCTGACGGCATCAACCTTGAAAAAGCCAAAGACACCACTTTCTATAGTGTGCAAGGATTGGGAACAGCAAGTTTTGAAATGGCAAAAGGGAATTTGCTTTCGGACATCTATGGCGAAACCGTAACCTTCACTTTTGACGACGGCAAACAATTGGTTTACACACAAGAAGAAGGGAACGGGCCCTACGATTTTGAGGGCGAGCACTATGTTTGGACAACAAAACGAAGCCATTTTTTCCTTATGAATTATGATGGTTTTGGATGCCTTACCTACACGATTACCGAACAGGATTATTTCAATGCCCAATAGTTGATGAAGAAACAATTTCTTGTGGTGGTCAGACCGCATTAAGTGGATTTAAAATTCAAAATTTAAAGATTTAAGATTCAAAGATTTAAAATTCAAATAGTTATGAAAAGATTTGTTGTTTTTGCGATGCTGCTTGTCGTCGTCTCGATGAGTTCGTGCATCAAATGGAAATGTTGCATCAATGGTGACTTTGTACAAGTCTATAAAACCAAAGGCGACTATACCAATAATGCTTACGTCCTTTATAACAAAGACAAAGACTACATTTACGGCTAC
>ONKQ01000057.1 GCA_900318465.1 uncultured Bacteroidales bacterium
GCCTTGTCCATACTTTTTCTTGTTGCCAACTTTTCAAAATATTGTTTTTCAATGATTTGAAAAATAGCAGAAAAACGGCTTGTCCCTATTTTTTTTGACAGTAAGCAATCTGTTTTCATCCCTCCAAAGGTATCTTCATTTCTTAATCCACTTCCCCGTTTCCACCAAGGTCCCTGAGCCTGCGGTCCCTGAGGCCCATCGAAGGGTCGAAGGGCCGGCTTGATTCGTGTAAACTTTCCAGACATACACTCCCGAAGGCCAAGCCGCCGCGTCAATAGTCGTCACATTGTCCGTGATTCTTTGGCTATGCATGAGCCTTCCATTGAGGTCGAAAACCTCCAAGTGGGCATTTTCCAAGGCCGTGCGGATATTCAGCACATCCCTTCCCGGATTGGGATAGGCCGTAGCCACGGCAAAGCCATGGGAATGAGCCTCCTCGATGTCCAAAAGGTCTGACAGCGTGACTTTGTGAATGTATCCATCGTATGAAAAAAAACTGGAACTGCTTACCAAACAACCACCCTCTGGCATGGCTACAAGAGCCAACGGGCCTAAAGGCGTATCGGGTTCTTTGATGTAAATCTCCCCGATTTTGTTCAAGTCGGCATCCAAATAGGCGATGTAAAGCAACTCATAGTCCACGTCTCCAAGTATATACACGTTGTCGTCGGAATCGAAATCAATGGAATACTCGAATCCTCCATAAAAGTGTTCGTCGCTATGTTTCGCCCAAGTGTAGTTCAATTGGAACATGTTTTCGTCGTAAACGCCCATCAACAAGTCATATTCTATTTCGGGATTGCCATTCACGGCAGGATAGGAAAAAGAGTTGACGGAATATGAACGGCCATTGTGGTGATTGACCCGATAATAGGCCATATTACCGCATAAGAAGGGGAATGAAAGCGTGTCGGTGTTCTTTATTGAATCCACGATATTGAGGTGTTCATCCATCGTGAAGCAAGTATAGACAAGTGGCCCCGGAGGGTTATAAGGCCCCCATACATAATGTCGTCCCGTGATGAAGCGGCATCTGGCCGAGTCGGGCGTGGGGATAAGTTTGTGGTAAAACGATTCTTCGTAAACAAGCCCACTGCTCACTTGCCCGCCGTAGCATTTCATTTTGCGTTCCGCGAGGATTGCTCCATCGTCGGCAAACCTGACGATATGGACACTGTCCAAGAACTTGTCGTTATATGATAGGAGCACACTCCCGTCCTTGACCACAAATGTTTTCACGCCGTTCCTATCCTGAATTTGGGTGGGAAAGTCGAGGCCGTACCATTGGAAATCTTGATAAACCAAGCCCATGTCCTCGGTGATGGTGATTTTATGGAAAGTCGTGGTGTCGGTTCCCAATCGCGTCGACACATAATAAAGACTGACATTCCCGTTGTAATTACTATACAAGTCCGCGTCATGGATTCGCATGGTGCTTAATTCCTCGTCGCTCCAAGGGATCGCAGAGCCCAACAACTGCCCGTCAATCGAATATCGGTTGACGGAATACTGGTTTGCATCAGGACGCGAGATTTGAAAGGTGGTAATCTCGTTTTTATTTGAATACACCATATCATACGCGACGCTGTTGGGCGTTCTGATGATTTGTTCGATGTTCGTTGCTCTTTGGGCTTGCATCGTCACCCCTCCGACTATTAGCAGAAGTGCAAGCAGAGTGTAAAGTCTAATGCTTTTCATAATTTGTCAATTGTTAATTTGTTATTCTTTAATCCACTTCCCCGTTTCCGCTAAGGTCCCTGAGCCTGTCGAAGGGCCGGCTTGATTCGTGTAAACCTTCCAAACATAAACTCCCGAAGGCCAACTTTCAGCATTTATCGAAGTGACATTTTCTGTAATTTCTTGATTGCAAATTAATTTTCCACTTAAATCATAGACTTCCACCCTTGCATTTTGCAATCCTGTCCTAATATTCAGCACATCCTTTCCCGGATTAGGATAAGCAATGGCCACTTTCAGGCCGCTGTCGTGGGCTTCTTCGATGCCTACAAAGGCTTCGGCGGGGAATTTGGTTATCGTCGTCCAGCGTTGGTCGGTGTTGTCGAGGTTTTTGGATTGATAGACAAGCAGCAAACCACCATCATTTGTAGCCAAAATGCTCGTTGCGGTACTATGGATGCGCTCCCCCTCATGGTCGTAATATAACGTTGATATTGTGTCGAAACCGTGAGTTAAATGTTCTATCATCATCCATGAATCGAGATTGCTCCAAAAGCCTATGTTCAACGTGTAGGCAAAGCAAAGACTGTTGTCATCCAACAATTCGATGCCACTTGGCCAATCCAAATCATCGGAAGTGCGAGTGATGTATTGCAACGAAGGAATGTAGGGCTCAGTTCCGTCAATATTGTCGTCCAACTCATAAAGCCTCACATCATAATCCGTGGCTTTCGCGGGGTTGTTTGACGCTAATTCAACGGCAAAATAGGTTGTGTTGTGCCGACTCCTTTTTACCTTGATTCCTTGCATCAGATCATCAAATTGTGAAAGAGGATCGATTTTCTTGTAAGGCCTTATCTTCAGCAGATTGAGGTTGTTGTCAAGATAAACAACATGGTAAAAGTTTCCATCATCGACAAAACGGAACGGACAATACAACATATAACCCGCTTCCGTTTTAAACATCAATTCCCTTCCCAGAAAATGAAGACAACTGCCGCCGCTACCCATATAGGGAAGCTCAAATCCCTGTTGCTCAAGGATATTCCCTTCAAAATCCATACGAAATACGAACAAGGAATCGGGGCCATGCGGGTCGGTCGGATACCTGCTGTATGTCTTCATATAGGCACCAACGATTATGTCATCATCAACGACAGGAGGAACCATCACCAATGCACCACATTGTTCGAGCGGAACGTCTTCCCATTGTTGGTCACGGTATTCCGAGGTGTCAATTTTGATATGGTGTTCGAAAGCCTCCACAATGTTCAGTTGGTCGTCAAGTTTGTACAATCCGTAAATACCTTCATCGGGCGGATTGTCGTAATTCAAAAAGTAATTGAACGAGGTGTAATCATGGTCGGGAGTATATGAGGCCATCATATACAATTCACCTTTTTTGTTTTCAATGATGTGCGGGTGTCCTCCATAGTAGGCTGGTTTGAAATAAAGGTTTTCCGCCAATTCCGTTCCGTCAGCCGCAAACATTTTCAAAGCGGGATGGGGAGCATAAAAATCGCCCCAACCACACTTATAATATTGATTTGTCGAAACAACGATGTTACCCGAAAATGTTTCATAAGGTTTGACCAAATCAAATTCCTCGTCATCGGAAAAATGCCATTCGTAAGACTGCTCCCATTCTTGCCCCAAAACATTGCCCCCGACAAACAATGCGAGAGCGAAAGCAACTGAAAGTTTAAAAATCTTGTCCATAGTTTCTTGTTTTTGAATTTGCGACACAAAACTATAGCAAAAATCCACCAAAAAAAACAATTCAATCGGCCAATCCACTATTTTTTCGGAAATTAATATTGATTGTCAACGGATTACGAAAAATTTTTCCACTAAAAAGTTGTTGGAAATCCATGATAAATTCGCAAAATTCGTTTCATTCGCCGACAAAAACAACGGCGAATTATACGAATTAAACGAATTCTGTCACCCGACAAACCGCCTCCAAAGCACCTCAAACGAATCGGCTTGCGTCTTTCGTTTGATGGCAGTGCGGTACTTCGACACGGTGTTTTCGCGCAGGTCGAGGATGTCGGCGATTTCCTTCGTGCGGAAAGGGAACATGGAAAGCACACAAATGTCGAGTTCGGTTTCGTTCAGGTCGGGATGGGCAGCCTTCAGTTTCGTCAAAGCATCGGGATAGGTCGTGTTGAACACTTCGAGGATACGGCTGAAAGTGTTGTTGCGCTTGTCGCCGTAGATGGCCTGCACCTTCATCCTCAAGGCTTCTTGCGCCTGCATTTCCAAAGCCCCGTGTGCCTCGTGCAGGTCGCGCTCGATGGCTTCATGTTTTCGGGTCATCCTTTTTCGATAGACGTGATGGTAGCCTGCAAAAGTGGCCGCCATAGCGAGAAACACCAGCACCCAAAGCAGCGTTTTCCCACCTTTTTGCGGCTCCCTTTCCTTCAAATAGGCGTTTAGCACCGAAAGCACCTCGGCGTTGTGGTTCAATTCGGTCACTCGTTTTTCCTCCTGTGCCTTCACAAAAGCGTAATAAGGCATTGCCCTCAGCGTGTCGCCCAACTCCTCATAACAATCGGCCAAACCGTATGCAGCCTGCGTCTTAATGTTCTCATCCTTCGATTGATAGGCGACTTCCAAATCGGCCAAAGCCGCCGCATAGTCACGCGCCCGATAGTGGACAAAGGCCTTTTCAATCGCGTTTTTGTGAAACAGCTGGCAGTCATTGTCGACCAAGGCAAAACTCTTCTCAAAATAATAGATGGCGGAATCGTAATCATGGCTGTGCCGCAAACAATTGGCGAGTGAGTTTTCCAACAATGCCGTTTCGTAAGGATAACGGTCGGCATTGGCTATGCGGAGGCCTTCGTCACAATAAAAATAGGCCGTGTCGCCCTCTCCGGGTTTCCCGAAACGCTCGTAAAGCAAACCGAGGTTGGCCATCGAGCGGAGCATCCAAGCCGTGTCGCCAACAGTGGAGGCGCAATCCAAGCCCAAGCGGGCAAACTTCGTGCTGCATTGCTCGTCGGAGAAATTGAAAGCCAAACGCGAAAGGATGATACAAATCTTGCTGTAAAGCCTTCCAACGGGTGCCTGACGGGCATCGAAATGGGTGTCCAAGATGTTCAGGGCTTCCACGAAATGCGCCGTTGCCTTTTCCGAAAGTTTGTTGTTGTCAAAAAGCAGGCAACCCGTCAGGTAATGGCACCGCGCCTGCATCCAATAATCACGAGGCGTGTCGCTTTTTGTATAAAAACCTAAAGCTGGACTTACGACGGAATCCGTGAAGTCATGGTACTTGGAACCGTCAAATGCTGCTTCTACCGAGTCGATTAACAAAGCGTATTCCGCATCATGAACGTCGGTGGGCGACAAAAAATCGGTTTGCTGGTGAGTGCAAGCCGCCAAAATGCCCAGCAAAACCAAACCGATGTAAAACAGACGCTTCATAAGTGCAAAGCAACTCAAATGCTTTATTGTAAAACTATCATTTCGAATGTTCAGCAAACCAAACATTCAACATATCGGCTATGGTTTTGACAAACACTTGCGCTTGAGGCAACAATTCATCCACGGTTTCAAGCGTATGGTTGATAAAATCATCATAATCGCCAGTTGAGCGTTTGGAAAACAACCGACTGAAAAAGCGACCTTGCTCGGGTGAAACTTTCCCAGTCAGCACAAAATTCAAACCGAACTGATGACGGACACCATCGTGTGACTTGGTGACGATGCCATTCGCAATCAACAGAGCACTTACGGCATAATAGCAAGCATAATACATCCGATTGACAGCCGTGTTATAAAAGCCGTTTTCCCTATGGCTTTCCACTTCCGCCAAGGTGTTCCAAGCGTTTTCCAACCTGTAACGCACGATGTCAATCCTCTGTTGTTCAGTTAGTCCAGTCATAGTTTCACTCTTTCGTTGACGACATTGATATAAAAAGGAGTCACAGGTTTCCCCCATTGGGATTTTGGGAGAATCAAAGGATTAATGAGAACGCCTGACTGGAGTTCGATTTGGTAAAGCGGAGTAAAGATTCTGTTCTCATCCTCACCCGAAACCGAAGGCTGGTCGACTAAAATCAACAAATCAATGTCAGAATCCGGCCTCGCATCGCCTCTCGCCTCGCTTCCATATAGCCACGCCTCCATGCGATAAGGCAACAAATCTAAGGCTTTTCTAATCGACTGAATGACACTTGTCCGCTTCATTTTGTTCTGTTTTGCTGCAAAAATAGGTATTTTTATCGGTTTTTATGACAATTCTTCAAATATTTCTCTGCAAAGCAACTCAAAACTTCACATAATGCTCCAGCAAGGGATTCACCTCGCCGTCATCCTTGATAAGTGCCTCCAACTGCCCCCAATTCTTAATCATTCCGCGTTTCTCGCGCTGGTTGAAAATGCGCTTCACCTGCTCGTAGTTGAGGTAGGGATGATGCACCAATGTTTTGAAATCAGCGCGGTTGATGTCGATTTTGCGTGTTTCGGTCTCACCTAAATGAATATACGGCTCAATGGCGGAAAAACGCGCCTCGTCCATGCCCTTCACATCACGCAATTGTTCCTTGTCGACGAAACCGCCCAACTTTTCGCGGAACTCGATGATGCGCAAAGCCGTATACGGACCGATTTGCGGCAACTCCACCAAAGTGAGCGAGTCGACCGTATTGAGGTCGACAATGGGAATGGCTTTCTTTTCCTCGGGTTTTGCCTCCTCCAGCTGAGTCGGTTTCTTTTCCGAGTCGGCATTCGAAGTGCTTCGGCGCGCCACCTCTGGCAAAACGATGAAAGGCTCCAATTGTGCAAAATCCTCCTCGGTGATGGTGTAGAGTTTGGCCAAATCGCTTTTCGAGTAGAACTTGCCACCCTTGTCGCGGTAGTTGATGATATTGCGTATCTGCCTGTCTGTCAAGCCTATCCTTCTCCCCTCTTCCTCGGTCATGGTATTGGGGTTGAAAGGAAATGGCGTCAACTCCATGACTTGTTGAACAACGTTTTGCGTGGCATTTTGCTGTTGTTCCTCAATCGCCGCATTGCGCAAGGCCAAAAGCGAGTCCAAATTACGGAGCGAAGCCTCGTCCAACGAAACGCGAGGACGGTGCAACACGCAAGCCAGCACCAAAAGGAGGACCACCGCCAAGATGGTGATGATGGCGATACGTTCCCCTTTGTTGAACGACAAGAACTTGCGCAACTCCTCCATAGCTTATTTTATCAACCCGCTGACAAAGATGAAGGCGATGGCCACAGGAGCCAAGTATCTGATAATGAAGAAAAAGATTTTCTTAAATGACGACTTCAACGTACCCTCATTCGATACCTCATCAAAAAACTTCTGCTTGCCCAACTTCCAGCCCACAAAGATGACAATCAGCAATCCGCCGAAAGGCAGCAGAATGTTGGACGAGACAAAGTCCATCAGGTCGAAAATTGTCATGCCACCGATGGCGAAGGGCGTGTGTTCCATGAGGCTCAATGAGGCGAAAGCGCCAAGGAATAGCGTGGCAACACAAGCCAACACAGTGGCTTTCTTTCTATTGAGGTGCAACTCCTCGGAAAGGAAGGCCACAATGACTTCAAGCAGCGAAATCGTGGATGTCAGTGCGGCGATGGCTAACAACACGAAGAAGATGATGCAGAAGACATATCCTCCCGTCATCTGGTTGAAAATCATCGGTATCGTATTGAACACCAACCCCATGCCTGCCGTCGGACGGATGCCAAACGAAAAAGCCGCAGGGAAAATGACGATTCCCGCCAGCACTGCAACCAAAGTGTCGGCAAATATCACGGAAAAGGCCGTGGAAGTCAGGTTGTCGGTCTTCTTCACGTATGAACCGTATGTGATGAGCACACCCATGCCGAGGCTCAACGAGAAGAAACTTTGTCCCAAGGCATCAATGAGCACTTCACCCGTAATCTTCGAGAAATCAAGCTTAAAGAGGAAAGCCAAACCATCGTGGGCACCCGGCAAGGTGGCGGAACGAATGCCAAGGATGATAAGGATGACCAAGAGCAGCGGCATTAGGATTTTTGAGTATTTCTCGATGCCGTTTTGCACGCCTCGGAAGACCACATACCCCGTCAGGAAGATGAACATGGCCTGCAATATCACATTAAGCCAACCCAAGTTATGGAAATCGGCAAAGTCCTGCTGCATAGCGGCCAAATCCTTGCCATGGAACGAGTTGGTCACGGCCTTGAAGATGTATTCCAAGGTCCATCCCGCTACGGTGGTATAGAACGCGAAAATGATGAGGCCACACAAAACGCCCATGTAACCGACTAAAGGCCAACCCGATTTAGGTGCCAACTTCTTGAAGGCACCGACTATGTTGCTTTGGGAACGACGACCGATGACCAACTCCGAAAGCATCACGGGAATGCCGAGAAGAATGACCATGACGAGATACACCAAAAGGAACGCCGCCCCACCATTGTCTCCCAACTCGCAAGGGAAACGGTAGATGTTGCCTAAACCGATGGCCGAACCCGCAGCAGCGGCAATGATGCCCAATTTCGAGCCAAAGCCATCGCGCTTTTTCTTTTCTTCTGCCATAGTATATGATTTTTAAGATGATCTCTTTTCTCCGTAGGCCAAGTCGCCGACATCGCCCATACCTGGAACGACGTATGCGCGGGCAGTCAATTCCTCATCGATGCCGCCTACCCAAATCGTCACGGGCTTGAGCGACATGGCCTGCTTCACATAGTCGAGGCCGTCTTGCGAGGCCACGGCCACTGCGATATGTATCTGTTTAGGCTCTTCATCCTCCAACAACCCTTGAAGCGTTTTCACGATGGACTCGCCCGTAGCCAGCAAGGGGTCGCAAAGGATGAGCACACGGTCGTCCAAACTGGGCGAAGAATAATACTCCACCCGGATTTCAGAATCCTCCTCGTTCTTGTCGTATTTGCGGTAGGCCGCAATGAAGGCACTGTCGGCATGGTCGAGCATACTGATCATCCCGTTATGGAACGGCAGACCGGCCCGAAGGATGGTGGCCACTACAGGTTGTTCCTTCATCGTGCGTATTTCCTTGACACCCAATGGTGTAGTCACCTCTTCCTCTTCGTATTCAAAGGTCTTGCTGATTTCGTAAGCCATAATCTCGCCGATACGCTCAAGGTTGCGGCGGAAGCGCATACGATCAAGTTGGATGACTGCATCGCGCAATTCGGCCATAATTTGGTTGAAGACGCTGTCATTCGCGCCCAAGTCGTGTATTTTTATCATAGCAGTGTAGTTTTATTGGCACAAAAATAGAGCATTATCCTTTACGGAGCAAATTTATTCACTTTTTCTTCCTTTCCAAACCTTCAGCAGCCCCTTCCCGATGGCCGACAAATTATTAAAGGTATAGGATGGGTATTTCACTTCATTACCGCCAAAACCGAGATAGAAACGCGCCAGATTTTCGTCGTCGGAGCCTTCAAAATCAAAGATAACGGGTTGATTGGCAAATCTTTGTATGGTATTATCCAAAAGGAATGTCATGGCCTGCTTGTCCTTTCCTTCTTGCTTGAGGCCCGAGAAAAGGAAGGTGATGCGACCGTTGGCTTTCATGAAGATGGCCGCGCTAAGCAGCTCACCCACACCTTTTTCTGTCACGCCGAGAATGAAAGCGGAATTGCGCCGCACAGCAACCTTGCCCAAGGCCGTCAGACGTGCGTATTCGGCATCGCCCCATTTGTCGAGCAAGGCTCCACGATTGTCGGTGAACAAGGCCACCACATGATAGGGAATCACCGTGTCAACGATTTGCAGTTGGTTGCTCTCAGCCTTGGCCAAATTGCGCTTGGTGTTTTGGTGATAGTTGGAACGGATTTCCTCGTAACTCTTATTTAGGTCAAGCAATACATTCCGATGATATTCAACGCCTTGCGTACTTTCACTGAATAAATTGTGTTCATTCAGCCGGATTTCAGCGAAACGGTATTTCTTGGGGATGGCTTGAAGGAACATTTCGGTTTTTTCGGCGGTCAGAGGCTGCTTGGAAAACACGCCGAGCTGTTGCACGAAATAAGGCTGGTAGAGATAATCCACACCAAATTTCTTTCCTCCAGTCATGGGCATAACGGACTGATAATCATCCTCAACCAAGGCACCCCAATCAGGATGGACCACATCAAGATACCAAGAATAGGCGTAAATGTTGCCACACTCTGCAATGGTGGCATCCCATTTATTTTTGTCGATTTGTTTATGTGTAAGATATTGAATCATTGTGTTATATATTCGATTAAATGACGGTACATCTCAGGCCAGCCGACCCAACGCTGTTCGCCGCCAAGGGTTTCGTTGTGTGTCAAATAAATAAAGGTGCCGCCTACAGCCTTCACCTCGTCAACCAACTGAGTGGCAAGGGTGTACGAAGACTCCACATCGAGGTTGAGATAGTCGCGCATGGTGCCGTCCATGAGAGCAAAAGGATGCACACGAAGGTTTGTAACCATGTCGTTTTCAAGGTCGTAGAAACGGAAAGTGTTGGCAATGCCTGCTCGGAATCCGGCTTGTGAGGCGAAACCCATCGTGTAGTCGTCGCTAATGTCCAACTCTATGAGTTTCTGATAGCTGCGGGGCAGATTCATCCTCAGGAAATGCTGCCGGCTTTTGGTCAGCGGACGGTGCAACACCTCCGAAAGATTGTCGATTTCGCGACGCATCTTGTCGATGTCCAAGTACGACGAAAACGAAGGATGTATGCCCACGTCGGCATAGTCGCCAATATGTTTGATGAGGTTGCGGAAGGCTTCCTTGCGGAGCGAAATGTTTTTGTCGTTGGTGTCGTATTCGCCACAAAGGATGAAGTATATCGGCTTGAGTTTGAACTCTTTCTGCAAATCGAACTGGAAATCGAAGGAATCGAAGGGATCATTCCGCTTGCCCCTCAAAACCTGATGGCGTTCCTTGATTCGCCCCATATCACCCGCCGCCAAATCCTTGAGGAAACCGCCCACGGTGCGATAGAGGCCCTTGTGCTTGTAGGCCCAAGCCGCATCCACATCGTAAGTCGGGACAAAAGTGAATTTCGGCTGTTTCATGGGAAAGTCGGGATAAGCAGCCTTCAATTTGGTTCCCAACGACTTAGCCCAAATGTTGACCAAAGGTTTTTGGAGCATTCCGTTCTCAAACATCCAGGTCGACTCGGCCTGAAAACGTCCGTACTTGTCGCGCACTTGTGGCAAATACTCTTCATAACGCGAAACCAAATAAAACGACGCTGCAAACACATCGAATGGCATCAGCAGGTTCTTCCCATAGACAGGAAACAAACCTTTTACACCCTCAAAATCAATTGATTGCGTATCCTTTTCACTGATATTACGTTCAAAAAGCAGGTTGACCGACTTCACGAAAGGTGCATCGCACAACCGCTCATCACCATAGTGCATCTTCGGGCCTTCTTCCGCCTTGAAACGCTCCACATCGGTGGTCAGGGCAAAGTCAAGTCCGAGCAGGTCCTCCAAGAGCAAATCGAAGGTGTAAGCAACCCGGTCGGTGATTTTCGGAACAAGAACCAACATTTTCATAGGCACAAAAATAAAAGGAATTTCAATGCCAATGACATTAACGATAAAAAATCGTGGAATCGACTATCCAAATCTGATTTAAAACACGAATTATCAGTGATTTATCACGAATTGTTTCATAAATTGAATTTTTGATAATTCGTGGTTAATTGATGGAAATTCATGTCGAAAAACAAACAAAAACGATTTCTATGGCCATTTCGGGCGAACCAATCCCGAAAAGTTGTAATTTTGTCGGTTTAAAACAAGGCTTCCCGATATGGAAAATTTCGTCGTATCCGCAAGAAAATACAGGCCAATGACCTTCGACACCGTTGTGGGTCAAGGCTCCATCACCAACACCTTGAAGAACGCCATCCGCAACAACACCTTGGCGCAAGCCTTCCTGTTTTGCGGGCCGCGAGGCGTGGGCAAGACCACCTGCGCCCGCATCATGGCCAAGACCATCAACTGCCTGAATCCCACCGAGAACATGGAGGCCTGCAACGAGTGCGAATCGTGCCGCGCCTTCAACAACAACGCCTCGTTCAACATCTATGAGCTTGACGCTGCGTCAAATAACTCCGTCGAGGACATCCGCAGTTTGGTCGACCAAGTGAGGATTCCGCCACAAATCGGGCAATACAAGGTCTACATCATCGACGAGGTTCACATGCTCTCAGCGGCGGCTTTCAATGCCTTCCTGAAGACTTTGGAAGAGCCGCCCGCGTATGCCAAGTTCATCTTGGCCACGACAGAGAAGCACAAAATCATCCCAACCATCCTTTCTCGTTGCCAAATATTTGATTTCAAGCGAATTACGGTGGATGACATTGCCAAACATCTGGCTTTTGTCGCCCAAAGCGAAGGTGTGAATGCCGAACCCGAAGCCCTGAACATCATCGCACAAAAAGCCGACGGTGCCCTCCGCGACGCGCTCTCCATTTTCGACCAAATGGTGAGTTTCAGCGGAAAGAACATCACCTACAAGGATGTCATTGACAACTTGAATGTGCTTGATTACGACTATTATTTCCAAATCGTCGATCACATCCTGCAAGGCCACACGAGCGACATCCTCTTGATTTTGAACGACATCATTAGCAAAGGCTTTGAGCCACAGCATTTTGTGAGTGGCATGGGCAACCATTTGAGAAGCCTTTTAGTATGCAAAGACGCGGTGACGGTGCAACTTTTGGAGGTCAGCGAACAATTGAGGCAAAAGTATTTGGCTCAAGCACAGGCCTGTCCCCTACCCTTCCTGATTAAAGCCTTGGAAATCAACAACCAATGCGACATCGACTACCGTTCCGCCAACAACAAACGGCTGCATTTGGAGATTGCATTATTAAAAATGTGTGCCTTGTGCAGTCAAACTTTGACCATGCCGACAGCGCAGGCGCAACCCGTTCAGGTGGCGCAGAACAAGCCCGCACAACAACCTGTTTCACAGGGAGTTGGGCAGACTCACGTGTCTGCCCCAACACCAACTATGACAACGGGGCATGCCCCGTTGCCGCCCACCCACAATCCCAACCCTATCCCAGCAACAACCCCACAGCCATCCAACAATTCAACAATTCAACAATCAACCGCTCCCGTTTCGACAAGCTCAACGTCCGCTGCTCCTCCCCAGCCCGTAGTAAGGCCACGCGGCACAACAAGCAGCATCAGCATCAACAAAGCCATGCAGCAAGCCGAACAAAAGGCTGAGGAAAAGGAGGAAACGTGGGACTCGCCTTTCACGCAGGAACAACTGACCGCATCGTGGGCCGACTTTGTCAACCGTTACAAGAACATATCTCAAAGCTTTGCCGCCGCTATCGGGAAATACACACCTAAATTAATAGGCAGTTCCGAAATCCATTTCAGCGTGGACAACAAGCTTTTCGAGAGCAATACCGAAGGCATGGGAGCCTTGCGCAACCATCTGAAAAACAACCTCCACAACAACCAATTCAAGCTCGTCCCCGAGTTGATGGAACGCCCCGCCGAGATCGAGGCCTACACCGACAAAGACAAGTTCGAAAAAATGGTGGAGGAACGACCTTATTTGCGGACTTTGCAAACGGAGTTAAAGTTGGAGGGGGATTTGTAAATGCGGAATGAGGAATGCGGAATGCGGAATTAGGAATGTTAAATCTTGAAATTAGAAATCTTTGAATTTTAAATCTTTAAATTTTAAATCTTTGAATTTCAAATCTTTAAATAATCAAATAATGAAAAAAAGAAACTTTATCGCCATGATGATCTTGACAACAGTGGCAACGGGCTGCGGAGAAAAGGCAGTCGAAACACAAGAACCCAAGAAAGAAGTCGTTCCAGCCATCGAATTGGGCAACATGGACACCAACATCAATCCTGCGGACGACTTTTTCCGCTATTGCAACAACAACTGGATGAAGAACAACCCGATTCCAGAAGAGTATTCCACCTTCGGGGCTTTCACCGAAATCGACCAACGCAATGAAATCCTCATTCAAGAGATTATTGACGAAGTGTCGCAAGACGCCAATGCCGCCCAAGGCAGCGTGGCACAGAAAATCCGCGATTTCTACAACGCCGGCATGGACACCGTCGCCATCGACGAGCGCGGTTACAGCGAGTTGAAGCCTTATTTCGAGATGATCGACAACCTGAACGACAAGGCTCAATTGGCCGTGCTGATGGGCAAGCTCCACAGCGACGGCATTGGAGGATTCTTTGGAGCTGGCGGCAGTCCCGACCCGAAAAATGCCGAAATGGTCATCATGCACCTCTTCCAAGGTGGCTTGAGCCTGACCGACCGCGACGACTACCTTAAGGAAGAGACGCAAGAAATGCGCGACAAGTATGTGGAGCACGTCGCCAAGATGTTTGAACTCACAGGCACTGCCCCTGAAGCCGCAGCCGACAAAGCCAAGCACATCCTCGCCCTCGAAACCGAGATGGCCAAAAACTCGATGAGCCGCGTGGAACGCCGCGACCCCGACAAGACCTACAACATGAGGACTTTGGTCGAATTGCAGAAATCCACGCCCAACTTCGATTGGAACACCTATTTCAAGAATGCCGGAGCCCCGACGATCGAAAGCCTCAATGTGGGTATGCCCGACTACATTGCCGCCCTCGGCAATATCATCAGCAAAACCGACCTCGAAACCCTCAAGGACTACTTGCGCTGGAAGGTCATCCACGGCAGCGCTTCCATGCTGAGCAGCGACTTAGACAACGAGAACTTCAACTTCTACGGCAACTACCTTTATGGCCAGGAAGTGCAGCAACCCCGTTGGCGCCGCGTGCTTGACGCAACCTCCGGCTGCTTGGGTGAGGCCGTCGGCCAACTCTATGTGGAGAAGCACTTCCCCGCCGAGGCCAAAGCCAGAATGTTGGAACTCGTCGGCAACCTGCGCGTGGCGTTGGGCGAGCGCATCAAGAACCTTGAATGGATGAGCGAAGACACCAAAGCCAAAGCCCTCGTCAAACTCGACGCCTTCAACGTGAAAATCGGCTATCCCGACAAGTGGAAGGATTACAGCAAGTATGAAGTCACGCCGGAGTCGTATTTCGAGAATGTACACCGCGCCATCCGCTTTGAAAATGAGAGAGACATGGCCAAAATCGGCAAGCCCGTCGACAAGGACGAATGGTTCATGACACCTCAAACCGTCAACGCATACTACAGCCCAGAGATGAACGAAATCGTGTTTCCCGCCGCCATCCTGCAACCGCCTTTCTTCAACATGAATGCTGACGATGCCATCAACTACGGTGGCATTGGCGTGGTGATTGGCCACGAAATGACCCACGGCTTCGACGACCAAGGCTGCAAGTACGACGAAAAAGGCAACCTCAACAACTGGTGGACCGAGGAAGATTCCAAGAAATTCAACGAGCGCACCGCCCAATTGGCCAAGTTGTTCGACGAATTCCAAGTGCGTGGCTACCAAATCAACGGCCAACTGACCCTTGGCGAGAACATCGCCGACCTCGGTGGCCTGAATGTGGCCTGGGATGCCTACCAAATGACCGACGAGGCCAAGGCCAACCAGAGCATTGACGGCTTCACGCCCGCACAGCGTTTCTTCATCAGCTACGGCACCATCTGGCGCAACAACTCCCGCGACAAGTACCTTGAGCGCCAAGTCGTCACCGACGTACACTCGCCCGCCGAAGCCCGCGTCAACCGCACCCTCGGCTCGATGCCGCACTTCTATGAGGCTTTCGACATACCAGCCGAAAGCAAGATGTATATCGCTCCTGAGGAACGCGCTGCGATTTGGTAATCCGAATGTTGACTGTAGTTCATTAATGGACGAAGGCCATCTGCTCCTTGCATTGTGGAGCGATGGCCTTCGCTTTTTTATGGATTCATCGGCAGGGGTTCACACCGGCAGAGGTTTACACCGGCAGGGGTTTACACCGCCTGCCTAACATCCTTTCACCCCTATGGGGTTCCTCCGCACCCCTGACCAAGTCACGGAGTGACGCAGGAAATTAGGCAGGGGTGAAATGCAATGCAACCCCTGCCAGAAAACAAACACACCCGCCGAATATCGTTCATTCCAGCATTGCAAATACTCATATTCACGCCTTGCGAATTGCAAATTCGCAAGAACGGGTTAGCAGACGGCCTCGTCTGCGGCAGCACCCCGACAGGCACAAAAAAAGTAGAGGCGCCACATTGTGACGTCTCTACAATCATACGGGAATGGCAAATTCGCAAGAACGGGCTGCCAAACGCCTTGCCTCTGCCAACACATAAAACTAATTCTCGACAGGGCGAACAAGGCGCACACTTTGACCGTGGTACCTTTCGTGTTTGACGTACGATTTGAGGTTCGACTCTTCGAAGTACATGCATTTCGCGCCGTATTGATCTTCGTGCGAGGCCGACCAGTAGTAGCCTTTGCTGCCCACATCGTGGAAACTAGTGTGGGAATCAGTGAATTTGCGTTTGCCCGCAGCCGGCAGGAAGACCGCACCTGCTTGCTCCAAGGTGTTCCATTGCGAAGCCAAGATAGTATTGCTGCTGTAGCTGGCACCACTGCTGTTGGTGTTGCTCAAACTGTAGGTGTCGCTGCTCCAGTCGTCGGGCAACAGGATTACTCCATTCACATCGTTCACCTTGGCCTTGGCATAACGGATGCCTGTGCTCGTTGCGCGTTCATCGAGGATATATACCCATTCGGGACGGGACAACGTTCTCCACTTGTTTTCCTCGCCGCCGCCGTTGCTTATCGCGTTGTAACCCCACTCGGCTTTGCCGGATTCGTCGAACAGGTTTTTATAGGTCCCACCGTAGGCATAATATTTAGTATTATTATTATCACAACTCCAAGGCTGGTAGCAGGTGGCACCGTGGTTGTAGCCGCTCGTTCCCCAGCCGAAGAGGTCGTAATCGGCGGTCGCAACGCCGGCGCCCTGTCCATCACCAAGATAATCCCACTGGTGGTTGGCAAACTTCCAGTAAGGCGTGGCGGCACTGCCAATGTATTGCAGGTTGCCTTGCGAGAAATACACTTGGTCGTTATTGCTGTTTATGGTGAACTTGCCGTTGATGGCGCCTGTGGGAACGGATGACGTAGCCGTCAGCGTCATGGTGGCGTCGGTCAGGAAGCCGTTGGTGTAGGCCGCCGAGGGGATGCTGAACGTGCCCTCGTAGCCTTCCGCGCTGATGGTGCCATTGGTCACCGCAGCTTGGTCGCTGAGCACCACGGCATAGCGTGTCGAGCCAGTGCCGTAGGTCACGATGTTGCCCGTCGTCGTGCCGTTGGTCACCGTGCCGTCGAAGCCGATGGTGGCCTGGGTCTTCACGCCCGTGAGCGTAATCGCAGCGTCGGCGCTCACCTCGCCCAAGTCGAACTTCACCAAGGCGCACTTGTTGCGCAGGGTAGCGGTGTAGTCCGATTTGGTTGCGCTGAAGTTCTCGTTGGAGGCCGCACACGAAATCACGGCCAAGTCGTCGCTTTGGTTGCCGATGTTGAAGGTGTATTCGGTTGTGATGTCCTCGGTCAGGTTGGCGTGGAAGTTTTGGCCGCCCATGAAGACGAATTGCAGGGGCTGGCCTTCGGTGGCCGCAGTGCTGATGCTTCCCGCGAACAAGTGGCTGCCGCCGTTGTAGGTCAGGTAGCCCATGTACTTGCCGTTGCTGCCCACATACACCATGTCGCCGTTGTCGTAAACCACGTTGGCCAACCCGTTTTCCTCTTCGGGATGCACCCTTTGTCCGCCGTTGTCGAGCGTCAGGGTGATGCTCACGCGGTTGCCGTTGTCGGCAGTGTTATTGTTTGTAGGTTCGTTTTTCTTGCATTGTGCCAGGCCCAGCACCATCAGGCAGGCCAAGGCGATGAAACTCAGTTTCTTCATTTTTTCTTCTTTTTTTTGTTACTTAATTCTGTTTGTTTTTCTTCGATTGGATGAAGGCATAGCCCATGCCGGCGGCAAGCAGTATGCCGAGGCCGCCGCCCAAAGGAGCGCCGAACGGCTCGTTGCCAATCTGGCTTCCGGCTGTGCCAAAGGCCTCATTGCCCAAGGTTGAGCCGTCACTGCGGTCGCCGTTGCCTCTCAGCAAAGCTCCGCCACTCTGGCTCGTTTGTTCTTTTTCAGCGTA
>ONKQ01000042.1 GCA_900318465.1 uncultured Bacteroidales bacterium
GACGGCGCAGGCGAGGAGGGCAGCACCAAAGGCGAGCGCGAACGCTTCAATATGTGTTATTTGTTCAGCAATTTGCAAGTAACGCGCCGCGACCAGCCCGCCAGCACGGAAGAAGCGACCGAGACGGCAGAGGCGCAGGAAGCACCCGCCGAGGAAGCCGCCGCCGCGTTCCTGCAGCCCGAACCGATGGAAGAACCCGAACCGATAGCGGTTTTTTAGAAAGGAGGCGCGAAATGTTTAATGTATTTATCCCCGCCCATCTTCTGCCGTTACTGCTTCACGGAAAGCGTGACGGAATAACCGAGGAGGAAGCCAACGACACCGCCATTTTTGCGGCAAAATTCGCCTTTATCCTGCCGCTGCCGCTGGATAACTATTTCACCCCGAAAGAGGGACAAAAAACGCAGTTCTGCCCATTTTTCAACGATGTGACCGCAACGCCCGCGAAATGTTACATTTTCGCAATCCCGACAGGGGAGGAGCAAGGAAAGGAGGCGCGGCAATGATGGACAGAATAACAAAGGCACTCACGGCGGAAAAATACCACCTGCCGAAAGTCGGACAATACACGGGCGCACAACTCGCGGAAATGCTGGAGACCAGCAACGCACCCGCCGCCACGGTGGAGGCATTCAGAAAATACGTAGTTTATGCCACTTTGAACGCCCCGAAAAGAATTGTAATACAGCCGCCCCAATAAGGGCGGAAGCACCCACCCAGCAAGGCGCAAAGATCCGAAAAACGGAACTTTTGCGCCTTTTTTAGTGCCATTTTCCAAAAAAAAAATTTTTCCGCCATCCGGCGGAAAAAATTACGGCGGCATTCCGTAACGGGAAATGACAGCCGCTTCCCGGAGGTCAGCATCTTTCTTTGAGGCGTCATTCTCCCCTTACTCCATATCTGTCCCATGCGTTTTTCAACAAGCGGCTTATCTTTGCCGCAAAAACCCAACCCTATGGCCACAAAGATAAGACGCGCCGACGCGCTGCGGGAAATGGAAACCCGCGAGAAGTCCAGCGGCAGAGCCGCCCGTTTCTCCGTCCAGTTCTATCTGAAAAACGGTGAGCTGGTCTCGTTCCCGAGAGCGGTGATGAGAGGCTTGAAAGCCGACATGAAAAGGAGCATGGGAAGCTCAACGGCCGCTGCGTTGGACCGCAACGCGGAACGCCTCTTCGACCTCGCCGCAGAGTTTTAGGGTGACAAGTGCTGGTCAACTTCTTCGGAACGAAGAATTGACGAACGGCCCTATAACAACGAGAGATTCTTATTTTCACACGAATCCACGTCAAACCACAAGTTATTGACAATCATATATTTCCAATTTTCACGCGAATCCACGAAGAAGTTGGGAGTTGGTCTTGCGACAGTAACTCCACTATCATACTGAAAGGAAAACTGCGACACGCTGTCGCAGTTTTCACCAACATGTCTATATTTACATGAAAGAAAAAATGTAATTTTGCGACCTAATTAAAACATGTTGATTGAAATATGGCTAATTGGCTAAAACAAGCAGTTACGGCACTTGAGGACAGCTTGTATCCTGTCCCCCAAGAGTTAAATGGTATAGATTGGAAATGTGCATTGTCAGACAAATCGGAACGATTGGCCCAACATCTGTGTGCTTTCTCCAATACGACAGGTGGCGGCTATCTGGCATTCGGCTTGGATAATGATGCCGCTTTTGTGACGCTATCAAAGGATGAGATAGAGGAAATAGTTGGCAGGCTTGGAAACATTGCCAAAAATAACCTGGCTTGGTCCGTTCAACTGGAACATACAGTAGTGGACTACAAGGGTCATGTGCTGCTCTTTGTCCGTGTTTATGAGCAGACGAACAAGCCCATCTATCTGAGAGGGAAAGATATATACGAGGCCTATATCAGATCAGCAGGGCATACAGTGAAAATGTCGAGAGAACAGGTGCATGAAATGGTTGCGCTGTCTCACGGCCTTTCATTTGAAGATAGGGTGGCACAAAGCGGGTTGACGATTGGTGATGTCGAGTACCTGCTGGACTGCGAGAAGTTATTTGAGAAGCTTGACAAGAGAATGCCATCGGAAAAGAAACTGATGATGAAACAGTTGGAGGAATATGGGTTGGTTGTGGAAAAAGGTGACAGCTATGATATTCTGAATCTGGGGGCCATCCTGTTTGCCAGAAGGTTGAAAGATTTCCCATCGCTGGCTGGTAAGGAAATCGTGGCGAGAAAATATCAGGGAACCAACAACCGGATTCTATCGCTGGAGTATCGTTGCGAGACAGGTTATGCTGTGGGGTTCGGAAACTTGGTTTCATTTGTAAGTAAGAATACGAGTACGGAGAAAATTGAAGTACAACGTGAGACGGTTCCGACATACCCTGTTGTGGCAATCAGAGAACTGGTGGCCAATATGATGGTCCATCAAGATTTTGCCATCAAAGGGATGCCGCTGACGATTGAGATTTTTGAGAATCGTCTGACGTTCACGAATCCGGGATCTTCGCTAAATGATGTAAACCGCCTGATTGATCTCCCACCGCATTCGCGCAACGAATCGTTGGCGCAAATGATGCTGTTGTTGGATATGTGCGAGCGTCGGGGTAGCGGTTTCGACCGTGCCACCGATGCGATTGGGCAGATGAAACTTCCTGCATATAAGGCTCAAAGTGGTGATAACTATACGAGAGTGACACTGTTCCCGAGAAAAAGTGTAAATGAAATGACACGGGAAGAACGTATAGCCGTGTGCTATCAGCATGCATGCCTGCTATATGAAGATGGTCTTTCAATTGGGAACCAAAACGTCAGAGATAGGTTTAATCTGAATAAGAACCAGTCGGCAATGGCTTCTCGTATCTTGGCAGACACTTTCGAAAGCGGCCTTATTAAGATGGAGAATCCTGAAATGGAATCGAAGCGCTACACATCTTACATACCTTATTATGGGTGATTCTTATTTTCACGCGAATCCACAACAAAACAAGACCTATTGATAATCAGACACTTCCAATTTTCATGCGAATCCACGGCAGGTGAAGAAATGGTTTTGACACCAAAATGAAAGTCGCCAACACGAGGAGAACTTTGTAATAATTTTCGGCGTTCCCTCTCTCATCAGATGTTCAAACTTGACAAGTCCAAAAACACAGCACCAAATATCTGTCACATTGCAGAGACCTATTCCTTAGATGACGGTTCTGAGGGCTTTTCGTCGTTTAGTTTCTTCTTGGCCGACTTTTCCTCTGTGGCCTTTTCTTCGGTAATATTCCCCTCATTTTGAGCGAGTTCGACTGCATTTCCTTCTTGTGGGATGTTGACCAAATGGTAGCCGCCGTTCTTCCTACTGCCAATAAATTCGATTAGTCCCTGCTTTTTAAGTACTGCGATGCAACGTTCGACGGTACTCAACGGAATCTTTGTCTCATCAACAATCTTCCTTGTATTGCAGTTCGAATGATTTTCTATATATGAAAGCACCGCTTTGAGCTTTTCGTCAGGAGGTGTTACAGGCTTCCGTTTGATTTTTGGACGAGCCGGTCTCACCGGAATGTTTTTACCGCTCGCTTTAGCTCTGTACCGCAGAAGACCTTCCACTACCTTTTCGGAAATCTCTTCTTGGTTTTTGGGCTCCAACTTAAATGTGGTTGGTTGCGCTTCCCATGGCATTTTCTTCATAATCACGGTATTATCTTTGCACGTTTTAATGTATCGGAATGGCACCAATTCAGTAGGCGTTATGCGAACAAAATCGTCCCCAAACAGATGCTCAAGATGCTTCATTGAACCGAGACGTGAATAATTCTTATTTTGTACCAAAATGATATCAGTGAAGTTTCGTTGTTGATGACAATAGAAAATGTCATCAATATTGACCAAATGTAAGTTGCATTTTTTGTCTGTAACATCTAGCATCCTAATATCTTGATATACAACTTTCACCTCTTTTTCCCAAGCTTGCTGGAAATGCTGTCGTTCCCTTATCAGGAATGGAAAGACAATCAGTGCAAGATTACGCCAAACAGTGATAAACAGAATCTTTGAGAAAAAACTAAATGCACCCACATACTCAACAAGTTGAGCATTACACGACATTATACCAGGATAAGCAATGACTAAATCAATGATACCCGTTAACATTGCAACAAGCACCAATGTCAACCAATAAATCTTCGGATAATTCCGATAGAGTTTAGGATAAAGCAGGAAGTAATTGATATACAATGTTCCTAATAAGAAAACGCCAGAGATAGTTTCCTTAAGTAAGCTGCCTGAGAATGGGCGCAGATAAGAGTTGCGTGCAAAAAACCAAAGTGTTACTGCGCAAAACAGGATGTTTAGAAAAACAATTACAACTGTGTTCAGATGTTTCATATTGATTTAATTTTGAATACGGCTGCAAAGATAAATAATTATCCAATACGAAAACCCAAGTAGCACCCTACACCCTCGCACCAATGCCATTTCCGCCCTCACACAATTCAAAAACATGAGGGTTTGTTAATATATTGATTATCAATATACTACCCCCCCCCTAAAGGTATTAAAATCAATATAGGGTTCACATTTAAAGAATGAGGGTTCACATTTTCGGAGTGAGGGCTTAAATGACGTTTTCAGATGTTGTATTTTTGCCGTCGAAAATTATCAAAATTAGTATGTTTCAAAATCAAAGTACAATGAAAAAAGTATTGACACTGACACTGCTCGCGGTCATATTGTTTGGCGCTTGCGAGAAAGAAGAAAATTCAACAGCAACACATGAACAATCACGCAACCGTGTGATAGCACTGCCCAACGACGGAAAAACCGGAACTTCAACATACCTGTTTGCTCTGGGTGTTGGGCATAGCGGTAAAGACTGCAAAGGGTGCATGATGTTAGACGGCCATCTTGTCCATATTAATTGTATTGGGGCTGGTGATGATTGTTGGAGGACAGCATCCGTCCAGCTTCAACAAGTTGGCACAGAAATTACTGCTACCACAACGGACACATTCGATCTTACTTCAGATGATTTTTTCCTTATGCCAGACCGCTCGTTAAGTTATACGGACGAAAAAAATAACCGCATCTTCCTGAACATCCCAGAGCAGATTGTCTATCGTGATACCGCCACGCTGCAGTTCACCTTTACGAGTCTGTTCTTCAGCGAAACGGCGGCATACAACAACAATTAGAAATTGTATAAACAGTTATGAGACCTTACCCACAACCCAATATCATAGCCAACCTTTTTTGGTTGGGAAAGAATAACTTCATTGTATGATGCTCCGCTATAGTGTGCAACAGACCGATAGCGGAGCCGGAAAAGAAAGGCACCCGAGCAGGGGCATCGTAATGGGATTGTGAACACTCAAAAACGATGTTCCCTGCCGTTAAGCACCTTAGGTCGCATATATCGTGATGTCTGTAACGCGATAGCACAAAAATCCTGTGGCAAAGATACAACTTTTCCGTTTTGGATTACAGATATGTTAATTATTCGTTTTTTTTACAAATTAAAATTATTTCAAGATGAAAAAAACTACGATGTTATTGTTAGCCCTTATAGCACTACTTATGGGCTTGTTGTTTCCGGGATGTGAAAAAGAAAGAGTTACTACACAATCATCATCTATCCAAACTTTAAAAGAAAAAGGTATTCTTGATATTAAAATGCAAGACGGAATGTTGTGTTTTGATTCTTGGGAACAATATGAAAACACCATTTATTATTTAGCAGAATCGTGCGAAAATCATGTGGCACGTTATTATGATAGCATTTGCTCTGTAACAGGCACAGATGATGAAGAGGTATTTAATATGTGCGCCGAAAGAGATGGTTTTAGTCAATTTAAACCGTTGCACGATTTTTCAAATGCATTAAACTTCCAAAGCCTTTACAATGTGTTGGAAGCAGAAGAAATAAAATGGCTTGAAGAGTCAACGGATAGTCTTTCCCCTTTTGAAACAACTCTGTTGGAACGCTATCAATCAGCTTTGCATAACGTTGCTGGAGATGTGATGATTGAGGGGAAGGTGTTTAATCCGGATAAGGCTGTTGAAGATGATTGTAAAATGCATGGCAGTGTATCAGGTAAAAGTTCAGATTATATTTATAATGACAAAACACGTTTTATAGAAGGTAAGTTAAGTACAACAGCGGTTTCTTTCAGTGCTCATACAACAGCATACACGAAAAAAAATGGTAAAAAGAGCTTGTGGTTAACGAGAGGACTTGGAGTATCTGATTGGGGAAATAAATTGCGTGCTTGTGAAACTGTTTATTACAGTGATTTATTGATGCCGATGCAGGGCAAGTCAAAACATAGGCCCAATCTTCCATTATGCTATGTGTTCGTTTTCGAGACCATCCATCAAATTCCGAATTATGTTCATCCATATGCTCAATTATTACACAGTTCTCATTGGCACTCTCTATCTGGAACTTCCTTTCAACGTGCATTATAAGTAACAATATTATGAAATTAAATAAGTCGCTTTTGATTTTAGTTCTGTTAAACGGAACGATGGCATACGCCCATAACGACACCATCAGGAAAAGACCTTTTTCGGATAAGACGGTCCACTCATTCACAATACAGTACAACAACATCATTCGACCCAAGGGGCATTTTGACTATCATTGTGATCCGTCGTTAGGTTGGGCACCGCTGATTTCATACGGGAATGAATTATCCTTTGGCTATCAATTCACAACGAAATCGGGTTTTGGAGGGAGTGCAGAATTAATGAGCGGTATTTTTGGATTACGATTTCTTTTTTAATCCTATGAATGTTAACTATATTGGTCTGAAATTGAAAGCGACTTATATGCAAACTCTTACGGATTATTTATTTGCGAATTACAATATAGGGTTATCATTCCCATTTTATTTACCTTATTTTTTTGAGTACACGAATTATGAAGATATGTTTATATCCCCTAATTCTGTATTGAACATAGCAAACAGTCCTTGCCATCGGAAATGGGTTCCCGATTTGACATTCGGGATGGATTTTCTGTGGCACAGGAAACGTAATCCGCGCAGCAATTTCATTGTCGGGGTGAATGTCAATTTGGGCTTTGTGACCCGCTACAAGGGCTATTTCTCTTTGGAAGCACCTTTTAACCAGTATGATTGTGATATTGCATACGGATCTACTTTTGTAGGGTTTAATTTCGGATATGCCTTTGTGGGACTGCCCAAAACCTTTGACCGCAAGCAACATAGGAACTCCTTTGAACTCACCACTTTTGATTTCACCAAACCCCTACATTCGGTTTCCTTGCAATTGAACAACGGCATAGCCATCGGTGGTAAAATCATTGACAGGGAAGGTCCGATAACGCCTAAGATTGACAACACTTATACCCCCGAGCTGAGTCTGAAATACAGCTGTACATTTGCAAAAGGTTTTGGTTTTTCCATAGGCATCCCGTTCGGTTATTTCTTCCGAAAGGCACATATAACTTTGGAAGGAGTGGTCCCTGCCGACACTGTGTGGGCGAATGGAGCTGTTGGCTGGCATGATTCTGATAATATAATTCTTGCCCTGAATCGTTTTTCGGGTTTCTCCATCCAAGCCAGTTATCTTAAACCAATCCATGACAAGATGTTGATGCAATGTGAGTTGGGATTGTCCATAAAGCCGTTTGTGAGAAGTGCTCAGGATATTGATGACGACTTTGGTCAAATAATAACTTATCCAGACGGTAGTATTTCAATTAACGAATACTATATTGATTGCATTTATAATCCAACAGACTACACTACGGGTATTCAATTTGGACTTTCCAAATTGCATTGTCACCAAGAAGGATATTGGATTCCAAACATGTCGGGAAGCGTTAATTTCTTGGTACATGGCATGAATCCAAGCCATAATTTTGTTTTTGGTCTCAACTTCAATGTGGATTTCACCAAACGGATGAGTTTTGTCTATAGTACGATTCAATCATTCCCTGCCAAATACCAGTCGTCAGGAAGAATGTTGCTCAATATGACGACTATCGGCCTCAATATTGGCTATCAGTTCATGGCAGGGAAGACACATAAGCATGAATATTGATATCCCGTTCCTGTATCTGCAAATCTCAAAAATCAAACACGATGAAAATCGCGACTATGGAAGATTGCGTATAGCAACATTTAGACAACATAATCATTGTTTAACAAACATAATTTACAATATGAAACGAAAAAACTATTTGATAATCAGCATGATTATCGGGATTGCTGCAACAGTGCAAGCCCAAATCCAGCACCCAACCGCGTGGCTTCGCGCCGACAGCGCAGTGCTGAATGCGTCATCGTGGATTGACGTGTCCGGCAACGGATACAACGCCATGCCGTCTTCGGGAGCCATGCCCGCCGAATTTTCCCGAATGAACTTCAACAAGTGCTTCGAGGTGGGCGGGGCGGAGACTTTCACCCTGCCGTTGGGAATCAACGACTCCCGGCAGTCGGACGTGATTGTGGTCTATGAGACCTACGACACCGCCAACGAGAACGCCTTGTGGCAGGTGCAGCTCGACACGGCCAAGCGCATCGGGCAGACCACGCAGCGCATCCTCAACGACAACGGGCAGATCACCTACGATACGGCCAACCGTCTGAAGCCCGTCGTCAACTACCTCGCGCAGTCGTGGCGGACACCCGAGGTGTGCGCCCCCACGCTCTCCCTCTGCACAGCGGACTCGCTGCCGCTGTACGGGCGTGTCGCCGAGGCCATATACTTCGACCATCGGATCAGCGACACCGCCGTCATCCAGTGGATCAGCTACTTGGCGGTGAAATACGGCGTGACTCTCGCGCAGACCGACTATTTGGACAGCCGCCGCAACGTGATATGGGACTACACCGATTATCCCGACTACAGCACCTCCATTGCGGGTCTTGGCAGGGACGACTCGGTGGGGCTGAATCAAAAACAGACATATTATGCAGACGGTCAAATAATCTGCGGTGTCAACCAATTGGCAAGCACCAACGAGGACAACGCCGCTGCCCTTACAGACGGCGACTTCATTGTCTTTGGCATGGAAGGTGTTTTGCCTGCCGTTTCCGAAATCTACACACAGAGCGGCGAGACCTACGAGGTCATCGGGCGCAGCATGGTGCAGGTGACGGGCAATGCCCACATCTACAACACTTTCATCCTTTTGGACACCGCCGCCATGCAGGACAGCATCGCGCCTGTCCTCCTGATTGACCGCAGCGGTACGGGAGAGTTTCCCGCAGGGGAGCTGGAGCAGATTCTGTCTGCAGGGACGGACAGCACAGGACATTACATTTATAACAATATACACTGGGACACCGACCAAAGCGGGCGCGATTTCTTCTGCTTTGCCGTGACGATGCCGGACACCATGGACACACCTAAAGCGGCGGCAATGAACGACACCCAAAGCGGCGGCACGGGACAAACCAGCACCGGGCAAAGCGCGGATGCGAGCCAGCAGCAGGCACTGAAGTCCGTACAACTGCGGAGCGGGGAATCCTCTGCTCCGCAGTACCGCCTGCTGCCCAACCCCAACCATGGGAACTTCACCGTGGAAATTGCATATCCCGAAGCGCAGGATGTCATAGTTACGGTGTACGATGCGGACGGAAAACGGTTGTTCTGCATGGACGGCAAGGGACAGTGCAACTATCGTTTTGAGGGCACTGTGCCGACAGCAGGACACTACCTCATCGATATTGTCACCCTTTTGGAGCACAAGACCCTGAAAATGATTGTAAACTAAATACATAGAATACAAACACAAACAAAAAAAACACGGAAAAATGAGACAATACTTACTCGCCGTAATAGCGGTGCTGGCCGCCATCATCCTTGCCCTGTTTTCCATTGACACGGCAAGCAACCAGCAATCTGCCCGTTCATACAGGGCATATAACTTTAAGTCGGGATTGGAATCCAGAGCAGGCGACCAAGATTCAGCTTTGTGGAATGACAATGCTGGAAACGTCAATATTCCTACGATAACTGAAACAGTCACGGACAATGGATTTTCCCCATTAACGATAACGAGCTCCCCACTGAACACGCCGCCCGCCATGCTGGCAACGAGCGCGATGACGGAGCTCACCCCTGTGCAACTGCCGCCGCTTGACGCAGGCATGGTGAACGTGACAGGCGGGTTTGACGGAAACAGCCAGACGGCAGGCTACAGGGTGAATCCCCGCCCTGGAGAGTTCGCCATTGCCGTGCCTTACGACCCGTCATTGTTGCCGCAGGGCTTCACCGAGGATGACATACAGACCTACGTTTATGACAGGCAGTACCACCGTTGGGTGGCCGTCCAGCGCGATTCCGTGAACGAAGCGGAGCTGTTGGTCTGCTCACGGTTCAGACCGTGGGAGAAAGGACTGCCCCACACGCAGAATGATTTGGCCAACCAGCAGGACGCGCTCGCGCAGGTGCAGGACATGATGTCGTTTGCCCCGCAGGGCGAAGGAGGCGGCGACTCCCCGCTGGACTTCATCAATGCGGTGCTGAAGACCCCAGAAATGCCGGAGACCTCGGCCTACACGCCCACGAGCATCAAGGAGCTGAAGGCCGCCGACCCGCTGGAGGGTTTGACGCTGATGCAGCCGCCCACGGCCAACAACAGCGGCACGGCCAATCTGAGCTACCCGATAGAGATTCCCGCCGGACGGCAGGGCATGCAGCCTAACCTCGCGCTGACCTACAGCAGCGGCGGAGGCAACGGCTGGCTCGGCGTGGGCTGGGACATCTCCATCCCTTCCATCACCGTGGAGACGCGCTGGGGTGTGCCGAGATATGACCAGAGCAAGGAGAGCGAAGTGTATGTCTATGAGGGCGAGCAATTGGTGACTAAAGACGGTAACGGCAACTTCAGGGAGATGCCGCACCGCACCAACCAGTGGACAAGCAGAAGCACCCTCGGTAACGAGGAACAATTCTTTCCCCGCAAAAACGAGGCATTCGACAGCATTGTCCGCCATGGAACAGGCCCCAGCAACTATTGGTGGACAGTAACGCACAAGAATGGCGTGACAGACTACTATGGGAAGTACGCTTCAGACAATGGCGTGAACAACGGCTGCGTGTTACGGACAGGGGCAGACAATACATCAGGTGCCATTGGTCACTGGGCGTTGGCGGAAAGTGTTGACCCATACGGCAACAATGTCAGATATTATTACAATGTGGCTTTTGAAAATGTGGGTGCAAATGGAGATGGAGGTCCTATAGGAAAACAGATTTACATAGACAGCATCAGCTACACCAACACATCCGTAGAACAGGGGAAATACAAGGTGGTCTTCAACCGTCGAAACGGGGAACGGCAAGATGTCATTGTCAGTGCCAACAGGGGTTTTGCGGAAGTCACAGCCACTAATCTATGCAACATAGGGGTGTTTTATAATGACACAACTATTAGGGAATACATGTTCATTGATACCATCGGCAGATGTAGCAATTATAAGACCCGACTTACAGATGTGGTTCGGGTTGACCGAATCAGCGTCAAGCCTCTCGGTTGTGTTGGTGACATGAGCGATCTTGCGGAGGAGAATACGACAAGGACACACTTTGATTATTTTGATTCCCCTCAAGGTGAAGGGATTTTTGGCGAAGAGCAATACCCGTATCTTAATGATGACAATGTCAATTCTTGGTTTCTCACAGATCCTGCCAGTTTGGGCAATGAGGGTAGCTCTACCGCATTGGGCTCCACCCGTGGCAAAAGTTGGAATATAGGTGGCACAGCATCTGTTGGTATTGGTGCCAATGTGGCGATGACTTCTGCAAGTGTGGGTGGCAACTTCAACTACAGTCGCTCCAAGAGTGAGGGTGCATTGACACTTATCGATCTTGACGGAGATGGTTTGGCTGACAAGGTGTTCAAGGTTGGTAAGAAATTGGTTTACCGTCCACAAATTGCCATTGATGACACCACATTCGAATACGGGGACACCATGCATATCGGCGGATTGACTGATTTCCTAAAAGAGGCGAGCAGTACAACTACATGGGGACTGCAAGCCTCGGCTTTGCTGGCGTATAACGGGAGTTGGCCTACTACAAGATCCACCACGACCACCTATTTTTCGGATGTGAATGCAGACGGGCTGCCCGACCTTATCACAGATGATGGAGTGATGTTCAATGTAACGGAACCAGGTGACAGGGTCAGATTCAGCAGCTTCTACACCATTATGGCGGAGAACCAGAATGCAGGAGATGCTGTTGACAGCAATGTCGTGCACACCTCAGTGGACACATGCCAGGGCATCATCTTTGACGGTGAAGCCAGCGACAGTATTATTTGCTTTATCAGTTGGATTCGAGACACTGTTTTCAATGCTAAAGAATACAACAACCACATGCCCCAACAGGTGCTGGATTTTGTGGATTCTTTGGAAAGTACGGGTGAATATTATTGCGAGTATCGCTATTCAGCACATCCGCCAAGAGTGACGGACATTATAGTTTACCGAAAGGAGATGGAGTGTCTTCCCATTTTCTCGCAGACAGCAAACTCCACAATTGTAACCATTCCCGATCCTGATTTGGAGGCTGTGAAAGTATGGGTGCCACAAAAAGCAGGAACTGTCAGCATCCGATCTCGCCTGAGATTGCTGAACGACAGCATCGGCGGAATGTCACAGTCAAAGTGGCGCGATGGGGTATCCTATGCTGTGCAAGTCTGCAGAGGGGTGACCGCTGACAACGACTATGTGCTCCATGCCATATCTTACGACACACTCTTCACCAGATATGTGGACAAAGATGACACAACCATGAAGGACACCACCTTCAGTGTTTATCTCGGTCTCAATGATCTTGTGTTTTTCCGACTCATATCAGGTGACAACCACGACTTTGATAAGGTTAGCTGGCAGCAGACCATCACTTATTCCGGCAGCGGATCAGAAGACCAATATGGGGTGAATGAGAATTATTACGACTCTAAACGCGATTTCGTGGTGTCTGGCAGGGATTTTTTTGCTGCGCCATTGGATGAAAACAATACTTTCGTCAGAGTATCTGCTGACATTTATACAACAACACCTTATCTCAACAATTCGAATCACAGTTACCAACTAAAAGCGGAGCTGCATCGTAACAATGCGAATAATATCAATAAAAATTGGAATATATATAACAACACACTGTACGATCACGTAATAATGACTAAAAATTATTGGGGAGTTGATTCAGAATATTTTCATGTTGGACAGGAAGATTATGTCTTATTTACAATAGAGGGTCCTTCATCCCAGAAATTTGACTGGAGCAAGGTTCAGATAGTCCCACATGTGGAATATTGTCGATTGCAAAACGGTCAATACGTTATAATTCAGGATTATTATCCACCTGTAAAGGCGGAAATAGAGAATTATGACGGAACAAAAAAAGATACCGTGTACCACACCCTTTTCGGTCCGCTCTACCGCGGATGGGGACAGTTCGCCTACAACAACAACGACACGTTAAACGGTGCGACAATCCACGATACCCATATCCATGTGGACAAGTTGGTCACAGACTTGGATATGTATCCTCATGACGACAATCACGCAAATAATGGAAAGTACAAGATTAACCATTTCAAAGACCACATCACCAACGACACCGAGAATCCTCAAGAGAGTTCGGATATGGTATCTTGTTACGAAAACGCAGGGGTTTACAATCCCATAGCCAAGACCACCAGCTGGATAGAAATGCGACCAGACTGCAAAAACCGTGCTTGGGTGGGTTATGGAAATATCAACTACCTGACAGACAGTATAATGAGTAATACCCGCCTGCCGGAATATTCCGCAGACACTAATACGATAGACATTGAGGAGTACGATCACCCCATTCCCATCGTGACCAATCACGAGGTGAAGACGGTGCGTAAACAAAACATTTCAAGGATCAAGAACCATTCACTCAGTCTTTCAGCCATACCCGTTATTTCTGTAGGGATGACCCATTCCCGAGGAGAGAACATTATTCTTACAGACTATATGGATCTAAACGGTGACCGCTATCCTGACATTGTCGGCCAGTCGCTGGTGCAGTACTCAAACCCATGGGGCGGAATAGGAAACCCTGTGCCCATGGGACCGATGGCTGACGGGATTACGAAGTCGGAAACCACCTCTGGCGGTGTCAATTTCGGTGGCAGTTTCCAAATGCCGACAAGAGGTGCTTCCAACAATCCCAAAGGGTCTAAAATCAGTTTTGACGGTTCGGGCAATGTGGGTGCAGATCTCGGCAGAGGCTCCGACAACACCGTGTTCTCCTGGATGGATGTCAACGGTGACGGACTTCCTGACAAAGTTTCGGTGGATGGTCAAGGCTATGCTTTCGTCAGCCTCAATACAGGCTACGGATTCCAGACGAAGACATTGTGGGGAAACTTCCCCATCCGTGACGGTGATAGCGAAAATGCAAGCATGAGCTTCGGAGCAAACTTCAACGTTGGCCAAGCCAGTATTGGTGGCGGAATGGGAGTGAACTTTTCCCGCAACCACACACAAAAAATGCTGATGGATTTCAACGGCGACGGGCTTCCCGACTATGTGATGAAAGGAGGAAACGGTCTTATGGTGCGTTATAACATCGGCGGTGGAAACTGGTCGGGATGGGAAAATGTCAACAACGTATCGAATATCAGTTTTGGTCGATCCTACAGCGAATCCATCAATGCATCTGTCACACTTGGTTTCACTTTTTTCAGCATTCTGAAAGTGTGTGCCGGCATTTCCGGCTCGCCATACAGCAGATCGTTCAGCCGTGACAGCGTTCAGCTCACCGACATCAATGGTGACGGATATGTTGATTACGTCACCTCCGATTATGAAAATGAAATGATTGTGCGCTACAACAAGTCCGGCAAAACCAACCTTCTGCGCAAAGTGACAAATTTCACAGGAAGTTCCTTCGAGATGGACTATGACATGCCGCTATCTTCCTTTGACAAACCACAGCGCAGCTGGAATCTTGCGGGGGTCGTAGTCAGCAACAATGACACGCTTTGTCCAGTCGGTGGCAACCGCACCTTCACCAGTTTCGAATATTCGGAACCCAACTATAACCGCGTGGAACGAATGGACTACGGCTATCATACTGTAATCTCTTATCAATATAACACGGAAAACCACGACAACCTGTACCGACTCACCGTGGAAGAGTTCAACAATCAGGATTTCACCAAACGGGGTCGCAAAATTCGCGACTGCATCTACGATGCGGCATGGAACCCGTATATAGAACATTTGTACGACGCTATCGTCTATGACTTTTCAGGCAGCGAAGTGTCAGAAAATGGTTGTGCCCGTGCTGATGTGTATGTGGGTGTGGAGTCCGACCTGACAAATTGGTACGAGGGACATTCTACGGCACAGGTGACCTCTCGGATTGTTCGTAGATATGACCGCTACCGCAATGTAACCGAATACATCCACTATGGTGACACCACTCATCATGACGAATGGTTTAAAGCTGAGATTGAATATGCCGCAGGAATGCAGCACAATCTCGTGGCATTACCCGTGCAGATTGTTGTGAAGAATTATAGCGGCAACACTATGCAGAAGCGCACAGCCTCCTATTATCCGACAGGCAAATTGCAACAACTTGTGCGACATAACAGCAGTGGTAATGCACAATATGACTTCACCTACGATACGTACGGAAACGTGTCGTCTGCTATGATGCCGCAAAACTTGAATGGACAACGACTGCAATTCACCTATCAGTATGATAACAATGTGCAAACCTATCCCATTCGGGTTGACAATATTTCTTTGGGCTTCTTCTCCACGACAAGTTATGACCTGAAGTTCGGTAAACCGACCAGAACGGTTGATATTAACGGCAACGAGATGCGCTACCAATACGATCACATGGGCCGGAACACTGTAATCTTGGCACCATACGAAATAGACGCAGGGCAGACATACACCATCAGGATGGAGTATCACCCGAAAAACTACGGCACCTTGAACATTTCCGGTTCTGGCGGACAAAGCTACGCCTGCACCTATCATTATGACTGCCAGCATCAAAGCGACCCTATCCGCACAACCGTTATCGCAGACGGCCTCGGCAGGATGCTACAGACCAAGAAAGATGCGGAAATTAACGGACATGAGTGGAGTTTGGTGACAGGTAGGGTGAAGTACGACTGTTTCGGCAGGACGGTCGAACAATACCATCCGTTTAGAGAAGATACTGCATTGTTCGCCACTTACAATCCCTATTATTCCTCAGGAACACGAACCGCCACATGGTATGACATTATGGACCGTCAGACTAAATTGAAACTGCCTACCTCAGACAGCACCGTGATGTCTTACGGCGTGGAGTCTTGGGGTGGCAAGATTCTTTTGCGAACCATCACCAAAGATGCAAAAGGGAACCAGGTAAGGGTGTTGACAGGTACCATGGGACAGCAGATAGTGCAGATTGATCCTTACGGTTCAGAAACCTCCTTTGAATATGATTGCCTCGGTCAGCTCAAGAAAAGCACAGATCCAGACGGCTTCGAAACTTCATACGACTATGACATGGTTGGTCAACTGGTTCACAGAAAGCATCCCGATGCAGGTGATGACCGATACAAATATGACCCAGCGGGGAATTTAATATATCATGATAATGCAGCTGGGGAGCATTTGGATTACCGTTACTATTACAACCAGCTGACAGACGTTCTTTGTTCACAATACTCAGCCAACAACGTACACTATGAATACGGCACGTACAGCAGCACAAATCTGATCAACAACTCGGTGGGCAAGGTGACAAAGCAGGAGGACGCCTCCGGCTGGCAAACTTTTAAATATGGCAAACTTGGTGAAGTAACCGAAAATATTCGTACTTTTGCGCTTCCGTATGATGCCCAAACCTATACGTTCAAAATGAATTTCGGATACGACAGCTGGAACCGCATAATGGGAATGACCTACCCCGATGGGGAGGTGGTCACGTATGTCTACAACCTCGGCGGTATGCTGAAGAGCATCTCCGGCACAAAGATGAACAACGCCTATCCATACATCGACAGCATCCGCTACAACGAGTTCGAGCTGAAAGAGGCGGTGTATTACGGCAACGGCACACGGTGTACATACGGATATGATGTTCTGCAAAGGCTGACTGCGTTGGCTTCATATACGGCAAACAACGAGCTGATGCAGATGCTGAGATATGATTACGATGCTGTAAGCAACATCACCGACATAGACAATTCCGCAGGCATCCTTGCCAACGGATTGGGTGGGATGTATCACAACCGATACTCGTACGACAACCTGTACAGGCTGGTATATTCGAGAGGCAATTGGCTTGGAAGCCCGAACACTAACTATGAACTGGAAATGAGTTATAACCATAACGGACGAATCAGCAGAAAGACTTTAACAGCTGGAATTGTGACGCAGACACCTATGATAAACTCATTCAACTCGGTCATCTATAACAATATGTACCACTACACGAATACAAGCCAGCCCAATACGCTGACATACATAGACAACAACGGTCCGCAACAGTTCTTCCAGTGGGATGCCAAAGGGAATATGACATACCATAAGAACACAGCTGTCTCTTTGGAACGCTTCCTCTGTTGGGACGAGCAGAACCGCCTGCAAGGGGTAAGGGACAAAAGCTCGCTGTCAGTCTATCAGTATGATGCCAACGGCGACAGGACATACAAGCTGACGGGAGACTACACTTTCCAGAATGTTAGTGGCACATGGCGGTATTTCTACCAGCTGGACAATGCCACCCTATATGCATCCCCATATTTAGTTGTCACTCCTAAAGGCTACACCAAGCATTATTATGCAGAGAGCGAGCGCATTGCCAGCAAGCTGGGCAACGGCGGACTACAGGGGCTTGGTCATCCTTTGGCTGACGACATTCAGGTTCACGACAAGTTATTTGCCAATAAGAACCACGCCCAAAGCGTGATCTACGAGTGCCTGAACGCGGAAGAGGTGAGGGCATTTTCTCCCTTGTCATACCTTTACGAGTTGACGAGCTCATCTCAGAGCCCAGAGGACAAGCGCTACTTCTACCACCCCGACCACTTGGGAAGCAGCAGTTGGATTACGTTCACCGACGGTGAAGCTGTCCAGCACCTCCATTACCTGCCCTACGGCGAAGACTTGGTGAACCAGCAGCACACGGCCGTTGGTGCCATGTACACTTTCAGTGCCAAGGAGAAGGATGCGGAGACGGGTTACTCGTACTTTGGTTCCCGCTATTACAACTCCGATTTGAGCATTTGGTTGAGTGTGGATCCGATGAGTGACAAGTATCCAAGTATGAGCCCGTATGTTTATTGCGCGAATAATCCTGTAAAGTTGGTGGACCCAAATGGGGAGGAGGTATGGATTGTTGGAGATGAATGGGAATCAGCATTTAACAGTTTACAGCAGGGTACAAATTTGGAATTATCGATAGAAGATGGAGTGGTGAAAATTGTAGGAGGAAAAGTTCTGAACGACAATGATCAACAATTATATGATGCAATTAATGACAATTCTGTTATTGCTAAAATTAATGCATCTGATGAAATGCCAGATCCAGAAGGAGGAGAAAATCTTCAAACAACAACTGGACATTGTTACGGTGCCACTTATGATGAGAAAACTGGAAAAGCTACTGCAACAAACTATGTCAATATAAGTGGATTGTCTGAGTATGAAAAGCCGGGTGCTGAAGGCGCAGGTATGATGCATGAAGTAACAGAAGCTTACGGTATTGGGTGTGCCTCTGTTAGATCAAAAAGAAATATAGCTGCCGCTTTTAGAAGACCTTTTTCAATACAAGGGCCAAACAACACTCCCATAAATGGTGAAGCTTATGGACCAGACTATGGGACTTATTTATATTGTCACTCTAAAGCCACACCATCTCCTAATGAAATGAATGCAGAGCAATCTCGAAACTTCAAGAAACCGTCTCTTCAATATTTGTTGCCTTTAAGTCTTCCAAAATTGAATTATAGATAACTTTGCTTTATGAAACGAATAGCACTTTTATTATATTTGTTTTGTGATTTGTTGTTTTCCATAAAAGCACAGGACTATTCTCATATTCCCTCAAAATTTCGCAATGCTAAAGTAAGAAAATGGGAGATGTATTCCAAAAGTGATTATCTTTTGGAAGAAAACAAATACTATTTATTTAAAATTACGAAAATCATTGTAATGAGGGATGGGTATTTGATAAGAGCCACTACCAAAATAAACAATAAAAAAGTCGCCGTTGTTATAGTTTCTCCAAAAGAAAGCAACAAACAATATTTAGAAAATCGAAACGCCTTACGATTAAACAAGAAATATTCCTTGTCTTTACAACGATATTTTCAAGTTCCCTCATGTCATATTGGTAATGAAGGAGGAAATATTGTTGACATTCTACTTGGGGATCATACTATAAGCATCAACGAAAGCGGTTATTATTGGTATATTTTTACAACAATGAATTTGGATGGTTTGACAGTGAGAGACGAACAATTTACGGATTCATTATTGAATATGTATAGCAAAGACACTAATAATATTCGAATACTTGTTGATTCTTTTGTGCAACATATTTGTTTTAATAAAACAATGTATGAAATGACAGACACTATTAGAATGAAAGCTTCATTAATTAGATATGGGGAAAAGTTATGGAAAAGATCCCCCATAGAGCTATTAGAGGGACATTATGATAAACAAAATTGGCATATAGATAGTGTTCCACCAAAAATAAACTGGACAACACATCCATATTACATTGACACTTGTAATGTTGGAATGATGTTTCAACATATACTTGATGAATATTGTGGTCTTCCTATTAGTGATACATTGATAAATGAAGATATGAAAACAGATAAAATAAGGCTGTTATATGTTGATCCAACACAGTATTTATATACTGTCGAGATAGAATGGTCGCTTCCATCTTTAAATAAAACATTCATTCTTGTTTTGAATGTTCGGAAAATTGAAGATAAACTAATAATTTGTGGCCTTGACAAACCATATTGTGGATATGCAATGAACTGTAAGAACAACAGCCTTATAATTCAAGACAAAATGAAAAATAAAACACTGATAATTTTATAGATTAAATTATTCGTCAAACCAAATTTTATTCATCATCAAAAAATTCAAAAAAAATGAAAAAAGTATTTTTTATCTTGGCGATGGCATTCGCCGCAGTAACAGCAATGACCTCTTGTTCCGACAAGGAGGTGACCCGAGAGTCTTTCATCGGAAAATGGAATGCGGATTACAAGTGGGAACCTGTAAATGGTTCCGCTCCGACGAACCCGTTTGAGGGTGTCACCATCACATTTACCATAAATGCAGATGGCACCTACGACGAGAATTGGAGCGACGGCACTCATGAGCAAAGCACCTGGTCCTACGACGAAACGACTGGAGACTTGTTCTTCCACCACACACATTGGACTGTGGAGAAATGCACCAGCAAACAAATCAATCTTTATTACGACAAGGATTCCCAGTACACTGGCTATGCTGAACGTATGACGTTGAGGAAAACCAAGTAAAATTGTTCTCTTCGGGCGACCGGGCACGCTATCCGTTCAAACTGCGCGGCAGGCCGCTCGTAACCATTCCTATCGTTGTCGCGGACATCAAGGAAACAAAACCGCAGTCAATCAGCACGACTGCGGTTTTCTTATGCCGTTCTCTATCTGAGACCGAAAGTTTAGGCCATTTTTGCCACAAACTACACTATGATATTTCAATCTATCCAGTAGTTTTCTGTTTCTCGTCGAAGAGGAATCATTTTCCCTTTTCACATCCTACTCCTTGGATGATGGTTCGTCAACACATCCCGTTGTCGCACGGAATTGACGTGCATGTATATCTGTGTTGTGGAGATGGAGCTGTGGCCTAAAATATGCTGAATTGTAAAGACATCCACATTCTCCTCTAACAGTAGTGTGGCAAACGTGTGTCTGAACGTGTGCGGGGTTACATTTTTAACAATGTTACACTCCTTTGCCATTTGATGCACCAGTAATCGGACTATCTGAGGGGAGAGACCACGTCCTAAACGATTCGTAAAAAAAAGAGCACTCGAATCAGCAGACGTTTTGCGCACCTGCACCCATTCTTGCAATGCCGTCAATGTCACAGGCATGCAAACGTCCACTATTCTCTCCTTATTCCCTTTCCCAATGATGTGGACTAAGCCATGTTCCAAATCAACATCGCAATTCCGCAGTCCGCACAGCTCTCCGATACGCATCCCTGTCCCGAACAGCAGCTCAAACACCGCTCTGTTACGCACTGCCAGTTTATGACTTTGAGTGGAGCCTTTCCCTGATTGTACATTCTCGTTCAGAAGTGCAAATATCCGTCCTGTCTCTGCCTTAGTCATCACGACAGGCAACCTTTTAGGCTCTTTTAGTTTAATCCGTACTCGCCTCACGGGATTGTCGAAATCTTCAAACACCCATTCCATATAGCGCATAAAAGCGTTCACCGAGGCAATCTTTCGTTTCATTGTCCTGAACTTGTAGGCCGAGATATTCTCCAGCCAACATTGTATATCGTCCCGCTTGACATTTGCCACCAGTGTCTCTGATCCGTTTGCCAATAGTGATGCGAATTGAACAATATCGCACTGATAAGCCGATATGGTCTTTTCATCCAATTTCCGTTCAAAGCGGCAGTGACGCTTGAAGTCGTCCAAAGCAGAAGTCATTGTCGTTTGTTCCAAAGCATTTATCATAATCCGTTTTTGGCAGCAAGATAGTAAAAAAGTTTTAGAGGGAACTAACGATAATGCACGATTATGGATATATTTATTGACCGAAGGATAGAGAGACGAAAGCTATTGTCGGAGATTCAACAGCAACATGTCAAATCTCAAGTCATACTGATTTCAGCTCCTTCTGGCATAGGGAAGTCTCGGCTTGTTGATTATGTAGTCAATGAGTCTGGTTACAAGATACCTTATCGTGTTAATATATATGAGAGCGAATTGTCGGAAACTGTGGACGGCTATTTCTTTAGGAAAATAACCCGACTATTTTCCAATAACGCAGAAAAATTTTGGGGGCTTAAGTCATTCCCTTGGTTTGTTCAACATCATGATTTGGTTGGAACAACTTTAAGAGTTGGTATCCGTCACATTGCACCATCAATAGGGAACGAGATTAGCCAAGTCAAAAACACGATGCGTGACGTCGATTCTTGGCTTGAAAATAATGACCATTATTTGAATCTTGCCAAAGAATATATCATTAGTATACTGGATTCTCTATCCGAACGCATAGTGCTTGCTTCAATAGAAAATGTTCAAGGTATTGATACGGTGTCTCTGAATTATATTGTTGATGTAGTGGATAAATCCAAGAATTTTTTACTGTTTTTGGAATTTACTCAACCAAAATCAAGATTGTCGGAATTTGATGTTTGTGAGAAATTTCGAGAAAAAGGGATAGAAGTTAGTCCATACTCGCTAGACAAACTCCCTAAAGAAGAAATTCTTAAGGAGATGTCAATCAACAAATTATACGAATTGATCAGTGACACGTATGACAATTCTGACGGTAATCTATTTAAACTCAGGATATTATGGGATACGTCAGAAAGTTCTTTACAAAGCATAACCTACCAAGAAACAATTACAGCATCTTTAGAACATTTAACTGAGCCCGAGAGAATCATTCTTTCATCTATCGAATTGCATCAAGGGTTGTTGTCTTATGACAAACTTGCAGAATTGTCTTCTGCCGTAATCATTAATCCTGAAGAAAAAAAATCATTAAAAGACCATTTGGATTATCTGTGCAAAGTTGGTTTACTAAAAAGTATCGGGTTTGATTATATGTTAGCACATGATAGTATCGTATCTGAGATTCGAAATAGCAAAAGATTCAAAAGAACTATTGCTTTTTCGATTAATTTATGGATGAAATATTATCAGCTTCAAGATGATTCTCTAGAAATTACCAAAGAGCAACGTTTCAACAATGACAAGCAAGTGCTTTTTCTTGCATTAAGAAAGAAGGATTACGCGGTTTTTGCTGAAAAATTGGGAAAAATAGACCACTTGCTTCAAAAGTTTCCGATTTCGAAGCTTGTCTTATATTTAGATACGTTAATCAAACAGTACGAGCAAGAGAAATCCGATTCGGATTATGATCAGATTATTTATCGTCACTGTCTTTTTATTTTTTATCAGTGCGGGCAGTTTAATCAAGTCATAGCCTTAGGGGAAGAGCGTGTAGAATTTTTTGATTCTGTAGCCAAAATATGCTACATTGCTGCTTTGTCCAGTGAAAATCAAACAAAAGCCGAAACTTTATTAAGGAAATGGTTTGTGAAAAAAGAGACAGAACAAATAGAGTTGGCTTTGCAGTTAGTGAAGATTAGATTACTACGTGCTAAGGGTGACATTAAGGGTTGTAGAAGATTATGGGAAATGATTGATCGAAACCAATCATACAACGGGTCGATATTGAAGGGGGATATATGCCGATATGTATCTTTGTGTGTGATGGATGATTATGATCTTAGAATAAATAAACAACGTGAAGCCTATAAATCGTATGAAAACAACAATCGAACATATGGTAAAACGGCCTCAGCTTTGATTTTAGCCAGGGATTACTGCTTTTTGCATCTTATTGATGAATCAAGAATGTGGATGGAAAATGCACGAAAATTACTGGAAACATCGCTGTATCCAAGGTATCAATACTATAACAATGCAGGATTATTACAGTTGTTTTCTGACTCATATAATTCCGCTATTAGCTATTTTGATCGTGCGTTAGAAACATGTACCAACTCTGACGATATTATCCTTATAGAATCTAACAAACTTTCTGGCTATATTTTAACCAACAATCATTCAGCATATGTGGACGATCTATTCATGCATCTATACCATGAATATCAACTTCATAATCATATTGTTTCAGATGAACTTTTGTACAATTGCTACAACTATGCTATACAGGGAGAGCACCATGAAATAGTTAGTGATTTACAAAAGTCATACGACTGTCTTGTGGGCAAGATTAAAAATTCTAAAGGCGTATATTTCAATCTATCATCCCTATTACAATATGTTGATAGTCGATGCCTGCCTGTCTTTGTTATTGATTGGGATATAGATTTCTATAACGTTCTAAACAATTCATAACTATAAGTTCAACTGCTTGTTTGAACTCATAGCCCTCAAATGAAATAGCCTTGAAAAAAGCACCATCAGGAGCTAATGTTGTATCTTGGGACAATTCAAAACAGTAAAACTTATTGTTAAAAAGTTTACCATCAATACGCATATATTCTACTTTATCTAATGAATCGAATAGCTCAAACAGGTTTGACATCATAGAGTCCGTCAAGAGATGCTTAGTATTTCTCAATAAGATGGTGTCATTGATTTTGTCTTGATGACTATGTAGGTGGTTTTCGAAATACGACTCGTCTCCTGGAGAATAACGTTCCACCGCCCCCCATACTTTAATATGATTTCTCCATCCTATTATACTGACGCTTATTTCCTTGCCTGGTATAAATTGTTCGACAATAACTTGTTCCCCTAAGTTTTCATATATTTCATTGACCTTGTCGGCAACAGCATGAGGATCTGGAGAAATGATCAGATTGTTTTGCGAAATTCCAATAGAAGAACCTTCGAAATTTGGTTTAATTATTAGTGGAAATTTTAGTTTAGGGAGTTCCTGAACTGTAATACACTTATTAAAACTGATACTTTCTGGGACGAAGACACCGTTCATTTTACACACATCCTTTGCAAGTACTTTGTCACAGCAAATAATATTTGTATAAGTATCAGCACCAACATATCTTATACCAGCTGCTTCACAAACGGCTGACACTAAGGCTTGCTTGTTTCGCGATTTCTCACCATGCCAATATGGAAACACCAAATCTTTAACATGTTCTGACGAATTAAATGTAAATTTTTCTGCTGAATCGTAGAAGACAACTTCGTTTGCGATTGTTTCGAGAGCTGATTTGATGGCCGACACATTGTTCGACTGGGCCTTGTCTGAGTCAAGGTAATATAAATCATTTGGCAATCCTTCACTCGGGGCGTTATCAGCAATTAAGACAATCCTATTAAAAGCAATACTATCCATAATCGTGCATTATCGTTAGTTCATAATAAATCTGATTCTTGTTTATTCTGAATCGTAAAAATCGCTGCAAACATACGCATTATTCTAATACAAGCCTCAACTATTGGATATTATTTTTTCCTGATTATGAAGGATGCTTTTGTATATAAATGGACTCAACAACCAGCAATGACCGTCGTTTATTGTCAACGTGATGACTTGTGTCCTTGATTAGGACAAACAGCTGTTTGTGTCTTTGTCAACAGCTGATTATCATATTCTTTTATCCCTATACCCACCCCCTTACATCGGGGGTGGTGGGTGTGGGTATATATATGAATGTCTCTTTCTTTCTTGCTTTATATATATAAGGGGAAGAAAAAGGGCAAGGTATTGAAAACCAACAAGTTACAAGGTTTTCTTTTTAACCGTGGGCAAGATATTGAAAACCAGTAAGTTAAATTGATATTTTAAGGTTTTGTTTTGGCGTTTGGCGTGGTTCCTTGTTTACGGTCTAAAACAGCCAATGCTTGGGCCTGAATCCTGCAGGAAAGCCAAAGGAAACCAGTATGTCGTCCAGTGTCCGTTCCTTGGCTTTCCATTCTTTGCACTGTTGCTCCTTCACAAAGTCGCAAATCAGGTCGCCGATGTCATATCCGCTGCCGTCCGCCCCGATTTCTTCCGCGTAGAGGTGTGCGCAGTCCTCAACCCCCGCAATATGCTTGGCCGCGTTAACCCTCCATTGACGGCCTGCCTTGTCGCTGTCGGGGAACAGGTAAACGTCTCTGCCTCCCAAAAGCGTGCGGTCGCTGTCAAGTGTGCTTTGGAGGAAGGTTGCACCGCCCGTGGCCAGAAACGCGTAGTCGCTGAAGATCCCGTACTGCCTGCGGGCGCACTCGCAAAGCAGTGCGCTCTTCTCGCTCTCCACAACCGCGATTCTCGCGGCCGTGCAGCCGATTGCGTGCCGCAACCCGAAAAGATGCTTGGCGGGGTTGTAGCCGTCAATTCTCAGTGTGTTGTGCGCCCAGTACATCGTCTTCCCCTTGTCACGGTGGCCGTCGGACTTGTACGGTATGATACGGGCGGTGGTGGCCGTTCCGTCCTCGCTGAACTGCCAGAAGGCCACACGGCAATTGTCAACAGCGCTTGCACCATATTCGTTCCACACATTGTCGGTCAAATCTTTCCCGAACATGGAATAGAACCATTCTTTCAGACAGTTGCGGACACCGTTGGCCCTCCACACCTCCCATCTGTTGTTCATCGGGATAAGGGCTGTTTCGGCGCATTCCTGCGTGTGGACGGTGTGTCGGAAGTGTCTTGTTTTGGACGAGGTGTCCTTGTCGGGGAATTTTTCATACCCGCAGCTGTTCACGCGGTCGCATTTTCCCGCCAGGGTGTCACGGCTCCAGTCCCCTGCAAAATGATCCCAGTATCGGCTGAACTTCCCTTTGTGGCCGCATTGTGGACAGCAGAACTTCACCGTTTTTCCCGTCAAGGGGTTCTTGCTGGTCAGCTGGTACCGTTGAGCTCCGTATGGGACAATCCGCCTTCCCTTGTCTGCCGTCATTGCCATTGTGCGTATGGGATGTAGTTAGTTGTCATGCTTTTTGTATAGTTTCGGGTTATGGCTTTTCCCGCTGGCACTCAGCACCTCCTCCAGAAAGCCCTGCCGGATGAAGCTGCACAATTCATTGCGGAATTGCTTTTCGGACAGGGAATCGCCCCCTCCAAGTTCCTTTCTCGCCTTTGCGTGCGCCTCCTCCAGTTCATTCTTTGTGAACGCGGTCTTGCCGGGGTTGGAACCCTGCGCCCTGTCGATCATCGCCTTGCACATGTCGCCGTCACTGACCTTGGGAGGTTCGTAGGGGATGGACAGCTCCAGTCTCCCGTCGTCCTTGTGCGTGATGTGGAATGTCTCGAAAGGCGCATTCCGCGTGTGCTGTGCCGTCACGATGGAGGACGAGCCGATGTCTTTCGCCTTTTCCACCATGTACACCGTTTCGGCCTTCCGCTCGTACTCGCTCCCCAGATGGCCGCGGCCTTTTTTCACATTGCTTTCGGTGTTGTGCAATATCGCAATGATGTGTGAGTCGGTCTTCTCCGCGAGTTCCATGAGCAGGCTTAGCATCTGCGAGGATTCGGTGTTGTTGTTGGTATCCGTGACCAAATCGGCCACCCCGTCAATGAATGCCACATTCGGTCTGTTGTTGAGCATGTGGTCAACAATCAGGAACAGTCGTCCCCTGCTGTTCTCTTCGCGGAGACGCATATAGGTGAGGTTTCCCTTCTGGACTGCGGTCAGACCGTCGGTTATACGGTTCCGCATCTTCGCGGAATGATAGTTGCTCTGCTCTGTGTCGAAATAGGTCACGGTCGGTGACGGGATGTCGCTTGTGACAACGCTGTCTTCCCAGCCGTCATCACCGTTATATGCCAGCAGTTCTTTCGCCATCATGATAGCCAGTGACGTTTTCCGGCTCTTTGCACCGCCGAATATCAGGGAGAGGTCGCCGCACGACCCGGTCCGAACACCTTTAATTCTGACAGCTGCGGGCGGCGGGTTCCGGATTAGGCGTTCCGCATCCTGTTCAGTCATTATGCAGCCGCCATCCGATTGCGTACAGCAATCCCCATCCCATTCGAGATGCTTGTGTATCAGACTGGTCGCCCCGCTGTCTCTTGGGCTGTCGGTCTTCGGGGGCGGGATGGCCGTCCGCTCACCCCTTATTATTGCGCCAAGGGCACTTCGGTTTTCCAAAGTGGTTTCCATAACGGTATGCAGGCGTATTCGTTATGCCTTATCTAAAATGGTTTGCGCAATACTGCTCCGCCTGCTGCTGTAGTTCCTCCGCCGTGGGCACCCTGTGTGACAGCAGCCATTGCTCCACCTCCTCGCGTTTGAAATAGGTGCGCTTCCCGCCGGGGGATTTGTAGTGCGGGATTCTGCGCAGGTGTACCAGTCTGTAGATGTAGTTCTTGCTCATCCCTGTGAGTTCGGCCACATCGTCCATCGTCAGGACGATTTTGGAGTTGCTCATGGCCTGGGCTTGCTTTCTGACTTCTTCCATTAATAGTTGCAGTTCATTGTTCATGTCTTTTGGGTTTAGAATTATGCCGCAAAAGTCAGAAAAAAGCAAATTTGTAATATGAAGTTATTGCATAACTCCATATTCGTAATGCATTACGGGATTATGCCTTTTTATTTGGCAATCAACGTGTTGCATTTATAAAAAACTTTTCGGAGACAAAGATTTTCGATCCTTCTGCGAGGCGGTGAAAGCCGTGAAGCACCTGTCGATTAACCTTGTTATCTCATCCTCCCTCGGGTTGTCGCTTGACTGGAGGGACTTTCTGTTGAACAATCGTTTGAATTTGCCCCAGGGTGCTCTTTGAGGGGTGTCCGAAATCCTCATTTCAAGCAATTCGGAAACCTTGACGGCAAAATACGCTATGTATATCGTGGAAACAGTTTTCCCCCTGTAGAGTTTGGTCTTTTCCCACTCAAAATGTTGTTGGTCGTCACTGACTCTTATGAGACCTTTGAGTATCGCAAACCGGAACAAGTCTTCCGCCCTCTTCTCGTTCGGTTTATACAGTTCGGCCACCAGTTCCCAAACCGATTGGGGTTGCCCCAATGTTTCGGGTTGGTTCGCGGCATCATCTTGGTTGTGGGTGCCGTTCTCTTCGGCGGCGGGTTCTGTAGTGCCCTCATTCGCGTTGCCGCCATTGTCACCGTCGGCAGGACAAGGGCTTGTTTCGGTCTCGCATTCGTAACCGAGCAATGGTTCGTACTCGCCAGTGAATATATCCAGCACATCCAGGCATTCGATGTATTCGTTGCTCCAAAAATACTTCATTGAGGGTCTTCCACAAGAAATCCCCCTCGTGATCTTTTCAAGTTTTCTGGCATATTCCATAAGACTGTCGCCATCGTTGTTGACGATATATTCAACAAGCGGGCAGAAACAATCTTCGAATTGGTCAGCGAACTCCTTGACTGATTCCAACATGTCCACGGTTTCAGGATAAAACTCTGTCCGCAACCATTCATTAAACGGGGGGAATGCGTTCGTCAGTTTCCCAACCATTTCCCACGCCAATTCTTCTTCCATGCCGAAGACCAGATAATCTTTCCAATCGGGGAAGTGGGCGGCTAATCCCTCGCTGAGATTCGGTATGTTCCAATGTTCATCATCTTTCATTAAGTCAACCAACCATTCCGTAAAGACATCGTAATTCTCTCTTTCCGTGTCTCCAAAGTCCAATTTCCCTGTTGCTTTTAATTCCGCCTCCAACACTGCTATTGGCTTGTAGTCAAAATCAGCGAAATCATTCAACGCTTCCAAGTGGGTGAAACAGATGCTCTCAAGTTTCGCAAACGCCTTGAGCATATCCATTTTCGTCTTAATCTTCATCGTCTCCTCCTTTCGTCTTGAAGATGTCGCTCACTTTGTTGACTGCCTCTATTTTCGCGCTGTTCACCACCTCGGCGTAAATCTGGGTGGTTCTGATTTCGGTATGGCCCAGCAGCTTGCTGACCGTGTACAGGTCAACCCCCGCGGTCAGGTTAAGTGTGGCAAACGTGTGCCGCGCCGTGTGGAATGTGATGTTGCGGTCAGTTATCCTTGCCGCCTCCGTCCACCTGTGGATATGTTTGTTGACGATTCCGTGGGAGGGGAGTGTGAACACAAACTCCTCTCTGTCGGCTCTCGGAGGCAGATTCTTGACCGCCGCATCCGACAGCGGCAGATACAGGGGCTCGGATGTCTTCTGCTGATAAATCTCCACCATGGGTGTCTTGTTGACCGTCTTGATGTGCTTCCATTGCAGGTTTTTGATGTCGCACAGCCTCAACCCGCAGAAGCAACTGAACAGGAAGGCGGAACGGACATCCTTGTTCATTTCGCATTCCGTCTCCATCAAAGTCTTCACCTCCTCGATGGTCAGGTAGGTGCGTTTCGTCTTGGCGCGGGTGAGCTTGTCGCTCCTCTCCAGAAGCCAGCAGGGGTTGGACGGTATCAGTTCGCGTTTGAACGCCACGTTCAGGATGGAGACCACTATCCGCGAATATATGGAGGCCGTGTTGGCGCTCAGCTTCTGGCCGTTCGCCTGGACACAGTCGTTTTTCAGATAATTGTTGAAACCTTGGACGAACTTTTTGTCCACATCGCACAACCTTACATCCTTGCCCCCGTATTTCAGGAGCATTTCCCCGACTCTTCGGGTCACGCTCCTCAAGCTGCGGCTCTTCGTCTCCAGCGACTTCTGGTATTCCTCAAGCCACACGCTCAGGAGGATTTTCCCCTTGTGCTTGTTGATTCCCGCCTTCCCCATGGTCAGCTCCTCGATCCGTTTGGCCTTGATTGCCGTGGCCGCCTCCAGTGTCGTGCGGTTCTGTATTCTGTCGGCGGGTGTCCGTTCAGGGATGAGGTAAAGCCGCAGAAACTCTTTCGGCTGCCGTTTACCGTCCGTGTAGGTGTCCAGATAGATGCTCCGGTTTCCGTTCGCCAGTTCCTTGAATCTGATTCTCACCGGCTCCTTGACTTTCTGATACTGTTTCTTTGCCATAGACATTCACTTTTAAATCGTCGGCAAAGATAAAATTTATTTCAATATGGGGGACAAACAAGGTACAAAAATAATCAAAAAAAGGTCATATAAGCGAAAACAAGAAAACAGCCTGCTATATGTAATATGTTGATATATAGTTGTTTTAGTTGTTCTTGTTTGTTTTTGTTTGAGTTATTGAATTTGTGTGGGGTTAATTGCGCTTCGCGCGTGTTGCCTCTTCGAGGCTGCTTAGGGAAGTGGTGTGTGATAATCATTCCTCGTCAAACAGGCCCAATTGCAATCCTCCGCCGTCATTGTCGGTCGTGATGTCCGTCTTGTCGGTGGAGATGGTGTCGAAGATGTCCTTGGCGATCTCTTCATCCACAGAGGGGGCCGGTTCTGCGTCTTTGGGCAGTTCGGGCTCGGGCTCCTCTTCGGGCTCTTCGTAAGGCAGCGGGTCGGTGAATTTCACGGACTTGATTTCGTTGAAGCTGAGACGTTTGCCCTTGGCGCGGGCGGTGGAGAGGTCAACAAGGTCGGTGCATGCGATTACCTCTTTGCTGTCGCTGTCGGCTTTCTTCTCGCGATAGACCACCTCGATCCGAGGCAAGTAGTCGATGGAGTAGGCCACGAGTTTGGCGGTGCCGTCGGTGGGGTAGAAATCGGTTTTCTTCATCAACACATCGGGTTGGAAGCGTTTGATGAAGTATTTTTTCTCCTTCTTCAGCATATAGACGGCGGTGATAATCATGGAAGGTTTCCATTTGCGGATGATGTCCAAATCGTCTTCGAAGTGGAGCGAGGTTTCGTAGCCAGTGATTCGGTAATTGCCGGATTTATATACAGTTATAATTTTCTCGTCTTCGTGGAAGGATCCGATGAGCTCGCCACGGCCTTCGGTGTTGAGGCGCATCACGGCGGATTCGAAATAGACATCGATGGCGCTGAGCGTGGAGATGCCCTTTTGCGCCAGAGTGATGTTGGCAATCGGGTAGCGGGTGACGATGTTGCCCAGTGCAGCGCGGTTCTTTACGGCCAATGAGCCGAAATCGAAGTCGAACTCGCGTTTTTTGAGCTTGGGCTTTGGCTTGAGCTTTACGCGCACCACCTCGGCCTCTCCGTTCGGGTTCGACGTGAAATAGAGCACCTTGGCATTGGTGTTGCCCTTCACCAGGTCGTATTTCTTGTCGCGTGTGACACCGCCCACATTGAAACGTTTTGCATAGACGGGCCCGTTCACGCCGGCCGAGTAGATCATGTTGTAAATCTGACGGTCGTCGCCGCGGCGGAAGACCTCCGCGTGGATGATGTGCTTGCCAACGAAATGCTTGTCTGAGACTTTGCTGATGGAGCATTCGCCGTTCTCGTGGAAGACGATGATGTCGTCCAAATCGGAGCAGAGACACGCGAACTCCACCTCCTCGTCCTTCTTGAGGTTTGTGCCGATGAAGCCCTCCTTCTTGTTGACGTAGAGCTTCTGGTTGGCCACGGCAACTGTTGCCGCGTTGATGTTGTCGAAGCTCTTGATTTCGGTAAGGCGCTTGTAGTCGGCACCGTATTTCTTCTTGAGCTGCATGAAGTAGTTGATGGCGAAATCGACCAAGTGATCGAGATGGTTTTGGACCTCGTCCATGTTGAGCTCGATTTCGGCAATCTTCTCTTCGGCGGCCTTGATGTCGAATTTGGAGATTTTGCGGACGGGTTTTTCGCAGAGCGCGAGGATGTCGTCGCGGGTGATCTCCTGGCGGAAAAGCTTGCGGTAGGGGTCGAAAGCACGCTCGATGCGGTCGATCTGAACGTCCCAAGAGTCCGCGTCCTTTTCCAATTCCTTATAGATACGCTTTTCGAAGAAGATCTTCTCCAAGGAGATCTTATGCCATTGCTGCCTTAGTTCGTCGAGCTCGATTTCCAGCTCTTTTCGCAGCAGGTTAAGGGTGTTTTCGGTGTTGATGCGCAGGATGTCCTTGACATTGGTGAAGACAGGCTTGCCGTTCCATATCACGCAGGCGTTAGTGGAGTAGGTGATTTCGCAGTCGGTGAAGGCGTAAAGCGCGTCGATGGTCTGGTCGGGGGAGACGCCGGGTTGCAGATGGAGGTAGATCTCGGCCTGAGCCGCGGTGTTGTCGTCTATTTTCTTGATTTTCAGCTTGCCGCTGTCAATGGCTTTCGTGATGGAGTTGGTGGATTCGGAGATGAGATCTTCGGTGGTGGTGCCGTAGGGAATCTCGTTAATCACCAATGTCTTGTTGTCAACGATGCTGATTTTGGCGCGGTTACGGATTTTGCCTCCCTGCGCACCGTCGTTGTATCGGCTCACGTCTATGGCGCCGCCGGTGGGGAAGTCGGGGTAGATTTCGAACTCCTCGCCGCGCAGGATATGCACGGATGCGTCAATCAGTTCGTTGAAATTGTGGGGCAGGATGAGGGTGGACATGCCCACGCCGATACCCTTCACGCCCTGGGCGAGCAGCAGCGGAAACTTGACGGGCAGCGCGATGGGCTCGAGGAGACCTGCCACTCGGTGGTTTTGTGGTTGAAGACCACCTCTTTGGCGAATGGGGTGAGGCGCGCCTCGATGTATCGGGGGGCCGCAGCGTCGTCGCCGGTGAGGATGTTGCCCCAGTTACCCTGTGTGTCGATAAGCAGATGCTTCTGCCCCATCTGCACAAGGGCTGCGCCGATGGACTGGTCGCCGTGCGGGTGGTACTTCATGGTGTTGCCCACGATGTTGGCCACCTTGTTGAAACGGCCGTCCTCCAGCTCGTCCATGGAGTGCAGAATGCGGCGTTGCACGGGCTTGAGACCGTCATAAACATCAGGGAAGGCGCGGTCGAGGATGACGTAGGAGGCGTAGTCCAAGTACCATTCGCGATACATCGACTGCGCGAAAATCACCTTGTGCAAGCCCGACTCGTCTTGCGTACTTGTATCTGTATCTTCCTCAGGGATAATGATTTCCCCCGAATTGTCAGTGGTTTCTTCGTTTAATTCTTCGTCTTCGAATTCTTCAGCCATAGGTTTTGGTTTTAAAGCGCGAAGATACGAAATTTTACAAAACGAAAAAAGGGAACTCTTTCGAATTCCCTTTCATCTCAAGTCTCAAGTCTCAAGTCTCAAGTCTTATTTCTTTACAAACGATTTCGTCACAACGCCTTCGTCTGTGGTAATACGCACGAAATACATGCCTGCGGCGAGGTCGGAAACGTTGATTTGCGTTGTCTGTAGAGACGTTGCGCGCAATGTCTCAGTGCGGACGACCTTACCGTAAACGTCGAACACTTCGATGGCATCGGCTTGAACATCGTTCATGGTACATTGCACATTGACCACGTCGTTTGTCGGGTTCGGGTAGAGGGAGATGCTGCTCTGCAGGTGCTCGATGATGCCCACGTCGGTGGTGTGCACCATGATGGTGTCGCTCCAGTCGCTTTCGTAGTCCACACACACCGCCTTGACCCGGACATCGTAGTAGGTGTCGCCCTCCAGTCCGGTGACTTGGAACGTGGTTGTGGTGGGGAAGAGATTCTGCCAGCTGCCGTTCTGCTCGCGGTAGCTCAGCATCCACAAGTTAGCATCGGCATTGTCTGTCCAGGTGACGGTGAAGCTTTCGTTAGCCACATCTGTGGTGTGCAGGTTTGTCGGGGTTTCGCACAGGTCGGTTTCTTCAGGGAGCGTGGTGAAGGTCACTTCGTTGCCGTAGGTGGTCATGTTTGCGGTGGTGGCGTAGGCGCGGTAGGTGTATTCGGTGTTGGGGATGAGGCCTGAAAGGCCGAACAACAGGATATCGCTTGTTCCGGTGGTCACCTGTGTGTAGTTGGCGGCGCCGGTGGCTTTCCATTCAAAACCGCGGGAGAGGATGGTCTGGTTGCCTTCGTCGGTGATTGCCCCGTTCAGGGTTGCAGAATGGCGGGTGATGTCGCTGGCTTGGCTCGTGGCGACTGAGGGCTCGATGATGATGACCCCCTCTTGGGTGGTGAACGTTGCGATGTCGCTCCAAACACTCTCGTCCAGACTGTCGCAAACCGATTTCACACGCACTTGATAGGTGGTGGAAGATTGCAGGTTTTGCAACGTGTGATTGGTGCTGGTGCAGAGGATGTCGGCACTCCAGGTGGTCGCTGAAGCCTCTTTGTATTGAAGGACCCATTGGGTCTCCAAGGCGCCGTTGTTCCAGGCGACAGTGGCCTCGGACGAGCTGATGTTTCCAACGGTCACATTTGAGGGGACGTGACAGGACGGAGCGATTTCAACGGTGAAATCATCCAGATTCCAGGAGACTGCGAACGAGGAGTTGGTGTAGCGGAGCGCGATGCGGCCGTTGGAGGCTTGTGCCCCGTAGAAATCGAAGGGTCCCATATAGTTGCCGTTTCCGGTAGTGGCGCTGCCGCGCGGGCCGGGCAGGCCGGCGGTTGCAACGGGTTCAAAGCTGTCTGGATTGGTGATGTCGGTGATGACCCCGATCTGCAATGTGCCTGTGGCGGGGTTAGTGGAGGTGGCCCAGAAAGAGAGTCTCAGCTCATGTACGTTGTTGGTGAATTCGGGAAGCACCAACAGGTTGTTATCGCCCTTGAGCTCTGCAGAGTTGACGCCTGAATGGCAGGCCGGCGCATTACCGCAGTAAACGAAGGGAGCTTGATAGTAGGCGTCAACGACCGTTCTCTCCCAGCATTGGAACGGTTGCTCACCCTCTCCTTCGTAGCTCTCGAAATCTTCCG
>ONKQ01000059.1 GCA_900318465.1 uncultured Bacteroidales bacterium
AAAAACGCATTTTTTTTGTTCATAGACTTTGACCTTAGTTTAACCCCTGCAAACATAGGGATTCCCTGAAATTTTAGCCTTATATTTGTCCATTACATCGATTTATTTGTTTATTTAACAATGTTGTTATTTCGATATGGTATGTGTTATTTGACATTTATGGATGCAAAGATATGTATTTGTTTTGAAATGAGGGATTCTTTATGGCGTTTTGATTACATTAAACTCCGAATAAACTGCACAAACCCTTCAATATTCCCCTCCACACTAGCCTGCTCCAGGACTGCCATATATTCCTGTCGGCGCTCTACGGGAATCACTACCCAGGGATAACCTGCCGTCACCAATTGGCTGTTCATCACGAATCGCGCCGTGTGCCAAACCCTACATCCCATACTCCATCTCCCGCATAAACTCATCCGCCACATACAAGTCTCCATAAAGGTAAAGGCCAGTGGATTTGTCATGAAGGTCGGCGCAGGTCTGGCTTTCGTAAAACAGTTGCAATGCTTTCACGGGTTCAATATTCAGCCGCTTGGACAACTCCATTGAGATAGCGCCAATGCGGTTGCTCATGATAATCTCCTGTATGACAGGCGACTTAACGGGGTCTTCAAATTGCTTCTGTTCCATCGAAAATCAAGTATTTGTTAGTTAATTCTTGTGAGAGCAAACACATTTGGTTGTTAGGCCGATGCTCCGACAGGCGAAGCAAAGCGGTGTCCTCATCCATCAGACCTGCCATATAAAGATTGATGGTGTCGATCACACGGTCGTTGGCCACGCCGCCTTCAATGTAATCGTAATTGTCGGCCACAGGCTCACCACGACGGCTGGCCACAATAAAATGTAGCCACTCTTTGTCGTATGCCGTGAAGACCTTGCAGCGCGCTTCAGCCAATAAGGCATCACGGTTTAAACGGTATCTGTTTATGATTGGCCGTGCTTTTCTGCGGTCGGCCACCTGTGTAGCCCAGTCAACAGCTTGTTTGCGAAGGTCAGTGACATAAAAGCCCTGGCCGAAGTCCAAGTTGCGACGGCCAAATTTGCAGATGGGAAACTCCACCTTTCCCGTTCCACCATGATAGACGATAATTACACTCATTTCCTGCCCTCCCAATTGTTCATACATTCCACCAACACCTCCGCAAGGTTCTCTCGGCTCTCACTATGAAGGGTTTCGTAGTGCGGAAGTATAAACCGCTCTATCAGAAGTGTTCAGTAATCGGGCGGTGGTCTCAACACAAGTGGCCACAAAAGTCATCATCACTTGTGCCCTCGGTATTTCTACAACATTCTTCATAATGCAACCTTCAAGAAGGATTATTTATCACCGCAAAAATACAAATCTTTCCCTATTTGGCAAAATGATTTAATCCTCAATTTGCACCGGCAGCTTTCATTCGAACAGGGGGACAAGTTGTCCCCCTTTTGGATTTGGGTAATCAATGACACATATAATTGTGATGTTCTTATAACGTTTATTCTTTGTTCAGTTCGGCCTCCAACTCTTCTATTGTGGGCAGCGACGATTTCCATTTGTCAGCAATGTCCTTTTCTATCGCCGTTTCCCACGAGGCAATGCCTATCGGTTTGTTGATTCCTTCCAAAGAATACCTTACTATGGTTTCGTCTTTGCTCTTCACCAAAAGCAAACCTATTGTCTTTCCATCTGACTCGTGGCGCAAGGTGTCATCAACAACAGACTGATAGAACGAAAGTTGCCCCATCATACCCGGGTCGAAAGGAACGGCTTTCAACTCTACCACAACAAAGCACCGCAACCGCAAATGATAGAAAAGCATATCGATGTAGTAATCGTGTCCAGCCAGTTCAAGATGCACCTGCCGGCCAACGAAAGAGAATCCTTGCCCCAATTCCAACAGGAATTGTGTGATATGGGTAGTTAAGCCATCCTCAATGTCCTTTTCCCTGCTGCTGGCATCGGCTCCAGTGAAATCCAAGAGATAAGGGTCTTTGAACATCTGCTGAACCATATCCGACTGTACATCGGGCAGCGTTTTGCCGAAATTCGACGGAATCTTTCCTGTCCGCTCCAAGGTGTAGCTTTCGAGTTGAAGTTCCAAAATAGTCTTGCTCCAACCATGCTCAATGGCGGCCATGGCGTATGCTAATCGTCGGTTGGGTTCTTTCACCTTTTCCATCAAGCAGATGTTGTGCCGCCAAGGTAATTGTGCAACGCACCGTTGCACAATTTGTTCATCAGGCCATGATTCGGCAAAACGGCGCATATACTTCAAGTTGCGGGGCGAAAAGCCGTGCATTTCAGGGAAAGACTGTTTCAAATCAGCAGAAAGCCTGTCGACGACCTTTGTCCCCCATCCCTCGGCATTTTGCCTGTTGAGTATTTCCATGCCGATTTGATAATACATCATCGACATTTGAACATTGGCCGTCCACATCACCTGTCGGCGCCCCTCTGCTACAAGTTGGCTGATATTGTTAAACATCTCGCCGTACCATTCGGGCATGGTTGATGCTGCGGGCGGAGCAGGGAATATCACGCCCTTCTTGTTGGAGGCTCTTACCTTTCTGCCATTATCATGTGAGGCTATTTCTTTTGTCATAAGGCATTTTATCAATTCGCAAATATACATAAAATCTTCAGAGAAATACACAAATCTTTCTGCATCCATCAAAACTTTTTATGGAAAGAAAAATGCGCTATCCCATCACCCTCCCAATAAACAGCACAAACCCTTCAATATTCCCATCCATTAGTTTATTTTGTCTTACAACTATTAGTTTTTTCTGTTGCAAAAATGGGCAAGCATCGTTTACTTCACAACAAACTTCGCCGTTTCACAGAAGTATTCTCCCTCGACCTGCAAGAAGTAAATCCCCTTTTCCAATCCAACAACGGAAATGGTTCCAGTTGAGTAACCTGTAGTCACTTTCTGGCCTAACATATTGAAAATGGAATACTCCACCGCTTCGCAAGGAAGGTTTTTCACATAGAGGACATCGGAAACGGGATTGGGATAAACTTCAAGAGGTTGTTGGACGGTGGACTCGTGAACGGCCAAAGGTCCATCTTTAGGAATAATGTTCAAAATGATGCCTTCCACCTTGGTCATGCCGTAATAGAAATTCGGGTCGGGAATGTCGTACCAGTTGTCTAAAGTGCCGCCATAGCCGAAGTTGATATGGAACTTGCCGTCCGATTCGCGATAGCCATCGACCACCACGTTGTGCCCGACCGTTCCAGCAGGATTCTCGACTGCCAAGTGGGCGGGATAACCCGCTTTCAGATTGGAAATCAAGGTGGCATACATTAAAGAATCGGGGTCGCGAAACAGCACACAGTCCACAAAGCCAAACCGTTGGTAAGCCTCGAATGCCTGATCCACATAGAAAGTGCCGGAACCCTCCGAAGTATAGACCTGCTTGAGTGCCGTACCGCAAGCAAAGACCAAGGCTGCGGCCAACTCGTCGGAAAGAACCTCGCCGCGTTGGAAAGCAGCGTCGACGGAATCTAACATTACGTTCAGCATTGGGAAAGACGGAAATTTCAAGCTTGCCCAATCGTCGTCAATGACATAATTGCGGCCAGCATAGTAATGGTTATAGTCGTCATCGTCGGTAAAACGGGTGTTTTGTGTCGTCCGCAAATAATTGATAATCTGCCCCATGGCAACGGCAGGGCATCCAGCAACGCTGTAGGCATTGCCATTCACTGGGTCTCTCGGACAAAATTGATTGTAAGGGAAGTCCTGTGTCCAGTGCGAATGAAGCAATCCATCCGCGCGAAGCGTCGGAATGGCCGCATCTGGTTTTTCAACGGTTTTCAGGAGAGGAGTTTGCGCCCAGCCATTCAAAGCGCAAAGCGTAATTAGTATTAAGGAAAGGAGTTTTGACATTTTGTTCGATTTGATTTAAGTAACTATTCAAAATTAAACTGCATTATTCTTTGACTTCGGGACTTCGTGACACGGGACTTCGGGTATTTGTTCGACTCGCAGTCCCGCAGTCTCGGAGTCTCGCAGTCTCTTATGTAAACTAAATTTGCTCATCTACTTACACTGCAAAACTACAACATTTTCATTATCAATGGTGATTTGAACACACATTGTCCACATTATTGTCCATATATGGTTTTCGTTTCGGAACGGATAATACCCTAATTTTGCAGTCGAATTGATATGAAGGAGTAAGGTTCTTACAGGTTTAAAATCACATCGTTATGGAATTATCAAATTGGTTTAAGGGATTCGAGAAAGGCATTGCACAGCTTCTACCAGAACAACGGTCGGTTTTCTTTGCGGAATGCGGAAAGAACTGCGTGAAAGGCGGTACGCTTTCGGTTTACCAAAAACTCTATGAGGACGCTAAAGGTGACATGGATGTTTTCTTTGAGATGGCCAATGATTTGCCCGGAGTGAAAGGTGAGGTCGTCGAAAAAGGTCGTGTTTATCGGCTGGTCTTTTTGGAATGCACTTGTGAATTGTGCAAAAAAGGATATGTCACAACACCTTTGCTCTGTGAATGTTCGCGCCAAAGCGTGATTTATTCGATGCAAAGTTTGTGGAAAGGCAAAAATTTCACCGTAACGCTTTGTCACTCCATCTTGGGTGGGGGAGCGGATTGCGAAATGAGGATAGAAGTTGAAGGATAAACACAAGCCGTGGCCGTGGGGCTGCGGCTTTTTTCGTAACTTTGCAGCCACGAAAACATTTCACGCTATGAAACAATATCCTATTCAAGAAGGTTATATGCCCTACTTGGGCTATCAGACCTACTACCGCATTGTCGGTGAACCTTCAAACAAGCCTGCATTGTTGCTGTTGCACGGCGGACCAGGCAGCACACACAACTATTTCGAGGTCTTGGACCGCATTGCCGACACAGGCCGTCAGGTGATTTCATACGACCAGATAGGCTGCGGCAACTCCTATCTCGACGGCCATCCCGAACTTTGGACCCAGGAAACCTGGATCAACGAGCTTATTGCCCTGCGCGAGCACCTGCACCTCGACCAACTCCATCTTCTCGGCCAGTCGTGGGGTGCCATGCAAGCCATCGCCTACATCATCGACTGCCAACCCAAAGGCATCAAGTCGGTGATTCTCTCTTCGGGCCATGCCTCCAGTTCGCTCTGGGCCAGCGAGCAGCACCGCCTCATCAAATACATGTCGGAGGATGACCAAGAAGCCATCCGCCGCGCCGAGGCTACCGGCAAGTGGGACGACCCCGACTATCTCCGTGCCAATGAGCATTATTATGAGCGTTATGTCATCAGCGTCGACGAGAACTCGCCCGAATGTCTCCGCCGTCCCAAGCGCGCGGGCAACGAAGCCTATCTCTACGGATGGGGCCCCAACGAATACCAACCCTTGGGCAATTTGGCGGATTTCGAATATACCGATCGCCTCAACCAAATTGAGCAACCCTGCCTGATTTGCAGTGGCACCCGCGACATCTGCACCCCTGTGGTGGCCGCCTCGCTTTACGAGAACATCCCCAACAGCCGCTGGGAAGTCTTCAAAGGTGCCCGCCATACTTGCTTCGTCGAACAAACCGACAAGTATTGCGCAATCTTGGAGAAGTGGTTGGAGGAAAACGATTGATTTTTGGTTGGAGCCATGTGGGGGCTGACAGGATAAAACGCCAACATTTGGCTTGAATACTTGACAATGTTTAGGGGTTTTTTGCGCAGAAAACCCGATTTTGCGCAGAAAACCCGATTTATCCTCGCCTCTCCAAGACAAGTGATACAATGTTTGATTGCGATTTCATTATCTTTGCACCGCTTTTAACCAAATTTATGTTTAAATCTTAAATCATTACAAAATGAAAAAAGTAACGTTTTTGCTCGCCACCCTGCTTATCGGTGGCTTGATGCTCACGGGCTGCAAGAAAAATGACCCGCAACCAACTCCAACACCTACTCCTACGCCGACGACGAAGACTGTGGTTTACAAGATTGACAACACTTTCAAAACGGGCGACATTAATACTGGTCAAACGACCACACACACCGTTTCGCCCTGCTTCCATTACAGTTTTTCCTATAAAGATGCTGATGGAAAAATGGTTGATGTGACAGATGCCACATTGCCTTGGACCATAGAAATCAGTGTAAATGTTCCGTTTGAGGCAAAAATCGAAGGTAAAGTCACTTACAATGAAGCCGAACTTCCGGAACAGGTTGAATATGCACGTATTGCCTTAATCAATGGCGAGGGTGAAACGGCTGGTTACTCTACTTCCAAAGCTGATTTTATAGAATGGATTGCTAGCCATCCAGAGAAATTAGAATATAGCAAAACCAAGACCATCCAATAAGAAAACTTGAAATTGGCAAGATAACCAATATCGCACATTTGCCCGACCTTCGTTGTTTGAAGGCCGGGCAAATTGTTTTTTCGTGGACAAACATTTCTTTTTTTTCTGAACATTATGGCAAAAACCGTACTTTTGCGGTCATGGAATCAAACGAACCAACCCCTATCGAAAAGGCGATAAGCATCGAAAACCAATCCCTTGTGAATCATGTGAATAGCGGCCTACCCCGTTGGCTTATCGAGGCAGCTTTTGTGTGCTATCTTTTGCAGGCCGTCATCAACTATGCGCCACTGTTGCACTGGATGGATGCCGCCCATCTCTCGTGGTTGCGGGGCATCGTCCAGACCTTTGGGGCTGTGGTGATGTATTTTGGTCTGTTGCGAGGCATGAAGCCGCTCTATCGTCCGTTCACGGTGTGGTGGTGGGTGGTCATCGCGCTGAACCTCGCCGGATTCGTGACCGAACTGATTCCTGCGATTATGTTCAGTATTGGCTTGCCCGTGGCCGTTTCGCTGATGTTGGTCTATCTGCCTTTGGGCAGTGCCATCCTTTATAACTATCGTGGGAGGCTGCGTCAAGTAGGCCTTTGGATGGTGCTCTATATCATGATTTCCAGCATCATCCCTGTTGTCTCTTTCCTGTTGGTCGGCCCTGAGTCGGGTTTGGCCAACCTGCCGATGGAGATTCCCACCATTGCCGTCATCGTTATCTACGCATGGGTGCAACGGCGGGTTTTAATCTGATTTCTCTTGCGACGGCACATCCTCGGAAACGGCACTTTCCATACCCTGCCGGTATTGCAAGGGCGTGATGCCAAGCCTGCGTTTCATCTCCATTTGGAAAGTGCGACGGCTACCAAATCCTGCCTCCGCCCCGATTGCCTCAATGGTCCAGTTGGGCTTTTCGCGAAGCAGGCGGCAAGCCAACAACAGGCGCCTTTCGTTCAAATAATCTCCTAAGCTATTGTATTTCTCGTTGTTCTTGAACAAAGCGCCCAATCGCCGTTGTGTCAATCCGAGTGCATTGGCCATCGTCTTCAGTGTCAGGTTGGTATCAGTATAAATGCGCGTCTCGTCCATCTTTTGGTTAATCCATTCCAACAGCTCTTCGTCACACATATTGGCAGTCAGTTCGATTTGTTCGCGCTGTTGGCGGGTCTCCTCCCGCAGCAGCGTCACTTCGTCCTCAATATGTTTCTTCAATTGTTCCTCCAATTCGTTGATTCGCCGCCTAAACTCGTCGTTTTGTATCCTGTTCTGTTCCATCAGTGCGTTTTGGTTCTCCACCAACAGGGTATTGATAGAAACCATGTTCTTCGCGCTGATATTCAGCACCAACATCGTGATAATGAATGCAATTACAAGCGCGACGATAACAGCAACGATAAGCAGGTAAGGTCCGGTCATGGTATTCCTATTTCAACAGTGTGCAAAATTACCATTTTTATAGTAAAATCCATCGTTTTCACAATTATTTCGGCTTTTTTCAGGCAAGCGGGTGAGCAAGTTTTTTTCGTTGCAAGAAAATATAAGCTGTGGCTTTCGGCCTGCTTTTTTTACGTACTTTTGCCACAAATCCAATTCAACATGAAAAGAGTATTATTTCTCGCAGCAATGGCGTTGATGATGGCCACGAGCTGCAACCATCAGGAACAAGAACAACAGACTATGGATAAGGAAAACAACGAATTGACCGCTTTCGATGTGCAGAAAGCGTTTGAGAAAAACGGCTTCAGGTGGTTCACCGAAAACCTCATCCTTTGCAGTGGCGACACCACACGAAACAACGCCATGACCATCGGTTGGGGAGGCATCGGCAACTATTTGGGTCACAACCGTCCGGCGGTGACCGTTTATGTGGCTCCAGGACGCTACACATGGGAGTTTATGGAGAAGTATCCGCGTTTCACCATCATGCAGTTCGACGACCCCGCCATTTGGAAATACATGGGCAGCAACAGCGGACGCGATGGCGACAAAGCTGCCGCCCTCGGCCTGCATGTGGCTTACACTGAGCACGGTACGCCTTATTACGAAGAGGCCAACATGGTCATCGAGTGCGAAACCATGTCGGTTTGGCACCAAACGGACCAGGACTTCCGCAACGACACGCCCAAAAAATGGTATGATGGCTTCGATGCTGGCATTCACACCGTCTATGTAGGCGAGGTCATCGGGGCTTGGAGGAGAGAGTAGCTAAAAACATTTTGGAGATCATACTTGTCGAATCGGAGATATACAACCAAACCCAATTGGTGGAGCTGATACAACAAGTGGGATTTTTGCCGTTGCTATATTGTGGCATTCGTGGCTTCTCTGCTGAAGAAGTCGTGAGCGACGAATGCCGTTATATGAGGTTTTCCGACGGAGGCTGGGGCTGGTCGCTGCTCACCACTCCCAAACAACTCTACGGAAAAGAGTCTTGCCAATGCCAACGCAACCCTGAAGTGTCGTTTGAACGCTTGCTTGCCCACTTCAAGCACAGAAACATCGGAAAAAGAAATTTTGAAGTTGCTGAAATAAAACATTTCTGTTCATTAATATTGTTTTACTCACTTATTTATTCCCTCATTTATTCCCTCATTTATTCCCTCATTTATTCCCTCATTTTTGCGTCTTACAAATCATCATTCTGATTTACAAGATAATATCCTCCGGTCTTTTTTGACCCTTGATAGCGAATCATCCCCACACGACTTAATTCAGAAAGATGACGTTCAACACTCTTAATAGGGATACCCGTGTTGGCACTTATTGTTGTGGTTCGCAAACCAGGATACTTATCAATAGTTGAGAGAATTGCTATCATTCGTTGCTTTACTTTTTCATTCAACGATTCAAAAGATTTATCAAGCAAAAAGCCAAAATCGTCCTTTTTGACGGATAAACTTTGCAATTGTAATTGAAAAAAAGTCAGTTTTACAACTTCACCGTTTATACTAAAAGAAGGTACTGGATATCCGTGAGACTTACATTCGCTGAACATCCTAGGGATTCCTGTTCCTCTCATCTCAATCAACTGCCGATAATAACATTGGTAGGCAATATCAGGATTTCTCAATAATGAAAATGAATAAGAAAGATACTTTGACCCAATTACAGAACGAAGAGGTTCCATTACACCATAATTAACAACATCCAAATGGTTAGGGTGAATGTTAATCTGAAGAAAACCTTGATAGGAATTATAATCACGATGGATAATCGCATTCATTATGCCTTCTCTAACAGCCACCTTTGGATAATTCCAACTCTCTGTACGGAACAAGCCTTCTATATTTATAACTTTATAATAGAGATTGTCAAGATACTGGAAAACCGCGTTCACATTCTTAAACACATTGCCTTCATAATTCTGTGAATCAACTAAATCCGAGACGGATTCAGAAGAAAAAACAGATAGTTTTATACCAGATTGAACGACAAACCGCATGGGGTTTTTGGCGTAAAGAACAATGCAGGCGTTGGTCAGATTACCATTTTGGATAAGTCCAGTTTCGGTCAAGAAAGATTCTTCATCAGCACTGATTCTCGAAGTCGATTGCCGATACAATTCCATCGTCTTGCGCACCTCTTCCAAGTCCAAGTCGTCCATGCTGGCACTTAACACAGGCATTCTTTCCCAATTGGCATCAGCGGTTTTTCGGTCGGCAATCAATTGATTCATTCCTGAAGCCGAGCCTTGGCCTTCTCTTTGGTAAATGATGCCCTTATAGGAGTACGGTTTTTGTGTGCCTTCCCATACACGAATCAACAGCAGGTTTTTCTCTTGATACACAATACTCTGTATATCTATTGGGGCGGCAGGTTGGATGTCATACGTCAAATCATTTAGCAATCGGCTGGCATTTATTTGAGATTTCAACCCTACAATATCTTTGTTGTCATTAACTCCAACCAAGATGTCTCCTCCGTGTGTGTTCAACATTACAGTGACAGTTTTTGCAATACTGTCTTTTGTCATTGACACTTTAAACTCCAAACTTTCGCTTTCGTTTTGTCTCAAAAGATTGTCTATGATGAAAGTGTTATCCATTGTTTTCCTCCTTGTTCATTAAGTGATTGATAAAATCCTTGTCGCTGAATTGCGTGTTCAGATAAATGGCTATATCCTCAAAAGTAAAGAATGGCTGCACCCAATTGCCGGTTCTCGCCTCAACAGGGGTTCCCGATTGGATGACAAAGTCGTACATTTCCAAACATAACGGATCAAAGAACTTCTTATCCTTGAACTTGACATTTTCAGGGTGTTCCATCTTCTTGAACAATTCTCGGGAAAAAGTGACGTCCCTGTGTACCAAAAACCAATAGGGCTTTTTGAGTTCGATGGCTTTCTTCATCTCCTCGAAGGTGATGTTTTTGTCGCCAATATAACCCGTTCCGCATTGCGTGCGGATGATACCCAAAAACAGGTCGCAATCCTCTACTGCCTTTAGGCAGTTCTCCAAATTCGACAGTTTTGGACTCACTTTGATGGTTCCCAAATGCGAGTTCCACACATTGTAGCCCAACTCTTTCAGCAGCGCACAGATTTGGACAATGTCCCGTTCAAATCCGTACACGGATGTACTGAGCATTATGTGTGGTGTTATTATCATACAATTCTTTATTATTTCATTTCTTTGCTTTTAAGCATTTCTTCACATTGCTTTTTTTTCTTCATCAAAAGTTCATGTAAATCCTCGCTCGGTTTTAACGATAGTCCTATTTTGACATCTTCTAACGCTTTTTCATATTCTTTCAATACAATAAACAAATCTGCACGACTATCAAAATACTCAGGATTATCAGGACACAATTCTATAGCTCTATCAAAATCAGCCCGAGCTAAATCAAATTCATTAGTATCTATATATACATAACCTCGGTTGTTATATGCATACGCATCTTTAGGTCTTTTTTCGATAAACTTAGTATAATAAACCAAGGCATTATCATAATCACCTTTTGCGAAAAACGCATCCCCTAGATTACAATAGGCTTCATAATAGTCCAGGTCTAATTCCAAAGTCATTTTAAAGTCATCAATGGCTTTTTCATATATACCTTTTCTTAAATACGTTGCACCTCTACTAATGTATGATTCAGCATCATCTCCATCCAATGCTATTGACTTATTAAAATCCAAAATCGCTTTGTTGTATTCATGCATACGATAGTATGTATTACCCCTATTATAATAAGCATCAGCATAATCTGAATCCATTTCTATTGCATTATTATAATCAATAATTGCCAAGTCAAAACGACGTTTTTTACTATAAGCATTGCCTCTATTAATAAACGCATCTTTTGTGGGAAAGATTTCAATAGCTTGGGTATACAAATCAATTGCTCTGTTGCCATATTCTCCTGTTGCCTGTGTAAACAATGAATATGCCAGAGCCTTGTTTGCCGACTTTTCTGCATCATTAGCTATGTTTTGTATTATATTTTTGATTTCTTCCTGATGTCTTTCATGCGCTGATAGCCTTTTCTCATGCTCTTTAATAACGTCATCTGTCTTTTTGTTGATTAAATAAGGTACAAAAATGGAAATAATAGCGATTAATACTCCAAAGACTGCCAACATTGTATTAATATGAGTCAAATAATCATCATATAACTTTTGATTATCTATCCGAGTTTGTGCTATGGTTGATTCATTTAATGCTTTTAATTGATTAGAAACAGCATAGTAATACGTTACTCTTTCAAGTGAATCTATCTTTTGCTGTAACTTGTTATTGGAAGTAATCGTATCTGTTCCAGTTAACAAAACATCTAATTGTTTCAATTCAACTATCAATTGGCAGTTTGCATCAGATATTGTTTCTATATGGTCTTGCAATCGGGAAATCGCCTTATTATTTTCTTCAAACGCCTTACGTTGCATATTCAACGAGAACAAAGAAAAGCAAATTGCACTACCAAATATGACAGCAATGATAAATACTACCCAACGCAGATTAATTATCCCTTTAATAGCAGAATCGTTATTATTCATTTTACACATACCTTTCCATCAACTTCTTTAATTAAATGCTTTTCTATCATTTCCTCATAAACCCGCCTAAGCGTAGCCGAAATTTTTCCACCCGTCCGCTTGAAACCAAAAACTCTTGCAGTTTCAGTAATCAAATTCTCTGAAGTAATGCCAAAACTATGCTGAACAATGGTTTTCATTGCCAAGGCCAATTCTGCATCACAGATAAGTTCTATAGACCTTACATTTTCAGGTGAATCTGGAACCCTTACTTTCAAATCATCAAAATCCACAAAGGCAATAAAATCCCCGTCTCGTTTTACATAGCCATCCAAACGATGCATCAAATAGTAGCTGACTGTATCGCGAATCACATTGGTTGCTTTCTGCCTACCCCACATTGGGGCAAGTATTCTGCACAACGCTTCAAAATGAATTGGTTGGTATGCCTTTATGACATTTTTTATAATTTCGACTTCATTATTTCCATCGTGAAATTGGAATGGCAACTCTTGATAAATATCAAATCCATATCCTTCACTTATCGTTTTCCTTGCCTCAATTTTCTCTTCTATTTCAATAGCATTGCTGTCATTGTTTCGTGCCTTTTCAACAGATTCTTCAAACGGTATTTCGGACAAAGCCACATCAATTGCCTCAACCAATCTGTTTTCTTCGTATTTCTGATTCTTTATCCAATCAGTTGACCAAATTCTGTAAATCTTCCATCCCATATCCTCCAAAACAGTTTGGCGCAAGCGATCTCTTTCCCTCGCTGTACGTGAACTATGATACATGGCTCCATCACATTCTATCCCAATAGCGAATTTGCCACTTTGTGTTGGATGCTTTATCGCCATATCTATTCTAAAGCCAGAGCATCCTACTTGCGTAACAACTTCATATCCTTTGGAAGACAAAAAGTCATAGACCGCTTCTTCAAAAGGAGAATCGAAATCCAAACCATAATTATAATGAATTTCTTTTTCCAATGCAGCAATGCCTTGTTGTGCATATTCAATATATGAACGCAATAATTTCACGCCTTCGGCGGATGTTTTATCAAGGTCTATGTCGGTTGCGACAATTGAACCGACAAGTTTGACATTATATTTCGCACGAGTTATGGCAACGTTTAATCTTCTAAATCCTCCGTCACGACTTAAAGGACCAAAATTCATATGCATAATGCCACGACTATCTTTGGCATAGCCAATACTAAAGATGATAGTGTCGCGCTCGTCACCCTGCACATTTTCAAGGTTCTTGATAAAGAACGGCTCTTCTTTGTCTTCTGTGAAGAACCTTTCCATAGAACCATTGGAAAGCCGCATCTGTCTGATTGCTGCATCAACAGCGTTTTGTTGTGCCTCGCTAAAAGTCACAACACCAAGCGACCTATCAGGATGCTTCTTGAAATGTTCAAAAACCAACTCTGCAACACGCTTTGCCTCTATCATATTGTTTCGCTTCCAACTTCTGTCATAAACACCATCCGTAACATGGATATACTCAACTCCTATATCTGGAGCCTTTTCAATTGCCGATGGGAAAGTAACAAGTGACCCATTATAGATTTTCATGTTGGAAAAAGCGATAAGATGTTCGTCCCGACTACGATAATGCCAGCGCAAACTTCTTTCCGGCAAAACCGTAACAGCTTCTTCAAGGATAGATTCGTACGCTCCCGCTTCTTCATCTTTTTCTTCTTCTATTATGTCAACATCAAAATCCTCATCATTCAATGATGTAGCAAAGAAATTTGTAGGAGGCAACTGTTTCGTATCACCTACAATAATCACTTGCTTTCCTCTCATAATGGCTCCGATGGCATCTTCCGTATGAACCTGAGAAGCCTCATCAAAAACAACCAAATCAAATTCATAACTTCGGGCTTCAAGGAATACACTAACAGATAAAGGCGACATCATAAAACATGGTCTCAAAGTTGAAATCAGGTTTGGTATCGACATAAACAGTTTACGTAGAGGCATAATACGACGTTGTTTTGCCAACTCTCTTTTCAAAATACCAATTTCATCCCTTGATGAAGTAATCGAATTAAAGTCCGGGATACGATCAACAAGCCGTTCACGCACCCTTGCTTGCGCAATTCTAAACTGTTCTGTATCCAATTTGCAAAACTCATGGATATTTTGCTCTTGTATTCTTCCCCTAAAATTTCTAACCGCAGGGAATTGAAGCATCATTTTATCAAGCCATAAACGATAAAACCGCTTGAGATAGGCTTCAGCTATATAATTTGTTTCTATCTCTTTAGTTTCAATCTGCTCCACAAACGGCTGCAATCCTACTGCCTCACATTTTTTTATGTTTGAACGATAATCCACCCATTCTTCAAGCAGATGTTTGTTGTTTTTACATGATGACAAATAATCGGCAAAGTCAATAAGATTCATTTTATCAAACTTGCCCGAATCCTCAAATAAAGCGCAAAACCATGATAATGGTTTTTCCACTTTTGATTTGATTTCAGAGATTTCTCCCAACATATTGCCACAGAACTTTATGCTCTCTGCTTCTGCACATATCTTATTGACGCAATTGCCTGACAATGAATAATCTTCAACACATTTTTTGAGATTCTCTGCAAATGCCAATGCTTGACAAAGCCTATCCCAATCGGTATCTAATCCCACATAATATTTTCCGAACTTTGAGGACAATTCATTTTGCCTCTTTTCCATTGATTTTACTGCCTCTTGGTATAATTCAAGTTTGTCAAGTTCAACCGACAACGTTTCGTATGTTGTTTCTTCTTTCCTTAAAGACAACAATCCAGAAAAAGCATCTACAAAGTCTTTCGATTGGTCATACCCTTTGCTGATTTTCTCGAGCACAGAAATATAATGATTATCACTTTCAACATTCTCTTTCAGAAGGTTATTAGCCAAATCATACTTATCTCTTATTCTTATGTGCTCAAACGATTCAATAAAATGAAATAACTCCTCTATTGGCAATTCACCTTTTATAATCAAGTTCCGAAGTCTATCGGAAGGTTTGTCTAAGACCGTAAACAGTTTATAAAAAATCTCCACATCATTTTGAAGGCCACCCCATTGTGTATCAACACCACAATAATAGTTCCCGTAGTCAGCCTTGCACTGTTCAGACGAACCTTCAATCGTTTTTTTGTCATCCGCAAGTTTTTTGAGTTGAAGCAATGTATCAATTGCATCATGATAACTTAGCCTTTTTCCCGTTCTTGAAAAACCTTGAATGGCTCTTATATCAGTTTTATACTGTTTGTTTAGAAACCTAAAGAATGTTGCATACTCACCCCTAAACCGTTGCAAAATCGGATAACAATCAATAGACAGAATATCTTTATCAAATTCATTTTGAACCTCTTGCAATTGTGATGAATAATCATCATGTACTTTCTTTCGAGTTTCCAATGATTGCTTCAACTGATTGAACTTTTCCTTATCAAACCAATTAAGAGTAGGTTTTATCTCTTTTATCTGAATCAATACCTTAAGTATCTCAACAAACAAATCAAGTCCATTCAAATTGTAGGGAATATCCAAACCGACTTTTTCAGCCAATGAAGATGCTCGAACGAAAATTTTCTCAATATCTGTAGATACATCAAGGAGTTGTTGCCTTGACTTAACAAGACCTGAAAGATTGAAACTATTATCAGCAAAGCACAAAACAGAAAACGTTTTGTTCTTACTGCTTATAAGTCTCGTTTTCTGCGTTTTACAATCAATACCAAATATTTGTTGATTAAACGAATCGGAGATTTCTTTGTAGTTATTCTTAATGAGTGCTGTTTCCTTCCTACATTCATTAATTGTTGCTAAATGTTTCTCAACATCATCAGTCAGCCATCTTTCAGGGATTAGTGGTGAATCCTTTGCCACTTTCAGAAAAGTCAACAACTGATCAACTCCTTCAATAGAATGAGAGAAGTCCAATTCCAATGAAGTAATACACGAAGAAACCTTGTCATTTAGCGTGGTTAATAAGGGAACAAGTTCAGAAATGTTTGAATCAATATCGTGCCTTAATTCATTTGACAAAAAATCTATAGTTGCGCCTCTCCAAACATTATCTTTGTAATCCTTACTCCGTTTTCCGATAGTTTTTTCCAATTCCCGCAACAAGTAAACTTTATCATTCAACTTTTGCACATCAATCTTTTCCACTTCAGGAATAGAGAAAACCACATCAGGAACGTCACCAAGTTTCGCCAATTTGCCATTAATCTCAAAAACGGTAGTTGTTAATGCAGAACAGGATGTATGCAACTCCTTTTGGTATTCATTCAGTTCTTCGCGCTTCCTCTGCAAAACCTCCAATTGAGCCAAAGCCTCTTCCTTGACTTTCTTTCTCTCAATAGAAATTGAATTAGCCAATTCTTGCAAAACCGCTTTTTTATTTGCTTTATGACTATGGAGGGTCATACAAAAATCTGACAATCCAACATTTGCAAGTCTATTATACACAACTTGAAGTGCGGCCATTTTTTCTGAAACAAACAAGACTTTCTTACCGTCTGCCAATGCTTCAGATATAATGTTGGTAATTGTCTGGCTCTTTCCCGTTCCAGGTGGACCTTGCAACACAAAACTAACACCCTTTTTTGACAAAAGTATAGCATCTTGTTGACTGGAATCTGCATCAACAACTTGAAAAACATCTATTGGGCGTTCCTTTTTATCGTGATCATAGTTGCTAATGTCTTCATCCAATGAAATAGGTTCTCCTTCACCTGCAATAGCTGACACAATCGGATTAATACAAAGTCTTTCCTCGTTTCTTTCAAGGTCTTTGTACATATTAATCTTCAAGAAAGAAAGATTGGTAAGATTGACATCTCTTTCAATCGTCCACCCTTTGTTTTCAACTATCTTTTGGCACTTGTCAAAATAATCAGAAATAGAATCCTGCGTACCATCAAATTCTGGAAGAATGATTCCAAAATCATTTTCCAATTTGTACAACAGCGTAGGATTAATAACTATTTCATCTTCGTGTGGTACAAGTTTGTAGGGTGAAGTGATGGATTCAATTATCAATTTTACGGGGACAAGAATAATTGGCGATAAAAAAGTTTCAGTAGAACCGTCATTTTCGCGCCATTTTAACATTCCAAAAGCAAGAAACAGGATATTGATGCCTTGTTCTTCAATAGAGGTATTAGCCCTATATCTAAGCACCTTCAAAGTCTTTTGCAATTCAGAAACAGTTTTGTTCGTTTTCACATCACCCTCAATCACTGTTTCATGGATTTCGTTCCCGTCATCATCAATGAACACTTTCTTTGAATAGGGAAAAGCAATTGGACTCTCCTTTACAGCAATTTTTTCAAATATCGATTCGTATGAAGGCGAAACGATATGCACATTAGACCTTTTGCCATCCTTGAAGTTGATAAGACGGTTCCTTTTACCAAAATCAAGCAAGAGTTTTTTCCATGTTTCGATTCTATTGTGCAGCTTTTGTCCCATACAACTAAATCAGTTCTTTGTCCCAATTATTTGAAACTGCAATATTAGCAAATTTTCCTCAAACCTATTTATGGGTCTTTGAAAAAAGAAACAAGCATCAAAAAAGGCCTCCCGAAGGAGGCCAAATTTACTGAACTTCCTTTGGTCTACCCCTTAGTCTACACATTGAAATAGTCGAAACCAATAATCGTATCGACAAAGCGGTGGACATAGCCTTTGGCGGTGATAGGCCACTGGAAACCAAGTCGATAGAGCACCTGTGTCGTGTATTCGTTGGACGATTCAATCCAGCGTGTTTGATGGCCTGCCCCCATGTCGTAAGCCATCAGCGGACGGAGCAGGGTGACGAGGTCGTTAAAAAACTCATCAGCGAATTTCTGTTTGCGTCTGCGTGACAGTCCGTTGTGACACAACAACCTGGACTTGAGCTGCGAGAAGTGCGCGTCGATGATGTTGGTCGTGTTGGGGATGCCGCTGCCCATGTGGTCGTACCACGTGAACAAGTACGGCAGGTTGCTC
>ONKQ01000106.1 GCA_900318465.1 uncultured Bacteroidales bacterium
TGTTTTCAACCACAAAATTACTGAAAATCAATAATATGTGCAACTTTTTATCCATTTATTTCGCTCTCTTTTCCCTCTTTTCTAATTCCGCCAACGGGTACTTTTCTATTTTTCATACAAAATTGTGATGATCCATTGTTTAGCTTGGTTGCTGCCAGTTTATTACTTCAGTTTCAAGCCATCCTTGAAGGCCTCGCCAACGCGCTTCGAGACTTGATAATAGCCGTGTGTGTAAGGGTCGAAAGTGATGGCTTGCAGAGCTTCGATATCAACCTTGCCGTCCTTCATCTTGTCGGTCTCGACGGAGGTCTGCAGCACTTTTCCGATGACGCCAAGGCCTGTGTCGTCGCTTTGGTATTCAATGAACTCACACTCCAAGGCGATGGGCAGCTCGTTGATGATGGGAGCATCCACCAATGAGGATTTGGTCGCGGTGAGGCCACTCTTGGCAAACTTGTCCTTTTCGGTTTTGCCCGAAACGACGCCGAAATAGTCGGCTTCCACCACATGGGCGGCATCGGCGATATGAACGACAAAGCCCTTGCGTTGTTTGATGTTCTCCACGGTCTTGTGGGTTTCGGTCAGGTTGAGGGCTACGCGCTCGCGGTCGAGCATGGTGCCCCAAGCGGCGTTCATCACGTCGACAGTGCCATCTTCGTTGTATGTGGCCACGAGCAAAACGGGCATCGGGAAGATGGCTTCGGTTATTTTAATTGGCTGTTTCATAATGAATTGATAGTTGATAGTTGAAAATTGACAATTGAATTTGATACTATTTCAAAGAAGGTTTTAATTCTATTTCAAAGATACTGCGCTCCACAATGCGGTAATGCGGGTGATACGTTTCGTTGTAGCGGCGGCTGTGGTGTACGGCTTGGTTGTTTCGGGCGGCTTCGGTCAGTAGCGGGAGGTCGGTCTCAAAGCCTTCGATTTCCATCTTGTTCGCTTGGATGATGCTCACGATGGCTTCCCATTTCTCCAACCAATTGACGGTCGGCTCTTGCCTTGAATTGGCACTTCTGACGAAGGCATCCAAAAGTTGCTCCGCAGTAATCAGGTTATTGGCGACGGCGGAGAGATAGACGCGGACATAATCGCCTTGACTGCCTGTAGGCTCAAAGTAAGGCGATTGGGTTTTGCCCATTTCCGAGAGTTCGCGCATCAGATAGCGTCGCGCCGAGGCCGTGTCGCTGATGATATGGCCCGGACCGAAATGCTCTTGGTAGAAACTCTTGTAGATGTCCTGCAAAGTGGATTCGGGATAGGTCGCCATTTGCCTCTCAATGGCGGTTTGTATGCTTGGCTTGAAATTCGGTTGCGCATCATCGGCGATTTGAGCGAAAGATGCCGATGCTGCCAAAAGCAAAAGCCAAGAGATGAGGATGAACTTTTTCATGCATCAATAAGCTGATTCGTTTAATTCATTCAAAAAGTACTCCGACAAGTAAGGCATTGCAAACACCAATTCGCCTCGTCTGGGTGCCTCAATAACTCCTGCCTCAATGAGACGTTTGCGATAAGGCTGAATGGCAGGTCCGTTTTCTCCCAAAGCGGCTTGTAATTTGGCTGTGGTCACAGTCCCACCAATGCGTGCCATAGCTTTCAAAAACAGTTTGTCGTTATCACTGAGCGGGGCCAGAATTGGCTTGAACACATTATCTTCCATATCCCCCATAGCAGCTTTTTCCACCTTTTCCATGATGGCTTCTGTCACCTCATCGCCCGTAGGGGTATATTGAATCACATAGTATCCAATCAGCTGCATGAGATAAGGAAAACCACGGGTAGCTAATGCCGCTCGGTCAAGAATTTCATCTGAAACTTTTATTCCAATCGACCTGAACGACTTTTCGTAGTATGCCCTGATTAGATGGGTTGAAATTGTTCCCAACTCCACTTTGGTTGCTCGGTTCAAGAAAGTAAGGACGTTGTCGTTCAGTATGCTGGAAACGGCATGAGGCAATCCCGCCATTGCTATTGCTATGTTTTTACGGTCTCCCACAAGTTCCTGATAGGCTGCAGCCACTTCGCGCATGGCTGACGAGGTTCGCACTTCGTCAATGAGAATCAGTGCTCCTTTGCCCTTCTCGGCAAGTTTGTCACACAACAGCGACATCTTCGATCGGAAGCCATACTGCCGCTCAGCCGCATCAGAAAAAGTAAGTCCAAACGAGAATCCCAACACGCCTGCCGTCATGCCCGACACTTTCCGCTTTTCGTCCTTGAAATATTGTGAACCGTTAAGTTGAAACTGCTCGATAATGGCTTTGGGCATCCCTTCGTGGGCAGTTACACGGGCTACCACATATCCAGCATTCGAGGCGCGATCGCTGAGTTCCAGAAGCAGGGCTGTCTTGCCCATGCCTCGTTGTCCGAGAAACAATGTGCAGCGATTGCGTGACCCGACAGGCTCACTCAATCCTTCCATAAATTGTTCTATCACACCGTCACGACCGATATACTGCACCGGACGGTTGCCAAACGTAGGCTGAAACAAGCTGTGAACACTTTCCCAATCATCCATCTTTACTCTCTTTTATTCTTCTTTATTCTCTTTTATTCTTTTCTGTTTGCAAAAGTAGCAAAAATATCATGAAAAGCGATATTTTACAGAAAAAGAAATCTTAATTGCCTTATTTTATGCAGTTCCCTTCAATTTAGGCTGCAACAAACTACTGACCGTAAAGTTGTAATTAATAACTGCCCAGCTGAATGAACAAGTCAAAGCTAGTTTCAAAAAGCTTTCTCATCACGCCTTAATAATCGTTTCCGCCATCCGTTTTCCGGCATCGAAGGCCTTTTGCTGGTCTTCTTCCCAGTGCTCCTCGCGATACTTGCGTTTGGCTTCCTCCGAGAATCCTCCCAACTCGAAATTGGCGTAGTTCTTCACTTGGTAGGTGTTGTTGGCAAACAGCTTTTCCGGTTGTCCGAGGGCTTTGGCGATGCAAGGCTCCATCGTGCCGTAGCCATTGCAGTTGCTGCCGCCAACTCCACCGTTTTGCGTTTCCACCAGCACCACGGGCATCCGTTTCGGGGCGGTGATGCTGTAGTCGTTGTAAGAGAGCCACGGGAAGGCCAAACGCTCCAAGAAAGCCCGCATCTGGCTCGTAATCTCGCCGAAATAGTTGGGCGAGCCTAATACCAAGCCATCAGCTTGCGCAATCTCCTCCAAGACAGGAGTCAAAGCATCCTTGAATTTACATACATTCGAGGCTTTGCCCTTGATTTTGCATGCCATACACGACATGCAGCCTTTGTAGTCGAGGGCATAGAGGCGAATGGTCTTCACCTCGATTTCGTCGCTAACGGAACCGGCTCCTTCAGAGAATTTCTTGAGCATGGAGGCCGTGTTGAAAGTAGCGCGCGGGCCACCGTCGATGATGATTATCTTTTTCATTTATGATGTGGTATTTGTGAAAATGCAAAGATAGGGAATTTCGTCAAAATTGGTATATTTGCAGCGACAAAAAACTAAACCATGCCATGAAAAGGATTTTTGTTTTCTTGCACTTTTTGCTTCTTATGCAACATGTTAGTGCACAAGAGCCTCCGCATTTGGAACCTGTGACGATTACGGAGATGGTGCCCGTGAAAATTGATTTCGACAAGGAAAGTCAACAGTCAGGTTCCCTATTTCTTCAACCTGACACGAACTATAGATTCACGGAATGCCGAAACGCTGAAGGGACGGTTGGCTATTTGATTGAGGCGAAAGATTGTGTGTTTTTAGTTGGGATATTGTTGGGGCATCAATTTGAGGACTGCTGCGAGGTTGGGCTTCAAGATGTGCAACGTGCGGAAACCATGTTGGCCAAAGTCTTGGACAGGCGCGCCGATTCTGCGCAAATCATCCAAAGGGCTTTTACCGCTCCTTACTTTTATCAATATATTCGGCAGTATGTCTTTTACCTCAATCCGGAAGGCGACACCTGCGTACATATCAATTGCATACACAATAGTGACGTGATGCCTGAAGATGAAGAATTTTTCCCATTCCGATCCCGTCCTGATCTCCACTATATGATAGTTTTTGACGGAGATGACAACTATTGGAATGCCGATCTGAATCTCACTAAAGGCAAATTGCTTACTTATGATGTCAATGGTCCAACCATCCACGAAGTGGACGGGCGTAACAATGAGCCTCGTGGGCTTTACCAGAAGACGTTGTTTCAAATATGGTGGCCTATACAAGAGCCATATAGTTTTGAACAATTGCCGACTGCTGTGAAGGAAGCAGCACTGTCGCAGATAGATAAAACCGAAATCACCGAATGCGTGTATTTTTCCACGAAGTATATTTGGGCGTATCGCGAGAAAAAGGATGGCAGCGGGGTTTCAGAACGAAAAAGGTATAAAAAAGGCGATTATTACAAAATATATTCCGACACCATCTGTCATGGATTCGATGCCAAAGGACGGTTGATATATATTGGAAATGTAAAGTATTTAGGTCGCCTTGACCCGATTTACTTGAATCGTATAGACGGAATAGATATGATGATGGCTGCCATAGAGCGGGATATGTCTGCACGAGGCCGCAACTTCGGAAAGTATGGTTACATCCAGTGGGTGGAGCAGGTCGACGACCGTTACGTTATTGCAGTTGTCTATAATCCGCCAATCCCCGCTGATTTCTTTTGTGCCTATTATACTCTTGACAGTAAAGGCCAGGTGGAGGGGGTTACGTTACATCAAAGGTGAATGTATCTCAAATATCGTTCTCAATCACCTTAATAACCCTTGCTGGCACACCACCAACCAAAGTGTTATGGCTTAGTAGTATAAAGCAATCAAACAGAACTCAATAAAATTCGTTTAATTCGAGCAATTAACTACGTTGAATTTTCAATTTCGCCGTTTTTTTAATCATCAATACTCACAATGGTATATTTCCGCGTCCCAAGTCCAATCTGTTCGGCGTATTCCACGGTATGGGTGCCATGTTTCTTGTTGATGCGGTCTTGCAGCGGCTTGGCGTCGTCGCCTTGGCTGCTGACATGGTTGAACACGAGGTCGAGGCAGGCTTGGTCGAGGGCCACGGGGTCGGTGGAGGCCAAAATGCCGATGTCCTTGATGCGCGGTGCAGCAGGATGACCGTCGCAATCACAGTCCACCGACATATTGTTCATCACATTGATGTACACGATGTCCTTGCCTTCCTGCTTGAAATAGTCGTGTACGGCCTGTGCCGCCGCTGCCATCGACTCAAGGAAAGCATCTTGGTTGGCAATCGTCCAATGCGTCTGGGTTTTGCCAGCGGA
>ONKQ01000061.1 GCA_900318465.1 uncultured Bacteroidales bacterium
TTGTTACCGATACGGCAGGGCGAGCACTTACCGCAGCTCTCTTCGCAGGTGAACTCCAAGTAGAACTTGGCGATGGCCACCATGCAGGAGGTGTCGTCCATGACCACCATACCGCCCGAGCCCATCATGGAGCCAGCAGCGGCAAGGCTTTCATAGTCGATAGCAGTGTCTAAGTGTTTCTCCGTCAAGCAGCCGCCTGAAGGACCACCGGTTTGGACGGCCTTGAACTTACGGCCACCCTTGATGCCACCACCGATTTCGTAAATGATGTCGCGAAGGGTCGTGCCCATCGGAACCTCAATCAGACCGACGTTGTTGATCTGACCAGCCAGAGCAAACACCTTCGTGCCCTTCGACTTCTCGGAACCGATGCTGGCAAACCAGTCGGCACCTTTGGTGATGATGATCGGGATGTTGGCGAAGGTCTCCACGTTGTTCACATTGGAGGGTTGGCCCTTGTAGCCATGAACAGCCGGGAACGGGGGTTTCAGCGTGGGTTCACCGCGCATACCTTCCATCGAGTGGATAAGAGCGGTCTCTTCACCACAGACGAATGCGCCAGCGCCGTAGCGGAGTTCGATGTCGAAATCGAAGCCCGAGCCGAGGATGTCCTTACCGAGCAGGCCGTATTCGCGAGCTTGGGCAATGGCGACTTGCAGACGGTGGATGGCTAACGGGTATTCAGCACGGATGTAGACCAAACCGTGGGTGGCGCCGATGGCATAGCCGCAGATGGCCATAGCCTCGACGATGCTGTGCGGGTCGCCTTCCATGATGGAACGGTCCATGAACGCACCCGGGTCGCCTTCGTCGGCATTGCAGATGACGTACATTTCATCGCACTTGTTCTTGGCGCAGAGGCCCCATTTCACGCCGGTGGGGAAACCAGCACCGCCACGGCCACGGAGGCCCGACTTGGTGATTTCGTCGACCACCTGTTGGGGGGTCATTTCGGACAACACCTTGCCCAATGCCTCATAACCGCCGCGCGAGATGCACTCGTCGATGTTTTCGGGGTTGATGAAACCGCAGTTACGCAAAGCGATACGCAGTTGCTTACGGTAGAAGCCCATGTGCTTCGAGTCGGCGACATGTTCCTTGTTTTCAGGGTCCATGTAGAGCAAATCGGTGACCTTACGGCCCTTGATGATGTGCTCGTTGATGATTTTCTCGACGTCTTCAGGCTTCACCTGAGTGTAGAACGTGTTGTCAGGCATGATCTTGACGATGGGTCCCTTCTCGCAGAAGCCGAAGCAACCGGTCCTGACCACCTGAACTTCATCCTGCAAGCCCTTCGCGGCGAGAATGTCCTCGAAGTTCTTGATGATTTGAGCACTTGCCGAAGCCTGGCAGCCGGTACCGCCGCAGACAAGCACGTGCATCTTGATTTTTGCCATATAAATTCCTCCGAATTAAGGGTTAGTTAGATAGTTTCATAGTTCACGGGAATGACGCCCTCAACCATTTCGTTGTTCATCACATACTTGGTGAGGATTTCATCAGCGCGGTTGTTGTCGACATGACCGAAGACGATCGGGTCCTTGCCCGGGCACTTCACCTCGATGGTCGGCTCGGCGTGGCAGTAGCCCATGCAGCCGGTCTGGGTGAAGACGACGCCGAGTTTCAGCTCGTCGGCCTTCTCCATCATGTGTTCCATTACTTGCTTGGCGCCGGCGGCGATACCGCAGGTGGCCATGGCGACCTTAACTTGCACCAACGAATCAGGGTCGTTGCTCTTTTCGCGAAGGTCGAGGTTCGACTGAAGCTTTTCTCTCATAGCTTTCAGTTCAGCTAATGACTTAACTTTTGCCATATTTTTCCTTTTTGGGTTAATATTGAGTTGTTTGACTTTGATTTTTCGCGTCAGTCGGGATGGTCTCCCGAAAAACGCTGCAAATTTAGGGAAATATTCCGCTCATTCCAAATTAAGCGACAACTTTTTTTGGTTTCCAAAGGTTTTGCATCACCTTGTTTTTCAACTTGTTAAAAAACACAAAAAAGCCCTTTCCTTAAATTAGAATCGTTCTAATTTAGAAAAGGGCGGTTTTAGGCTCAAAAATTGTTTAAAGTTCGTCGTTGATGAGCATTTCAACCACTTTCATGAAGTTCTTTTCCTTCTGGTTGACCTCGCCTTCTTCAGCGGAGACGATGTCGTTGAGGTCGGCCATGAAAGCGGCCTTGTCCTCTTCGGTTTTCAGGAACTCGTCCTTGTGCTCCTTGAAGAAGCTGAGCCAAGCCGGACTGGTCATCGACTTCCATGACTCGAAGACCTCGTTGTAGCTCTTTTCGTCGAATTGCATACAAATGCGTTCCAACTCTTTCATTGAGATGTTGCCGTCGATTCCAGAAGCGCAAAGCATCATGAAAATCTCAAATTTTTCTTTAGTAAGGTTTTTATCCATAGGCGGTCATTTTTAAAATTTTGGGACAAAGGTAGAAAATAAAACCGTACCTTTGCAGCAAATTTCAAATTTTATGAGAAAAATTTTCATCATCGCCGTTTTTGCCCTCATTTCGACCGTGGCAATGGCACAAGAAAAGTGTTTCTGGGTGTTCTTCACCGACAAAAACGACACCCAATTCGACCCCTACTCCTACTTCGATGCGAAAGCCATCGAGCGTTACGAACAATGCGGTGCCGACCTTTACGACATCAGCAACTATCCGTTGAACGACAGCTATGTGAACGCGGTAAACGCCTACGCCACTGAGGTTTTCGGCGAATCTCGTTGGCTGAATGCCTTGGGCGTTACAGCTACTGACGACAATGCCGCCTTGATTGCCCAAATGCCTTTCGTGGCACGTGTGCAGGAAATCGTTTCCAACGGTACGCTTGCGTCATTGCGAGGAACGAAGCAATCCAGACTTGAAGATTTTGATGTTATCAATGACGAAGATGCCCCCGTGGAGGTTCTCACCGACCAACTGAAACGCTTCGGCGGACAACATTTCGTCGACAATGACATCGACGGCAAAGGACTGCGCATCTGTGTGATGGACGGCGGTTTCCCGAAGGTGGACACCCACCCTGCCTTCCAGCATCTGCGCGACAACCATCAGATTCTCAAAACCTACAATTTCCCTAATAAAAAGGAAGATGTGTACGGTTGGAGCACACACGGCACGATGGTGCTGAGTTGCATCGCCGGCATCAACGACAAGGGACAAAAACTTGGCCTCGCCACAGGTGCAGAGTTCCTTTTGGCCCGCACCGAAATCGACCCTGAGCCATTCAAGGAAGAAGTTTGGTGGGCGCAAGGCGCAGAATGGGCCGACAAGAACGGTGCCGACATTATTAATAGTTCGCTCGGCTACGGCAAAGACCGCCACTGGACCAAGGACATGGACGGCACTTCATACGTCGCCAAAGCCGCCAACAAAGCCGTCGAAAAGGGCATCTTGATTTGCAACTCCGCCGGCAACGAAGGCGACGACAACCGCTGGATGACCATCATCACTCCCGCCGATGCCGAGAACGTGCTTTGCGTGGGCGGCATCAATGCCGATTTGGAGAAATACCTCCACATCGGTTTCAGTTCGTATGGTCCTTCGGCTGACAAACGACTGAAACCCAACGTAGTGGCCTTCGGTCAAGCCTCGGTGGCCAGCCCCTCAAACGACAAGTTCACCGATGCCTTCGGCACTTCCTTCGCCAGTCCGCTGACTGCTGGTTTCTGCGCCTGCGCTTGGCAAACCATGCGCAACAAGACCGCCCTCCAAATGAAGGCCGAAATAGAGAAATCCGCCGACCTTTATCCTTATTTCGACTATGCCTACGGTTACGGTGTGCCACAAGCCGCCTATTTCACTGGTGACCTGATGCCCGCCGAGCGTTCCTTCAACTTGGTTCAAGAGAAGGATGGCGTGCGCATCGTTTTCCCAAAAATCATCGACAAACAATACACTTTTATTAATGTGGAAGGTGCCGATGGCGTATTGCTCGGTTATTACCAAGTTGCCCCCGATTCAACAGGCATCTATTTGAAAAACAAGGATTTCGGTGAAGGCAAGAAACTGAATGTGAGTTACAACGGTTTCTACGACTTCTGCCCCATCAGCGGAATGGGCGGCGACATCAACCTACTCGCCAACAACCGCAACAGCCAGAACGGCACTTTTAAAGAGGTGAAAAAGGAAGGCTGGCAGAGATCGTTTTTCCTCCAATTGGACCATCCTTTCACCAACAAGCAATGGAACGGTTCCAACGCCCACTTCGACTTCGGTTTCCGCTGGATGTACGGCAAGACATATAAAATAGGTATGGGACTTGGCCTCGGTTGGAACGAGTTCATTTGCCGCAACAAAGACGGCCAATTGGACCTTTTGAAAGGCGAGACGTTTATGAAGAATTTCCAATTGCGTGGAGAGCTGTTCCAACGCATCGCGATTCGTTTGTGGGGCATCAACTGGGATTTGGGCGTGTATGGTGGTGTCAATGCCACACGCAACATCACGCTCATTGAAAACATCAATTGGATGGATAACGACGGCACCGCCCTCAATCCGCAACCGTATGACAGCAAAGTCGTTACCTACATCAGCGGTGCCAAGGCGATGAACCGTTTCGAATACGGTGCCACCACGCGCATCAGTTACAACATTGCCAACTTGGTCAACATCGGAGTTTATGGCAGCTATCGTTTGTCACCAGTCATCACCAAAGAAGATTTTTTGTTAGGCAGCCCGAGCAATCAGCCTTCACCTTGGAGTGTGGGCATTGAGATTGAGGTTGCTCCATAACACAGCAATTGAACAAGAATTTACCACTCCCCATAGGCCGAGAGGCTTGTGGGGAGTTTTTTGGAAACCTAAGGAATGGTTGTAAACCGCTGACAGACAATAGGATGTCTGACCGTGATTTGATGGTCTTTCAGTTTTATCATCGAGCAGTTCTACATTAGCGACTTCGTTTGAATACGTTTTTGGGGGTTGCCTGTTAGTAAGGTTTTCTTTCAAGGTAATCTTTAAAGGTAATCTTTACCCAGTATATCTTCCCTTCAATATTGATAGCACCATAACAACGATGTATCAAACTATGTTGTGGCTAACAATGGCTCAAAAGTTCTCTTGTTTTTGAAAAATCGTTGCCATAAAAGAATAAGTTTTTGCACATGTGTTTCGTCACAATTTTATGATAAGTTTGTGACAAAAAACAAACTGTTGATGATAGATGGAAATAATCCTTATCTTTGCAACCTAAACAATTATGCAGACATGGAAAGCAAAACATTTAATATCTATTGCGATGAAAGTTGCCATTTGGAGCATGACCACAAGAAATTTATGTTCCTTGGGTCGGTCAGTAGTGCATATCCTCAAGTTAAACGACACTGCCGCCGTATCAAGGAACTCAAAAGAACCCACAACTTTTATGCAGAAATAAAGTGGTCTAATGTGTCCATGTCAAAACTGCGTTTTTACCTCGACCTCGTGGATTATTTCTTCGATACCGACCTTCGTTTCCGTGCTATAGGAATTGAAAAGTCGCGTATCAAGTGTGACGACTTTAACACTTCTTATGACGATTTCTACTACAAGATGTACTATCGTTTGCTGAATTATAACATCAATACGTTGTACAATTACAATGTGTACCTTGATATTAAAGATACACTAAGTGCATTGAAAGTGAGGAGGCTGAAGGAGATTCTCAATGTCAAGTTTGGCGTTTTCCGTAATGTTCAGAATATTCGATCCGAAGAAAGCCTATTGATGCAACTTGCCGATTTTTTGATGGGTGCCATCTCTTATAATGTGAACGACGATGCCAAGGCGAACCTCGCAAAAGTGCAAATCATCGATAGAATTAGCAAACACGCCAAACAGCCTGATTTGGGCAAAACAAATTATTCCAACAAGTTGAACCTCTTTTTCATAGAATTGAAGTGATATGCCGCACAACCTGATTAAAGTTTACAACGAGTTGCTTGACTTGTTGGCTTATTCTGAAAGCCAAAGGACGGAGTCGCTGAAACGCATTTTCAATCGCGACATTGCCGAGAACCTTGGTTTTGCATTTCGTACTAAGAAAATCAATCCCACTACTGCCGAAGGTGAGGACACCATGGAGCGGTTCTTTCGACACCTCACAACCAAAATAACAGATAAAAGTATCAACAAGAGAGAGTTTGACATAAGTCGGTCAAAGCGTCTTCACTGGATTAAGTTCCATATTGAAGAGTCAAAGAAAGACAACATGAAGGTATTCTCGGTGCAAGAGCCTCAAGGCGTCAGGACATATATTTATGATGTGGACGAACAATATGTAATCATTCTTGAACCCATGCGCAACAAAGAAGAATACTACCTGTTGACCGCATACTATATGGAAGGGAAAGATGCTGCCAGAAACAAAATGGACAAAAAGTATAAACGTAGGTTGGACGCATTGGTATAAAGCAAAAAACGCACAACTTCAAGGCTGTGCGTTTTCCGATTTCCTTCTCTCAAATGAGAGATGAACTCGTCTGCAAAAGTACAAACATTTTATAAAATAACGAAAGTTCCAACTCTCTTTCTAATTAAAATGTCTTAATTTAGATTTGTTTTTAATAATCAGATAGCTTTGGGGATCAAATCAACCCAACTTATCAATATGAAAACCAACACTATACAACTTTTTTCAAAAATAATCCATTATTATTGTACAGCGTATGAAATAATGTCGTACTTTTGCGCCATCAAATAAATAGATAAATTTGTATCGATATGGCAACGCAACACAACACATCCTTGGTAGTACCGAAATCGACCTTGAGCCGGTTGCCGCTCTACTACAGCCACATCCGCAAGATGCAACAACAAGGCGAGGAATACGTGTCGGCAGCCGCTGTTGCCCAAAGCCTCAACCTCAATCCTGTCTTGGTTCGCAAAGACCTTTCGGGAGTGAGCAGTGTGGATGGAAAACCTCGCGCTGGCTTTGAAATCGATACTTTAATGAACGATCTTAGTGATTATTTAGGTTATAATAAAGTTGATGAAGCCATCTTGGTCGGCGTGGGAAGCCTCGGAAGGCTGATTTTGACCAACAAAGAGTTTTCGAGTATGGGGCTGAACATCGCGGTTGGGTTCGACAAGGATCCCGACCTGCACGGCCTTCAGGTCGGAGACAAATTCATCCTTCCAATGGAAAAGATGGAGAACTACATCCAGCGCACTGGGGTCAAAATCGGCATCATCACCGTGCCCGCCGACCAAGCGCAGACCGTGTGTGACCAAATGGTGAAGTGCGGCATCCTCGCCATCTGGAACTTCGCTTTTGCGCTGCTCAACGTACCGCAAGGCATCCTCGTGAAAAACGAGAACCTCCCCTCTTCGCTCGCTGTGCTTTCGCGCCAACTTGCCTACAAATTGAACAAGAATTTTTGAACCAATACATTTTCCAACATCAAATTTAAGAAAATGAAAACATCTAAGGAAAAGGAAACCACAACAGTTAAAATCGATAAACAATTATCGATACAGGAAGAAATCGACATTTTAGTCAGAAACGCCGAAGAAGCCTTGAAGACCTACGTCACCTTCGACCAAGAGCAAGTGGACAAAATCGTCTACGCAATGGCTTTGGCGGGTTTGGAACACCATCGCGAGTTGGCCAAACTTGCCCACGAAGAGACCCAACGTGGCGTTTATGAGGACAAGATCATCAAGAACATTTTCGCGACAGAATACATCTGGAACTCCATCAAGGACGAAAAGACCGTGGGCATCGTGGAAGACAATGAGATGGAAGGCTACGTTGAAGTGGCCGAGCCAGTCGGCATCGTCGCTGGTGTTACGCCTGTGACCAACCCGACCTCTACCACTATGTTCAAGTCGCTGATTTGCACCAAGGCCCGCAACCCGATCATTTTCGGTTTCCATCCTTCGGCGCAACAATCGTCGTTGGCCGCCGCCAAGACCTTGCGCGACGCTGCCATTGCCGCCGGCGCTCCCGAGCACTGCATCCAATGGATTGAGCATCCTTCGGTGGAAGCCACGATGGCCCTGATGAACCATCCGAAAGTGTCTTTGATTTTGGCCACGGGCGGTTCGGGAATGGTGCGCTCGGCTTACAGTTGCGGCAAACCCGCCCTTGGCGTGGGTCCCGGCAACGCACCTTGTTATATTGAAACCTCGGCCAACGTGAAACGCGCCTGCACCGACCTGATGATGTCGAAGACCTTCGACAACGGTATGATTTGCGCCTCGGAGCAAGCCGTCATCGTCGACAAGGTGATTTCCAACCTGTTTGAGAGCTATATGAAAGAAAACGGCTGCTATTTCTTGAACGAAGACGAAATCAAGAAGGTGTCGGCCTTTGTCATCAATGCCGAAAAAGGTGCGGTCAATCCTGACGTGGTGGGCAAGTCGGCCTACTGGATTGCCGACAAGTCGGGCGTGAAAGTACCTGAAAACACCAAGATACTGATTGCACGTTTGAAAGATGTTGGCCCCGAATATCCGCTGTCGCGTGAGAAACTTTCGCCCGTGTTGGCCTACTATGTCGTCAACAACCACGTTGAAGGCTTCGAGATGTGCCGCAAGATGCTCGATTTGGGCGGCTTGGGCCACACGGCCATCATCCACAGCACCAACGACGACCTCATCGAGAAGTTCGGCAAGGCAATGAAGGTGGGGCGCATTATCGTCAACTCGCCTTCGTCGCAAGGTGCCATCGGCGACATCTACAACACCAACACCCCGTCGCTGACCCTCGGCTGCGGCTCCTACGGCCACAATAGCACCACGGCCAACGTTTCGACCGTCAACCTTATCAACAAGAAGAAAATCGCCAAAAGAAGAGTGAATATGCAATGGTTCAAAATCCCGCCGAAAGTCTATTTTGAATACGGTTCGGTGCAATATCTTGAAAGTATGGAAGGCATCAGCAAGGCCTTCATCGTGAGCGACCCGATGATGGTGCAACTCGGCTATGTCGATAAAGTGACCTACTACCTCAACAAGCGCGAAGAGAGTTGCCACTACAAGATCTTTTCCGACGTGGAGCCTGATCCAGATGTCGATACCGTAATGAGGGGCGTGGCCGAGATGCGCTCGTTCCAGCCCGACGTCATCATCGCCTTGGGCGGCGGTTCGGCAATGGACGCGGCCAAGTGTATGTGGCTGTTCTACGAACATCCCGAGACCTCGTTTGACGGCCTGCGCCAAAAGTTTATGGACATTCGCAAGCGCGTGGTGAAGTTCCCGCACTTGGGCCAGCAATGCAAAATGGTGGCCATCCCGACCACCTCGGGCACGGGTAGCGAAGTGACCGCCTTCACCGTCATCACCGACAAGAAGAAAGGCATCAAGTATCCTTTGGCCGACTATGCCGTGACACCCAACGTGGCCATCATCGACCCGCAATTTGTGGTTTCGCTGCCCAAACGCGCCACCGCCGACACCGGCATGGACGTTTTGACCCACGCCATTGAAGCCTACATCTCGAATATGGCCAACGACTACACCGACGGCCTCGCCCTGCAAGCCATGGACCTCGTGTTTGGCTACCTGAAACGCGCCTACGAGAACGGCCAGTTCGACCTGAAAGCCCGCGAAAAGATGCACAACGCCTCGTGCATTGCCGGTATGGCCTTCACCAACGCCTTCCTCGGCCTCAACCACAGTATGGCCCACAAACTTGGCGGCGACTACCACATCCCGCACGGACGCGCCAACGCCATTCTGTTGCCCTACGTCGTGAAATACAATTCGCTGAAGCCCAATAAATTTGTGCCGTTCCCGAAGTATGAACGTTTTATGGCCGACGAGAAATTGGCCAAGGCAGCCCGTTTCCTCGGCTTCGGTGGCAAGAACGACGAAGAAAGCATCGACAACTTCATCGCTGCCATCCGCCAACTGATGAAGGATATGGACATGCCGCTCAGCGTGAAGGAAGCCGGCATCGACGAAAAGGTGTTCATGGACAATGTGGAAGCCCTTGCCGAGAAAGCCCACGACGACCAATGCACCGGCGCCAACCCGAAATACCCGTTGGTGAAAGAAATCGTCGAAATCTACAAGCAAGCCTACTACGGGAAATAAGGGGATTTTCAACAACCAACAATCAAACAAAACCGACAAAATAAACAATTGACAACCAACTCAAAAATTAACAAAGAAATGAATAGATTCACATTACCGAGAGACCTTTATCACGGAGAAAACGCTCTTGAAGCATTGAAGACCTTCACAGGCAAACGCGCCGTCATTTGCGTAGGCGGCGGAAGTATGAAACGCTTCGGATTTTTGGACAAGGCCATTGCCTACCTGCAAGAGGCCGGAATGGAAGTGAAAGTGATTGACGGCATCGAGCCGGACCCGTCGGTGGAGACCGTGATGAACGGTGCCGCCGTGATGCAAGACTTCCAGCCCGACTGGATTGTGGCCATCGGCGGCGGTTCGCCCATCGATGCAGCCAAAGCAATGTGGATTAAATACGAATACCCCGAAACCACTTTCGAGGATATGTGCAAGGTGTTCGGCTTGCCCAAATTGAGAACCAAGGCCCACTTCTGCGCCGTTTCGTCCACCTCGGGCACGGCCACCGAAGTGACCGCCTTCTCCATCATCACCGACTATGAAAAGGGCATCAAATACCCCATCGCCGACTTTGAAATCACGCCCGACGTGGCCATCGTTGACCCTGCCTTGGCCCAAACTATGCCCAAGAAATTGGTGGCCCACACGGGAATGGACGCTATGACCCACGCCATTGAAGCCTACGTCTCGACCGCCCACTGCGACTACACCGACCCGTTGGCTATGCACGCCATCAAGATGATACAGAGGGATTTGGTGAACTCGTACAACGGCGACGTGAACGCCCGCAACGAGATGCACAACGCCCAATGCCTTGCTGGAATGGCCTTCTCCAACGCCTTGTTGGGCATCGTCCACTCGATGGCCCACAAGACGGGAGCCGTGTTTGCCGACTTTGGCGCACACATCATCCACGGCGCGGCCAACGCAATGTATCTGCCCAAGGTGATTGCATTCAACGCCAAGAATCCCGAGGCCAAGCAACGCTATGGCGCCATCGCCGACGCAATGAACCTCGGCGGTAGCAACGACGACGAAAAAGTTGCCCTGCTCATTGCCGCACTGCGCAAGATGAACGACGACCTCAATATCCCGCACTGCATCAAGAACTATGGTGCCGACTCCTACCCTTGCGAACAAGGCTTTGTGCCTGAAAACGTGTTTCTTGAAAGGTTATCCGAAATTGCCAAGAACGCCATCGGCGACGCTTGCACAGGCTCCAACCCGCGCATCCCGACGCAAGAGGAAATGGAAAAACTGCTGAAGTGCTGCTATTACGATACCGAAGTTAATTTTTGAGTTGATATAGCCATTGACCGGCGGGCGGCCACAAAAAAACGGCTGCCCGCCAAAAATGGTAAGGCAACAATACAACAAAAAGAAGATAATACCGTTCATAACAAACAACCCCTTAAAACTAACCCAAAATGAATATTAAAGTATGTGTGGGCAGTTCTTGCCACCTGAAAGGTTCCTACGATGTGATCCAAGCCTTGAAAGACATCCTCAAGAAATATGACGTTGAAGACCTCGTCGAATTGCAGGCCAGTTTCTGCCTCGGCCACTGCGCCAAGGGCGTGAACGTGAAGACCGACGGCATTTCGGAAAAAATGATGAAGAAAGCCAGCATCAGCGCCGAAGACGGCTTCTTGCTTTTGCACAACGTCACCAAAGACAACGCCGAAGAACTTTTCGTGAAGGAAATCTATCCCCTGATTGAACTCTAAAACACCGTCATTATGTCGAAATTTCTTGAGTTTCGCAATGCGAGATGCAAAGATTGCTACAAATGCCTTCGCGAATGTCCGGTGAAAGCCATCGATTTCAAGGGCCATCAGGCCGAAATCATCGAAGACCGCTGCATTTTGTGCGGTCACTGCACGTTGGCTTGTCCGCAAAACGCGAAGGTTGTCCATAGCGAATTGGAAGAAGTGAAACAAATGCTGGCTGGTCCCGACAAGGTGATTGCCAGCGTTGCGCCGTCGTTCATTTCGAGTTTCGGCCTCACCGACTTTGGCGTAATGAAATTGGCCTTGGCCAAGTTGGGCTTCGCCGATGCGGAAGAGACCGCCGTCGGGGCGCAAGCCGTCACCAAGGAATATGCGCGCCTGCTCAAGACGGGCGAGTTCACCAACTTCATCACCTCGGCCTGCCCTGCCGCTTGCCGGATGATTCAGGAATACTATCCGAAGGCACTTAAATACCTCGCCCCCGTTGATTCGCCGATGGTGGCCCACGCCAAAATCATCAAGAAACAACACCCCGAGGCCCGAATCGTCTTCATCGGCCCCTGCATCGCCAAGAAGCGCGAAGCCGAAGAATGTCATTTGATCGACCACGTTTTGACCTTTGAGGATGTGGTGAAACTCTTCGACGAGAAGAACATCAAACTCGACGAAATCACCAACCTCTGCCTCAACAGGAAAAACGGGACGCCCAACCTCGCCAAGGAATACCCGATTCCGCAAGGCATCATCAACTCCTTCCCCGTGCTGCCCGAAGGCTACGAATACATCGCCGTCGACGGCCCGAAGAAGTGTGTGGAGGCCTTGGAAAACATTGAGCATCTCGACCACGTTGTGATGGAAATCAACCTTTGCGTGGATGCTTGTGTGAACGGACCTTGCTCATTGGTCAAGGAGGGAGGCTCCATCAAGGCCACCGCCGACGTGCGCAAATACGTCAGCCGCGAAAAGCAAGCCCTGACCGGACCGCAAGACGACAGTCCGCTCGACGTAAGCCTGGCGGCTGCTCATCCGCGCCTCCGCAGCCACAGTTTGGCCGCCAGCGAGCGCGACATCGAGGCCATCTTGCACCAGACCGGTAAGATGAAACCTGAAGACGAACTGAATTGCGGCTCGTGCGGCTATGCCACCTGCCGCGAGAAGGCTTGGGCGGTTTACAACGGCTATGCCGACATCGAAATCTGCCTGCCCTATATGCGCCAACGTGCCGAGTCGCTTTCGTTCGAGATCATCCAAAACAGCCCTGAAGGCATCATCGTCCTCGACTCGGAACTCAACATTCAGGAAATCAACAATAAAGGAAGGGAACTTTTGGGCATTGACGACCCCAACGCCAAAGGTCGTCCCGCCGCAGACTTCTTCAGCCCCATCGACTTCTACAACGCCTATACGCAGAAGAAGCACATCTCTTGCAAGCAAACCCTCATACCCACCACAGGGAAATACGTCGACATATCCATCAACTACCTGGCTGGGCAAAATGTCATCTTCGGCATCCTGAAAGACGTCACCGATACCGTCGATTACGAAAACCGCATTATGAAGGTGAAGATGGAAACCTTGACCACGACTGATGAGGTCATCAAGAAGCAAATGCGTGTGGCTCAAGAGATTGCATCGCTATTGGGCGAGACAACAGCCGAAACAAAGGTGGCCTTGCTGAAACTGAAGAAAACCCTAACCGAAGAAAACAAGAAGAACTGATGGAACTTTGTTTAGAAACGGGATGCACCTCGCTGAACCACGTCGGCGAGGAGTTGTGCGGCGACAATGTGGCCAGCACCGTTAAGGACAACTTCACCACGCTCGTCTTGGCCGACGGTTTGGGCAGCGGCGTAAAGGCCAACATCCTCTCGACGCTCACCTCGAAAATCCTTTGCACGATGGCTTCCAACGACATCGACATCTACGAGTGCGTTGAGACCATCATCCAAACCCTTCCGGTGTGCTCGGAGCGCGGCGTGGCCTACTCCACTTTCTCCATCATTCACGTCGATACCGAGGGCAAAGGCGTGATGTTCGAGTTCGACAACCCCGAGGCCATCTACTACCATCGCGGCCAGTGCCAGAACTTTGAGCGTACCGAGCTTGATGTGTGTGGCAAGAAAGTGTTTCGCACCGACTTGAACCTGGAGGAAGACGACATCATCATCGTTATGTCCGACGGCACCATTCACGCCGGCATCGGGCAAATCCTCAACTTCGGTTGGGAGCGCGACCAAATTATGGAGCACCTCAATGCCAACATCACGCGCTCTATGTCGGCCCGTGCCGTGGCCTGCCTTTTGGCTTCGGCCTGCAACGACCTTTACGCCGACAAGCCCGGCGACGACACCACCGTGGCCGCCGTCAAGATTCGCAAGCGGCTGGATGTCAACATTATGGTTGGGCCGCCCGTCGATAAGGAAAAGGACGACTTCTATATTGAGCAATTCTTGGCTGGTCCTTCAAAGAAAATCGTTTGCGGTGGCACCAGTTCCACCATCGTGGCGCGCCACCTAAAAACCGAGTTGAAGACCAGTTTCGATTTTCCAGACAAGGAAGTGCCACCCATCGGCTACATCAAAGGCATCGACCTGACCACCGAAGGCGTGCTCACCTTGCGCCGACTGATGCAAATGTTGGAGAAATACATCTCCATCTCTGACCTGACTCCCAAGACCTTCACCAAGAAAGACGGGGCTTCGCTTCTCGCGGACTACCTCTTCGAGCGCGCCACCCACATCACCTTCTTCGTCGGGCAAAGCGTCAATGTGGCCCACCAAGGGCTGCCCATCGACACGACGATGAAAATGAAAATCGTGGAGAAGATTGCCGCCGACCTCCGCAAGGTGGGCAAAATCGTAGAGTTGAATTATTATTGAACCCCTTTACCCAAAACAAGATGAACTCACAAAGGATTTTTGACACGGACGTACAACTCGTCAAATACAAAGTGCTGAAAGAAGTCATCCGGCGCGCCTACGAGGGCGGATTGGAGAACGCCTACTTGGAAGTGCCCAAGTTGTTAAGCCCCGGCCCGAAAGCCGAAACGCGCTGCTGCATCTACAAGGAACGCGCCATCCTGCAAGACCGCATCCAGATGGCGATGGGCGGCGACAAGAGCAACCCCAACGTTATCGAGGTCATCGACAGTGCCTGCGACGAATGTCCGATTGACGGCATCTATGTCACGCCCGCCTGTCGTGGCTGTATGGTACACAGTTGCAAGGAAGTGTGCCCCAAGGACGCCATCACCATCGTGAACCATCGCGCCACCGTCGACAAGGACAAGTGCATCGAGTGCGGCAAATGCACCCAAGCCTGCCCCTACTCCGCCATCATTCTGCAACACCGCCCCTGTATGGTGAGTTGCAAGGTGAAGGCCATCTCCATCGACGAGAACAAGAAGGCCAAAATCGACAACGAGAAGTGCATCTCGTGTGGAGCTTGCGTGTATAAATGCCCCTTCGGAGCCATCTCCGACAAGTCGTTGGTGCTCGACATCATCGACATTTTGAAGAAATCGGAGAACAACACGAAATACAGGGTCTATGCCGTCATTGCGCCGGCCATAGTCAGCCAATGTCGCTTCGGGCGCGTCACGCAAGTGGTGACCGCCATCAAGAAGTTGGGGTTCCATCACGTTGTGGAAGCCGCCCTTGGTGCCGACATCACCCTCTATCGCGAGGCCCAAGAATGGAACGAGAAGAAACTGATGACCACTTCGTGCTGTCCATCGTTTGTGAGTTTCGTGGAGAAAAACTTCCCCGAACTGAAGCAATACATCTCCTCTTCGGTGTCGCCGATGGTGGAAACCGCCCGCCTCATCAAGAAATCCGATCCGACGGCCAAGGTCGTCTTCATTGGCCCCTGCACTTCCAAGAAACTGGAATACAGGCTCGAAAAGACTGGTGGTGCCATCGACAGCGTGATGTCGTTTGAGGAGCTGCAAGCCTTCGTTGACGCTCGTGGCATCGACACCACGCAGATGGAGGACTCAGAGCTGAACAACGCTTCCTACTACGGCCGTATCTTCGCCAAGTCGGGCGGCATCGCCAAAGGCATCGCTGACGTGGCCAAGGAAATGGGCGTGGAAGGCGTGAAGCCTATCGCTATGAACGGCATCGCCGAGTGCAAAGCCGCCTTGACCAAGTTGAAATTCAACAAGGCCACCGAGAACTTCTTCGAAGGCATGGCCTGCGACGGCGGCTGCCTTAATGGTCCGGTGTGTATCACCCATAGCCCGCGCAACGTCGTCGACGTTGACAAATACGGCAACGAGGCACAGGAGAAGACTATCTTCAATTCGGTAAGATTATACGAAATGCAATCTTAATTAAGACAATGATTGTCAGCGAGTTGACCGTTGATACTCATGACAATCAAAACAACAAATAGTTTTTTATCGAAAAAGTTGGATTTATACTGAATAAATGCGTATTTTTGCAACTCCAACCGTTCTTTGAAATCTGCAGCCACAGAGGTTCTCCTTGTAGGAGATTAAAACGGGAATCGTGTGTAAATCACGAGCTGTCGCGCAACTGTAAGTCCATA
>ONKQ01000049.1 GCA_900318465.1 uncultured Bacteroidales bacterium
CGACATCTGGCTCTATGTGTCGATGGAATACTTCAAGCAGAAGATCAAGGCGGGCGAGGTCGGCTCGTCGGCGATGCCCCACAAGGTGAACCCCATCGACTTCGAGAACGCCGAAGGCAACCTCGGCATGGCCAACGCCATCCTCACCTTCTTGAGCACCAAACTGCCTATCAGCCGCCTGCAGCGCGACCTCACCGACTCCACCGTCACCCGTAACATCGGCGTGCCGATTGCCCACACGCTGATTGCAATCAAGTCGCTGATGAAGGGTTTGGACAAACTCCTGCTCAACGAGGACAAGATCCGCCAAGACCTGCAGCAAAACTATGCCGTGGTGGCCGAAGCCATCCAGACCATCCTGCGCCGCGAGCAGGTAGAAGGTGCCTACGAGCTGCTGAAAGGACTTACCCGCACGAACAAGCATATCGACAAAGCCGCCATTGATGAGTTCATTAAAGGCTTGCCTGTGAGCGAGAAAATCAAAGCCGAGTTAGCTGCGATTACGCCGGAGAATTACACTGGATACAATTATTGAGTGGAAACTGCGTTTGAGATAAGAGCAAACCGAAGCCTATGGCCAAGCAAAAGACTTTCTCCCGCGTCCTCACCTACGTCAAACCCTACTGGGGCAGCATCGTCCTGAATCTGGTCTTCAACCTGATGGCCATTTTCTTCTCGCTGTTTTCCTTCGCTTTGGTGGGACCGTTCCTAACCTTATTATTCAAGGAAGGCGCGGTGGAAGTCGTGGCCAAACCCGAGTTTTCCTTCACCTCTGACTATCTGATGGGCTATCTCAATTGGTTCATGAGCAGCCTCATTGCCGATGGAGGAAAATACCATGCGTTGGTCTTCATGTGCCTGTTGCTCTTGGTTGCCTTTTTCTTCCGCAACCTCGGACGCTTCTTCGCTTGTTATTTCATGGCCAATGTGCGCGTTGGGGCAGTCCACGACCTGCGCCGCGATGTCTACAACAAAATCCTCATCCTGCCCCTCTCCTTCTACCACAGCCGTCAAAAAGGCGACACACTAGCGCGTATCACGACAGATGTGCAGGAAGTTGAGGTCTCGATTTTGAACTACTTGGAGATGCTCATCAAGGATCCGCTGACCATCCTGTTCTTTTTCCTCTTCATGGTGACTTTAAGCCCAAAACTTACCCTTTTCGTGCTGATTGTCTTGCCCTTGGCGGGGCTTATTATCGGCAAGGTCGGCAAAATGCTGAAGAAGGAATCAAAGGAAGGACAGACCAAACTGGCGGGCATCATCTCCACTGTAGAGGAAACTATTTCTGGTTTGCGTATCATCAAGGCCTTCAATGCTATACGATATTCCAGCGACAAGTTTGAAGAACAAAATGCCGATTATACCAAGGTGCTTCGTGGCATCCACCGCAAGCGCGACATGAGTTCCCCGATGAGCGAGTTCCTTTCGTCGGCAGTGGTCATCCTCGTGTTGTGGTTTGGCGGCAAGCTCATCCTCGGTGGCAACGGTGGCATCGACGCGGGCAGTTTCATCAGCTATATCGTGGTGTTTTCACAAATCATCTCTCCCGCCAAGTCGTTCTCCCAAGGCTATTACAACGTGCAGAAAGGTATCGCCTCGGCCGAACGCATATTCGAAATTTTGGATGCCGAAGAGGTCATCACTGAGAAAGAAAACGCCATCGAAATCAAAGACTTCAAGGATTGTATCGAATACAAAGACGTACATTTTAGTTATGGCAAGGACGAGGTCTTGAAGGGCATCGACTTAAAGATTCCGAAGGGCAAGTTCGTAGCCCTCGTTGGCGAGAGCGGTGGCGGCAAGTCGACCATGGCCGACCTCCTGCCGCGTTTCTACGAAGTAGGTGGAGGCTGCGTTTGCATCGATGGTCACGACATCCGCGACTATAAAATTAGCGACCTGCGCGGCTTGATGGGTGTGGTGTCGCAAGAAACCATCCTCTTTAACGACACCGTGTTCAACAACATCGCATTCGGTATGAAGGACGTATCGAAGGAACAGGTCATTGAAGCCGCCAAGATCGCCAACGCGCATGAGTTCATTATGGAGTTGGAACAAGGCTACGACACCCGCATCGGCGACCGTGGCATGAACCTCAGCGGCGGCCAACGCCAACGTTTGAGCATCGCCCGTGCCGTGCTGAAGAACCCGCCCATCCTCATCCTGGACGAAGCCACTTCCTCATTGGACACCGAAAGCGAGCGTTTGGTGCAAGACGCCTTGTCGAAGGTGATGAACCAACGCACCTCCATTGTCATCGCCCACCGCCTTTCGACCATTCAGTTTGCCGATGAAATCGTGGTGCTCCAAAAAGGCCAAATCATTGAGCGTGGCAAGCATGACGAACTGATTTCCCTTGGAGGGGTTTATAAGAAACTTTCTGATTTGCAATCCATCGGATAAGCCATGAAAAAACGATACACCTTTTCCACAGGAGAACACATCGAGGCCGACCTTGAAGATTTGCGGAACTTGTTGCGCGAAAACCAGCAATATTACGACAACTACGTGGACGTTTTCAGCTCCTTGGAAGACGACGACTATGTGGCGCGCGGCAATGGCTTCTGCGACCGCAAATACAGCGACGACTTCATTGAGGGGCAACTGGAAAAGTATGCGCAACGGGTGAAGGAGATTCAGAAATGGATTATCGAATGGGAATGAAGCGATGATGTCGGCATTTGCTCCGCCAATCACACAGATTTTCATGGAATTTTGTTTTTTTGTACTATGTCCTTGACGGAACGACCATAAAGGGAACCTTCAACGAAGGGAAATACACCCATGCCAAGTTGATTGAAGGGCCGAGGATGGTTTGAGGATTAAGAAAGAGTGATTTGGCAAAAGCACATTGTATCTTGTTCCGTCCCTTAAAGGCGGATTCCATCCGCCCCTTGTCCCTCCATAAGCAACCTCCCCATCTCGTTAAGCGCAACAAAACGATACCGCAAAGAATCGGTTGCAACAGACGTGTATTCGAAATGTTTGGCCTCAGCCTTGTGGCGAAGCGTTCCCTCGACAGATTGGCGGACGAAAGGATTGATGAAAGCCTGCTCTGTCGGCTCCAAAAGCAATAGTTTCCCCTGTGAACATGCCTCAAAATAAACGCCACCAGGCTTGTAGAACCGCTCATGTGGGGAACCTTCCTCGGGGAAGCCTTCGTTGAGAAGGATGACCAAAGGGAATCCTTGAGTCCGAAGCGTCCGCGCAATGAGTTGCTCACCCTTGCTAATGGAAGCCGTATAGGTTACCGCTCCATTTTGCGCCGACCGCAACACCGCTTTCAGCCTTTCTTGGACTTGCTCGTCCGTGGCATTGCGCGACATTTCCACCAATTGACGCTCTGGCCAGTCGAGAAGGAAATGATTGCCCATCGAGGTGAAAAGCAAACCACAAGTTTCTGTCCTACGGTACATTCGAAAAAGGTCGGGGTTTTGTTTGCGCTGCCAGGCTCGCTCGGCGTTGGCGTAAACATAGTTTATCATCGCCTGAAGTTGTCCTTTATGCGTGAGCACACGGTAATATGGCGGCGCGTCGTACAAGTTCCCTTCAAAGCCCAATTTTCGGGCTTCGGCCTTGCAGCCCTGCATATAGCCCCGCACCACTTCCTTGATGCTGCGCGTCATGGTGCGCCTGACCTGCAAAACGATATGGTGATGGTCGGGCATGACCTTGTCGGCAAGGATTTTCATCTCCGGGCAAAGCGCTAACATTCGTTGTTGCTGGTTGATGAGCGCCCAGCCTATGGCCGTCTTTTCTACTTCGGCCCGTGTGCCGTTGTGGGTGAGTTTGCCGAAAATGGGTTCTCGTCCCTTGGCCACCATTGTCACATGCACGATGCACGGCTTGCGCCATGCGCCGGGCTGCTGCCATGTGGAGGTTTCGTTGGGTATGTTGTTGCTGGTGTTCATTCTCGTTTGGGGCTTTTGCGGCGGGATTGGATTTCCCGTGGAAGGGACAGAACCCTGACGCAAAAATAAGACTTATTTCAGCATGAGAGGCTCAAAGCGTCTTTTTTTAAAAAAACTTTGAGCCTGTGCTGCGATTTGGCACAGGCTTGCTTTTTCTTTGCAGCGTGAAAACACCAAATCAAAGTATTAACACTAAAAAAGAAAAAGTCATGGAAACAAATGATTTAGGAGATTATCTGATTAGAAAAAACGTCCGCAAGGAGGCAATGAGTAAGATTTCAAAGGATTACCCGCTGAATGAAGAAATGATGAAAAAATACCGAGATGAACTAGATTGGGCTGAGGTATCTGACAACAGCAACATTGGTTGGACAGTGGCAATGATTGAACGATGGAAAAACAAACTTGACTGGAAAGTTCTTTCCAATACTTCAAACACAACGCTTCTCACAACCGAGGTCATCGAAAAATTCAAAGACCGATGGGATTGGGAAACACTATCAGGAAATACCAAATTGACACTTTCTTTCGACCTCATCGATAAATTCATTGATTACTGGGATTGGAGCAATATTATCGACCGCTATGTCCTTAGTGATGAGGTTCCTTCTTGGGAATTACTTCGTCGCTATAGGCAGTACATCCCTGTGGAAAATTTAGAAAAGTCTTTTTTATGGGATTATTTAGTAGAGGAAGAAGTGTCGGCAATCAAGAAAGAACTTGTTTTAGGAGAATAATTTTGAACAAAAAAATCATAAAGATGTCTAACTATCCTAATGCTGACTATTTCAAAGACCTATTGTTGAGCATCTATCCTTGCAAAGAGCCCTTTGAGCTACTAGTAATTGACAAAAAGCCCAAAACAAAATCAGGTGTTTATATCATCTCAAAACGAAGAATTAGGATTTATGCCCCATGGATAGAAGCCTTTCCGCTTGAACTTATCGCCATTCATGAATACGCCCACCATATTCATTACACGGAACAACACAAAATGGAAAACAGAGAACGCTCTCATGGGGCCCAATTCTGGGAGATTTATGGAGCGTTGATGTGTAGAGCGGTTCAAAAAGGTCTTTTCAGAGAAGAAAGAGTTTCAGACATTGCAAGAAAGGAACATCACAACATTAAAAACTAAAAAAAATGGACATTGTACAAGAATTGACGACTCCTGAAATACAGGGAATCGAACAAAGAATCTGCTACCTAAATGGAAAACTATTTGAAAGCCAGAAGGAAACAGAAATTCTCGTCATTGAACTTAGACACTTGATGGAGAAGAGAAAGCGAATCATCAACCATGTTTTCTGGCAACAAGAAAAGGCTTTTTTGCCTGACATTGTGGAATTCAATGAGGCTTTGGCAAGCGCATTCCATGAAACATGGAACAAAGTGACTGATTTGCACAGCAAATATGGTTGTGAGGATATTGAAGCCAGTCTTTGGTTTGGCCCGGAATTTCCCAAAAAACATCCGTTGGCAGGTATATCTTCTTTTGGTGGCAAATACAATTATCAAGAGTTATGGGAAGCACTAACCGACCCTGACGCGCACAAAGAGTACAAATATGGAATTGGAACCAGCGCGACACCTTTACGATTGGCCGACGAAACTTTTGAAGAGTATATTGGGCTGTCGGATGGATGCACCAACTGGGACGAAGGGCTTGACCAAGAACTGACTAAGGATTTGCATCTGATACTACCTTTCCACACCCTGTATGAGCATACGAGTTTCGCAACAACCGACTTCATTTATGTACGGGATTTCAATATCAATGTGGTGGTTGATGTGAATTTTCCGTATCATTTTGGATAGTTTTACTATTTTTGCTACCAAAAGATAATCTTAAAACTACAATAAATGAGCGAATATAACATTTTTAAAGCGTTACATCTTGAGGAAAAAGAATTGATTCATTCAGCGATGATTGCAGCAATAGTTTCAAAAGATGACAATAGAAAGTCGTTTATAAATAAGCTTAAAGACTGTCTGACGAATGATTTGAATAAAGCAATTGGAACCAACCCAAGTGAGTTCAAATTAGATGACTTGATTGAAGAAGAATCTATCGATGTAAAGAATGAAGCCAATAAATGGATTGACACAGAAGTTCGTCTTATTGAAAAGGTTTATAAGAAAGAAACGGGATGTGTTACTAGAGATAGAGGACGGGCTGATATATGGATTGGCACAAACAAAAAAGGAGCTGAGACAAAATACAGGCTTATTATTGAAAACAAAATCAAGGCAGGCAATCAATATCGTCAACTTCGACGTTATTATCGTTATCTAACTGAAACGGGAAGCAATGGAGAGAAAAGTAGAGAATTTGCTGGTTTGTTTTTCTTATGTGTTAAAGGCGATAAGGATGATATCAATAAAGCAGCCGAATCTGCAAAGCGATTCAATAATAAAGAAAGTAACCAAAAAGAAACAGTATATGCTATCATTACATATAAGGATATTATATCATGGCTTGAACAAGTAATAAAAGATACTGAAGAAGGAGATTTTAAGACCGCAGTCAAACAATACAAAAAAATCATTGAAGGTTTTTATTCACAAAAGGAAGCCAATTGAACAATGTCCAAAAACCAAATCAACAAACACGTCTGGCTCGTCGATACTACTCCAACAAAAGTCACTCCTCGTAATGGATAAAGCATTTATACAATCTGTGCCATAAACTTGCACAATCTTTTTGTTATCTTTGCCGCTTAAAACCCACCCCATGGAAAACCAAATCGTCATATACCAAACCGACAACGGCCAGACTGCCATTGATGTCAGGCTTGAGAATGAAATGCTATGGCTAACGCGCCATCAAATAGCAGTTCTATTTGATCGTGATTACAAAACCATCAGCAAACATATCAACAATGCTCTTAAGGAAGAATTGTCAGGTTCAGTGGTAGTCGCAAAATTTGCGACTACCACTCAACATGGTGCTATGGAAGGAAAAACCCAGACCCACGATGTCGAGTATTTCAACCTTGAAGTAATAACTTCCGTAGGTTATCGCGTGAAAAGCCTGCGAGGTGTGCAGTTCCGCCAATGGGCCAACAAAGTGCTGAAAGACTATCTGCTGAAAGGCTATGCCGTGAACGAAAAGATTCGCAGAAACCAAATCAGTGAACTGCGGCAATTGGTGCAAATGGTGGGCCGGACGTTGCAAAACCAGCCCTTGCTGAAAAGCGAAGAGAACCAAGCCTTGTTTGACATTGTTGTAGATTACACCTACGCCCTTGACACGCTTGACGATTACGATTATCAACGCTTGGGCGTGAAAGAAACCACCCAAGAGGAGAAGTTTCAGGCGACTTACGACAACGCCATGCAAGCCATAGCGGCATTACGCGAGAAGTTCGGGGGCAGTTCGCTGTTCGGCAATGAGAAAGACGACTCCTTCAAAAGCAGTATTGGTCAAATCTATCAGACTTTTGGCGGTGAAGACCTATATCCGAGTGTGGAAGAGAAAGCGGCCATGTTGCTGTATCTTGTCACCAAGAACCATTCGTTCAGCGACGGCAACAAACGCATTGCCGCCACGCTGTTCCTGTGGTTCCTCAACAACAACGGCATCCTCTACCGCGAGGACGGCAGCAAACGCATAGCCGACAACACCTTGGTCGCACTGACTTTGATGATTGCCGAGAGCAAGCCCGAGGAAAAAGATGTGATGGTGAAGGTGGTGGTGAACTTGATTAACCAGAAAAACTAAAAACCATGTCCAAAAACCAAATCAACAAATACGTCTGGCTCGTAGAAACGCTCTACAAAGCCAAGAAAATCACGCTGAAGGAAATCAACCGCAGGTGGCTCGAAACCGATTTGAGCGAGGGCTTGGAGATTCCGCACCGCACGTTCCACACTTGGAAAAACACGGTGGAAGAGATGTTTGGCCTCGTCATTATGTGCGACAAACACGACGGCGACCGATATTACATCGAGAACCGCGAGGCACTTGAAGACGACAGCCTGCAACGCTGGCTGCTCAACAGTATGTCGGTCAGCAACACGCTACTTGAAAACAAGTCGCTCAGCGACCGCATTTTGCTTGAAAACATACCATCGGGACAGGATTTCTTGGACACGGTGATGGCCGCGATGAAGAAAAGCAAAGTGTTGGAAATCACCTACAAGGGTTATTGGAGAGAACACGAAAGCACTTTCAGGGTGGCACCATATTGTGTGAAACTGTTTCGCCAACGTTGGTATTTGGTCGGCAACAGCGTTTATGAAGGCAAAATCCGCATCTATTCCTTGGACCGCGTACGGGAAGTCCGACTGTTGGAGGAGACCTTCAAATACCCCAAGAAATTCAGTCCAGAGAACTACTTCAAAGGCTGTTTCGGGATCATTCGTGATGAGGAATGCCCCATCAAGACCGTGAAGGTGAAAGTGAGCGCCGACCAAGCCAACTACCTGCGTTCCCTACCCTTGCATCCTTCACAAAAAGAACTGGAGCATACGGACGAATACAGCATATTCTCCGTTGAGGTGCGTCCCACCTTCGACTTCCAGCAAGAACTCCTCTGGAACGGCGACGCGCTTGAAGTGCTGGAACCACTTTGGCTGCGGCAAGAATTGGCGGGCACAGTGAAACGAATGTGGAATCATTACAACTCAAAATGAAAGACTTCGCCGCCATCGACTTCGAGACCGCCAACAACGAGCGCACCAGCGTGTGCAGCGTGGGCGTGGTGATTGTGAAAGAGGGCGAGTTCGTGGACTCGTTCTATTCGCTTATCCAACCCGAGCCGAATTATTACCTTTACTGGAATACTATGGTTCATGGTATCACCAAGGCCGATACCGAGGACGCGCCCGTGTTTCCATACGTCTGGCGACAAATCGAGCCGCTTATTGAGGGCCTGCCTCTCGTAGCGCACAACAGCCCTTTCGATGAAGGCTGCCTAAAGGCCGTGATGCGTTGCTACCAAATGGATTACCCTGACTATCAGTTTTATTGCACTTGTCGCGCCTCGCGCAAACATTTCGGGAAACTGCTGCCCAACCATCAACTTCACACCGTGGCAGCGGCTTGCGGTTTCGCTTTGGTCAACCACCACCATGCCTTGGCCGATGCCGAGGCTTGCGCTTGGATTGCACGACAGATTTTGTAATTCAATTCGAAATTTACTGTAATTTTGCAGAAAATTCCGAATAAGACCATGAATATAGACTCACAACAAGCCTTAGACCTGCTCAAAGCAGGCAACACCCGCTTCGTTTCGGGAGCCTTGACGCCGAAAGACGACTATGCAGAATTGCGGGAACAACTCAGCAAGGGGCAGCATCCTTTTGCCGTGGTGTTGTGCTGTTCCGACAGCCGCGTGGCACCTGAAATCATCTTCGACCAAAAACCTGGCGACCTTTTCGTCATCCGCAATGCGGGCAATGTGGTGGACGAGGATGTGCTTGGATCCATTGAATACGCCGTCGAGCATTTGGAAACCCAATTGGTGGTCGTGCTGGGACATTCCAGTTGCGGAGCCGTCACGGCGACCTGCCAAGGCGGTGACTTGCCCGGTCACATCCTCTACCTTGCTAAACGCATTCAGCCCGCCATCAATACGAGTTGCTGTATTGATGACAACGCCCGCCGTCACGCCCGAAGGATGGCTCAACTCATTGAAATTAACGACATTGTCAAACATGTGGGTGCACGTGTCGTGAGTGCTTTCTACGACATTCGTAGCGGAAAAGTGGAGTGGCTGTAACGAGGTTTTTTATAACTTTGCGGTCTGATTCATCGGAAAACCTTTCAACCATGAAAACAATTGTAAAACAAATCATTCCAGCGTTCTGCGCCTCAATTCTAATGCTTATGACCTCATGCAACCAAAAAGCACCCGTTGACCTTATCGTCCACAATGCCAACGTCTATACCGTCGACGACGATTTCTCAAAAGCCCAAGCCTTTGCCGTGAAAGACGGAAAGTTTGTCGCCGTGGGCGATGAAGCGACCATTATGGGCCAATATTCAGCCAAGGAAACCATTGATGCCCAAGGCGATGCAGTGTATCCGGGTTTTATGGACGGCCACAGCCATTTCACGGGATACAGCGAAAACCTCATCCGCTGGGCCGACCTGAAAGGCAGCCGCTCCTACGACGAAATCATTGAGCGGCTAAAAGCCCACGACAGCCTCTACCCTTCTGAATGGCTTTTGGGTCGCGGCTGGGACCAAAACCTTTGGGAAGTGGCCGAATTTCCTGACAATGAAAGACTTGCCGAGGCTTTTCCCAACAAGAAAGTCCTGCTGACCCGCGTGGACGGTCACGCCGTTTTGGTTTCAAAGGAAGTGCTTGATTTGGCGGGCATTAACGAAAACACAAAGATGGACGGCGGTATGGCCATCGTCAAGGAAGGCCGCTGCACGGGTGTGTTGTTGGACAATTTGGCCGATGCTGCCAAGGCTTTGGTGCCGAAAATGGAAACCGAACTGCGGGTTCAAGCCTTGCTGAAAGCGCAAGAGAACTGCATGGCGGTTGGCTTGACGAGCGTCACCGATGCGGGACAAGATATCGCCACCATTAATCTTATCAACAGTCTGCAACAAGCCGGACAGCTCAAGATGCACGTCAACGCGATGGTCAATCCCGACGACGAGACGATGGATTACTTTATGAATCAAGGCGTTATCGACAAGGAAAGGCTCACCGTCCGCAGCGTGAAAATCTATGCCGATGGTGCTTTAGGCTCTCGCGGCGCGAAACTGCTTGAACCCTACACCGACGACCCGACCAACGACGGCTTGATTCTGGAAAGCGACGAGTTCTATCGCCACATTTGCCAAAAGGCATACGAAGCTGGTTATCAAGTGTGTTGCCACGCCATCGGCGACGGCGGAGTTCATCACATCTTGGACATCTTTTCCGAATACCTCAAAGGCAAAAACGACCTCCGTTGGCGCATTGAGCACTCGCAAACGGTAAGCAATACTGATTTCCAGCGTTTTGGCGAGTTTTCCGTCATCCCCTCCATCCAGACAACGCATTGCACTTCCGATATGGACTGGGCCGACGAGCGTCTTGGCGAGCGCATCAAGAACGCCTACGCCTACCAACAATTGCTGCAACAGAACGGCTGGGTCATCAACGGCACCGACTTCCCCATTGAGGACATCAGCCCGATTTACACATTCTATGCCGCCGTCGCCCGCAAGCATTTGGACGGCACGCCCGCCGAAGGTTTCCAAATGGAGAACGCCCTCACCCGCGAGCAAGCCTTGCGCTCCATCACGATTTGGGTGGCCAAAGGCTGTTTCTTAGAAGCCAGCAAAGGCAGCATCGAGGTCGGGAAAGATGCTGATTTCGTGATTCTTGACAGAGACTTGATGACTGTAGCAGAGAGCGAAATCCCTGCGGCCAAAGTGAAGATGTGCCACGTTCATTAATGAAGCCATTTTAACTGAAAACTTGCCGATATCGGCAAAACTGATATTCTTGCAGCAAATTTTGAAGAAAAACTTGCCGATAACCAGAAATGCTCTTATGCCACAAAACCAAGATTTCATTTTAATCAAAGACGCCACCGAGAACAACCTGAAGCACATCACCGTCAGGATTCCGAAACGGCAAATCACCGTGGTGACGGGCGTGTCGGGGTCGGGAAAGTCATCGTTGGTGCTTGATACCATCGCGGCCAAGTCGCGGCGAGAACTGAATGACACTTTTCCTTCATTCACGCAGCAATATTTGCCCAAATATGGCCGTCCCCACGTTGGCGATATTGAGAATTTGCCCATCGCAATCGTCATTGAGCAAAGGAAACCGACTTCCAATTCACGCTCCACAGTAGGCACATATACAGACATTTACGCCCTGCTTCGCCTGCTGTTCTCACGCATTGGGCAGCCTTTCGTGGGCTATTCGGATGCCTTCTCTTTCAACCACCCATCGGGCAGTTGTCCGCGCTGCGCCGGCTTGGGCGAAATCCGTGAGTTGGACATCCACAAGTTGGTCGACTTCGACAAGTCGCTCAACGACGAGGACACCATTCATTATATCGCCTTCGGCAAGGGCGGCTGGCGCTGGATTCGCTATGCCCACAGCGGCCTTTTTGACCTCGACAAGAAAATCAAGGACTACTCGCCCGAAGAACTCGACTTGTTCCTCAACTCGCCGCAAATCAGGCTGAAGAACCCGCCCTACAATTGGCCGAAAAGTGCCAAATACGAAGGCCTCATCCCGCGAATGTACCGCAGCATCATCAACTCGGAGGAAGGCCTGCTCCACGCAGCAGTGCTCAACCCGATGCTGACGATGGGCACCTGCCCCGACTGCAAAGGCACACGCCTCAACGAGAAAATCCGCTCCTGCAAAATCAACGGCGTGAACATCGCCGAAGTGACTGCAATGAGCATCAGCGACTGCCGCAAGTGGATGGAAACCATTGACAATCAACTTGCAGAAGACATCAAACACGCCACCATTGAACGCTTGACCGCTTTGGAGGAAATCGGGTTAGGCTATTTGACTTTGGACCGCGCCATCGGGACGCTTTCGGGCGGCGAGGCCCAACGCTGCAAAATCGCAAAATACATCAACTCGCCGCTGTCGGACGTGATGTATATCCTTGACGAACCGAGCGTAGGCCTCCACAACCACGACATTTTGTTGATGCAAAAGTCGGTGCAGAAACTGAAAAACCACGGCAACACGGTCATCCTCGTTGAGCACCACAAGGAAATGATCAAAATCGCCGACCACATTATTGATATGGGTCCAGGCGCGGGTATGGCTGGGGGCGAAATTGTCTTTGAAGGCAGTTACAACGAACTACTTCATAGTCAAACTCTTACAGGCACTTCGCTCAATGCGACAAGCACGATAAAGGAGCAAGTGCGCCGCCCAAAAGCCTTTTTCCATTTGGAGAATGTCAGTTTGCACAATATCAAGGACTTGACAACCGATTTGCCTTTGGGCGTGATGTGCGGCATCGCGGGCGTGGCAGGTTCGGGAAAGAGTTCGCTGATGGAGTGCTTTATAAAGGGTGTTGAATTGTTGAATGTTGAATCGTTGAATTGTTGTCACGATAACAGCCCAACAATTAAACAATTAAACAACCCAACAATTCAACAATCAGACATCGTCTACATCAGCCAAAAGGACATCGGCATCAGCTTGCGCTCCACCCCCGCCACCTATCTCGAAGTGGCCGACGACATCCGCAAGTTGTTCGCCAAAACCAACAAAACCAAAGCCGATTTGTTCTCCTTCAACGGCAAAGGAGGTTGCCCCGTTTGTCAAGGCAAGGGCGTGATTGTCAGTGATATGGCTTTTATGGACAGCATCGAAACCGTTTGTGAGGCTTGCGGCGGACTGCGTTACTCCAACGAGGTCTTATCTTATAAGGTGCAAGGAATGAACATCGCCGAGGTGATGGATATGACCGCCAACAAAGCCTCGGAAATGTTTGCAGGCACTGTCATTGCCGAAAAATTGGAGCCATTGCGCAAGGTCGGTTTGGGCTATCTCCATCTGAACCAGTCGCTTTCGACGCTTTCGGGCGGCGAGTTGCAGCGCATCAAATTGGCCTCTTATCTTGTTGAATTGTTGAACTGTTCTCGCGACAAATCAACAAATAAACAGTTAAACGCCTCAACACTTCAACAACCCAAAATCTTCATTATGGACGAGCCTTCCGACGGCCTCCACCTCAACGACATCCGCCGCATCCTTGACCTTTTTGAGACGATGGTCGAGGCGGGCAACAGCATTTTCCTCATCGAGCACAACTTGGAAATGCTGAAGGCTTGCGATTACATCATCGAACTCGGTCCGGGCGGCGGCGCAATGGGCGGCAAGGTCATTTTCAGCGGCACCCCGACAGAGATGTTGCATTGCAAAAAGTCGGTCACGGGACCTTATTTGGCTTCCGAACTCAAATAATTTTCTTCGCAACCGCGACGCATATATCGTAATAATGTGTACTTTTGCGCTTTACATTAATTCAAACGCAAAATGAAACACATCATCCAACGCGGATTGCTGCTGACGGCCTTTGTTTTCGGGCTGTTGTTCCGAATGTCGGCGCAATCCACACAAATCGTTGTTTTCCTGAACAATGGCAGCGAGCAAACCTACTCATTGATTGAAGCCGACCGCCTTTATTTTGAGGATAACACGAAACTCGTCATCGAGCAAATCTCAACCAAAAGCACGGTCATCATTCCGCTGGCCGACATCCGAAAGATTACCTGTGACGAAACCGTGGGCGTTTCGGAAGCCTCGGACGCGACGGTTTCCCTCTCCCCAAACCCCGTTCACGATGCTTTCACGCTCCGCAATCTTCAGGGCAAGGAAAACATCAGCATCTACGCCCTCGACGGAAGAATGGTCAAATCAGCGGAAGTTACTGGAGACCAATCCGTTGACATCAGCGATATGCCCATTGGGTTGTATCTCGTCAAAACTCAATCATCAACCTTTAAAATGATTAAGTTATGAGAAAGTCATTGATTATCATAGCCTTATTGGTGGGCTGCATTAGCCTTAATGCGCAGGAATACCACATGAAAGTCTTCAATACTGCCTTCATACTTTATGATAAGGATGTGAGCACTATTGAAGAATTTCGTTTTAATGGCGAACACATGTTCATTAACGATGATAATGGAGGTAGCACACTGAATATCAGAGATATTGACAGCATTGTTTTCAGGCAAGAGTCACCACACACGGGCGACACAGTTTACATCACCTACAACGGCAATTCCGTAACGGTGGACAATCCTTTCGCTGATGACGGGGTTCAAATCCATACAGACGGTGCTTTCGTTGATGTGGAATCGTGGAGAATGGATGTTGGGCGTTTATGTTCCGGTAACACTGAGACTCAAAGGCACTTCAACACTTGCCGACGGCGCTAACGGTCCACAAGTAGGTACAATGGATATGCCTTGCGAACTTACCGTAAACGGCACGGGAACGCTACAAATTACAGGCAATGCCAAACATGCCATGAACATTGAAGGGCCAATCACCATCAACTCAGGCACTATCCGTATCCTTGGCAGCGACAGCGACGGCATCCACGGCAGCAGCAACTTGACATGGAACGGAGGCACACTCGACATCGTTTCGGCAGGTTCCGACGGTCTTGATATTTCGGGCAACGTGACCATCCAAAACGGCGACCTGACCATCCATACAACAGCGGAAAGCCAAAGATGTATCAAGGTGTCGGGCAATTTCACCATGAATGACGGAACGCTTAATATGACCGCCACAGGCACCGACGGCAAAGGCATCAAGGCCGACAGCAACGTTTTCATCAACGGAGGCTCCATCGGCATCGGACACTCCGGCGATATGTCGAAAGGCATCAAGGCTGACGGCGACATCAGCATCACAGGAGGAATCATCAACATCACATCTTCGGGAAGCACGGTCTTGGAATCGGTAAACAACCAGAATGTTCCTGCCTATTGCACGGCCATCAAATGCGACACCGATATTAATATTACGGGCGGCGACTTCACCATCACCTTGCCCACTTCGAACCACGGCGGCAAAGGCATCAGCACGGACGGCAACCTGACCATCGACGGCGCCACAATGAACATCACCACGCAAGGCGACGGCGCGACCTACACCGTCAGCGGCTCGACCAAAGACGCCTACACTTCGGCCTGCCTGCGCTCCGACGGCAATATGAGCATCCTTTCAGGAAACATCACCTTAAATAGTTCTGGTACAGGAGGAAAGGGTATCAATGTGGGTGACGACAGCCACACCACTTCCACCCTGACCCTTGGCACCACGGGCGGCAACGACGACGACCTCATCCTCAACGTGACCACAAGCGGCGAGCGCATCACCATCAGTTCGGGCGGTGGCGGCGGCTGGCCTCCCGGACCAGGTCAAGGCGGCGACTACGCCAACCCGAAGGGCATCAAGAGTCGGGGCAACCTGACCATCAACAGCGGTACTGTCACGGTCAACTGCACCCAAAACAACGAAGGCGGCGAGTGCATCGAGAGCAAGGCCACGCTAACCATCAACGGCGGAAACATCGAAACTTATTCGAAGACCGACGACCCCATCAACGCGGCGCAAAACCTCACCATCAACGGCGGCACCATCTATTCGCACAGCGACAACAACGATGGCATCGACTCAAACGGCACCCTGTTCCTTAACGGCGGCTTCGCCATCGCCAACGGCGCGCGCCAGCCCGAGGAAGGCTTCGACTGCGATTGGAACCAATTCAAAATCACGGGAGGCACTCACATCGGCACGGGCGGCGCAACGAGCGACCCAACGCAAAACGTTTGCACCCAACCCACGCTGAAAATCAACACGCAACCCGGCTACGCCATCCAAGTCCTGAAATCCGACGGCACCGTGATTTGCACCTACCAATGCCCGACCTTCACTGGCGGCGGTGGCGGCGGTTGGGGCAACAATATGGTAATGCTCTTCACCGACCCGCAACTGCAAACGGGACAATCGTACACCGTGAAATACGGCGGCACCATCAGCGGCGGCACCAACTGGAACGGCTACTACACCGGCAACGTGACCTACACGGGCGGCCAAAGCACCAATGTCAATGTCAATTCGATGGTGACAACAGTGAGCGCTGGAGGAGGCGGATGGTAAATATCAAAGATTTCGGAAAGATGAGTCTTTGCTCTGCCATTTTCAATTTCCAAGTAAGTGTTCAAAAACAGACTGCCACAGCCATTGACTTCGGGACTTCGAGACACGAGACTTCGGGTATTTGACTCGCAGTCACGGAGTCTCGCAGTCTATCATATCCACCTACTTATTTGAAAGGTATTGCAACGGCGTTTGCCCGTATTTTTTCTTGAACGACCGCAGGAATGTAATGTAGGAATTGAAGCCCGACATCAACGAAATCTCTTCCACGGAGTGTTGGTTTCCGTCATCTTTGCTCTCTAACAAGCGTTTGGCTTCCTCCAAGCGAAAGTCGTTGATGTAATCGTAGAAACTCTCATGCTTCTCTTGGTTGATGTAATTGCTCAAGTATTGCCGGTTGGTACCCAAAAGTTGTGCTAGCTTCTGCAAAGTCAGTGTGTTGTCTTGATAATATCGGTTTTCAACGATAACGCTTTCCAAGTTATTATTAATCAACACTTTGTGATATTGAGGATTGGAAACAGGCTCCTTTGCTTCAATTTCTTGGGGTTCGGTCTCATCCTCGGCTTCGGTTGTGGATAGGGTAAACACCTTTTGCCTAATCAGTTTTTTCGTGACAAACAAGACAACGGCTATAACAAAGAAACAATAAACCGTGTCGAAAAGCAGGTTGTTGTTCATCGACTCAGTCGAAAACCATGTTTGCTGCGAAAAGCTTTCGGCAGTCCAAATCAAAAGAACCACGAAATAGACGGCAAGCAGGTAGTTGGTCCAGCGCAAGTCGAAATATTCCAAGTTGCCAACATTGTCGAGCAGCATTTTCGTGTGTTTTTTAATGGAAATCCAAAGACAAACCAGCAACGCTACTGAGACCACCAAAGTGTAGATTCGTACAATGGGCAAAACCATACTGCTTTGGGTAATGGCAAACAATAGCATTGCCATGATGAGTGGCACTTCCAAAAGCAAAAGTTGGCGTATCTTGAAGCGGTTGGGGAATACCAAAGAAACGCCGAACATCATATATCCGCCCGCAATCACAAAATCGAAAAACAACAAAAGCAAGTTGAGGAACCCGGAAAAGGGCAGATTGCGGCAGGCCAGTATCACGAAATTGTTGAAAAAGCCGATGGAATGCAGGAGCAAAACAGCCGCATAGATGCGTTGGAACTGATAGCGGCGGTGATACTTGAGCATGAAGACACCGATTCCTGCCAAGGCGCATTGCGTTATGCCGGAGACCAAACAAAGCAACAGTATGTAAAATGAAGCATCGTTCATGTAGGCAAAATTACGGTTTTCCCTTCAAAGAAAGACCAATTTCCGCCCCGTCCTTAATTTTTTTACGCATTGAAAACAATTTTTTACGCAATGAAAGATTTCAAGGTGTCTTTTTTACGCATTGAAAGTCGATTTTTTAACCAATGAAAGCCAGATGAGTCGATTTTTTTTGAAATTTGGCCTCATTAAGTATGTAAAGCGAACTAAACAAATTTTCAACTAATCATTAAAAACAAATCATCATGAACAGAAAAGTTTACTTCTTCCTGCTGATGGCGCTATCACTGCCATTGGCAATCATGGCCCAAACGGCCGTAGTTGTTGACGGAGACAATCCCTTCTCCGACAACTTTGAAGGCTCTGCCTGCGAATGGGAATTCGTGAACGGCGAATCCGTTAACGCCTGGTATTGGGGAACAGCCACCAGCAACGGCGGCACCCATGCCGTCTACATCTCCCAAGACGGAGGTGAAACCAACACCTACAACACAGGTGCTTCCACCTGGGTGTATTTCTGGAAACTCTTCACCCTTGAAGAAGCCACTTATCGCTTCCAATACGACTGGAAAAACTATGGCGAAGGCGGCTATGACTACATCCGCGTTGGTTTAGTGCCTGGCTCAACGGAGCTTACCCAAAACTCAGGGCTGCCCTCAGGTTGGATTACGATTGACGACAATACCCAATTGGTAGGCAATTCCAACTGGAGCACCCGAAGTGCCATCAGAAGCGACATTACGGAAGGCACCTACAAGATGGTCTTCGCATGGCGCAACGACGGCGGTGGAGGAAGCAACCCTCCCGGTGCCATTGACAATGTTTCCATCGAAGAAATGGTGATTGACGGCCACACCTATCTGGTCCAGACCAGCGACAACGACTTCATCATGGGCGACGGCTCGAATGTGAGCATCGCGGACGGTAAGGTGGCCTCGCAATACAAGATGGCCTCCGTTGCCGACTGGGCCGCAACCACCAGCCTGCCCCAATCGCTGAAAAACCACCAAGTGGTGACTTGGCGCAACTATGTGTATTGCGTGGGTGGCCGCAATGGTTCCAATCCTGTGAGCAACGTGTATCGCGCCACACAACAAGACAACGGCATTTCGGGTTGGACTACCCTCAATGCCCTGCCACAACCTTTGCAGGACATGGCAGTGGTGGCCACACAAACCCATTTGATTGTGGCTGGCGGTCGCAACAACGACACCGTGAGCGACAAGATTTATTCGGCATTCATCAACGATGACGGCTCCATCGCGGCATGGGAGGAACTCTCCATCAGCCTGCCCCAACCTTGCTGGGGCGCTCGCGCCGTGGAAGCCTTAGGTAACCTATATATAATAGGTGGCGCCAACACCGATACCGAAAACGATGCCACCGACAAGGTGTATCGCCTCACCGTGAACGCCATCGGCGAAGTGACGGGCATCACCGAAGTCGCCAGCTTGCCCGAAGCCCGCAATGGACACGCCGTGGCCGTCTACAACTCGAAGATTATCGTCACCGGTGGCTACGATGCTTCGTTCACCCAAAAGAACACGGTGTATAGCGTCGCCGTCAACCTCGACGGCAGCCTCGGCACTTGGGCCACCAATACCGCCCTGCCCAACGCCGTCTATGGCCACACCACCGTTTGCACCAACGGCATCCTGACCGTCATCGGCGGCAAGGAAGGCACTTTGGAAAGCAACAAATTCACCTATACCGATGCCGATGCAGCCACTTACGATTGGCAACTATCAGACATCCAACTGCCTGAACGCTATACCGAAGGCGCTTCCTTCGCCTTTGGCAACAAGATTTTCTACTGCGGCGGCATCAACCTTTCAGGCAACCTCAACAACGCCACTCGCTTCATGGCCGTGACCCCCTCCACCACCCTCGCCGGCCATCCCGTTTTCGTCAGTTGGCCCTTCAATGTGGGTACGCCCAAAACGATGGACGAGTTCAACTACAGCCTGACCAACACCGGTTCCTACGCCTACGAGGTGCTCTACCGCACGGCTGACGAAGACCATGTGTTCAGCAACTGGACCTCGGCTGGCACCAACCTGCCTGTGACCGTAGGCCAGACCAAGAGCTACATCCAATACATGTTCCGCATCACCTCCACCGGCGAAGAAGCCTTCTTCATCGATGAGGTCACCCTCACCCTGAGCGGCTACAGCCAATTGGCCGGCAACCTAAACTGGATTGGCAACCTCACCGCCGAACACAGCCCCTATTTGGTGACCGAAACCATCAGCTTCACCTCCGGCACCCACAACATTGGCCCAGGTGTCACCATCATGTTCATGCCCAACACAGGCTTCAACATTGGAGCCGCTTCCGTCAACTTCAACGGCACCGAGGAAAGCCCCATCCTTCTGACCGCCTTTGAAGCCGGCAGCGGTAGTTGGAACGGTGTGTATTACCAAGACGCCAGCGACAACAACAGCGGCCTCTCCTCAGTGATGGAATACACCACCATTGAGAAAGCCGGCAACGGCGAAAACCACGCCAACCTGCGCATGTATAACACCGGCCAACCCTCCGTCATCAACCATTGCAACTTCAACCTGTCTTCGGTTGACGGCATGTATTGCTATTACTCAGGCACGACCATGACCGACTGCACCTTCGATGGCAATGTCAGAAGAGGCTTGTACATTGATTACAACTCGCTGCTCACTTGCACCTCCTGCACGATGAGCAACAACTACGACGGCCTCTTTATGTACTATTCTTCCTCTTCAACCTTCAACGACTGCACGATGACAGGAAACACCAACTGCGGCATTTCTTTAGCCGAAAATAGCCACAATGCCGTCTACTCAGGTGTAACCTGCTCCAGCAACCTCTACGGTCTGTATTCCTACACACCCGACCGCTCCTTCAACTTCGACGAGAGTGCCATCGCCTTTGCCGACAACGGTTCTGACATTGCCGTGGGTGAAGGACGAATCTATTCCAACCAGACATGGAATTACTATGCCAATGGCTATGCCATTTTGGGTAGTGTATGGATTGGCAATAACTCCCCAAAACTCACCGTCGCTCCCGGCAACACTATCAAAGTGAAACAAGGTTGCCGCATTTATGTGGGTGACTGGAGTGGCGGTCAACTCTATGCGGTGGGTACGGCAGCATCCCCCATCACTTTCACTTCGCTGAACGGCGAGGCGGGCGGCTGGCAAGGCTTCTGCTTCTACGACAACAGCGACTATAATTCCTCCTCTTCGATGCGCTATTGCGTAGTGGAGAATGCCACCACCAACCTCTACTGTGAATACACCAACCAGCCCAGCGTGATGTACTCCACGTTCCAGAACGCCACGGATCACAATGTTTACTTGTACCAATCCAGCATCAGCTTGGAAGGTTGCACCCTGAAAGACGCCCCAAGAGGCTTGTCGGTGGACTACTATTCACAGCCCACCATTGTTTCCACGACCTTCGAGAACCACAGCGAGGCTTGCGTCCGTTTCTACAGCAGCAACAACACCTCAGTGACTTACGCCAACTGCACCTTGAAGGATTCGAACTATGGCATCTGGTATAACACACCCGATATTGACATTCCTGATTTCACCAATACGGTTACTTTCGAAAACAATGTGGCGAACATTGCCATATCTGGTGGAACCACTTATACCCATACTTGGGCTGCCAACACGTATGCTGTTCTTGGAAACATTCGAATCTATAATGGCACCCTAACGCTTTCTCCCGGAACCGTGTTGAAGTTCGCGGAAGGCACCTATCCTTATGTTGACTCTTATGCCAATCTTATCGCCGAGGGTACGGCCACACAGCCCATCACCTTCACTTCGCTGAACGGCGAGGTGGGCGGCTGGAACGGCCTCCGTTTCTACGACTATTCCGACTACAATGCAGAACAGGAGTCCTCGCTGAAGCACTGCATCTTGGAGAAAGGCAACAGCTACAACTTGTACATGGAATACACCACCCAGCCCTCGTTAATTGAGAACTGCATCTTCCGCAATTCGGCTGCAAAAGGAGCTTACCTATATGAAAGTTACAGCACCTTCAGCAACTGCACCTTTGAGGACAATGCCGAGTATCCGCTCTATTACAACAATGGCCATTATGTGGGTGAGTTGGACAACCTGACCTTCAGCGGTAACTTGCTTGACGGCATAGTCATGAACAGCGGCCACATCACTGTGGACCGTACTTGGAATGCCTATACCTACTACATTCTCAATGGCAACCTTTATGTTGGACGCTATCGTTGGGATTCTCCCAATTATTGTGGCTTGACATTGATGCCCGGCACCATCTTGAAGTTTGCAGAAGACAGATATATGACCATTGGTAGCGATTCCTATTATCCCGGTGATTTACACGCCGAAGGTACGGCAGAGCAACCCATCATCTTCACTTCGATGAACGGCGAGCCTGGCGGCTGGGGCGGCTTGTATTTTGGCGATTATGCCGACTACAATGCAGAGCAGGTGTCAACGCTGAAGCATTGCATCATTGAAAATGGCAACGAGTACAACATGCAATCATACGGCACCTATCAGCCTTCCTTGATTGAGAACTGCGTCTTCCAGAACTCCAACGGTATTGGTCTGTACCTCAACTCGTATTCCGCACCTGTGGTCAGCAAGAACACCATCAGAAACAATGCTTCCTACGGCATTTATTTAACGGGCAGCTATGTGGCTCCAGTCATCGGTGGCTCGGCTGAAACCGCCAACAACATCTACAACAATGGCGGCTATGCCGTGTACAACAACACCAGCACCAACTTCGACATGACCTACAACTTCTGGGGCAATATCAGCAGCACATACATCGACGACGAACTGATTCACGACAAGATGGATGATTCGTGGTATGGCCGCATCACCTACGAGCCAGTGAGCTGGTTCCCGGTGGAGAGCTTCGAGCATCTGCAAGGCACCTTCAACTATGGCGAAGACAAGGCAATGGCTAACCGCGAGATGAACATCATCAACGCAGGCGACACCATCATAGCCACCGCCACCACCAACGGCAACGGCGAGTACGACTTCAGCAACTATGCCGTAAGTGTCTACAACACCTTGGATGCCGACCTTGGCGTGGATATTTTGGCTGGTGTGAACGCCACCGACGCCCTCTTGGTGATGCGCCACTTCGTCCATTTAGACACTTTGGCTCCCAATTATGCCGCAGTTGCCGATGTGAACGGTAACGGCAGCGTCAACGGCACCGACGCCATGCTCATCCTGCGCCGCGCCATCGACGAGCAATTCCCTGTGGGCGACTTCTACTACTACAACCCCAACGGCATCAGCGTTGAAGGCAACACTTGCACCTACGACCTGAGCTTCCTCTGCTACGGCGACGTGAACGGCTCCTACACGCCCGCCACCCGCGACAATACGATTGAACTGATGACCGAAGGCCAATTGGTGGCCGAATCCAATCAGGAGATTGTGCTGCCCGTGAGCATCAAGAACGCTGTGGAGATGGGTGCCCTCACCTTGCGCTTCGCCTATCCCGAGGAATACCTTGAGATTGAGGATGTGGTGCTGGCCGCCACGGGCGAGAGTCTGATCTTCAGCGCCAACGAAGGCGCGTTGACCACAGTGTGGTTCAGCCTTGAGCCTATCGACTTGGCCGAAAACGACGAGCTTATATTAATAAAGGTGCGCACGAGAGACCTGAACAACATCGACGAGCCTGTCGTCTTCAGCTTGAACGCATATTCCGAGATGGCCGACGGCAGTGCCCAAGTGCTTGACGACGTGGTGATTGCCATGCCAGCCATTGTCACCGCAACCCTCGGCTTGAACAACAACACGATAGATGTTGCCAACATGACCGTCTATCCCAACCCCGCCAAAGATGTTTGCCGCCTGAGCTATCAGTTGGCTGAAGCAGGCCATGTGACGGTGACGGTTTACAACATGATGGGTGTGAAGGTGATGGATGCCGCCAACTGCCGTCAAGCCGAAGGCAAGCACGAAGTGCGCCTGAACACCTCCGACCTTGCAGCCGGCACGTATTGCTGCCGTATCACCTTCGAAGGTGAGAACAGCTGGGTGAAGACCACTATGTTAATCATTGAAAAATAAGATGCCATGACACGGAAGAATAAAATTCTCATTTTGCTATGCTGTCTCTTCCCGTGGATGTGGGCGGCGGCTGACCCCGTCGTTACGTCAGTGGGCAGCGGCTCCATTTGCCCCGAGAATGAGGTCGTGATTCCCATCACGGTAAGCAATTGCAATGGTGTGGCAGCCATCAGCTTAGCCTTGAACTTCGACAACACGAGAATCAGCTACGAAGGCTACCAGAACGTAAACAGTGCCGTTTCCACGATGCTCGTCAACCAGAGCAACGGCACGATATATATGACTTGGGCTAACATGAGTGCCGTCAACGTGGATGACGGCACCCTCTTGGAGCTTCGCTTCACCGGACTCCCCGACTACAGCGGCTACACCTACCTGAACTGGAACACGAGCCAATGCGAGTACAGCGACGTGACGGGAACAGCCCTGCAAGCCAACTACTCCAACGGCTCCGTGAACGTGTATGCTGTGCCAAACATCACCTCCAACCCTTCCGACCGCACTATAGCCGAAGGGCAGAACACCTACTTCGATGTGAGTGCTTCGGGCCAAGGACTGAGTTACCAATGGCAAATCAAGACCCCTGCCGACAACACTTGGCAAGACTTGACCAACGACCAGTTCCACGGTTCTGTGAACAATTGGAGAATGTATGTGTACAACGTCAACTTGGACATGGACGGCAACCAATACCGTTGTGTGGTGAGCGGCACCTGCCCCTCGCCCGCAATCTCAGAGGCGGCTACGCTGTCGGTTGAGGTTTTCGTCCCTACCATTGTCACCTCATTGAACCCGGTGTACAGTTGCGCCGACCAAATCTTTTCGGTTCCCGTCCATGTGACCAACTGCAACAATGTGGGTGCGGTCTCCTTGGTCTTGAACTACAATTCCAACTTGGTGACCTACGTCGGCTACGAGAACGCCAATCCTGAGTTGGAGAACGGCACCATGCGTGTGAACGCTACCGGAGGCACGGTGTATTTCACCTGGGCCTCGTCGAACCACACCCTTCAAATCGGCAATGGCGACCTGATATCGTTTGCCTTCAAGTCGAATTCGGGCAACTCCTCGCTGTCGTGGAACACTTCGCTTTGCGAATACAGCAACCAAGCGGGTGTGGCCCTGCCGACCTCTTTCAGTGGTTGCAGCGTGAACATCTATTACCCGCCGACGGTGACCTCCGATCCCACCGACAAGACCATCATGGAAGGCAACAGCACCAACTTCTCCATCAACGCTTCGGGTCAGGGATTGAGCTATCAATGGCAGATGAGCCAAGACCAAGGCATTTCGTGGGAAACCCTGACCAACGGCGGACACTACAGCAGCGTTACTTCAAGGACGCTGTATGTCAACAACGTGGTCGCCTCGATGGACGGCTACCGTTACCGCTGCGTGGTGAACGGCACCTGCGAGCCTTCGGCCACTTCCAACTACGCCACCTTGCATGTAGAGACCCTTGTCCAGACCATCGCCACCACGGCAGGCAGCATCAACACCTGCTCGCAAATAGAGTTTGGCATCCCGATTTCAGTGACCAACTGCAACAACGTGGGTGCCATCAGTCTGGCCTTGGCTTACAACACCGACGTAATGACCTATACAGGCTACGAAGGCTTGAACCCCGGACTGAGCAATGGCCAACTGCAAGTGAACGCCGCCAACGGCATGGTCTTCATTGCTTGGGCTTCCATTGCTGGAGCCAGCATAGGCGACGGCAACCTGCTCACCCTCAACTTCACGGCACTGTCAGGCAACAGCAACTTGAACTGGAATACCGCCTACTGCGAATACGCCAATCCCCAAGGCTCGCCGTTGCCCACCAGTTATACCAACGGTTATGTGTCGGTCGCTGAACTCAGCTTCACCATCACGACCCAGCCAGCCAACCAAACCGTGGTAATGGAAGAAGATGCCACCTTCTCCATCGAGACCTCCGGCACGACCACTGGCTACCAATGGCAGGTCAGCCAAGACCAAGGCTCCTCTTGGAGCAACGTCACCGCCAACGACCACTACAGCAACCCAACCACCAACACCTTGAGCATCAGCAATGTTCCGCTTGAGATGAACGGTTACCGCTACCGCTGCGCAGTGGGTGGCACTTGCGGTTTGCAGTATTCCTCCGTGGCCATCCTGACCGTGCAACTTCCCCCGAACTATTACGAAGTCAGCCTTTCCGCCGACCCGACAGTAGGCGGCACGACCGAGGGCGCAGGTGCCTACGAAGAGGGAACGTCATGCACCGTGACCGCCATTCCCGCCACGGGTTATGACTTTGTGAACTGGACGGAAAACGGAATCGAGGTCTCGCAAGATGCCGAATACACCTTCACGGTTGAGGACAACCGCGACCTTGTTGCCCATTTTGCACTTCAGGAGATTGACATCGTGGCCACTGTGGTTCCCGCAGGCAGCGGCACCATCAACGGCGCAGGCACCTACCTCTATGGCGACCACGTGCTGCTGACCGCCATTCCCGCCACGGGTTACGTGTTCGACAACTGGACCGAAAACGGCGAAGTGATTTCGAGCAACCAAAGCATCAGTTTCACGGCACAAGCCGACAGGACCTTGGAAGCGAACTTCTCCGTGTTGCAAGTCAACATCACGGCCACACCCGTGCCTGCCAGCAATGGTAGCGTTACAGGCGCAGGAACCTTCCCCTACGGCACCACGGTCAACTTGATCGCCCTTGCCAATGAGGGATTCCAACTTGGCACCTGGACCGAAAACGACTCAGTGGTCTCCACAAGCGACACACTGACCTTCATGGCCGAGACCGACCGCAACTTGGTGGCCAACTTCATCATCAAACAGTTGCACATCACGGCAGTGGCCGACCCCACACAAGGTGGCACCATCACTGGCGCAGGCACCTACAACTATGGCGACCCCGTCGTGTTGACCGCCACTCCGCTCGGCCAGTTTGAGTTCTACAACTGGACGGAGAATGGAGAGGAAGTCTCCACCCAACCCACCATCAGTTTCACCGCCTACGAACACCACAACTTGGTGGCACACTTCATCACCACCATCACCATCGCCGTCACGGTTGATCCCGAAGAGAGCGGAACCATCCAAGGTGCTGGCACCTACAACTATGCCGACCCCGTCACTTTGACCGCAGTGCCTAACACGGGTTACAGTTTCGCAAACTGGACAGAGAGCGACACCCTTTATTCGACGGCGACCAGCATCAGTTTCACGGCTTATGAGAACAGAACCTTTGTGGCCCACTTCGATCCCATCATGCACCACGTCACCGTGTCGGCCAACAACGATGCGGCTGGAACGGTTTCGGGTGGCGGCGACTATCAGGAAGGCTCTCAGGCCACCGTGTCAGCACAACCTAATGAGCACTATGAGTTTATCCGTTGGATGGAAAACGGCACGACCGTATCCACATACGCCAACTACACCTTCACCGTTTACGGCGACCGCAATCTTGTGGCCGAGTTCTCATTAGTCAGTTATGAGGTCACTGCCTCAGCCAATCCCACCAATGGCGGTGAGATTACAGGCACAGGCACGTACTTCTACGGCGACGAGTGCACCTTGACCGCCATACCCGACTCGCGTTTCACCTTCGTGAATTGGACAGTCAACGGCGCAGTGGTTTCGACCAATATGGACTACACCTTCACCGTAACGAGCAATGTGGCTGCCGTGGCCAACTTCGAGTGTGCGTTGCCTTTGGGATTGTTTGCCAACATGTTGCCTGCCGACAATGACACAGTCACCAACATGCCCGTCGTCTTCTCATGGGATGCCGTTTCGGGTGCAACGCGTTACGACCTGTATCTTTGGATTGCCACCGACCCGATGCCCTCAACGCCATACGTTTCCAATTTGACCACCACTTCCTACAGTTGCAACTCGTTGTCCAACTATCAGGCTTACCAGTGGCGCGTCAAGGCAAGGAACTATTGCAACGAGACCCTTTCCGAGGTCAAGAGCTTCTCCCTCAATGTTGAGCCTGAGTTGCAAGTCAGCACCAACAGTATCGATTTTGGCGAGGTGGAACTGACCCAAAGCGAGAGCAGGACAATGACGGTGAGCGGTATCATGCTCGAAAACGAGTTGGAATTACAGATTGTCGGCGATGAGGCCTCCATGTTCTCCTATTCCACGAATTGGGGCTGGAACAACTATTCCGGCGGCACACTGACCATCACCTTCACTCCGACGGTGGCACAATGGTCATACAATGCCACGCTCATCGTGAGCAGCGGAGAACTCACCCAGTCCGTCGCTTTGTCGGGCAACCTTGCCAACATCTACCAGTTCAACACCTATGTCGACGAGGACATCTATCCCATGAACTCGGTAATCCCGATTTACGGTACGGTGACCTACTTCGACAACACCCCTGTTGCCGACTTGAACGTTGACGTCAGCGTTACCGTGATGGGCAGGAGAAGAATCCTGTCGACTGTTTCGGATGAAAACGGCGAGTTTAGCGTCAATTTCGAGACGGAACGTATGGAGTCGGGCTACTACACCGTCAATTCGGGTGTGGCCGGCCACAACAGCACCGTGGTACACGACAGCTTCAACATCTTGGGCATCGACGTCTTCGAAATCACCATAGACGAGAACATGAACGTGACCAACAGCAGTTGGATTTTGTGCGACGTGACGCAAGACATCCCAAAGACCGGCTACATCAAGGTAAGGAACAGGAACAGTTTCGATTTGAGCAACATCCAAATGAACGTTCTTTCGGCTCCTGAAGGCGCCAACTTCACCTTCACGCCGATGGCTACACTTGCCGGACTCCAAGAAGGTTATATCCAGTTCACCGCCCTCGGCACAATACCGACGGCAGAGCTTTCGTATCAGCAAGTCTGGATCAAGGCATTCACTGACGAAGGTGCCGAAGCACTGTTCACCATGTGGTTCTATTGCGACATAGCCCACAGCGTTCTCGAAGTTGCACCGACCGAAATCAACACCACCATGACGAGAGGAGAAAGCAAGACCATAGATGTGACCATAAGCAACCACGGCGAGGCTGCCTCGGGCGAAATCACCATCAGCCTGCCCGATGTGGATTGGATGGAAACGGTAGGACAAACCACACTGCCTTCCATCGAAGTGGGTGAGACAACCACCTTCACTTTGAGGCTTTCTCCCGACAGCACAGTGCCTTTGACCGAACACACGGGTAGCATCCAGATCAGTTGCGAAAGCGGCAACTCCGTCTATCTGCCTTATTCGATTATGGCGGTGTCAGTAGCCAATGGCGCACTCCTCGTCGACGTCACCGATGAGTTCACCACCAACACCAACGGCGGCAACGGGCCGCATGTGGAAGGCGCGGAAGTGACCTTGACAGGCTATTATTCCCATGAATTGGTGGCGCACGGCTTTACAGGTGCCGACGGCACTTTCAGCGTGGAAGGCCTCGCTGAAGGCTACTACACCCTCAACGTCCAAGCAGATTCACATAATGGATTCAATGGCTATGTCCTCATTGAGGCTGGCACCACCAACCAGATGGATGTGTTCCTGCAATACCAAAGCGTGACTTACTCGTGGATTGTAGAGCCTACCGAAATCGAGGATCATTATGAGATTGTGTTGGATATCGAGTTTGACGTCGAAGTACCCGTCCCGGTAATTACCATAAGCGCACCAGCTTGCATTACCGAGGTGGACAGTGCCTACACATTCAATTACGTCATCACCAACCACGGACTGATTGATGCTTACAATCAGACCATCTATCCTGCGGAAACCGAGCATTTCCGGTTCACGCCATTGTACAATTACATCGACACCATCCATGCGCACGAGTCAATTGAAGTACCTTGTGAGGTCACGAGGAAGAACCTCGGCGAGATTGACTGCGGCGAGTGGGGAAAAACGAGAGTGCAATACAGCTACTTGAGCGGATCAGACCTGATTTATAACCAAGCCTTTGCCTACACCAGGTTGGGCAGTTGCACTTCTTGTTACCATCCTCTGCCACCTATTGGCCCCGGCCCCGGCGACGGCGGTGGCGACGACGGTGGCGGTGGCGGCGGCGGCACACCTCCTCCTCCTGGTATTCCAGGCCCAGTACCCCCAATTAACCCGCCTACACCTACACCTCCTATCGTTCAGCCTACTCCTTCCGTCCATGTGAGGGTTGGTATCCAGTTCTCACAAAGCCTGACCATGACGCGCGAAGCCTTCATCGGCACATTCACGGTTCAAAACAGCCATGAAACCAATGCAGTTGAAGGAATCGGCCTCGATTTCGTCATCAAGGACGCAGAAGGAGTCGACCACACCAACTTGTTCCAAATCAACACCATGTCGTTGGAAGGCGTAACTGAAATTGACGGCACAGGCACTTTGGCAGCAGCATCAAACGGCACGGTCAGAATCCTGTTCATTCCTACCAGAGATGCCGCTCCGACCGAACCCATCAACTATTTCTTCGGCGGCACCTTCACCTTCGTTGACCCGTGGAACGGTGCTACCCGTGTAATGGAACTGTATCCTTCCGAACTCACCGTACATCCCAGCCCGGATCTTTACATCGACTACTTCGTGTCGGAAGATGTTTATGGCGACAATCCGCTCACACCGGTGACAGAGCCTATCATTCCAGCAGAACTTGCCGTAAGGATTTGGAACAAGGGTGCCGGAACCGCAAAGAATGTGAGGATTAGCTCATCTGTACCCACCATCGTTTCGAACCAGCAAGGCTTGCTCATTAACTTTGGCCTGTATGGAACCTACATGCAAGGACAAGGAGTGAACTTGGGCATAAGCGACATTGATTTCGGAAACATCGAAAGCGGAGAGACGAAAGTGGGCGAATGGCTGTTCACCAGCTCGTTGCTTGCCCATGTGGTCTCCTACGAGGCGAGTGTGGTTCACAACGACAGCTATGGCAACCCGAACCTGAGCCTTATCAGCCATGTCGGTATCCATAAGCTGGCCCACGCTGTCTTCACCGACTTTGTCCCCTTTGGTGCAAAATCCAGTGGCATCAACGACTTCTTGGTCGACGATGTTCCCGACGAGAACAACTATCCCGATTACATCTTCTTCTCCGATGGAAGAAGCTCGTCGGTTGATGTTGCCGAAAGCGTTGCGTTTGACCATTTCGTCACCGCGCACGACACTATCGTTACCCTCACGGTCAATCCGTCGAGTATCGGATGGAACTATGGTGAGACAGCAGACCCAGGCAGAAACTACTACAAGTTGTTGAGTTGCACAAGAAACGATGGAGTGGAAATTCCTTTGAGCAACGTCTGGCAAGAATCCATCCTTCTGCATACTGGCGATTACGCAAACGATTCCGTCTATGTGGACAAACTGCGCATTGTAGATACGGTTGCAGCGGTTCAGCCTCACACCTATTCCTTGGTGTTTTCGGGCGATCCACTTTATCCATACGTCTTCTTCGGCACCGAGGATGAGTATTGGTCGAATGTAGCCAACTGGGAAAACGATGTCAAGCCGTACAGACCTAACGACAACGTCGTCATCAACGGCATCTGTGAGCTTGATGAAGACGCTACCGTTTCAACCTTGACCATCGAGGAAGGCAAGATCTTGACCATTTCCGATGAACGAACCCTGACCGTTTCGAACATGTTGACCAATACTGCCGCAAACAGTTTGGTCATCGAAGAAGGCGGACAGTTGATTCATGCCAACGCAGGAACGTGGGGTAAGGTCAAGAAATCCATCGAGCCTTGGACCAACAACAACAATGGCTGGTATCTTGTTGCCTCTCCGCTTGTGGGCAACACGGACTTAACGGAAGTGAACGACTTGCTCCTCAACACCTACGACCTGTATTACTACGACGAGCCGACCTTCTATTGGATCAACCAGAAAATGCCCGAAAACAATTTCACGGAATTCGAAAACGGAACGGGCTATCTGTACGCCAATCTTGAGGAGGTTACGTTAGAGTTTGCGGGAGAGCTTCAAAACGGTGCCGCCACGGTGAATGTACCGTTGAGCTACACCCCGAACATTCCTCTTACAGGTTTCAACCTTGTGGGCAACCCGTTTGCGCACAACGTCACCTCGTATGCTTCCGAGAACGTGGCCGAAGGCTGCTATCTCACCAACGAGACAAAGGACGACCTCATGGTGGACGAAATCAATGAGGAAAATCCGTTGAAACCTGGCGCAGGCTTCTTCGTGAAAGCCACGGATGAAGGGGCTTCCATCACCTTCAACGCGGGGCGCGGCACATCGGCCAACCCAAGCGGTTCCATCCGTGTGGAAGTCTTGGAAAAAGGCAAAATCGCCGACCGCCTCATCGTGAAGAGGACGGGCGAGCCTTTAGAGAAAATTTCGCTGAATGAAATCCGCACCAAGCTCTTTGCCACACAAGGCGATCAGGAAATCGCCATCGTGCCTTGTGAGGGCAACGAGCAAGCCGTGAGCTTCAAGGCCGCGAAGAATGACAGCTACACCATCAACGTGAGCAGCAATGGAATTGAGTTCTACTATCTCCACCTCATTGACAACCTCACTGGCATGGACGTAGACCTGCTGAAAGATCCCGACTACACCTTTGAAGCTCACACGAGCGACTATGCTTCAAGGTTCCTGTTGCGGTTCATCCCGAAAGAGAATTCTTCGACAGGTTCAGAGGACAACTTCGCCTATTGCTTCAACAACAAATGGGTCATTGCCAACGAAGGCGAGGCCACCCTGCAAGTCGTTGACGTGGTTGGTCACATCCTCAGCAGCGAGCAAATCACTGGAAGTTGTGAGAAGAAGATTGACGCTGCCAATGGAGTGTATATGTTACGCCTCATCAACGGCAAACAATCAAAGGTGCAGAAAATCGTGGTGAGATGATTCGTCATCACACCTCGGCACTTTGACAAAGGGCCAGCGGAGTCATGCCGCTGGCTCTTTTTTGTTGCCTTCACGAAACCAACTTCTTCATTTAAGTAACTGTTCAACATTAAGCTGCAATATCTTTTGACTTCGGGACTTCGGGACTTCGAGACACGGGACTTCGGGTATTTGACTCGCAGTCCCGCAGTCTCACAGTCTATTATGTAAACTAAATTTGCTCATCTACTTATCTGATTTTTGGTTACCAACCTGTGTATTTACAGGCGATTCGTAAAAGTCGCCTTTTTTTTGACTAAAATTCCACAAAAAAACAACAAGTCCAATCGACATTTTCTGTATTTTCGCGGCCTCTTTTCGAGAAGCAACAAATCTATTAATAAACCAAACATTACATCAACAAAATGAACAAGTTAAGAAAGACTTTACTCATCTTATTCGCCACGATGACGGCCGTTTTTGCGCCGTCGGCAATGAATGCACAAAGCGGAAGCTGGAGCGACGAAAGCAACCGCGACACCAATTGGGGTTCGGATTACGAATCGACTGATGAATTTACCATCAACACGGCTGGACAATTGGCACAACTCGCCTACATGGTCAACAATGGCAACTCATTTGAGTACAAGACCATCACATTGACTGGCAACATCGATTTGGCAGGACATTACTGGACCCCGATTGGCAATGGCGATAAAGATTTCCGTGGCACATTTGAAGGCGACAGCAAAACCATCAACAATTTGACCATTAACACTACCGCTCAATACCAAGGTCTGTTTGGCAGCTTAGCCTCTGCCTTTGTAAGGAATGTAAACCTTGTTGGTTGCAACATCACTGCCGGTTCTATCACGGGAGGCATCGCCGGAGATGCAGGTTGGACTACCATCTCCAACTGTAGTGTCAGTGGTAAAATTCACAGTGCAGGAACATCATCTCATAACTACGGAGGTATCGTTGGAGCTGTCAGTGGAAGCTCCTATGGAAATCTCATCATTGATGGCAATACCAATACAGCAACTGTTAGCGCAACGGCAGACGGATATGCTGTCGGAGGCATTGTGGGATACTTTGGCCGAACCACGAAGTTCAGAAACAACTTCAGTACAGGCGTTGTTTCTGGATCGGATCATGTTGGCACCCTTATTGGCATGATTGATGAAGATGACTATAATGAGTTTACCAACAACTGCTATCCAGCAAACGCTAATCTTACTGGTGCTGTGGGTTCAAGCGACGCTTCCACAGGTCACGACATTGAAGGCGCTTCCGTTGGTTTCACCATCTCGGCAGGCGAAGGTGTCACGCTCTCACTGCCTACGCCTGTGAAAACATACAATTCGGTCGATTATTATATGAATGGCACAGTATTCAGTACAACAGCTTTCACTGTGCCCGATGGCAATCATTTCACAGGATACACGGTCAATAGCGGCAGCATCAGCGATGCAAGTCTTATGATTGGTTCACATACGCTCACTGGAGTGACGGCTAACGTCACCATAAACGGCTCGTATGCAGAAGGTGAGCCTTACGATTTCAGTGAAGACATCAGCATTGAGATTGAGAATGCCACTTACGATGGCCAAGCACATCTGCAAGAACCCGTGGTGATGATGGGCAACACGACGCTTACCCAAAACGAGCATTACACCGTCAGCTATATTGGAGAATGCATCAACGCTGGCCAACACACCTTGACCGTCACGGGCATTGGTATGTACACTGGAAGCAAAACCGCGACCTTTAATGTTTTGCCCTACAACATTAACAATGATAATGTTCAAATTACGAGTATTGATAGCATGAACTACAACTGGGATCCTTCGACCTATGAACGTATCTATTATGTCGACTATACAGGCAGCGACATCACTTTTACCGCAGAGGATGTGGAAGTTGCGATTAGGGTCAATTATTCCTATACCTACTTAACGCCTAATACTGATTTTACAATCTCAACAGATCCTTCACCTGTTCGCGAAGTTGGAGACTACACCCTCAATATCAACGGCGAAGGCAACTATACTGGTACAAAGAGCCTTTCTTTCAGTGTGTTTTACTCCGCACCCCACAACATTACGGTGACCAACACAACCACAACTGCCACCTTGGAATGGAGTGATGAAAACGATCCCCTCCGTTGGGAGGTTGAATATCGGATTTACGACCTTTCAGCCCCATATGACCCATCTAATTTATTCTATCCATTCGAGATTGTTGGTAGTGAGTTCACAACCACAAGGAGCATCACGCTGACAGGCCTCATCCCAGAGAGCGAGTACATGGTCCGTGTCAGGGGCATCTACAGCGATAGTCAAAGCCAGTGGAGTTATGAGCGGGTTGTTTTTGAAACTTCCTCCAAGATTACTATTGGCGAGAGCGAAAGTGGCACAACAGATTTGCCCACCAAGATAAATGCAGCATACACTGTGTCGCAGCAAATCTATACCGCCGCCGAGATTGGCCAAGCTGGAACTATTGCCACTATTGAATTTTTAAGTGACGTATGGGGGGACCCTATAACACGCAACGTGGATGTCTATATGGTTCACACCAACAAGACAGCATTCGCTGACGATTCGGATTGGATTAGTGTTACCGACAATGACAAGGTGTTTTCAGGAGAGGTCGAATTCTATTCTTGGACTACCATCATTTTATCAACACCTTTCTCATATAACGGCAGTGACAATCTTGCCATCATCGTCCATGACAAGACGGGTAGCACTGACAACAGCACTCCATTTGGATGTTTTGCTACAGAAAGCGATCAAGCCTTGTTCGTTTCAGGTAGCACTGACTATGACCTGACCTCGATGAGTGGTGTAACAGGAACTCCTGCTTCAATTAAGAACCAAATCCGTCTCCTGATGCCGGACAAGATCATCTCGACAGCTGGAAATTGGAACGTGGATGCCAACTGGAGTCCTTCAGGTGTTCCAACAAGCTCGCAGATTGCCTTTGTCAATGCCGATGTCACCATCCCGAATGGATGTGTCGCCCAAGCCTTCGTTGTATCTTTAAGAAACGGTTCGCTCACCATCGAGGACGGTGGTCAGCTCATCTGCAGCAATGCTGTGACTGCCACGGTGGAAAAGAACATTGCGAAGGCAACCCATTGGGGTGCACAACCAGAAGATGAAGCATACCATTACACCCCCGACGGCTGGTATTTCTTCGCCTCGCCTTTCACTGATTACCACATACCTGGTCATGTCATCAATATGTATGCCGGGGATTATGACCTATACAGGCTTAACCCGAGCACCATGATGTGGGAGAACTTCAAGAACCACGAGGCGGACTTCCAGCTCGTCAACGGCCAAGGCTACCTTTATGCCAACAGTATCGGAGTCACTTTGAGTTTCATTGGCACCACCAAGCCCTACACTGCCGGCTACACGGTTGAAGCCAATAGCTGGAACCTCGTGGGTAACCCTTACACGTTCAATGCCTACGTCAACCAACCCCATTATGTGCTGAACTCAGAGCGCACTGCTATTGTGGCAGCCACAAGCAACAGTGCTGCCATTGCTCCTTGCACGGGTGTCATCGTTAATGGTAACGCCACCTTCTACAACGCACCTCAAGAACAATCCAACAACCAAGGCAACATCGAAATCGCCTTGGCACAAACCGTCGCTACCCGTGGCGGCAGCAACATGGAGACCTTAGACAACGCCATCGTAAGCTTCAACGAAGGCTCTGAACTTGGCAAGTTCTACTTCGGCACTCAGGCTGCCAACATCTACATCCCGCAAGGCACTGAAGAATACGCCATCGCCTTTAGCAATGCCCAAGGCGAAATGCCTGTCAACTTCAAGGCCAACCAAGACGGTGAGTACACTCTCAGCATCAACGCCAACGACGCGGAAATGAGCTACCTGCACTTGATTGACAACATGACCGGCACCGACATTGACCTGCTCCAAACGCCGAGCTACACCTTCAACGCCACCACACGCGACTATGAGAGCCGCTTCAAGTTGGTGTTCGCTTCCTCCTCCATCGAGGAGATTGACGGCGACAGCGACACCTTCGCCTTCTTCAGCAACGGCAACTGGATCATCGCCAACGAAGGCCAAGCCACCTTGCAGGTCATCGACATCACAGGCCGCATCCTCAGCAGCGAGAGCATCAACGGCAGCGTCAGCAAGGCCATCGATGCAACGGCTGGCGTTTACATGATTCGCCTCGTCAATGGTGAGAACGTCAAAGTACAAAAGATTGTAGTCAAATAATGTCACAAAACTAACAAAACATACAAAACCAAAGCAAGTCAATGGGAAGCCCGCTAACCAGCGGCTTCCCGTCGGCGAGCCGGTTGGCAAGCCGACCTGACGAAAAGCAAGTTTTGCATGTTTTGTGAGAAAAAAGAATAAAAACAGAATTAAACAATCAAACAAAACATAAACAACAACGATGAAAAAATTAGCATTAACAATCGGAATCGTCCTTATGATGGGACTTGGTGCTTCCGCCCAAACCAGTTTGCTGGGTAAGGAAAACAGTTATGATGAAGGATACAGAGATGGTGAAGATGTTACCACACCGTTCATCCTCCC
>ONKQ01000064.1 GCA_900318465.1 uncultured Bacteroidales bacterium
GTTGTATTCTTCTTCGATGGTTTCCAGGACTTCGCGAACGGCCTGTAAGTACTCATTTTCGCCCGGATGCTTGGCTTCCAGAGCGGTCATAATTTCATTGACTTTCATCTTTTGACTTTAATTAAGGTTTATTTAACGTTTAGAAAGTTGTTAGTTCTATTAAATCGCTGCAAAGTTAGGATTTTTATTTGAACAATCTTCAAATTATGCAAAATATTTTCTCTCCTTTTTCCATAATTCGGGAAATCACGGATTGGCCGTTTTTGCTATTTTCTCACCTCGTTCATATTCAATAACTTGCAAAACCGTTCCATTGGGAGCATAATGGATTTCCTTGCCATGCTTCAGGTTGTCGACGTAGCTCACCTCCATGATAATGCAGCCGTCTTCGTTGTAGCCTGTTTGCTTGCCGCAGCCCCTGTCATAATTTGCCCTCGACGCCAATTGGCCGTTGGGATAGAAGATTAGCCACGAGCCATCCATCATGCCTTCCTTGTATTGTCCGTCCTTGAAAAGCTGGCCATTGTCATACCAAGTCTTGAAGACACCATCCAACTTGCCATTGGTGTAATGCTCCTCAGCGGTCAGACGGCCTTTCTCGGAATAGGACAAGCAAACACTATCCAGCTCATCATGCTTGTACCAACAATCCTGTTCCATCTGTCCGTTGGTATGATAACGTTGGACGTGGCCTTCCTTCCTATCGTCGACATAATTGGCTTGCAAGCTCATGCGACCGTTGGAATAGTACCATCGACATTCCCCGTTAAGTTTGCCGTCAACGTAGCGCAATTCCGACTTCAACTCACCGTTGTCCCAATACGACCGTTGCACACCATCGTCGCAAGCGGCAAAAAACAAAAGCGAAAGCAGAATGATGCCCAGTCTTTTCATTCCACAGGTTTTTTGAACGGATTGACTGGAACCAACTCAACCTCCTTATTGTCATATTGATACAGCCTCCAGTTATGGTTTTCAAGGCCGTTCTCACCTATGCGTATGAAACGGTATTGCGCATGAAGCAATGGCATGGTAAAATAAGGCAGACACCCTGTCATATCCTTGCCGTAGCGCATCAAGGCGGTGAGGAAATAAGTGGCCACGTCATAGCCCTCGAAGGCATAGTTCTGCGGCTCCACGACATACTTGTTCCTGAAGTCGAGGACAAACTGTTTGGCTTCGTTTGAGTGGTAGTCCACGAAATTGTCAGTGAGGTATATCGCATTCATTTGCAGCAAATTCTCAACCAAAAGCTTCTCAAATCTCGACCAATCGGGAGCGCACACAAGGGTGATGGGGAAACGGTCGGCTTCCTTCTTCAAAGTGTTGAGCACCTGAGTGGCAAACACATTGTCGTCGCCGTATGCAATGATGACATTGTTTCGCACACCCGACAATTGCGAAATCAAGGAAACCAGGTTTTCGCTGTCGTATGCGAAACGCTGCACGGAGTTGGTGAATGTCACATGCTCGATGCTGCCGTTTTTCAATTCATTGGTGCTGTAAACCTGTCCTTCCACAGTAATGGTCGGCACCATGCGACTGCCCATTTCGAGACGCTCGCTTTCGCCTCTGGCAAACTGGAGGAACTCGCTGCCCGCAACCGTAACTTCATTATTCACAGCGCGGTTCAGTTCACGTTGCAACTGCGCCAAAAACAGTGAGTCGGATGCATTTTCGCGGCTGAGAATGAACACCTTGGCATCAGAGTAATGGTTGCGCACCAGATGGCCGATATTAAGAATCAAGCCGCTTTGGGCAGGCTTCAGCTTGATGACATTGGCATTGCCTTCAACCACCTCATGGCGAGTTGAAAGCGGATTGACGACCAAGATGTCATGCTCCTTGGCGTAATCCTCAACCACGGCAAACGACCTGCTAAAGAAAGGCCCAATAATCATGTCAAAATGCTGCCGCTTAATCTTTTCCAAGGCCTGTCGAGCTGTATTCACATTCTCAGTCACGTCGATGACGGCAAGGTCGAGTTTCAGGCCTTTTTCGTCGGTCATTTTCTCCACGGCCATCATAAAGCCTTCGTAGAAAGGCAAGAACGAGAGCGAACGCGACTTCTGCACGTTGGCAAGCTTGTCCTTTGAGATTTCAATGTTGTCGATATCATCAAGATACAATGGAATCATCAACGCCACCTTGTACAACCGCGTGGCATTTTCTGGGTTAGCGTAACATTCAGGGGTTTCCATCGGCTCGTTGAAAGACACGAAAGATTCATCGAGGTCAACAGGTTCCAACAACTCTGATTGTTGCGGTTCGTCCATGGATTCGATTTCGGTTTCGGCAACAGGCTCGTCAATGGGTACATCAACGGGCTTGATTCGTTCAATTGGTATAAGAACCACTTGATTTACAAATACATGCGAACCAACCGAGATGTTTATGGCTCGAAACTCGCTCTCGTCAACCTTCCAGCGTCTCAGCAAGGAGGAGACGCGCTCATTGCGTTCCGATTTATGGACGATGTAGTCGTTTTCATTCACAATATCCGGCACCGAGACAACCGTTCCAGGACGAGGGCGATTGTTCAAACGCGGGTTAATAGCCTTGAAATCAGCCAAATCGATACCAAATTTCTTTGCAATGTCATACAAGTCCTCACCTTTCTGAACACTATATTTTCTGTCCTTTATCACAGGGGAAGGTTCCATCTGTTGAGGCTCAACTATCGTGTTTTCAACCTCAGAAACCACGGGGTCTACTGGTATTTCAGGAGCCTCAGGTTCTATCGGAGTTTCAGGTTCTACTGGAATCTCAGGCTCTGCTGACACTTCAGGTTCTGCTGGCACCTCAGGCTCTATTGTCACCTCAGGTTCTACCTGTATTTCAGGTTGTTCGGGCGTTTCAGGCTCTACTATTACCTTTGGTTGTTCGGGCGTTTCAGGCTTTGCTATTACTTCAGGTTGTACGGGCGGAGCCGGTTTTTCAGATACCTCGGGTTTCTTGGGTGGAGTGACGGGAGCCGGCTTTTTCACCACAGGGATGGTGATAACGGCACCAGCTTTCAGTCCATCAAGCACTGACGGATTGAGGCGTTTTATTTCATCCATCGACACCGAGTAACGCCTGGATAGCCCCCACAGCGTTTCCCCTGTCTTGACATGATGCCTATAAAACTCTTTTCCCCCTATCACCTTAATTTCTGTAGAACGCCCATCTGACACCTGTGCATTCAGAACAGGACAACATATCAGAAGGAAAGCGAACACGAGGAACGCTCGGAAAATCTGTCTATTTCTCATTTTATTCCATATTTCATTCATTCCCATTCAATTGTCGCAGGCGGTTTCGACGAGATGTCGTAACACACGCGATTCACGCCTTTCACCTTATTAATAATGTCGTTTGACACCTTGGCCATGAACTCGTAGGGCAGATGCACCCAGTCGGCGGTCATGCCATCAGTGGAAATGACAGCACGGAGGGCGATGGTGTATTCGTAGCTTCTTTCGTCGCCCATCACGCCCACCGACTTCACCGGAAGCAGCATTGTGCCTGCTTGCCAGATGCTATCATACAGGTTGTCAGCCATTTCGTTAGGATAAGATGCACTTGGCAACTCGCAAGGCCAATTGCGCAAGCCTTTGATAAAGATGTCGTCGGCATCACGCAAAATCCTCAATTTCTCTTCCGTCACTTCGCCCAAAATACGAATGCCCAAGCTCGGTCCAGGGAAGGGATGGCGGCCAATCAGTTCGCGCTTGATGCCCAAGGCACGACCCACGCGGCGCACTTCGTCCTTGAAGAGCGAGCGCAACGGCTCCACAATCTTCAGGTTCATCTTCTCAGGCAAGCCGCCCACGTTGTGGTGCGACTTGATTTTGCAACTTGGCCCGTTCACGCTAACGCTTTCAATCACATCAGGATAGATGGTGCCTTGGGCAAGCCAACGGGCACCTTCAATCTTTTGCGCTTCTGCATCGAACACATCGATGAAAGTCGAGCCGATGGCTTTGCGTTTGGCTTCGGGGTCGGTGACACCTTTTAGTTTCTCAAGAAACAGGTGTCCCGAATGGACACCTATCACGTTGAGGCCCATTTCCTTATAGGAATCAAGCACATCCTCAAACTCATTCTTGCGCAACAAACCGTTATCCACAAAGATGCAAGTCAGATTCTTTCCAATCGCCTTGTTGAGCAATACGGCGGCCACGGTGCTGTCAACGCCACCTGAAAGGCCGAGAATGACTTTGTCGTCGCCCAATTGCTTTTTCAAACTTGCCACCGTGTTATCGATGAACGAATCCGGGGTCCAGTCGCCCTTGCAGCCGCAAATGCTGAGCGCGAAGTTGGCCAACATTTGCGGGCCTTCCTTGGTGTGGAACACTTCGGGATGGAACTGCACCGCGTAGGTCTCCTCCCCTTCTATCTTGTAGGCGGCGTTTTCCACATCGTCCGTCGAGGCAATGATTCTCGCGCCCGTGGGCAGTTTGGCAATCGTGTCGCCGTGACTCATCCACACTTGGCTCGTCTTGCTCACGCCCTTGAACAGCGGCGATTGTTCATCGACCACCGTCAACATGGCGCGGCCATATTCGCGGGCGATACTATTGTTCACCTCGCCGCCAAAATGCTGCGAGATGAACTGTGCTCCGTAACAAATGCCGAGCAAAGGCAACTTCCCCTTGATGTTGGACAAATCGACAAAAGGCGCCTTCTCGTCGCGCACCGAAAACGGGCTGCCACTGAGAATCACACCTTTGATGTTCTCGCCAATGGCCGGAATCTTATTGTAAGGATGGATTTCGCAATAGACATTCAACTCGCGCAATCGGCGACCAATCAGTTGGGTCACTTGCGAGCCGAAGTCGAGAATGAGAATCATTTCTTGCATAATCGGAAATTTTGTGCAAAAATAGGCTTTTTCATTCATAAAATCCCTATTTTTGCAAAAAGAAAACGACCAACATCAATAAACATGCATTACTACCTCATTCTCTTCGGTATTGCCATCCTGCCCGTCGTGGTGCTGATGGTTTTCATCTATCGGCAAGACAAATACCAAAAAGAGCCCATCAAATCGTTAATAAAAGCCTTTTTTGGAGGCATAGCAGCCGTATTCTTGGACATTTTGATTGTCACGGGAATCGACTCCATTTTCGGAGGCAGTGCTTTCACAAACACCGTTATTTATGATGCTTTCCTTCAGGCAGGCATTCCCGAAGAGCTTTCCAAATTCTTGATTTTCATGATACTCATCTGGCGCGACAAGAACTTCGACGAATATTTCGATGGCATTGTTTACGCCACTTTCATCGGACTCGGCTTTGCCTGCGTGGAGAACATCGGATATGTCTTTGAGTACGGTTTCGGCACGGGTGTCGTCAGGGCAATGTTCTCAGTGCCAGGCCATTTCCTGTTTGGCGTGGTGATGGGTTATTTCCTCTCTATGGCGAAGTTCCATCCCAACAAGCGCGGCACCTACCTCTGGACCGGATTGTTGCTTGCCATGTTAGCCCACGGCTTATTCGACTGGCTGCTGATGGTGAGCGATTCGCTTGGGGCCGGCATCGGTTCACTCATCTACATCACTTTCCTTGTCGGCGATTTTTACCTGTGGAAAATCGGTTTGAAATACATCTATAAGCAGCAGGAAAACTCGCGCCAGCAAGCCAAAGCTGAAATCCCTTTCGACTACAACGACATCATTTCGAACGCCGGTTACGACTCGGAATACAAGCGAATCGACTGGAATGCGGGCGACAAATGGTGATTTTTCGTTTGCAATCCGACCTAAAAAGTTTGTAATAAAAACCCGTAAACAGCTCATTACCAGCACCAACTTTCCGAAAAAGTTTGTAATGCCTTGACAAAGCGTTTTAGGGTTGTGCAAAAGCCGTAATTTTGCCTCGTCTAACCAAACTTTTATCATCATGCGAAAACGAATTTTCATTTGGTCATGTCTGCTCCTCTTGGCAGGCACGACGGCAAAGGCGCAAGAAACCGCGCCACAATCGCAATGGCACCACAACCTTTACGTTGAATTGGGACCGAAATTCACCTCACACCTCTCGCCCAACCTCGAACCCTTCAGGCCGACGGGCGGCTGGGGCGCTTACATCAATGTGGACAGCCGCATGAGGACTTGGCAAGCCTCGGCACGTTATGAAATTGTCAGCCCCAATTACCATTGGGCACTGCGCACAGGCCTGCAATACGGCTTCAACTATAAGCGCATCGGCTACAAGCAAGCCGAAGAGGTATTCCATACGATGGACTACGTCGACACAGAATGGTACTACTTCCAAGTTGACAACGAAAACCAATTGGAATACCTCCTCGTGAAAGGCATCGAGCAACATTCACATTATTTAGGCATTCCGCTTGAACTGCGTTATTATTTCAATTCCGGCATAGAAACCTTCAGGATGTATTTGGCTGCCGAAGCCGACTTTGACTTCCTCGTTGGCAACCGCAACAAAGTGAATTTCTTGAACAAGGACGGCATGGCACCTTACGCCGAGCAAGTCACCAAACACTACGCCGATCCCGACCCGATGAACGCTTCCGCATACTTTGGCGCAGGCTTCCAAGTGGGCGACAGAAGCGGCATCGGCGTGGGCTTCAATTGGCTCGTCCATCTGTTTGAAATCAATGGCTCCACCGGCATGTTGCCCACCAAGCCGAAGTTTGCCGGAAGCAAGTTGCAAATCGAATTACTCATCCCCTTAAAATAACCAGCCATGAAAAAACTCATCATCATTGCAGTTGCGCTCCTCGCCATGACAGCCTGCTCAAAATCAGACTTTAAGCAAACCCAATACATCGACGACCCCGACTATCCGGGCCTGCCCATCTATTCGGAAATGGGCTACAACACCTATGGCGCCTACATCAACGAACAGGTTTTCACCGTCTCAAGTCATGGCAGCAACCGACCGTTTTACCTCGTCGCCGACCGTGAATGCCTCACCATGACCCTCTACGGCTGGCGCGAAGGCACCAACCTCAACATGGTTTTCACCCTTCCGATTGACTCCACCTACCATTTGGAAGACTATCACGACCTGCTAACCCTCGACGGAAAACGTTTCGACATCGACACCATCGCGACGAGTTGCAACGTGAAATTTGAAGGCTATTATCCGCCCACTATCACGAGCATCTATAGCGGATACATCAGCTTCGAAAAAATCCAGCAAGTCATTGTGGACAAGGAAGATGCAGAGATAATTGTATCAGGGAAGTTCCAGTTCAGGGCATTTGGTCCCGAAGGAAACCGCCTCGACGTGGTTGGCGGACGTTTCGACTTGGGCGTAGACCAGACAAATTTCATAAATTTCAGAAGATAGAACACTAAAAACCAATGTTTTGGAAGTTGTTTTTGAATTTGTAGCCGACATTTCAAAAACAACTTCCTTCTTTTTTATATCTTTGCGCCATAAAATCCAAACATTATGGCACTCAATTGCGGAATCATCGGTCTTTCAAGCGTTGGAAAGACGACCATATTCAATTGTATATCAAACACTAAGGCAGAAATCGGTTTTGCCTCGAAGTCGAACATCGGCATGTGTGAGGTGGTTGACGACCGACTCAAAAAGATTGACAACATCTCCCACTCGAAGCGCATCGTGCCCGCCACGGTCGAAATCGTCGATCTGCCCGGACTGAGCAAAGGCGGTCAGGGCGTGGGCAACAAACTCTTGGCCGAGGTGCAGACGATGGATGCCCTCATCCATGTACTGCGTTGCTTCGACGACCCCAACATCCCCCACAGCGAAGGCAGCATCGACCCTGTTCGCGACATGGAACTCGTTGATTTAGAGCTTCAAGTCCGTGACTTGGATTTGGTCACCCGTAAGTTGGAACGCACCCAAAAAATGCTCAAAAACGGCGAAAAAGACTTCAAGAAAGCCTTCGATGTGTTGAGCGTTTACAAAGAAACCTTGGAGAACTTCGGCAACGCCCGCGATGCCAAAGTAGCTGATGAAGACAAGAAGTATGTGCAAGACATCCAACTGCTTACGGCCAAACCCATCATCTATGTCTGCAACGTGGACGATGCTTCGGCCACCACTGGCAACAAGTATTCCGATGCCGTGAAAGCCGCCTTGAAGGAAGGTCAAGATATGCTTATCATCGCCGGTAAGCTGGAAGCTGAAATCGCCGAACTCGATGCCGACGACCGCGCCCTCTTCATGGAAGACGCCGGCCTGACCGAACCCGGCGTGAACAAACTCGTACGCACGGCTTACCACACCTTGAACCTTCATTCGTTCTTCACCACCGGTCCCGACGAAACTCGTGCATGGACTATCCATGTGGGAGACACTGCCCCCATCGCCGCCGGCGCCATCCACAGCGACCTGCAACGTGGCTTCATCCGCGCCGAGGTGATGAGCACGGAGGACTTCCTGCAATATGGCTCAGAAGCCGCAGTGAAAGAAGCGGGCAAGTTCCGCGTGGAAGGCAAGACGTATGTTGTGCAAGACGGTGACATTCTGAATATTAGATTCAATGTTTGATAAACTACGGATTTCACGGATTTGACAGATATCAGATAAAAATTGAGGAATCAAGCGACAAGTTTTCACAGATAGCAAATGATTATGGACGAAGGACTTGTTTATAGAAACGAAACATACAATATCATTGGGGCAGCAATGAGTGTGCATCGGGAACTTGGTTCTGGGTTTTTAGAGTCCGTGTATCAAGAAGCTTTGGAAATTGAATTTTCAAGACGAAATATTCCATTCGTTGCTCAACAAAAAATCCAAATACAATATAAAGATGTTTTGCTCAAACAATATTATATTCCAGATTTCTTTTGCTACGACAAAATTATTGTTGAATTAAAAGCTGTTTCGACAATTCTTCCTGAACACGAAGCACAAATCATCCATTATGTGAAAGCCACTGGGAAAAAGATGGGATTGTTATTGAATTTCGGTGAAGAGAGCCTATATCACAAGCGTTTCCCTAACCTGTCTCCCAAAACCATCCGTACTAATCCGCAGCTTTAGCTGCAAAATCTCCGACCTAAATCATCAGTAAAATCCGTGTAATCCGTAGTTAAAAACAAAAAAAATGGAATACGTAATCTTAGTCGATGAAAACGACCAGCCCATAGGTCGAATGGAGAAGCAGGCCGCGCACGTGACACCGCATTTGCATAGGGCATTTTCCATCTTCATTTTCAACTCGAAGGGCGAACTGCTCATGCAGCAACGCGCCCTCTCGAAGTACCACTCCCCCGGCCTCTGGACCAACACCTGTTGCAGCCATCCCCGCGACGGTGAAACGCTGGCCGAAGCCACTTCACGCCGCCTTCAAGAAGAAATGGGTATGATTTGCCCGATGCACGAAGTGTACACCTTTATATATAAGGCTCCCGTCGGACAAGGTCTCACCGAACACGAATTCGACCACGTTTGGATTGGCCGAAGCGACGAAACGCCTAACATCAACCGCGACGAAGTGGAATCATGGAAATACATGAGCCTCAAAGACTTGAAAGAAGACATCAAATTACATCCCGAACTTTACACGGAGTGGTTCAAGATTACTTTTGAGGAGATGACGCGACATGCGGAACTCATAGGGATTTGAAACAAGCTCACATCCACATTTTTTCATCGAAAATAATTAGTAAATATACTTACTATAAGTATTTTTACTATTTTTGCCGCCGATTTTAAAATTGAAAACGAATTAAAACTTACTAAAATGAAACGCAATTTTCGTTATTTCATCGGAATGCTGGCATTAGCTATTCCGTTGTGCGTCAGTGCACAAGACAATTTGCAACAACAAGTGAACGACCTTGAAGGCAAGGTGAATCGTATGCCCAAAATCTCAGGCTTTGTCCAAGGAATGTACCTTGCCAACCTAAACGAAGATGGTAACCTTATTGACAATACCCTCAGGATGCGCCGCGTGCGTATGTCGGTGGAAGGAAACCTCGCCAAGGGATTGACCTACAAGATCCAAGGCGACTTCAGCCGTAGCCCGATGCTCGTCGATGCTTTCCTGAAGTACAAGCCTTGCAACGAGTTTGCCATCCAAGTGGGCCAGTTCAAGACCCCGTTCTCCATCGAGAGCCCCATCAACCCCGTCAACCTCGAAATCTTCGACTATGGCGAGAGCGTACAAAAGCTTGTCGGATACAGCGACGTTTGCGGCGTGGGTTCCTTGGGCCGCGACCTCGGTATCATGGCCACGGGTAGCCTCTTCCCTGTCGAAACGCAAAACGGAGACAAATTCGGCATCGTCGACTACAGCATCGGCGTGTTCAATGGCAACGGAGCCAACCAACTCGACAACAACAACCGCAAGGACATTGTTGGCCGCCTCGAAGTGCATCCCGGCCTGAAGAACCTGACTTTGAGCGGTTCGTACTACTGGGGTATGTACAAAAATGCAACCATCGAAAACCAGATAGCAGCAAACGGCATTGCTGGCGGTGTAATAGCTTTTCCCAATGGTGTCCGCAATCGTTGGGCCGCCGGTGTTCAATACAATGATGGTAAGCTCGTCATCCGTGGTGAATACCTCAGTGGAGAGACAGGATGCAAAATCGGTGCTTTAGACGAACAAGCCAATCCCATTATCCAAGACATAACTTTATACAGCAAGGGTTATTACGCAGTAGCTGGCTACAACTTTGCCATAGGAAAAGACAAGAGCCAGAAACTGATGCCCGTCCTTCGTTACGAACATTTCACTACCGGTTTTCCTGGCGGCAACAATTGGTACACTGCTGGCATCAACTACTGGCCCATTAAGTCGCTCAACTTCAAACTCGACTACTCATTGGTCCAAAAGGAAAGCGGTAGCAACACGCACCGTGTGGTCGGTATCCTAAGCTATAAATTTTAAATCTTGAATCTCAAATTTTGAATCGTTATGGCAAACAATAACGCATCCAACCTTTGGAAAAAAGAAGACTGGTTGGCCGTTTGGATCGGCTTCATCGTCATCGCGGTGGCCTGCATCGCCGTCCTCACGGGCTCATTTGATTTCTCCGCCGCCAAGTTCGGCACCTGGCACTGGTGGGAGAACGTGGAAACGAAGAAATCGCTGGCCGCACAATTCAACGGCGAGTTTTGGGTCAAACTGCTCCGCACCTTCTTGGTGACGGGCATCCTGTTCGGCATCGGCATCAAACTGCAAGGCGAGAAAATCGGCAAGTTCATCCCTGCCTTCGTCGTGCTGTTCCTCATCTGTGTCGTGGTCAGAATGATTAGTGCCGAATACACGCTCAAGATGTACCTCGAATGGGCTTTCTGGGCTTTGCTCATCGGCCTGTTGATTTCCAACACCGTCGGCACACCCGAATGGCTGAAACCCGCCATCCGCACCGAGTTCTACATCAAGACGGGCTTGGTCATCATGGGCTTCTCGGTGCTGTTCAGCAACATCGCCAAGTTCGGCCTCTATGGCCTCGGCATCGCGTGGATCGTCACGCCTATCGTCATCATCTTTATGTGGTGGCTCGGCACCAAAGTCCTGAAAATCGACAACAAGCCTTTGGTCATCACATTGGCTTCGGCCACCTCGGTGTGCGGTACCAGTGCGGCCATAGCCACGGGTGCGGCTTCCAAAGCCAAGAAAGAAGACCTCTCGTTGGCCATCTCCATCTCCATCATTTTCACCATCCTGATGATGGTATTTGAACCTATGATTATCCGCGCCTGCGGCATGAACCAGATGATGGGCGGCGCCCTCATCGGCGGCACTGTGGACTCGACGGGTGCAGTGGTGCTGGCTGGTAGTGCCCTCGGCGAGGAAGCCGAGCAAGTCGCTTCCATGGTCAAGATGATCCAAAACATCCTCATCGGTTTCATCGCATTCTTCGTGGCTATCTTCTTCGCCACCAAGGTCGATAAAGACCCGAACCAAAAAGTCGATGCCGGCGAAATCTGGACCCGCTTCCCGAAGTTCATTATCGGTTTCTTTGTGGCTTCGTTGGTCGCTTCCTTCATCGTCAAACCTCTCGGCAGCGACGTAAAAGCCATCAATGGCGTCCTCGACCAATACAAGAACTGGGCTTTCGTGTTGGCCTTCACCAGCATCGGATTGGACACCAACTTCAAGACCCTCTTCAAGCAGATGCAAGGTGGCAAGGTGCTCTGGCTCTACATCATCGGCCAGTTGTTCAACATCGCCCTCACGCTGTTCGCGGTGTGGTTCCTGCTCTCTGGAGCCATCTTTGAAGTACCGAATCTGGATATGTTCAAATGATGAACAAAAACCACAAAATCTTCAAAGTGATTACCATCGTCGTGGTGGTAATCACTTTGTTTTTGGCCGGCTGGATTATGGCCAACAAATTCGGTCTCGTCGAAGGCTACGACTTTGGCGCGGGGGCCTATTACTATGCCGACATCCCCACTGAGCAATACTCGGAAATCGTCAACGAGGACGCTTACCAGACCCCCGTCCCAAAATGGGTTTTCTACGTCCTTTTCTTCGCTTGGGGCTATTTGATGTGGCGGCTTTGGATTTGGGTGGAAAGTCGGGGGAAAAATCAGTGACTTGAGATGATTTCGTTGTACAGCACCGTACCTTTTGTCGTCAGCAGATACTTTTGCCGTGGGTGATTAGGTTTGTCGGGATAGAGCCTTCGGACAAACTTTTCCTTTAATGCAGGCTCAAGATATACCTCCATAAAGCTCTCCCTATTCTTCAAGCCAAGATGCTCAAGCATTTCTTTTATGGAAAATTCCTTCAACCCGACAACCATCAATAAACTAATGATTTTCTGATTCTTAGGAAGCAACTTGTCGGGTAACTTGTCGGGTAACTTGTCGGGTAACTTGTCGGGTAACTTGTCGGGTGTTTGTTCTGCTTCCGGCATCTTCCATTCCTCGGGCGGGTCAATCATCATATAACGGTTTTTCAGTGCATTTTCCTCTCCGAGAAGCAAATTGCGAAAGAAGCGCACCAAAAAAACAGGTTCGTAATCGATGCCTTTGGCCACATTGCGATAGTTGGCACGGACGAGTGCGTTGCGGAAATACCATGAGTGCTGTTCAAACAAGTCGTTGTTCACATCGAAGCCCAACGAGCGCAGGTATTTGATGGTGAAAATGGCCGTGGTGCGGGTGTTGCCCTCACCGAAAGGATGAATTTGCCAAATGCCCGAAACGAACTTGGCAAAATGCTCAACCAACTGATTCTTTTCCAACGACTTATAATCGAATTGCCATTCTTGATCCAAGTCGTATTGGAGGGTCATCTGCAAATCCTCCCAATGGGCATAAAACACCGTGTCGCCGCGCAGCACCCACTCCTTTTTCGTGATGTCGTAGTCTCTGAAGCGACCCGCGTGTTTGAAAACGCCGTTGAATATGGCCCTGTGGATGGCCGCAAAACCTGCCACGCTATAGGTGAACGAGTCGGTTTGCAGCAGTTTTGATATGTTCGTTGAAACCTTGTCGGCTTCTTCCACGTTGGCATCGCCATCTTCGTGCGTGGTTTTCTTGATATAGTATTGGTTAACCAATTCCTTGGCCTCGTCGATGGTGATGTCTCCCTCAATGTTGCGGCGGGCGGTCTCCTGAAGGTAGGCCGAAGTCTTCAGCCCGTCAACGGCCTGCAAGCCAATGGCCACGCGCCAAGCATCGGCACGCGCCTTTTTCTGCGGCTCGCCCTGACGGATATATTCGTCGAAATTGATGTATTGTTCCTCGGTCATAGGTTCTCTATTGAAGTGCAAAGATACGCAAATTATGTGAATTTACCAAATTAAAAACAAACATTTATACTTGGTTATTAGGCAAATAATGCTCAAAACGACATGTTCATATTCCGGCAATATTTCCAGCAACATGTTCAGTCGTCCCGCCTTGGCGAAATGAAGCAACACGTCAGCATCCAGTATGATTTTGACTTTCTCCATAGCCGATTAGGTTGAGCAGTTCGAGATAATGGCCTTCGGAAATCCGTTCCTCGTCGAATAACTTACGAGCCTTGGAGCCAAAATCACCGATGACCAATCCCTCGTTTCCTTTTGAATAGAGTTCGACATCATATCCGCGCAAAGCTGCCTCCTGCGTAATCGAAACAGCCAACAGCGCGTCAGCAGAAACAGGACTGACAATGTGCAATTCCTTCAGCCTCACCACCAAAGTATGATGCGAAACCCCATATAGATGCTCCATCCGAAGCAACGTGTCAATACTGACACTTTTACTGACAATCTCATCGGATGGAATGTTTTTCAGCAAACCTTCCTTGGGCATCAGCAAAGCGGAAGCGAACAGGTTGGCCGACCTCTCAGCGGCATCGGTATAGATTGAGTTGTCGCAGAAATGCGGCTGGGGATTCTCGTCGTAATACAAATGGTACAACTCATGCGCAATGGTAAAATGTTGCCGTCCCCGTCTCGAATTGCTGTTCACCAACATGAAACGATGCTTTTTGTCTGGGGTCAGAAGCGACAATCCAAATAATTTATCCGACAAGGGCCGATAGAGCGTCATCACATTCAATTGACGGAGGGCAGTCTTCATATTGAGCGGCTCCGTTGCGGAAACACGCAGCAACTCGCTTCGCATCTTTCCTGCAAGGATTTCGGCCGTTTCAAGGCTCAGCTTTTTCATTTTCCAAACAGCCTTTCCATCTGAAGATAATTCATCACAACGCTCTTGAATGAGGCCACTTCTCGCATATCATCAGCGCTAAGGTCATCAGCGCGGAAAGCGCAGACCAGCATATTGCGGACTGCCGTTTC